>SVBE01000010.1 GCA_015059065.1 Erysipelotrichaceae bacterium | reverse complement strand
CTTAATCCATTATGGAGGCGGGTGCTTTTCCTAAATAATTTGAAGAATTGAAGTCCAAATATTTTGGCGAATAACAGCCGGGAAGAAAAGAAACCGAATATTCACAAATGAAAAAGCAGTCTCTTATCATATTTATAGCTAAGAACAATGAAAGGAGAACTGCCATGATTACTATATCAATTTTGGCTAATTTTTTAAGCATAAACTCATCTGATGTTGAAGAGTTTAATGTTGCAACCACTGATAATGGAGACGTGATTCTCATAAAACTAAAGAAGAAGGAATGCTATTGTCCCTACTGTAGATCATCTTCATTACGTTTTAGGGAATATCGAAACAGAAAGATAAAACACGCTTTATTTTTAGGTAGAAAAACTATCTTTGTTTTAAGAAGTAGAAAATATAGGTGTTTAGAATGCAACAAAACTTTTATGGAACCAAATAATTTCGCTCCAAAAAGATCAAGAGCTAGCTATGAAACAATAAGAGTTGTTTTAGAAAGCTCTCAGTTCTACAACAACACCTGGAAAGAGGTTGGAGAAAGGGCTCATATATCTGATACAGCCACGATTGATGTGTTTGATAGATTTGTTAACTTGTCAAGAAACACTTTGCCTAGAGTTCTCTCTATCGACGAATGTTACAACAAACATCAATTTAATAAGCCATATTCGTGTATATTATTCGATTTCTTAAACAACAAAATTGTCGACATTATAGAAGATAGAAGCAAACATAATCTATTTACTTATCTTAATAAGATAACAAAAGAAGAAAGGGAGAATGTTGAATATGTAGTTATTGATATGTGGGAACCTTACTTAGATATTGCCACATTATTTTTCCCTAAAGCCATCGTTGCTATAGATTCGTTCCACGTTATTAAAGAGATAGGCTTTGCTCTTGATAAAGTGAGAAGAAGAATAATGAATGGATGTCCAAAAGGAAGCACTGAATATTATCTTCTTAAGAAATGGAATTATACATTATTCAAAGAATACCGATTATGGGATGAAAAATTTAAAGTTAAAGGACTTGGTAATAAATGGTATAACCTCTATCAAATACAGAAGATGATAACTAATATTCATCCCGATTTAGAAGTTGCTCAAGACTTCTATTCCTATTATAAAAGAATGAACCAAATAACTGGCTATGAATCCGCTACAAAGATGCTAGATTCAATGATCAACAATAAAGAGATAATTAAGTTAAACGAATTTATTCCAGTCATACAAATGTTGTCTAATTGGAAAGAATGGATTGTCAATTCTTTCATCGTTGTTGATGGAAGAAGATTATCTAATGGTCCTATTGAAGGATTTAACTCCAATTTTAAAAAGATGATGACTGTCTCAAACGGACTATATTCCTTTCAAAGATTTAGAAATCGACTTATGTATTGCTACAACAAGCCAAACATCTTATCACCGGTCAAAGAGAGAATATCTAAACGTCCAAGAAAGAAAAGAGGACCATATAAAAAAGCCCGGAATATAACAAATCCGAGCTAATTTATTAGATTATTCGCCCCCCTTAACTTTGGGACTTTTCATCTTGTGCCCCCTTAAACTTTGGGGCGCCATTATATTTATAATTTGATGACCTCTGGTTCACTGGTGAAGGAGGAGAATATCGCTACGACATTTTTCAGTTCAAACATCACCATGTTGCCATCATCTTCGTTATACATCATTCTAAGGTCTGGCATTTTATTTAGCATTGCTACTCTGATATCACGGTCATCAGCTTCCACTAATTCACAAGACACTCTTAACCATTCAGTTCCTTTAGAACAAACTATTTCAGCTTTTGGATTAACGAATAACTGTTTAGCAACATCTTTTCTTTTCCCAGTTTGGATATAAAGTTTATCGTTATATTTAAGAATAGTACCAAAAACTCTCACCTTTGGTTGATCGGCTTCAACAGTAGCAAGAGCATATGTACCAACCTGATTAATGAAGTTATAAATTCTATCTATGTTGTTCATCTTTTTTCCTCTTTTTTTCTAAATCTTTAATCGGTTTTGAATAATCGATTCCTTGGGCGATATCATCGACATGATTTCTAATCGAATCTCTAAAGCTATCATATAATTTCATGAAAGCGTCAACTGCAATAGGATCGAATTGATCACCACGATGGTCATAAAGTTCTTTAATCGCAATTTCATCGCTTAAGGCTTTACGGTAGCTGCGATCACTAGTCATCGCATCAAATGTATCCGCAACTGTCACTATTCTCGCAGAGAATGGTATTTCTTCACCCTTTAATTTGTCAGGATAACCGTTACCATCATATCTTTCATGATGGCTTCTTGCGACCTGTTCAAAGATTGGGAATTCTTTAATCCCTTTTAAAATATCTCCACCTAAAGCGGAATGAGACTGAATAATCGCATATTCACCCGCATCTAATTTACCCGGTTTAGTAAGAATCGCTTCATTGATGCCAATCTTACCAACATCATGGATAAGACCTGCAAAATAGATTTGTTCGCATTCTTGTCTAGATAAACCAAGAGTCTCGGCAATACCTTTAGAATAAGCGGCAACACGGAAGGAATGACCATTAGTATAATGGTCCTTAGCATCGACCACACTTGCTAAAGAAGATAATGTTTCTAAAGTTAATTCCTCATAAGATTTCTTTTCTTCATCGAGTTCTTTAGTACGATTAGCGACTTGAATCTCTAATGAAGCTTTGAGTTCATTGAGCTCATTTAAAGTCGTCATCAACTTGATATAATCAGGAGTTTCAATTGAGAAGAAGACGAGAAGCGCTCCAAAAGCAACGCCTAAATCGGACAAGAGGATGTCGCTGAATAAAGAAAGTTGCAATGCAAAAGAAGCAAAGAAGAATGTATAGAATAAGATCGTTGTGATGAGTTGACGTTTATTGAAAAACTTGTGGTTGATAATCATCACGACAATCGATTCAACAACGAAAAGGATAGTCGCTAAATTAACGAGGATATAAACTGGTCCATGACTATAGACAAATGTTTCAGAGAAATAGAAATAGAAACCCAACCAGTTATTCGCGATAAGGGTACCAGCAAATATAAAGAGAATTGAGATATTGATAATCCAAAGAATTCTACGAAGTTTCTTCTCCCTATCTTGGAAGGCTACAGAGATGACATAATATAGGAACAAAAACGCTACTATTGCCCCTGTAAAGAAATAAATACCGTTTAAAACTTGTGATAATAAAACAGGAATCTTATCCGTAATCGCATTAGTATAAACTGTGATCAAATCAAGGGCAATTAATAAAAAGGAGCCAATCAAAAAGAATTTATATCGGCGATTGACGAGATTAGTTGTGCTGTAATGGATACTAATAATTACGAGTAAAATGCCGACGATTAAAAGAGCGGTAATCGAGAATGAAATGTTGTATCCGTAAAACATAATATAAATATTATCACGTGAAACCACCTAGCGAAAGAGCAAAATATTTTTTGCCTCTCTTTCATCTTTCCTTTTCATATTAAAAAGGAACCACGTGGTCCCTTATCTTATCTAGTCAATAGTCTTAATACTTTATTTGATTTTTTAATCACTACTGGTTCATTAATTTCCCCAATTACTTTCGTATCCACTGTTAATAATGCTTTCGTGCGATTAGAAACATTGACCACCACCGCATCATCTTTGATGATTTGAGGACCAACTTTAGCAAAATGTGGACAGACAGGAGTGACCACTAAATCAGTGGAAAGCGGATTTAATATCGGTCCACCTGCTGATTGATTATAGGAAGATGAACCTGTCGCTGTCGAAACGATTAAGCCATCCCCTTTCCAAGTGGCAATACCTTTAATCCCAACTTCAATCGATTGCACAGGATTAGCTTTTAAAACGCAGATTTCATTGATCGCGACTTCCCCGTTATATTCGATTAACGTGCGGTGACTTTCTTTTAAAGAAAGAAAATCATCGATGGATAAAGAAGCAATCTCTTCAATTTTAAAAGCACATAAATAGCCGAGATGCCCAGCATTGATGCCGACGATTGGTTTATCATATTCAATCGCTTTCTTTCCAGTATTAAGAAGAGTGCCATCCCCACCGACAGAGACGATGATATCGCATTCAGAAAGCGAGGAAGTGACTTCCCCTATTTTTGAGAGATAGTTAAACACTATTTCACCGTTTTCTTTCAGTTTGCTAAATAGATAAAATTTCATTTTATTTTAATAACTCTTTCGCGATAGAAGCAGCAGCTTTTTTACCCGCACCCATCGCTAATATGACAGTAGCCGCGCCAGTGACCGCATCACCGCCGGCATAAATATGATCGCGAGATGTTTTACCGGTTTCTTCATCAGCGACAATACCACCCCATTTTTGGGTTTCTAATCCCGAAGTTGTAGATTTGATTAATGGGTTAGGAGAAGTACCTAAAGCCATGATTACTTCATCAACTTCAATATCGAAATCGCTGTTTGGAACTTCCACTGGTCTTCTTCTACCAGAAGCATCTGGTTCACCTAATTCCATTTTAATACAGGTGATGGATTTCACATTATTATTTTCATCACCGTTGATTCTCACTGGATTGGTTAAGAAAGTAAATTTAATACCTTCTTCAATCGCGTGTTCCACTTCTTCGGCTCTCGCAGGAAGTTCTGCTCTTGTACGACGATAGACAATGGTCACATCTCCTCCTAAACGCTTCGCACTTCTCGCTGCATCCATCGCGACATTACCACCACCGACAACCGCTACTCTTTTACTGTGGTTAATAGGAGTGTCGGAATGCTCTTTATATGCTTTCATCAAATTGATACGCGTTAAGAATTCATTCGCTGATAAAACGCCCTTAAGACCTTCACCAGGTATGTTCATAAATTTAGGTAAACCAGCACCTGAACCGATATAAATCGCTTCATAACCATCTTCAAATAATTCATCAATTGTTAAGGTTTTACCAATCACAACATTAGTTTCAATATCGACATCTAAAGCTTTTAAATTATCCACTTCTTTTTGGACAATAGCTTTTGGTAAACGGAATTCAGGAATGCCGTATACAAGCACGCCACCTGCGACGTGTAAAGCTTCAAAAATAGTCACTTTAAATCCCATTTTCGCAAGATCACCAGCACATGTAAGTCCCGATGGACCTGAACCAATAATTGCTACTTTATGGCCATTTGGTACAGGTTTTGCAGGTTTTTCTTTATTATTTGCATTGTGATAATCAGCAACAAATCTCTCTAAACGGCCGATGCCAACCGCTTCAGAAGGTACCATTACAGTCTTTCCATCTGCGTCTTTAACAATTTGACCATTTTCATCTTTTTTGGGTAGAGATCCTTTACCTCTAACACAGAAGCATTCACATTGGCTCTCTTGTGGGCAGACACGTCCACAGACCGCTGGTAAAGATGAGGACTCTGAAATGATTTGATAAGCTCCTTCATAATCTCTATCTTTCACCTTGGCGATGAATTCTGGAATATTGATATGAACTGGGCAGCCATTAACGCATGGCTTAGCTTGGCAGTGTAAACATCTTTCTGCTTCGTTGACAGCCATCTCTTCAGTATAGCCAGTCGCTACTTCTAAGAAATTAGATGCTCTCACTTTCGCATCTTGAGTAGGCATTTCATGTTTTTTAGGAGTCATATTAGGCATAATTATTTGACCTCCTTTTTAAATAAATTACAGGTCTCTTCATGAGCGTGTCTTTCAAAGTCAAAATACTGCCTTCCACGTGACATCGCTTCATCAAAGTCGACTTCATAACCATTGAAATCAGGACCATCAACGCAGGCGAATTTCATCACTCGTTTACCGTCTTGAATCAAAGATAAACGACAACCGCCACACATACCAGTGCCGTCAATCATGATTGGATTCATACTGACAGTGACAGGAACATTAAATGGTTTAGCCGTTAAGACGACAAATTTCATCATGATAAGTGGTCCAATGGTGATGATTAAATCGAATTGATTTGGATCTTCTTCTAGCATTTCCTTTAAAGGAACAGTGACATTACCTTGTCTAGCATAAGAACCATCATCTGTCATAACGATAAGCTTATCGCTAACCGCTTTAAATTCATCTTCGAGGATCAATAAATCTTTATTTCTAAAACCGATGATAGAAGTAACTTTCGCTCCTAAGCGATGGAATTCTTCCGCTACTGGCATCGCAATCGCACATCCTACACCACCACCGATGATACAGACGCTTTTAACACCTTCAGTGTGAGTTGGAACCCCAAGAGGTCCCACAAAATCGGAGATATATTCCCCTTCTTGTTTATGTTTTAGTTTTTCTGTCGTAGTCCCCACAACTTGGAAAATAATCTTTGTCGTGCCTTTTTCTTTATCTGTTCCGGCGATGGTAAGAGGAATTCTTTCCCCTTCTTCATCCACCCTTAAAATGATGAATTGACCAGGTTTTGCTTTCTTGGCCACAAGGGGTGAATCAATCTCCATTTGAATAACCGTGGGATTGAGAACTTTTTTGCTGACTATTTTGTACATTATAGTTACCTCCTATTAGATAGAAGAGCTTGCTCTTATCTAATCATTATTATCTATTATATGCAAGCATTCATTATTTCTTTTCCCATTCCTCTTTGTTTAAAGTGCCGTAAATCCTTTCATAGAGAAAATACCAATTCATAACTATGCGACCTCTTCAATAGGAGAACCTTCATGCTTGACGATAATCGCGATTTTCTTACCTTTTGTCATATTATTTCCAAGGACGAACTTTTTTCGTCCAACCCTTATCTTTCCAATAATCTACATCTTTTGGATTCCAACCATTTTTCTGCATCAAATGCATGATGAAAAAGAATGCTTTGGTTTTAAATCCTGGTTTGACTTTGCCGTTTCTTTTATTAACTTTTCTTGCGATTTTGCTCGTGTTTTTATCAATTTTAGCAAGTTTTTTCTTATTGATCCCATCCCATGATGTAGCTGCAACTGGGAGGCCAAAACTATATGTTCTCGCGACACCCCAATAGAACAAACTATCTCTCATATCCTTAAGGGTGGATTTAATTCCTGCCCCTGCTGCAGTAGAAAGAACAATGCCTTGCTTTTTAAACATCGATTCTTCTGGACGATGCGCCATCCACATATAACCATAATGATCCAACAATGATTTCATCGCTCCACTCGCGTGAAAACAATATACAGGGCTCGCTAAAATGATGACATCAGCTTCTAATAAAGCGTTAGTAATCTTCTCAATTTTAGAGTGATGTGGGCAAAGCTTTTCATCTTTAGTAAAACAAGTTGTACAGCCCAAACAGAATTCATCAAAATCTCTTGGTAAAAAGAATTCGGTTAATTCTCCGTTAAGCTTATCCGTTAATTGTTTAGCAATATGATAAGTACTGCCTTTATGATTCGTCCCGTTTATCAAAACAATTTTCATAATTAACTATTCTTATTTTAATACAAAAGTAACCGATGCTTTATTTAATAAATTATTGAGGTCAGCATTATCCATATTAATATGTCCGAGTCTAGTATATGACCATGCACTGTTATTATAGAAAACTGAAATAGCGTTACCGTTATATAAAACGATATCCCCAGGAACGACATCAATTTGTCTATCATTTCTAATAATAGAAGAGCCAATTGATCCCGTTTGTTCAAATCCACCATATTCATGCATGTTAATTGTTAATGGCAGTAGATTTTTTAAAGCTTTCACTGAATCATTATCTTCCCAAGAGACATTTAATTCTTTTTCATCAATCAATAATTTCATATCCTTTTCTTCCTTATCAATATAACTGTCTAGCCAACTAGCGATATCTTCTTTAGTTGCACCAGCAGGAAATCTTTTTCCTTCTAACCAATTCGCATTAGGTTCTCTTATAGCGAGATTAATCGCACTGCTTCCAATTGGAGAACTACCTGATGTACAAAATGGAATGATAGTTTTATTTGTTAAATCATATGATTCCACGAAGGTGTACATAATTTTAGGAGCTTGTCCCCACCAAATAGGATAGCCTAGCACGATCGTGTCATATTTAGATATATCTTCAATGCTATATTTGATTACTGGCCTAGCGTTAGGATCATTTTGTTCTCTATTGGCTCTACAATCAGAATTATAGTTGATATCTTCTGCAGTATATTCCTGGCTAGGGACAATTTCAAATATATCGCTTTCTAAATATTCTTGAGCCTTAACGGCAATTTCTTTCGTGTGATTAGTGACAGAGAAATAGGCGACTAAAATGTTGCTATCGCTAGGAATAAGACTCTTGCTACTTTCTTCACTAGTTTTGCTAGATTCGCTAACGCTGCTCCCACTAGTAGAACACCCACATAATAAAAATGGTATGACAAACAATAATAACTTCTTCATTATCTATCTCCTGATATATTTTTCGTCTTTGTCATCTACTTGCGACTGATATTTTTCAACTTCCATATGGAGGTCATATTTTTCTCTTAATTCTTTGATTTTATTCATAAGTGGTAATTGATGATGTCTATCAAGGGCTTCTTGATTATCCCATGAATCAACGAGTAAAACCGATTCATTATCGTCCAAAGGAAAGAAATATTCATAACGAAGATTGCCTTCTTCTTTTCTAATCTCTTCCACTATTCCCGAAGAAATCATCTCATCGACAAATTTCTTCGCATTTCCATTTATGCCTTTATAACAAATTAATACAATTAACATATCTTAAGCATGCTCATCACTTCATCATCAGGATAGAGGTATTCTTTAAATACTTCTTCAAAACCAAATGAACTATATAATTTTCTTCCCGCTTCATTATGTTGCTCATAGGAAATCATCACATATTTTGCTTTTCCATCAGGGAAGGTCTTGATGAAATCTAATGTTTGTTTAAAAGCTTCTCTTCCATATCCACGGCCTTGATATCGTTTATCAATCATGAACCTCCAAATATAATAATATGGTTGTCCTTCATATTTCTTATATTCATCACTACTTAGCCAATCGTCTCTTTCATATCCAGTCCAATCGTTGTCGTACATGATCTGCATAAAGCCCACGACCGTCTTTCCGTTTTTCACCGCGAAAGCATGGACTGGCTTTCCATCCGAAGATTCTAAAAAGGCATGGATAAGGCTTGCCCTATTGCTTGCTACATAATTTTCTTGTTCCTTAGTAACTTTAAGTTTTAATACTTTGATATAGTTATCCCAACTAATCTTTTCTAAAGTAATATTCATCTTTTTCATAACGGAATAATTATATCAAAAATGAAAAGGATTGACACTATTGTATCAATCCAATTTCAAATTAATACAATGTAGCACTATTATTTCACCAACAAATTAATATCCTCATCTAAAACAATTGCTTTGTCTTTTAATTCTTCTGGAATACGATTGAATCCTTTGTTGATGCAAACATAGAAAGCATCTTTAAAGTTATAAGTCATCCTCATAAAAGGATATTTAATAATGCCAGGTGTATTCCATCCCACTCCTAGTTCTAAAAATAATATCTTCTTATCTTTATTATCATTTATGAACTTCTCATATCGATGAGCAGCCTCATGCCATCCTTCATCTTCTACGAATGTGTCGTCGCTTCTAAGATTCATGCTCATCTCTTCTCCACATACTGGACAAATAGGAATGAGATGAGAAGGGATTAAACCATCTTTTAGAGAATGAACCATTTCCATAACTTGTTCTTTATTATCATATGTCTTGTTATGACACGGCTTGCTGCACTGGAATAAACCATAATCACCTTGGGTATAGAATAGACTTTCTTTAGAAAACCCTGCAAGTTGGAATTGATGGTCAACATTTGTGGTGATCACAAAATATTTTTTGTCCTTCATCATTTCAAATAGCTTCTTATATAAAGGTTTTGCCCCTTCTTTATATCTTTGAAGATAAATAAATCTACACCAATAACCCCACTTCTCTTCGCTTGTTAAGAAGTTATGAAAACCCGCGCTATACATATCGGTATAACCATACTTCTTATTGATATCGGGAAAGTTTTCTAAAAAATAATCTCCGCCATATTCAAAGCCAGCGGCAGTTGATAATCCTGCTCCCGCACCGATAACTATCGCATCTGCATCATCAATAAGTTGTTTAATTCTTTCTATCTCTTTCATAATCAAAATAATGTTATTGTTCTTTCTTTATATGATTCTTGCTTAGCAAGTCTAATCTTGTCTCCTTTATTGATGTGCCCAATTAATAAAGGAGAATTATCATCATGCTCTTTATAATTCTTTCTTATCGTGTTTTCATTCCCGTTTGCATAGCAATATTTGCATAAATGCAGGCATGAGTTATATTTACCGATATCGTTAGAAAGATAACAAGCACAGTAATTCTTTCTCGCTTCCATCTTTTGTTTGATATCTAGTTTATTATTAATACTATTCTCATAGTCCCCTACTCTCATACAGCCATCGATATCAACGCCATAACTAGATAACCACTTCTCTTTTGAGCAGAGTCTTAAATCCATATGATGTTTCTTAGCGATTTCCATAAACGCCTTCGCTATTTCAATCTTAGTCTCGTCATCCGTATCTTTTATCTCTGGATGGTTCTTCTCTAACTTCGGATATATATCGACGAAGCCAAAGGCCACTAAAGAAGTATATCCATCTAACTCTGAAGCGATATGTTCAAACATTTTAATGTGATATTCTTTTGTGTATTTATTGTTCACAATTATTGGGGTGTATCTCCACCCAGTCGCATTCTTTCCAACTCTGTTAGATAAATATTTAAAATCTTCAATCACTTGTTCGATTGGAGGAACATTTGGTTCTAAATCCTTATCAAATCCAGTGATGGATACGTACCAGAATTGACCATACTCTTTTAATTCATCTAAATAAGGAAACATCGGACGTGGATTCTTCGTACAGAAGCCAATCACATCCACAACTTTAGGATCTAATAAAAACTTTGTGACGATGGTTGGATAATATGGGTTTCTCACTAAAACATATCCTTCTCTGATGCGGTTCATAAACCACTTTGAATAGAAGGCGGGAATATCTGTTCTTTGACCAGTATTAATAATCATAGTCCCACCTCCTTCATATTGTTTTTATATACCTCATAGTCATTATCACTAAAGACATCAAATATGACTTTTTTAATATTCTTGTTTTCTTCTTTTAAATACGAATTAACACATTTTATGGCGATTTTGCTGGCTTTTTGAATAGGAAAACCAAATACTCCAGTTGATAAAGAACAGAACACAATTGATTCAAGTCCCATCTCATCTGCTTTTCTTAAACAAGAATAATAGCAACTTGCTAAATCTATTTCATCTCTATGAATCCCACTATAAATTGGCCCAACAGTATGGAAGATATATTTAGAAGGAAGATTATATCCCTTAGACACTTTTACCTGTCCATTTTCTTCTTCATGGCCTTGTTCTTCCATCATCTTCATCATGTCTCTTCTCACCTGTAATCCACCAAAAGAATGAATCGCGTTATCGATACAGTGATGGCCAGGAACAAAGCATCCTAGCATTTGAGAATTACAAGCATTCACTATCGCATCTGCTTTTAATAGAGTGATATCACCTTTATAAAGATAAACGCCATTAGGAAAAGATGAGATATCGGTTATTTCTTTGCTAGATAAAATGTCTTTCAAGACTTTATCTTGTTTTTGATAAAACTCATCGCTTATATTGATCGGCATTGTAATATTTAAAAGCGCTCTTAAAGTGGGCCAATTATATTCTAGATTTTGATTAATATGGTTATATTTTTTTAAATAATCTATACACCAATTTAAGTAAGTCACACTATCACCTAGTTTTCTTTTATTTCTTCAGGCACTGCATAAAAATTATATTTTAATGCTTTTACATCAGTTAATTTACACAGTTATTCTAATATGTACAAGGGCAAATATAGTGATGCAAATGAAACACCCTGCAACACCCTTTCGTTGTAAATAAATAGACCACTCCTATCACTTAAGAATGGCCTATTGTTACTTTTATAAATTCTTTCTAATAAATTCTTCTATATTATCAAAAGGAATCTTGTCATGGTTAACCCCACCATCATATAAGTCACAATGTGTAGCGTCTTTTACCAATAAGAATTCTTTATTATCGCCTTTTAATAACTTAAACGCATCTTGACCAAAATATAAAGAATGGGCTTTTTCACCATGGACAATTAAAACAGCATTTCTTATTTCAGAAGCATATGTAAATAATCTTGTGTTAAGCAAAGATGTTCCTGCAGTAACATTCCATCCACCATTGCTATTTAAACTACGAGAATGATATCCACGTGGCGTTTTATAGTAGTCGTAATATTGTTTTACAAACCATGGAAAATCAGTGGGATCATCAACCACTCCACCACCAAGTTTGTAATTACCATTCTTAAAGTCTAGTGTTCTTTGATTATTTATAGCCACTCTAGCTTGATATCTACTTTCTTCGTTATCGCCCTGATCAAAATAGCCATTGCCACTTACTCTAGACATATCATACATAGTGACGGCAACTGTCGCTTTAACTCTTGTATCAAAGCATGCGGTTTGAATAGCCATGCCACCCCAGCCACATATGCCAATAATGGAAATCTTATTTGGGTCGACATTATCTAAATTAGATAAATAATCAACTGCGGCTTGGAAATCTTCAACATTGATATCGGGTGAATTCATGTATCTTGGTTCACCACCGCTTTCACCAGTAAAAGATGGATCAAAGGCGATGGTTAAGAATCCTCTTTTAGCCATCTCTTGAGCGTACAAACCACTTGATTGTTCCTTAACCGCACCAAAAGGACCACTTACCGCTATTGCAGGAAATCTATTTCCTTGCTTAGGCCAATACATATCCGCGGCAAGGTCAATGCCAAAATGGTTTTTAAACGTTACTTTTTGATGATTAATTGATTCATCTTTTGGGAAAACTTTATCCCATTCATTGACTAGTTTAAGCATTAGATATTCCTCCCCATTTCATATGCTTGTTTTAATTTTTCATGATTATTAATTTCGTTAGGGCCGTTTACTCCTCCGACAAAAAGGGTGTCTTTGAGCTCCACTCCTTCAAAACAATCAATCCAGCCTTGTAAACCATTGATGGCTTTCTCAGGAACATATTGTTCCTCTTCTGCGGAAACAGTTAAGAAATAAATGTCTTTGAATTTATAATCTCTCGAATATAAAGAATTGCATCTATCAATTAAGGTTTTCATTTGACCAGACATTTCATAATAATAGATTGGCGACACCCAAACGATTACTTCACTTTCACACATCTTATCCGCAATTTCAATCGCGTCATCATTAATAATGCACTTATGAGTTTTTTGACACGCTAAACAGCCGCGACAGAAAGCAATGTTTTTATCTTTCAAAGATATAAATTCAACGACATGTCCCGCTTCTTTTGCCCCTTTTTCAAATTCGTGGGCTAATCTTTCGGAATTGCTTCCGTTTCTAATACTTGTAGAAATAATTAATACTTTCTTCATAGTTTCCTCCTCAGGCATGTTATCTGTAATATCATCTTCAGATTGATTATCTTTATTATTCTTATTAATAATACAACTACTTAAAAGAATGTAGACATTAGTAACGCCATTATTAATCTTTTCATTTTGGTAATTCATCAACTTTTAAAGTAGGTTCAGGATTTGGCCAATCTTCTACCGCTTTCTCCGTTCCCGCTTCAATAGCTTTTTCGTAATAAGCTTTCTTAAAATCGATTTGTTTCTTGTAATAATTGAGCTCTTTAATTTGTTTTTTAATGATTTCTTCTTGCTCCAAAATAAGCTGATATCTTTCTTTTAATGTTTCATCACCCTTTAAGGCTAAATCGACATATTCTTTTATCTTCTTAATAGGCATATTTAGGTTCTTTAAACAATTAAGCATTCTAAGCCACGGAAAATCCTTATCTTCAAACACACGTATTCCATTTACTCTTTTGACTTGAGGAAACAATCCTTCTTTATCGTAGTATCTAATTGTATATGCAGATACATTAAGCATCTTGGCAATCTCTGAAATGGAATAACTCATTCTTATCACCTCACGTTAATATTGTAAGAGTTAGAGTTAACTCTAGGTCAAGAACAAAAATATAAGGACTGATATTTTGTATCAATCCTATTTAGTTAAGTTGTCTTTGTGTAAGCCCAATAATACCAATTTTTTAAACGAAAAATGGTGTTTTTTATATTTTCTATTTATCGTACTCACCACTCAAAACCATTTTTACTTTGTCTTGAACGCTATCTTTAAGGAAAATTTCAAGAATATCGGGATCGAAATGCCTTCCTTTTTCCTTTTTAATATATTCTTTAGAGTACTCATAAGTAAAAGCTTCTTTATAACTTCTTTTACTAGTAAGAGCATCAAACACATCTGCTAGTGCAACAATGCGAGCTTCTAAAGGAATGTCTTTGCCTTTTAATCCTGCTAAATAACCAATACCGTCCCATTTCTCATGATGATATAAAATTACATTTTTTGTCAGTTCGAGAAATTTTTTATATTCAGACCCTTTTAAAGCTGCGTCAATATACTCTGCACCATAAGTGATATGTTTCTTCATCTCCTCAAATTCATGAGGATCTAGTTTTCTTCTATCATCCAAAACCTCTAAAGGAATTTTAAGCTTACCAATATCATGGATGGCTGCAGCAATAGGAAGAAAGACTTTATATTCCTCATTGATTATGTCAGGATACATGTTTAGAGAATGTAATTCTCTTACGATTAGTTGGGTGTAATAAGCCGTCCTTAAAATATGGCTTTTTATTCCTGGGATTCTTTTATCGCCTTTTAAAGCAATCTCCATAACAGAAGACTTGTCAAAAGGATTAATGCCTCTTATAGAATCGACTACGACATTATCAGCAAGTTCAATAGCTGTCATGGCTTTATCATATAAGAGATACAAAGCCTAAACAAGCAAATAAAAAATCCCTGCTAGGAATTCTCCATTCACAGGGATAATAAAATTAAATATTGCAAAACTTATAAGGTTTTATGAAACAGGTAAGATCAACAAATATTGGGATGCGCCAATAAACTTAGAACCAGAACAATTTAAAAAGCCTATTTGGAAAAGGTCAAATTATTCTCAAAAAGATTCGATGTAATCAAAGAAAAAAGGCTAACACATTTCTGTATTAACCTTCATTTTTTATTTAATAGCTTTAAGTGTTAATTTTTTGTTATATGCCGGATATTCTTCATCATCATCTTCAAACAAATATCTTTCTAATAAACTATTGAATTCTTCTTTTTCCATACAATCATAAAAATAATCCAGGTTGAATTCATACGTGTCCAAATAAAAATGACCGTAATTGAATGTATTTTCAACAATATCTTCAATAATATACAAGAAAGTATTCCATTCCGCTCTATACACATACATTTTGTATCTACCTTTAATCGTTACATCTCTTTCATATTTCTTATTAAGGAAACGTTGAATTTTGTAACAACATGATTTGATGTATGAGTAAAAATATGGGTCGGTTTCTCTCATTTCTTCATTGTTGTCATCATCGCCACAATTGCAGAACGATAGCCCATCAAAACCCCATTCAATTTCATTTATCATGGTGTTTACATCATCGTTTTTATAACGTTTGTTACAATACAATGCATAAGAAACAAAGAAAGCATAGCGAGAAAAAAGATAATTAGATATTTCGTAGTTGATGTATTTTCTATAAATGTTCAAAATATCTTCTTCGACAAGATAATTAGCGATTTCTGCTCCGTGATCAATCATCTGATCTAAAATCTTATTCATTTCTTCTTCTGAATAGCCAATAAAGCCATTTTTAAGGCAAGCATAAACTTGTTCTTTAGTTAGTTTTTCTTCATCATTAAAGCCTTCTCTTGTTTCGATAATTAAATTACTAGCATTACCTGCTCCACCATCTTCAATAAAATAGGAACTCTCTTCAAAAGTTTTAAAAATAATGTTGAACAAATCTTTGTTGATAAAGTAACAATTCAATTCTTTGTTTCTTTCAATAGGTTGTTTTTCTTCTTCATCGTTAAAATAATAGACATGTTTGTCTAAATCAATTTCTAGAGAATAGATTTTGTTCCATTTTCTAGTTAAAAACAATAAATTCTTTTCCATTTTCTTTCCTCCTTTGAAACGATGACATTGAAAAAGATTTTATTTATGCATTAAAAAACGCAAAACCGTTTTAACCAGTTGCTGCGAAATTTATCTTATATTTTAAATTTGACCACTATTGTTTAGGAAGATAACACAACTAGAGAAAACACTAAAATCTTTCAATGTCGACAAAATTTGTTTGTTTTGTTGAATTCATAAGCGTTTTTTAGTCGTATCCTCCTTATTAACCGGAAACAATTATATCAGTTAAAAATGATTTGTCATTATTCTTTTTTATCAGTCAAGTGATAAAAGTGTTGATATCATTTGCAAGGAACTCGAAAGAATTCCAAAAGAACATATTATTGCTTTCGTAAAAACAGAACTCTAAAAGCTATAATTCAACCTTTTATACAATAGAGCCATATTCACAGGCTCTTTTTTTCCATTCTAAATATACTTTCTTCCATGTTGTATTTATGAGCGATGTTTCTTTCTTTTTCGATGTAATCAAAGAAAAAAGGCTAATACCATTATGTATTAACCTTCAATTTTTAAGTTGGTGAAGCGTTCGGGATTGAGTACGCTACTTTTGGCCTATATTGTTAGATATAAAGATAGGCTCTTTTCCTATTATTATCATTCTATATTAGATATCCATTTATAGAGTGGATTACTACTATATACTGAACTAGTTCAGTAATTACTATAGTATTTGATAATAAAACATCTAGTTTATAAACCTTGATTATTCAGTAAATCGATAAAGAGATTTCTTAATAAGGTAATGACTACTCTGGTCTTACATGTTCCCACTAAAACGATTTGGAATGCCCATTACATTGAAAAATGTTCTAACATTTTTTGTTTGGCCGAGTTTATCTACGAGCATCCTTGCATCTTATTGGTTTTATCTGTTTTCTAATTGATTACAATTAAGGATTTAAAGAAAGGATATTTTTTCTAGATTTAATCAAAAAAATGGTTCTTTAATAGAACCAAATAGTTTTTTATATTATTTGTTTTGCATTGCTTTTTTTAGGTAACTTTTTTGTTTGGAATACTTAATTAATGCAACTAAAGCAGGGACGCCAAACAATAAAATTATACAAGCAACCCAACCAATCACCCCAATAACAACAATTTGTTGAGGGGTTTCTTTGGCAGTAGTCAACGAGCTGATAGTTCCTGCAACTAAGTATACTATTGCAATTAACGCAACAATTCCTCGTGTTTTTAATTTTAATTTCCACGTTTCAGTTCCACCAAAAAAATGAAGATAATTCCTATACTTTATGAGTTGCGCTTCATTATGATTGTTCTTAATATTGATTGCTTTTCCATAACCAGTGTTTGAGTTAATAAGTATTGAATCGCCAATTGAATCTTCTAAGTCACAACGTGCTGCTTCTAACGCATATTTATCTAAGTTGTTTATAAACTCTTTTCCTTTTAATTCAAATGAGTTGTTGAGCATTGATAACAACGAGGAACGATTTTTATAATAAATCTGGTTGTAGGATTTATTTTTTAAAAACTTAACTGTCATCAAAGCGGCAATTATATATCCGATAGTAAACGCTATTGTTCCAGCAACACTACACCCATTTCTTCCAATAGAATCTAGCAATTGCTGTGTAGGCGTCACCATAATACTTAATCCAATGAGATTAATGAATAAACCTAGCAGGATTAGCAAAAAGAAAATTACGACATGCTTTGGAAGCAATACGCCAATAGAATCTCTTAATTTTGAAACATCAGGAACAGTATTTTCTGCTATTTTCCAGTATCCATAATTTGGATCATGAATATTTCTTTTAAAATACAAATCATATGAGGTTCTAGTATAAGAATAGCCACCATCTACATGGATATCTCCTCCATAGATATTAATATTTCCATTCGAATCAATATCTCCCCACATTCTATCCCTTGTTATTGTTAAAGGAACATTCTCTTCCCAAGTATCTGAGATTTCTTTTTTGTATAATATTTGCCCAAATAAATTGTGTTTTCTACGCACGATAGTATCAATTTCTACATCTGCAATGTTGCGAGATTCAAAATACTCAAATTCTTCAAGAGGGTTTGTCTTAATCATTTGTTGTGGTTGTTCTTTAGGGTATTTTATTTTGATGTTACATACAGGACATCTTTCAGGATAATTAATCAAACTTGCCTTACATTTAGGACATTTAAAAACTGCTGCCATACCAAATCAATCTCTCTTTCTTTAACTTGATTTTATTCTAGAGAGAGAGAGAGAGAGAGAGTCAAGCACTCTATGACTGCAATTGCCAATTAAACGTAGTGAATCCGCCCGGAACGCTACAAAACAATACTATTGGTGTATTTATCAAAATCTTGCTTTCTAATGTATTGGAAAACCGTCATTATCTAGGTTTCCATTTGGGATTCGATACTAAAATGAGCAAGAAAAAACTCGCACCATATCATTTATACTGATAAATCAGTATTATGGTAGCGAGTATTAACCTGCGTGGTGACCCTAACGGGATTCGGACCCGTGAATGTCGCCTTGAGAGGGCGATGAGTTAAGCCACTTCTCCATAGGGCCAGCGGGGTTATTATAACATAACCCGATTATAAAGTTGCAATGACTTTATCAATTCTTTGTAAACAAACCTCTTTAGTGAGAATCTTCATCACGTAATATAGGTTTGGAGTGTTCTTTCTACCGCTTAAGGCTATTCTTAATATCTCCGCGATATCACTGACACCACCTTTATATAATTCTGGATTTGCTTTTAAAGCTTTTCTATCTGCCGCATAGCCAAGTCCACTACCGATTTCTTTCATCTGGTTGAACCAAGATTGTTCATCTTGCTCTAAAGATAATGCTTTAACCCCTTCTAGGACCGCTTTGATATCTTCTTTAGTGAATTTCTCATTAAAAGAGAAACCTTGCTTTAAAATGCCTTCATAATAATTAGGATAGAAGAAAGAGATGATGGGAAGAACATCTGCCATCTTCTCATAGTCTTTTCTTGGGTTTTCTTTTTCTCTTTCAATATTGATGATGGCTTTAAAATAATCTGGATCAGATTCGATTAAGTCATATAACTCTTTGTTATATTCTTTACCATACTGTTTCGCCATTAGGTAAAATTCTTCTTTATTTTTCTTGCCTAATAATTCTCTAGAGAAGAAATTGAGTTTGCCCATATCAAATAAGGCGCCGTCAAGAGACATCTTATCAAAAGATAAGGTGAAATCATCCATCCCTTCAAATTTGTTATCTAAAATCCATCTTTCAAAATTGCTATTAGCAATAGTCATTAAATACATGATTAAAGCTTCCGTTGGATAACCATCTTCTAAGAAATAACTAACTGCCGCTTCATTATCTAACCTCTTGGATAATTTTCTTCGATTACCATTTTCATCTAATTTCATGATGACTGGTAAATGCGCGTATTTAGGAGCCTTCCAGCCCATCGCTTTAAATAAATCGACGTGAATTGGTAAAGATGCAATCCATTCCGCGCCTCTAATGACTGTCGTTGTTCTCATAAAATGATCATCGATACAATGCGCGAAGTGATAGGTAGGTAAACCATCGCTTTTCATGATGACAATATCTTGATCGTTTTCCATGATTTCAAAATCCCCTCTAATGACGTCAGAGACTTGAATCTTATTATCATGATTGCCTAACGATTTAAAACGAATGACATATGGCTCACCTTTTTTAATGCGTTCCACTCTTTCGTCATTAGATATATGTCTATATTTGGCAAATTCACCGTAATAGCCTGGTAATAATTTATTTTTTTCTTGTTCTTTTCTTATTTCATCTAATTCTTCAGGAGTCGCAAAATCTGGATAAGCGCGACCATTTTCCATTAACCATTTAATCGCGACTTTATATATATCCGCGCGTTTAGATTGTTGATATGGACCGTAATTACCACTTTCATGGTCACCCATATATCCTTCATCAGGATAGACATCAAAAACTTTTAATTGTTCTAAAAGTTGAAGTCCACTACCTTCGATTTCTCTTTTAGTGTCTGTATCTTCAAGTCGAACATAGAAAATACCTTTAGATTGATGAGCGACTTTATGACAGATCATCGAAGTGAAAAGAGAGCCAGTATGTAAGAAACCAGTGGGAGATGGCGCGAATCTAGTGACTTCTGCACCTTCTGGTAATTTACGTTCTGGATATCTATTTTCTAAATCAGAAAGACTTTCTTTTATTTCCGGAAATATTAATTCTGCTAATTCTTTATCAGTGACCATAAATTTTTTTCCTTTCTTGTTGCAACTTTATTCTTGTTTGCTATAATAATTAAGCACTGCAGGCGTAGTTCAGTGGTAGAACACTACCTTGCCAAGGTAGTTATGCGAGTTCGATTCTCGTCGCCTGCTCCAATTGAGAGCAACCTAGATTATGATATCTAGGTTTTTTATTTTTATCAATCGCTAGTCAAAATTGACATCAATAGAATTGAATTCTTCTAGAGTAATACTTCTGCCTTTCATTTCTTCTTTGGCAACACCTATTCTATTTGAAACATGTGGAATTGGCTTAAGAGTCACTAAAAGGTTACTATCTTTTGAGATAATGATTTCTTGTTCTTTTCCTTCTATGAGAAGGTCCATTAATTCAATAAATGATGCTTCTGCTTCTTTGATATCGATGATCATAATAATATCCTTATAGAAATAAACTAACTAACTTAACAATATAATTCAACAAAGAATTTAAATTCTTTTAATAAACTATATGCCTACTCTTATTTTGACCTATCCCAAACACTCATACCGGCCAAATTGTCCTCATATACAAAAAGAAAGAGGACAAAAAAGGGCAACCATCAGGCTGCCCAATCGTATAAACTGTTAAGGTTATTAACGTCTATTGGAGAATATCGCGATATAATAAACGATTCTAATAAAGATATAGATGAAATCTGTATAGATAATGAATGAACAATATAACGCGAGGTTTCTATTCATCTCTCCTTGTTCAGCGATTTTTGTGATGCGGACGATGTCCACTAATGTGAGTAAGACAATCGCGACGAAGACCACAAAGTCGATGATGTAAAGGATTGGTCCAAAAACGCCTGGGAAAAGAAGAATCATTAACCAAGAGAAGAGGAAGACAAGTCCCGCTCCTAAAAGTAATGATATACCCATCATCGCCACCCAGTTGAAGTTACTCTTCGCGAATAAAGCGACTACGGCATCTAAACCGATGACAATTGAAGTGATGCCAAAAGCGATGCCGAGAATTCTCCAGTCGATAAACATCGTAAATGTTGATAATAATGTACCCATTAATACCACATAGGCGATGTAATACGGGAGAACGGAATGCTTATTCCTAAACGCTACTCCATGAACAACAAACGATAAGATCAAAAGTCCAACCGCAGAAGCGATTAAAATCGCAATCATACCACCATTTGCTTGCTCCGGATTAGCGACTAACCAACGTGAGAATAAATAACCTACACCAAAAGCAATACCACCAGTGAATAATAAGGCTAGGAATAAATATCCATAGACCTTGGCCATATTGAGAGCGCGGTTACCAACTTGTATCGTTGCTCTCTCAGGTTTGACATACTCCACTGTTGGATCTGAAGTATTGTAATTGCGATTGTTAATTCCCATGATTAAATGATTTCCTTAAGTAATTGAGTGTAAGAATCAATCTTTAAGGAAGCACCACCGACAAGGGCGCCATCAACATCTGGGCAGGATAAGTATGCTTTGATGTTTTCTGGTTTGACAGAACCACCATAGAGGATTCTGATTTTGCTTGCGGATTTGCCAACGCATTCCTTTAAGACTTTTCTAATAAAGTTACAGACATCTTGAGCGATTTCTGTGGAGGCATTTTTACCTGTGCCAATGGACCAAACTGGTTCATAAGCGATGACGAGTTTTTTGCCATCTTCTTCAGATAAACCTTCTAAACCTTTACGAATTTGTTCACCGACAACTTCTTTAGTCTTGCCAGCTTCGAATTCTTCAAGGGTTTCACCAACACAGTAAAGTGGAGTCATGTCGTTTGCTAATAAAGCTTTGATTTTGAGATTGCATTTCTCACTAGTTTCGTTATCATAAGCTCTTCTTTCGGAGTGGCCTAAGATAACCCAGTTGATCTTCATTTCCTTTAACATTGGAATGGAGACTTCACCAGTAAAGGCACCAGATTCTTTATAGTGACAGTTTTGCGCGGCCACGATCATGCTTTTAGCAGCATATTTTCTAGTGGTTTGAAGTGAGAGATAAGTTGGGGCAACACCTAAGTCAATTTTATTGCTCTTAGCGAGTTGCGCGAGTGGTTTAGCGGCAACCGCGAACTCTTTAGCTTCAGAGGCTAATTTGTTCATTTTCCAGTTGCCCATTAACAATTTACGTCTTGCCATATTTTTAACCTAAAACATCGATGCCAGGTAAGTGACCATCGTTTTCGATCATCTCTAAGGAAGCACCGCCACCTGTGGAGACGTGTGAGAAGTCATTGAAGTAGCCAAATTGTTTGGCAGCCGCAGCGGAATCACCACCACCACAGACTGTGAAGGCCTTGCCTTTTAAGCCTTTAATAGCTTCACAAACAGCGATTGTACCAGCTTGATAAGCATCTTGTTCAAAGACACCCATTGGTCCATTCCAGAAGACCATCTTTGCTTTGCTAATAGCATCAGCGAATAATTTACGAGTCTCAGGACCGATATCTAAACCTTGGAAGCCATCTGGTGTGCTCTTAGTAGAAGCAACCTTGACTTCAGTTGGGTTTTCAAATGCGTTAGCGATAACAGCATCAACTGGTAAGAGGATTCTACCTTTAGCTTGTTCTAAGCATTTACCAGCATATTCGACGAATTCATCTTCGACGAGAGAATCACCAGTTGGATAGCCTAATGCTTTATAGAAGGTGTTGGCCATCGCACCACCGATGATGATTTGGTCACATTTCTTTAATAAAGAATCGATGACTTTAATCTTAGTGGAAACTTTTAAACCAGCGAGAATGGCGATATATGGTCTATCACTATCAGAGACTTTGACACATCTATTTAAGTTCTCGACTTCTTTTTGCACTAAATAACCAACAGCGACTGGTTTGCCTTCTTTCTTAAGTAATTCAGGAATGCCATATGTAGAAGCGTGGGCTCTATGTGCAGAACCGAAAGCATCCATGACATAAGCATCACCTAAAGCAGCCCAATCCGCGGCTAATTCAGGATCGTTCTTTTCTTCACCCTTTTCATAACGAGTGTTTTGGACTAATAAAGCTTGACCATCTTTTAAAGAGGCAACACAAGCTTTTAAGCCTTCACCTCTAGTCGCTTCTGAGAAGAGGACTTCTTGACCAAGAAGTTCACCTAATCTCTTGGCCACTGGGGCTAAGTTGTTCTTTTTCTTTTGTTCTTCAACCACTTCTGGGGCTTCTTTGTGTTTGATTTTGCCTAAGTGGGAGAATAAGACTACTTTGGCACCTTTGCCAAGTAATTCTTTGATGGTTGGTAAAGCTTGGACGACACGGTTATCATCTCTGATTTCACCGTTCTTAAGTGGGACGTTGAAGTCAACTCTCACTAAGACCACTTTACCGTTAAGATTTTGTAATTGATCAACAGTTAACATTTTTTTCTCCTTATTTTATAAATAAGCGCCCTCCGAGAAGGGCGCTAATTATCGTAATTACGGGTATAGCTACCCAAAAAGTTACATTAAACGATTAGCAGTTTTCTGCAAAGTATTTGATGGTACGGACCATTTGAGAAGTATAGGAGTTCTCGTTGTCATACCAAGAAACGACTTGGACTTGATATCTGCCACCACCGATTGGAGTAACCATTGTTTGAGTGGCATCGAATAAGGAACCATAAGTCATACCGATGACATCGGAGGAAACTAATTCTTCTTCAGTGTAACCGAAGGATTGGTTAGCGGCTCTCTTCATCGCGGCATTGATGGCTTCTTTAGTAACTTCTTTCTTAGTCTTAACAACAGCGACTAAGATAGTTGTGGAACCAGTGCAGACTGGGACACGTTGTGCAGAACCGATTAATTTACCGTTTAATTCTGGGATGACTAAGCCGATGGCTTTAGCAGCACCAGTGGAGTTTGGAACGATGTTGCAAGCAGCAGCACGGGCTCTTCTTAAGTCACCTTTTCTGTGTGGTCCATCTAAGACCATTTGGTCGCCAGTGTAAGCGTGAACAGTAGTCATGATACCACTTTCAATCTTGGCGAATTTGTTTAAAGCATTGGCCATTGGGGCTAAGCAGTTTGTAGTACAGCTAGCAGCAGAAATGACTTGATCTTCTTTAGTTAAAGTTTTGTGGTTGACGTTGAAGACGATTGTCTTTAAGTCTTTACCAGCTGGGGCGGAAATAACAACTTTTCTTGCACCAGCATTAATGTGGGCCATTGATTTCTCTTTGGAAGTGTAGAAACCAGTGCATTCTAAGACGACATCAACACCTAATTGACCCCATGGGCAATTGGCGGCATCTTTTTCAGCATAGATAGTAATTCTCTTACCTTTGACTTCGATCCAACCTGGAACTTCGCCATCAGGGGAGCATTTGACTGAATCTGCATACTTGTAAGTACGTTGAGCTGAATCGTACTTTAATAAATGGGCTAACATCTTTGGGGAAGTTAAATCGTTGATTGCGACGACTTCATAGCCCTTCGCATCAAACATTTGGCGGAAGGCTAATCTACCAATTCTACCAAATCCGTTAATTGCAATTTTTACTGACATATAAATCTCCTTATAATTAACTGCAAATATAGTTTACTATATCTAAACACCATTTGAAAGAGGTTTTTGATACATTTTTTGCTCTCACGGTATCATTTCCCCATGTTTTCGTTAATTTGTCTTATTCACTTTTAGAAGCTGAGGCTTTTTTTATTAGAAAAAGTATAAAAAACCATCCCAATATTTATCACTAGAAATTACAAATAGTTATTTCAACAAAAGTTATTGTTGTTATAATAAATGTGTCAAGGGTGGAGATGTGCGTCCCTTCCCGGTTCGAAAGAATGTCGGTGGGGTAACGTCAGCGTACGACCACGACGCACCTTAGCCATAGGGTGGATGCGGTGATGCAGGTGGAAGCTAATAGATGACCTCTAACGAATGAGTCGCGACCTTAATGAAGCTGTCCTGCTTGACAATCAATTAAATGACCTGATGGTCATTTTTTTGTTTAAAATAATCTAGTGACTTATTATATAAATCTTTTTTCGCGGTTAGCTTAATAACACCTATATCTTTTTCTTCTTGGTTGATAACTAATAGATGTTTGATACCTAATTTATTGCATTCTTCTTTAGATAAATCTGATTTACCAACAATAAGCATCACTTCTTTATGGTTTTCATTTGCTAAATCGATAACGGAAGAGACCACTTTACCATTAAATGATGTATGATCTAATTTTCCTTCTCCGGTAATGACATAGTCTACTTCTTTAATAATATTATTAAGATTGGTGATTTTAGTAAAATATTCACTTCCTTTATATAGAGGAGCGTTTAAGAAATAATTAAGGGCCATGCTGATACCACCAGAGGCACCATAACCACTTCTATATCCGATATCTTCATTATATTGATTCTTAATAACATCAACTAGATGAATGAATCCATCTTCTAATATATTGATCTCTTCTTCCGTCGCCCCTTTTTGTTTAGCGAATGTTTTGCTCGCTCCAAAATTACCGATAAAAGGATTATCTACATCCACTATCGCATTAATCTTAATATCTTTATAAATATCTAATCCTTCTACATCAATTCTTTCGATTGAATTATATATTTCGGGAAGAGGATATAAAGCTTTATTCTCATTATCAAAGAACTTCGCCCCTAAAGCATATAACATTCCTAAACCAGCATCATTCGTGCATGAGCCACCAAGGAAGATATTGATCTCTTTAGCCCCACGAATAATCGCATCTTTAATCGCCATTCCTAATCCTTCACTTGTGCGATTAAGGATAGTTAAACCGTCGTTCAATGTATAGCCAAGAATTAAAGCGGATTCTATATATGCCTTATCATCAACTAATAAATAATGCGTTTTGATATTAGTGAGACAAGGTCCCATTACTTCAACATCAATATCTTCTCCACCTAAGACTGATTTAACGATATCTAGACTTCCTTCTCCACCATCGGCTTGAGGAATAGCGAATACTTTCCCAATAAAACCACTATCACAGATAGCCTGTTTAATAATCTTACAGCCTTCAATAGAGGAGATTGTTCCTTTAAATGAATCAATAGCAATTAAAATATTCATGTTAAAACTGTTTGATTCCCTTAAATAGTTCTTCAAGAGTGATATGAAGTCCTTCCACTATACGGTTAAGGATATCTAAAGATGGATTTCTCATCCCTCTTTCTAAATCAGAAATGTAATTACGATTAACGTTAGAGGCTAACGCTAAATCTTCAATCGACATCTTTCTTTCACGACGAAGATATCTGATGCGCATTCCTAACTGTGTTTGGACGTTCATTTGCTTTCTAAATACCTTTCGTGTAATTTTCTAAAGATATGATTGATGTTGCTTTTAGAGACATGTGTGTTTAAATCCATGCTCACTAATGAAGCAATCTCTTCAAGAGGTGCGGACATCATCTCTAAACGATATTTGATGACGAGTTGCACTTTTTGATTACCAAGATTCTCTAATCCATATTTATCGATTAAAAATTTAATCTCTTCTTGCTGTCTCTTCCCACTTTTCACCGTCTTAGACATATTCGCGGTGTCGAGATTAGTTAATCTATTGGCATTGTTGACAAAGTCGCGGTCAATGCGGACATTTTCAAAATCCATACAAGCGGATACCGCCCCCACTAAAAGCAAGAAATCTGCAATCTGATCGCTCTTTTTAATATAGATGACGTACTTATCTCTTCTTTTGATTAAACGAGGTTCAATGTTTGTATGTGAATATTTGGGGAATAAGTGGAGTAACCATTTCGCATAATTCTCATTGTTCAAACTCATCTCAAGATGATAATTGCTCGTCTCTGGGGAATTGACAGAACCAGTAGAAAGAAAGACACCCGCTAAATAGCCGGCAATCGTATCATCATCATAGACGATATCTTTAGAAATTTTTCCTTCTAAAAACGAGATGCCTAAATCATCGATCAATTCATCAGCATCTTCCACTTCCACGTTATAATGACGACTCTTATTTTTATTAACATAAGATAGATGAGCGTCACATCTATATATTTCTAATAATAAGGAATATAAGAATTTCGCGACTTTCGCATCGGTAAACTTTAATAATAAAACCGACTTCTTATTACGGAAGATGACCGAACCATTGATTTTGATATAAGCAGAAAGAAAAGCTTTCTTCTTTGCTTCACTAGCTAGATCAGAAGAAACGATTTCATCTTTTACAACTTTCGCAAAAGAGGTTTTTTTCATCCTAAAAGCACCTTGGTCAATCTATTCGCATCGCTTTCCGCGAGGTAAATCTGCTTGAGCTCTCTTTCCATGATATCCCCAATCGCATATAAGCCAGGGATACTGGTTTCAAAATTCTTATCAGTGATGACAAAGCCATCATCGTTTAATATTTCTTTAGGTAAGAACTGACTATTTGGAATATAGCCCATAAGTGGGAATAAACCTTTAACAGGGAGAACTGTACCATCATCAAGTGTGACGCTTTCTAAAGCATTCACCCCGTTAAGTTCCACGACTTTACGGTTATAGATATATTTCACATTATCTTTAGAGGCTAATTCATCTAAGTTGCGTTTATCACCTTTAAGAGTTTCAAAACTAGTGACAACGATCACTTCTTTAGCAAGGCTAGTTAAATAGATTGCTTCACTGATCGCATATTTATCTTGAGCGATGACCATATTGATTTGATCTTTGAAGAAATGACCGTCGCAGATCGCGCAATAAGAAAGTCCATGTCCAAAGAATCGATCTTCATCTTTTAAACCAATCTTCTTTTCAAGTGTACCAGAAGCCACGATCACTTTATCGGCAGAAATTGTATCTCCTAATAATGTGAGGATGAATTTATCATCCACTTTTTTTACTTCCTTCACTTCATCATAGATAGAAGGCACTTCTGCTTCATTAATTCGATCGAATAAGACAAAGGCTAAATCTGGTCCATTGATCTTTGGATAACCTGGATAATTATCAATGCGAGGCGCGATGTTGACCTTTCCTCCTGGAGTACTTTTTTCAATGATCACCACATTTTTTCCTGCTTTAAATAAATTAAGAGCGATTTGGATGCCACCTGGCCCCATACCAATAACGGCGTATTCATAATGTGTCATAGTATTTCCTCCATCATTTCGTATTTATTAATCGCGTATTTACATTTAGATAATAATTTAAGTTCTCTTGGACCCCACGACACTAACATACAGTCCACTCCTGCATCTTCGGCAGTTAAATAATCGATATCGTTATCGCCGATATAAAGAACTTCTTGTTTGCTATAAGGATAATCCTTCATCGCATTGATGATACCTTCACCTGATGGTTTTCCTTTAACGACATCTTCTCGGCCGATTAACACTTCAAAATATTTATCGAGCTTTAACATCTTTAAAACATAATGGGCTTTATAGATCGCCTTATTAGTGACCACTCCCATCTTGTAACCTTTATTATATAAATATTCTAAAGTCTCAATCTCATGAGGAAAAACTGTCACCGTCATATCGTAATATGGATCAGATATATCGGTAAAAGCTTTTAATATCTCCTCATAATTAACATGAGGGAATTCTTTCAGTAAAGTCTCTCTAATCGGTGGACCAGAGAAATACATGATTTCTTCTCTTGGTCGCATGAAACCATTCCCATATTTTTTATATAGGTCCACAAATGTGCGGTAAACCATCTCATCCGTATCCGCGATGGTCCCGTCCATATCAAAAAGTAAGAGTTTATATTGTTGGTTCATTTTCTACCTTAATGTGACTCCAATGATGGAATAATAACTGAGAAAGCGGAATCAAAGTTCCTAATAAAATAGAGATGCCGCTCACAAGGAAGATAACCCCAATATTAAATGGGTTAAGAGCGATGGCAAGTCCCCCTTGATTATTCGCCATTAAAACGATACCTGTAACGAGGAAAGATATAGCCACTAAACCAGTAATTAAAGAACCAAAAATACCGTTCTTTTTATAGAAATCACTGCTAAAATCGCCATTATTTTTATATTTCTTATAATATCTCACCACGTGATTGACGACGATTAATAACGTACCAACCGCGACGAAGATAAGAGACCATAACCAGCTCCAATATCCATCGCTGCCCATGTTATAAGAAGCATCTCTAATAGGTTCCATAAATACACGTGTAGCACCATACCAAATGATATAGCCAAAGCAGAGATCACCAGGTTCAGTAATCTTCTTAAGTCTAATGCCAAATAAATGGGCTAAGACGAAATAGCCAAATAGGTTCACTAACGCTTCGATAAAGAATAAAGGCGCATAGATATATCCGCTTGGCGCCCAACCATTAACTGAAGAATATTTTGCATTTTCAACAATAAAGGATGGTAACCATCTCCAACCATCGATTGGAACGAGCCCACCATGCACTTCACAGTTGAAGAAGTTGCCCCATCTACCCACTGCTTGGGCGATTAAAATCGTTGGAACGATGACATCAACGGCAAACCAAATGGATTTCCCTTTATTACGGAACATATACCAAGCGACGCCGACGACGATGCCAGCAATCGCTCCACCTAAAATCGTTAAGCCACCTTCCCAAATTGCAAAGACATGCCAGAAGTCACGAGAGGCAAATTCATGCCAGTTACCGATGACATAAGCGATTCTCGCGCCGATAATACCAGCAGGGAAAGCGATTAAGAATGTGGAATCGATAAGTCCGTGTTCTTTATATTTCTTATAATGGAAATGATCGCTTAAAGCGTAGACAAAAATAGCGCCCGAAAGAATACAAACCGCATAGAAAGCGATATTTGCACTGCCGCTAACAGGAGTGACAAATCCTTTAGAGAAAGATATGCCGTTAGGAAGAAGGAATCCTTCTCCACCTAATCCTCCAAAAGCATCCGCACCTAATAAGAAAGAAGGGAATACTAATCCCACGGATATCATAAGATATCTAAATAATCTTTTCTTAATATCTTCAGGAAGTGAGAGGCAGTAATAATATAAAGTGAATGTAAATGTGCCGATAGATAAGCTACCGCCAAATAATAATCCACCAAGGAAGCATTTCACTACTCTATACCAAGTCTGTTCAATATTGTTCCATGAGAAAATGCTATATAGCATGAATGTAAAAGCGAAAGTGAAGACGATCGCAGAAATCCAAACATAGTTTAGATATTGTTTATAATCGATATTCTTTCTTCGATCTTTAATTAAATTAACAGCTTTATATTCTCCAAAAGCAAAGCTTGCTACAGCGATAAGTGCGAAGAGAATAAATAAAACTAATCCGACGATTTGACCCGCTGCCATAATTAATCCGCCAATGTGCCAAATGGATCCCAAGGATCAAGAAGAGTTGGTTTGCCCTCTAAGGCTTTAAGTTCTGTTTTATTTAAATATTTATTCTTAATCGCCGCTTGATAAACGAAGGCTCTAAAGAATGATTCACCCATCACGTAGTAGCCTTTTTCACCGTTGAGGTCACCCCAGGAGTTTTCAATCTTCCATCTCACTGGTTTATCATCTTTGATATCAACGCCAGTGACACACATCGCATGTCCCATCGCTGATTGATAGAAATCGAGCATATCCGCTTTATCAAAGACTTCATCAACACCAAAGGCAGAGACATAGTCAAAGGAATCGATATCCCAAATGCCAGCAACGCGATCACCGAATTTACCGACATCGGAACCGAACCAGACGATTTCTCCATCCTTAAGTTGAGCGATGATCATCTCTTCGAGTCTATCGAAGTCGACGTTTAAATGAGTGACAGGTTTACCACCAATGACATTACCAACATATTCGATTTGATAAGTTTTGTTATATTTCTTATCACTAGTTGGACCATTGATAACAGAAACATACTCATCGATAGTTTTACCGATATATTTATCGAAGAATTTCTTTGGAGTTAAACCCTTTTCGATATGATAATTATTATCTTTATCAACATATTCGAAATCAAAACTGGTTGGTGGAACGCCAAAACAGGAAGTAAAGATATTATATATCTTCTTGTTATATTCTTCTTTTAATTCATAGAGCTTATTTACACTCTTATTTTCTTTATAACTTCTAAAGGCATCCGCGGCAAATTTTCTTAAAGCAGAATTGCATAATTTGGATGAACCCATCGTCTCATTAGACTGCGCGGTTTCACCAAAGACAGATTTTGGACAGATACCGTATTTCTTGACGAGTTCGACATACATCTGCCACTGCCCACCATCGCCAACACCTCTAAGAAGGAATTCGACTTTACGGTCATCGTGTTTTGCTCCTTGACTGATCAATTCAATAAGAGATTCCGCGAAATAATTATATTTTTCAATCTTATCGTAATAAGCGAGGAAGTTTTGACTGATTTCAAATTGTCCTTTGATGTTAAGCTTCTTTGCAATGATTTCTCTAAGAACATTAGAAGCAGAGAAGATCCAGCATCTTCCACTTCTTTTTTGGTTGGTGACTGGTAAAGTCTCCACATCAATAGAGAATGTGAAATTTGTATTCGCCACATTATCCTTGCTTGCAAAGACGTCATTAAATGGGTTTGTGCTAAGCGCATGACGTAACACTTTATATTTATCGTTTCTAAGATATGCTTTACGATTTGCATCAATCGTTTTTAGTGATAACTCTTTTTCTTTCATAGTAGTATCCATCCTTTTCTAAATAACAATAGCAAAATATAGATGATATGTCATCTAATATGATTGTTTTCCACTTATCCGTGTGTGTTGATAATTATTTCTCAAACTCTTTTGCGACTTGTTCTAATAAATCCCTGATTGGGAGTCTCTGTGGACACGCATCTTCACACTGCCCACATTTGATGCAGTCACTAGCTTTGCCGCGATTAACGGTCGCGACAGTATCGTAATATCTTTTAGCCATCCAGTTAGTGACATACCCACCACTTATAGAAGCGGAGGTTTCTTGCTCGATGACCCTAACGGATCAAGCATAAACAAGCTATCCGGATGTGTCCCATCCTTCGAAAGTAATTGTATTCCCTTTCTTAGAATATTTATAGAGGCATTTATATCTCTATCATGTTTACTTTGACAGTAAGGACAAGTCCATGTCCTGACTGATAAGTTCTTCGTGATAGAGTTTTTATTTCCACATGATGAACATAATTGACTAGAAGGATAATCACTTGGAACCTTGATTATAGTTCTTCCGTACCAAGATGCCTTATAAGTAAGCATAGTAAGAAGTCTAGACATAGAAGAATCTAATAGTTCCTTATTGAACTTATTTTCTTTAGTCATCTTCATCACCTTAAGATCTTCCACACATATGATTTGGTTTTCATCGATGATGTGTTTAGATAATTTATGGAGATAATCATTTCTTTGGTTATTTATATGTTTATAGATTCTAGCAATCTTAATTCTCTGCTTATTACGATTAGAAGAACCCTTTACCATATGAGAAAGTTTTCTTTGTTCTCTAGCGAGTTTCTTTTCTGACTTAGCAAGATACTTATGATTCTTATATTTAAGACCATTAGAAGTGATAACAATGTCTTTAACACCTAAATCTAGTCCAATAGAGTTATTAGCTTTAGGAAGTTCTTTTACCTCTGTTTCTACTAATATAGAGATATAGTATTTATCATCTGTTGATTTAGATATAGTCGCGGATTTAATGATACCTGAAAACTCTCTATGTTTCTTAATTCTTATTCTTTTGCATTTAGGAATAGTGATGTATCTATTGTTATCGGAAAACTTAATGTTGTTATTAATCATGTTGGTTGTATAAGATTGTTCGTTCTTCTTACTTTTATATTTAGGAAACTTGTTTTGACCTCTAAAGAAAGCTTTATATGCAGAGTTTCTATTTAGCTGAGCATTAGATAGAGCAAGAGAATCAACTTCTTTTAGAAATGGATATTCGTTTTTATATGTTGCAGGGGTGATATTCTTAAAGTCTTTATGTTCTTTATGATATTCGATCATGTCAGATAAAGATTTATTATAAAAGAACCTGACACATCCAAAACATTTAGAGAAATATTCTTTCTGTGACTTATTAGGATAGAGACGAAATTTGCAAGCGACCAGGTTCATAAAGCTCCTTAGATAATAAAATAGATACAACCATCAAGTTGTTCTACTCCTACAATCCTCACTTTATTAGTCTATTAGCCCCTAACTAATAGACCCCCTGTTTTACATCAATATTATTATACCATAATATACGTAGTATATCATCATATATTTTATATATTTTATAGTTCATCCCCCACCTATAGAGGTTATAGATAATCTTGATGGCTTCGCGATGACCTAGTCATATCAAGATGGATGACTTCTTGCTTGGTTTTGTTAAATATCACTAACTATTGCTATATTTATTTCAAAATATTTTTTAGATATTTACCAGTATAGCTATTTTTCACTTCAGCGACTTCTTCTGGGGTACCTTTCGCGATGATGTTACCACCTCTATCGCCACCATCTGGTCCTAAATCGATGACATAGTCAGCGACTTTAATGACATCTAGATTATGTTCGATAACGATAACTGTATCCCCGTTATTCACTAAACGATTTAATACGGATAATAAGCATTTAATATCATGGGTATGTAGACCAGTCGTTGGTTCATCAAGGATAAAAATAGTCTTACCTGTCGGTCTTCTTTGCAGTTCATTCGCGAGTTTCACTCTTTGGGCTTCACCACCAGAAAGAGTAGTCGCTGGTTGACCGAGTTTAATATAACCAAGTCCCACATCATATAAGACTTGAATCTTCTTTTTAATCGAAGGCCTATTTTCAAAGAAATGAAGCGCGTCTTCTACTGTCATTTCTAAAACATCATAGATGCTCTTACCTTTATAGGTGACTTGGAGAGTTTCTTCGTTATATCTTTTGCCGTCACATTCTTCACATTTAACATAGACATCTGGTAAGAAATTCATCGGAATACGGGTAACACCTGCACCTTCGCAGTGTTCACATCTTCCTCCTGGCACATTAAAGGAGAATCGTCCTTTATCATAGCCCCTAGCTTTCGCTTCCACTGTCTCGGCGAATAAATCACGAATATCGTCAAATAATTTGATATATGTCGCTGGGTTACTTCTTGGAGTTCTCCCAATTGGTTCTTGAGAGATATGAACGACTTTATCCACATTCTCTAAACCTTTAATCTCTTTGATCGGTCCAGGGAAAGTTTCTTCTTTAGTAAGATGTTTTTTAATATGGAGATACAAAGTTTGGTTAATCAAAGATGATTTGCCACTTCCTGAGACACCAGAGATCACTGTAAAAGTGCCAAGAGGGAAAGAAACGTTCACCTTCTTTAAGTTATTGATACTCGCTCCTAATATTTCAATGGTTTTACCATTACCTTTTCTACGTTTAGCAGGAACTGGAATATATTCTTCACCAGAAAGATATTTACCTGTGATGGAATTAGGGCATTTCATTAAACCCTCAACATCACCTTGATAAACCACTTCTCCTCCATGAATACCGGCTTTTGGACCAATATCCACGACATAATCTGCATTACGAATTGTCTCTTCATCATGTTCCACAACAATAAGGGTGTTACCGATATCTCTCATCGACTTCATGGTCTTGATTAAGAGTTCATCATCCTTTTGATGTAGACCGATGCTCGGTTCATCCATAACATATAAAACGCCAGTTAATTTAGAACCAATTTGAGTGGCTAATCTAATACGTTGAGATTCGCCTCCAGAAAGAGTCATCGCCATACGAGAAAGAGTTAAATAATCAAGTCCCACATCGCATAAGAAAGTGACTCTTGAAGATACTTCATCGAGAATCATTTTCGCGATTTCGTTCTGGTTTTGCGTGAGTTTTGACGGCAAATCCTCAATAAATTCACGTAATTTGGATAATTGTAATGATGATAATTCATGGATGTTTAAACCGTTTATTTTCACCGCGAGAGCTTGTTTAGAAAGCCTTGCTCCATTACAAGCTGTACAGGTACGGTCCACTAAAAATTTCTCATAATAATCTCTCATCCATTCGGAACCAGTTTCTTTATATAATCGTTCAATCTTGCTCTTTACCCCTTCGATATATCCAAGGCGGTTCATCACGTTGCCGTTGACGGATTTGAGTTGATATTTATGAACTTCTGGAGAACCCACTAAAATGATCTCTTTTTGTTTATCGGTTAAACTCGACCAAGGTTGATCCATTGGTATTTTATATAAAGAACATAATAATTGAAATTCTTGCCATTCAAGGTTTTGACTACCGACCATATGACGGTAATAATCAATACATCCTTCTTTTAATGTCATCTCGGGATTAGGAACTAAGAGATGTTCAGCGACTTCACGCTTAATGCCTAAACCATTACATTCTGGACAGAATCCTAATGGAGAGTTAAAAGAGAATAATCTTGGTTCAAGTTTTGGAACAGAGAAACCGCATTTTGGGCAAGTATGTCGATCGCTAAGAACCTTCTCTTCAAAATCGGTATAGATGACTAATAATCCTTTTGACCAATCTAAAACTGTTTCAATCGATTCAAAGACACGGCTTCTAATTCCTTCTTTGATCACCACTCTATCGACGACGATATCGATATCATGCTTCTTTGTTTTTTCAAGTTCCCCTACTTCTTCAATGAGTTTGAACTGTCCGTCCACTCGTAAACGAGAAAAACCAGAGACTCTAATCTTATCTAATATCTCTTTATGCGTTCCCTTTTCCGCGTGAACAACGGGAGAAAGTAGCTGCACTTTCGTACCTTCTGGATACTGTAAAACGATATCTGTCATATTGGAAACAGAAAAAGAGATGATCGGAATATCATGATTAGGACAGTAGGGGGTTCCTAATCTTGCATATAATAATCTTAAATAATCATATATTTCTGTAACTGTGCCCACAGTACTTCTTGGATTATGAGATGTGGATTTCTGGTCGATCGCTATCGTTGGCGATAATCCTTCGATGCTATCGACATCTGGTCTTTCAAAAGAACCTAAAAATTGTCTAGCATAACTAGATAATGATTCCATATATCTTCTTTGACCTTCAGCGAAGATGGTATCAAAGGCTAATGTGGATTTACCACTTCCGGATAAACCGGTGAAGACGATGAGAGAATTTTTTGGAAGGGTGACATCAACCCCTTTAAGGTTGTTCTCTCTAGCCCCTTTTATACGAATATACTTTTCCATAGCGAAAATATCTTATCAAATAATTCTTTCTTATAAAATAAGAATGATTATATTTTTTAAAAGAAGAATTCACTAAAGGTTTTCTAATTATATTAGGGTTCCTTTTAGTATTATTCCGTTGAATTGAGCTTTTCTTCTATTTCGTTAAGGGTTCTGAAATACCCTTCTGTCGCCACTGCTGGTCCAACGATGACAAGCATCCCTAAGATATTCCATAGCATCATATGTTTAAAAGATGTATGTGGTTTAATCCCTAATTCAATGGCTTTCTTCTTAGTATCTTCACACACTTTTGCCATCCATACTAATGTATATACAAAGAAATTGAATGTACCAAGAAGATATGCTAACCAATATGGTTGAGTCTTTTTTCCTAATATTTCATCGATCTCTTTTTGTACTGATAAAGGCATATATAGCAAAAAGAAAAGACCAGCCGTACAAAAATCAACGGCTCCTAAAAGGAATCCCGGTCTATGAGTGTGTTTATATTTCATTATTTGATTTTAAGGCCGTCCTTAAAGGCATTGCCCACGACTTGGTTAACAACCAAATATTTATGAGTGAATGGATCATAAGATATCGCATTTAATTTAGTGACATCCACTTTCCCATCCGTTAGCACTTTTTCATCGGCAGTAACATTAACAATTTGACCCACTAATGTGCCACCTTCTCCTTCTTCACCATCTAAAGACACTAATTTACATTCGATGGTGACAGGATACTGTTCAAATATCGGCGCATTTACATTTTTGCTCTTCACTGCGGTTAATCCAGCTTTTTCAATCTTATTTGGTACTTTTTTCTGTGGGACGATACCAACATAGTCAGAAGCTACTAATGTATCAACCGTCGCAAAGGCAATTGTAAAAGCTTTGTTCTTTCTAATATTGTCAGTTGTAGTATGACCCGCTAAAGAAACCGTCACTTGGTTTGTATCATAAATCGCACCCCAGGCGGCATTCATCGCATCGGGTTTACCATTTTCATCATAAGTTCCAATAATTAATACGGGCATTGGGAATACCCAGCTTTGTGGTCCAAAATCTTTTCTCATAATTAATACCTCCCTTTCATTTTATATGAAGGAAATAATAATGTATAATGATAAGGATATTTTTGGAGGAATCTACATATGGCTAAATTATTGATGTTATTCGTCGATGGAGTTGAAGATACAGAAGCTATTGCGACTTTAGATGTGCTCACCCGTGGAGGACACGAAGTGACATGTGCTTCAATGATGAAAAGAAAACAAATCGAACCAAAATTAGGTAGACCCTTGATCGTCGAATCCTTAATCGAAAATGTCAATTTAGTAGACTTTGACGGAGTCGTTATTCCAGGTGGTCCAGGATCCTTTAAAATCATGTGTTTCCATCCAGAAATCGATAACATCATCCGTTATTTTGCTGATAATAATAAACTCGTCTCCGCGATATGTGCGGCCCCATTTATGATTGGCCGACTTGGCTATTTAAAAGAGAAGAACTTCACTATCCATCCTGGCTTTGAAGACCTTGTTATTGGTGGCAATTATTTAAGAGCGAAAGGCGTGGTTAGAGATGGTCGTTTTATCACTGCTAAATCGATGTGGTATAGCCATGAATTCGGTCTCGAAATCGATGAATATTTTAACGGCAAAGAACATCGTGATAATCTTGAAAAAGCATGCAAAGGTGAGAAATAATGCCACAAAAAGCCGTTATTTTTGATTTAGATGGGGTGATTTTCAACACTGAAGATTGTTGGAAAGTTGGTTTTGAAATCATCACGAAGAAATACGGTCTTCCACTAGATGAGAATTACCGTGTAACCATATGCGGAAAAAGCGAAACTAAAATCATTGAAGAACTAAATGAAATGTTCCCAACTTTAGATGCTCTCACATATCGAAAAGAAATCGCTGATGAATATGTCAGACAAATTGAAAACGGGGAATATCATTTAAAAGAAGGATTCTTTGAACTGATCACCGCTCTTAAAGAAAAGAATTATAAAATCGCTCTAGCCACTTCTAATCTCAGATGGCGAATGGAAAAGATTTTTAATAACAAGGGCATCGACCCATATCAGATATTTGATGTCATTATCACCGTCAGTGAAATCGGTAATAGAACTAAACCTGATCCATATATCTTTTTGAAAGCCGCAGAAGAGTTAGACGCTGATCCAACGCAAACAATGGTTATCGAAGATTCGCTTAACGGTATTGAAGCTGCAGTTAGAGGTAATTTCATTCCGATTATGGATAAAGACCTCATACCCCCTAGTGAATACGCGAAAAAACACTGCTATAAAATAGTCGATTCATTATTAGATATTATCCCTTTAATTAATTAATAAGCACGAACGTAATCAAAAATAGCCATAGCAATATTTAGAGATACTTTTTTAACATTACCATTAGTTAAATAATCATTGACGTTTCCAGGATTAAGATGAAGATCCTTATATACTCTATAATTCGATATATTCTTTTCATTCATTTTCTTTATGATGTTTTTATGAACTTGTGATTTAGTAATATTGTCATACTCATAAACCTTTATTTTATTGATATACGTATCCCATATTTTCTTAAAATCGTAATCGTCAAATTCATCGCTTAAGAAATTATCTTCATTCACTCTTGTTACAACATTAAAATAATCTGATTTAGAAAAACGAAGCAATAATTTGGTTCTACTCTCACCGCTAAGTGCACAGTAAAGAATTAAAGAGTCACGGATTCTGTAGTTATTTTTAGATTTCTTAACAAGCTTATTGATATTGCAAGTTGATGAACCAGAAACATCATTAAGAAAATCTTTCAAATAATTGATGAATAACTGCTTCCTCATATTTTATGTTCCTTTTTATATTTTTCATATTGCTCTAAAAACTCTTTATATACTCTCTCGTTAAAAGATGCATCGACTTCGCCAGAAGAAACAATTTGTTTAATAATTCTTCTCTAGTCATAATTGTATTTCGTTAATACTATTATTGAATTATATTTTTAAAAAATCAATATAAATATTGTATCTATTATTTCTTCATCCTATGCCAGAGGAATAAAGTTAATTCTGCTGGCGCGCCTAAGATGAATAAAGGCCATAATACTTGATCTATGAGTTGGAAGAAGATGCCAGAAAGAGCACCCCACACAAAGATAGACCAGCACCAGAAATACATCGCCCTATTTTTAAAATAACGGTGATTTAATAAATTGAGCATAATCGCACTGACTGGCACTGCCCAAATAAAAACCTGCCAGAATGAAAATTTATGGAATATTAATAAATAGATAAATATAAGTGTAGCGACCATCCAAATGATGGAAACACTTAATGCAGTCTGCCATACTTTACTCTGGAAATCAGAATCTTTAATAACATATTCTTCTTTATCTTGTTTATTACCTGGATGTGTTAAATAATCAATCGTCACCCCATAAAATTCACATAAGGAATAAAGCGTTTCAATATCAGGAGAAGTTTCCCCTTTTTCCCATTTAGAAACAGCTTTATCTGTATAGTTAAATTGCTCTGCTAACTCTGCTTGAGTGAGCTTTTTTTCTTTTCTCAGCGATGCAAGGTTCTCACCAATAATACTTTTTAGTTCTTCCATAAAATACGCACTCTCTTATTTAGAATTTATATATAAATTCTCTTTTTAGGAGATATTTATTTTCAACTCTATTTTAAATATTTTCACGAGTAGACACAATATTTTTTTATATGTGTGTAATATATACGCATGGCAAAGAAAGATTTACAAAAACAAAATTTAAACAAAACGAGCGAAACTAAGCCAGTAGCAAATAAGGGAAAGAAGAGAAACGCAATCATCACTTACTCCCTCATCGCTGTTACCGCTATCGGACTAGGAGTTACCACTGGAGTGATCGTTAAAAGAACAACGAGTCAAGTTGTCACTGATTACGGCGAATTCAATCCAGAGAACTTCCAAGCTGATTCAAAGGAACTACTTAGACGATATAACATGAACGCGAATGCATCGTTCACTCCATCTGAACTCGTTAATATCGGATTAGAGAAATATCGACAAGAGAAATACTCTTATTCCATCGGTGTCGGGGCGGCAAACACAATCCTTAAACAAGAGATTAGAAACGCACAAATCAGAAACGATAATGAATACTTCGAAGAATCGATATCCACTTCTTCTATGGTGAAACTCGCTAACCGCAGCAGACAAAACCTCGAGAAAGATGGAATCGACCACTACGTCGGAAAGGCCGTTTCTGCAGAAGTCGGTGAATATCCCGATAACCCAAATAAATATACAAACGATGAATATAAAGCTAAATTAGGTAGAACATTGGATCGCATGTTCATCTACATCATCTCAGATGACAGCGTCATCAAAGATAACTGCACGACGACAAAGCGAAGCGATGGATATACAGAAGTATTCCTCGACTTGCATCCTGATATCTCCACTTATTTCTACAAGATACAGATGAAGGAGATATCAAATCTTGATAACATGCCGACATTTACTTCGTTAAAGCATACTTACATATTCGATAAGGATATGAATCTAAAGTACTTACGAGTTAATGAAGTATATAAAGCAACAATGGGTATGACCGTAGAAATCAACAACCTCATCGATTACTACTATCACCCAGGGGAGAAATTAGAAATCCCAAATAACAATCAACCGATTAATTATTCGATAGAAGGAGAATATGATTATGGCAAGAACTAGAAAAATAATATTAAGAAGTATTATAGGTGTAGGCGTCTTTGCACTCTCATTAGGTGGCGCGTATTTCCTCACTCCTAACAAAGTGCAAAAAGCTAACTTCGCTGTTCCAACTAATAGTACTCAACCAGAAAGCAACAACCGTTTAGATAATTTTATTAAAAGACTTCAAGATGATACTGGTATTAACGAGGAAAAATCAGCAGAAAGAGAATATTACGGCATTGTTGCAACATTCAACAATTTCAATCTATCCTTTAAAAAAGACAGCAATTCTGCCCTTAATAACATCGGAATAGATGGGCAACTCAACTTCTTAATGAGAGGTTTAAAAGATATCAACTTCAGCTTAGATGCTGACCTTGACTACAATGGTATCGAACTCCCACTCGATATCACTTATGTCGATCAAACTGCCTATCTCGGCATCAAGGATTTAAAGATGAAATTTGGCTCTGCCACATTAAAGGAACTTTTAGTCGGTGAATCCGATACTGATGAAACAGAAGGTTTAATCTATAAATACTTCAACTCCGCGGAAACAGGTATCGATTTTGATGTCCTTGGCTTTATCGATGATAAACTCGATAACCTCATCGATGGCTTATATAGCACATTAGATCCAACCACGATGATGTCCAGCTTTAAAATGGGCGAACTCGCAGATGATGAAGTCGGTACAGGTATTGTGATGTCCGATGAAGAAATTAGTAATGGATATCGCTTCAACTTCACTATCCAAATCAATAAAGAAGATGAATCCACTAACCAAATCACTTCTAGCAGAATCCCACTTCATATCAATACTGATATCGATTATCGTATGACAAAGATTGAATTAGGTGATTCTAGTGAAGGCTTCTCAATCGGTAATTTCACTGTTGGTGGCTCATTAATCATCGAGACAAAGAAAGATACTGAAAAAGACCATGTCGTCAAAGCTCCTAAAGATAGTGATTCCTATGTCGAAGTCATCAAATATTCCGGTTGGTTACAAAAACTCGCTAACTTCCTCGATGAAGATAACCAAAAATTCGGTTTCGACTTCACTTTAGATGTAAATAGCTTATCTGATAACGGTGTGACTAAAACTGTCGAAAAAGACATCGGTAGATTAGAAGGTTCCATCAATGCTGACTTCTCTGAAATCATCGATATCAGCGATTATAAATATAGTGAATCCGCTGATGCATTAGCTCCTAAATCTCTTAGAAGAGCAAATCTTGAAGACGAACAAGAAGAAGACTTATTCACTAAAATTAAGAATAAAGCAAACTTATATATCAATTTAGATTTAATCGGTCAAAAAGGCACTAAGAGTGTCGGTGACACATATACAAGTCTTGTCGTCGCCTATGAAGAAGGCCAAGGCTACATCAGTTTAGGTGAATCTGGTGCCCCAGCGATGAAAGCCACTATCGATACTTCCACTATGAACTGGCTCATCGATGAACTCCCAGGCATGATTGCCGCTATCGGGGGAGAAGATAACGCACAAAGCGCTTCTGACTTATTCTCCTTTGTCACCGATTCAGAATTCACTCAAGCGATTAAATCCGGTGATTATTCTGTCATCGCTGGTCTCATCTCTAATTTAAGCAATGACGATTCTACAATCTCCTTTGGTCTCGACTTAAGCACTCTTGGCTTAGGTAGCAATGCCAAAGTCAATCTCAAGCTTGATTCTGAAGCGGCCGCAAATAACAACACCAAAAAGCCATTCGATTTATCCATTCAAAACATCGAATTAGGTTCCGTTGGCTTAGGCGTTAGCTTAGAAAGCGGTGAATATAACAAAGTTACAATCGCAGATAAAGAATCTTATGATTCTCTCAACTTCTTACCAACTGTCTTTGATCAAGTTTCCACTATCTTACAAGAAAAGAAAACTGGTTTCTCTGTCAGTGGTTCCTTACTCGATGATAATGGATTAGGCATCACTTTAAGTGGTGATGGACAGTTCGACTATGGCAACAAGTTTGGTTATGGTGATTTAACTATCAAACAATACAAATATCACAACGATCAAGTCTGGTACACCCATAAGATTGCTCTTGATGTCGATAACACCACTTCCGATTTCAAAGCCAATAACGCTTACTTTGTCTATGGTGATACCACTACTAACGACAACATCAAAGGTAGAACCACCATTCAATCCGTTTTAGATATCGTTGACGTCTTCTCTACATTCATCTCTGATTATAAAAATGACGCGCGCTTCACGAAGTTCTTAGCCCCATTAACTAAATTATTAGGTGTCAGTGAACTCGGTAATATCATCGGGGCAAAAGACTACTTCAAACTCGCGAGCAACGATGTCGTGAAGAGCATCAAAAAGACTGGTAATATCGTTAGCCTCACTGTCGGTGGTACAATCTTCAAACTCGACAGCGATATCAAACTCGATATCGTCTTAGACGATGATAACAAGATTAGCCAAATCAACGTCAATAACTTAGTTATCGCTGGTAAAAAGCTCAATTTATCTCTCGCTCCTACTGCTTATAACGAAAATAGAGTTTCAAGCATCAACCATAACTGGTCATTCCTTGATTTATCAACAATCGCTTTACTCCTCAAATTCGGTATCAACACCACTGTGAGCAACTACTATCACATCTACGCGCCAATCACCTTAAATGCTTTATCAATCTTCAATGTCGATTTCAATATACACGTCTACATCGTCGTTAACGGTGAATACGTTAAGATATACGGAATTGTCGAAGATGCCTTATTAGTGAACAGCTTAGTCGGTCTCTTCAGTAAGGCTATTCAAGATGTTCCAGTATTAACAGATCGCGTCGTCAGTGAGTTCACATTTGAAACTTATGGAGATAACGATCCTAATAAAGAAGATGGAGTTGGAGGCTATTTCCACTTCAAGACCCGTTGCTATAAAAAGATTTCTGGTCGTTTAGCCCAAACTAGACACTATGTCACTACTAGTAAGAACCTCTTAGAAGGCAATAACTTACTCACTTATCTCCTCCAAGACTTCTTGCTCATTCAAGATGGTATCGTCTCTAAGATCGGTAATATCAGCTTAGATAGCGCTTCTGAAGAAAAACCAGCGGGCAACTTCACTAATCTATTCACTGATACTGGTTATCAATATGACGCAAATAACAAAAAATGGAATATTGGTATCAATTTGAATGAAATTACTGGTGTCGATGCCTTAAAAGACTTAGAACTCACTCTCTATGGTTCTAATAATGAAAGATTAAGCGGTTTAGATGTCAATCTTAACATCCAAGCTTCTATCGCTAAGATTTCCATCAGTGCTAAACTCACATTAGATACTGGTTCCGCGAATCAAACTGATTGGTCAAGCTCCATTCAAAATAGCTTTGCCACAATCAATAACGTTTCCGTGGGTAACAAACTCAACAATCCAAATTCCTATGTTAGCAAATAGGGATTAGGTACATAATCCACTTAAGGAGAGGATTAATTCCTCTCTTTTAAGTTATTCAAAATAAAGCCATTTTAAGCCCTGAAACAAAAGAAGATGAATTCCTCACTGATAAATAGTATTGAATGTCTAGAACGCCTTTAAAAAGCAAAATAAAAGGTGATAAAGAAGTAACCATATCACCTATATTGGGTTTTATCGATATTTATTAACGATTTTTACGATGATTTTCGTAGAATTTATTCTTTTGGTCATACATATTCTTATCGGCCTTACGGAAGACATCTAATAAGTTTTTATCTTGACCTACTTCATATACTGAATAGCCGACGGAGAGCGAGATTTCAAATGGGTAATCTATGTTGGTTTGATTGAATTGATCAATGAGGCCGAGGCATTCAACATTCTTCGCTTTAAATTCTTCTTCGTTGCCGCGATAGACGATGACGAATTCATCACCACCAATACGGAAAGAATTCTCAGTTCCATAGACGATTTTTATCATATTTGCAGAGATTTTTAATAATGCATCACCAATATCATGACCGTTTTCATCATTGATAATCTTTAAGCCGTTAACATCATAAACTGCGACCACAAGATCTTTGAGTTCACCTTTTTCAATTTGCTCATTGATTAGTTTTGTGACGATTGAATAAGCATTTCTATTCGCGAGTTTTGTTAACCTATCAATTGAGGCTTGTTCCTCTGCATAATTCATGTAACGAACAATCTCATTATGGAGGTTAGTAAGCTTCGCGCGGATATTTTCAATCGGCTTTTTGCCTTCCTCTTTTTCAACGACAATTTCTTGTTCAAAATCAACGACGTTATTAAGAGGAGCTTCAATATCACCGACAAGACCTTGAATATCGCTTTCTAAGGCGACTAAATCCTTAGATAAACCGTTTAATCTCTGACGCATCACATATGTTAAAGATAAGCTCAATGTCACACCTAAAGCGATGGTCACAAAAGAGACTAAAGAAACGGAGATAGCGCTACTGGCGACTTGACTATTCACATAATCAGCCCAGACGTCAACACCGACGACCGCCACTACTTCAGAAGTTGCACCGCTATTCTTAATCACAGGAGCAAAACCGCTATATAAAGTTCCCCATCTATCCGTATATGGTTTATCATCAAGGCTGGTTTTACCAGCAAACGCTTCAATCATGCCAGGAGTGTTAATTGGCTCTTCTTTTAAGAATTCACCGGGATCATCAGATGGGTCAACAGAGAAGACAATCTTTCCATCAATTTTCACTAAGAGGTAGACATAAGCTAATTCCGCATTCACGTTTTCGCTGCTGCTATGAGTTTGGAAACTGCTTAATACCTTATAGGCTTTTTGATACCTCTCGGTATTATTCTCTTTATCTTCATAAGTTAAAAAACCAACTTCATTCGCATCGAGAAGACTTGCGATTGTCGTCGCGTTTTCGACCAATTTACTTTTGATAATATTTGTAGTGGATTCATATGAACGAATAGTAAAAAAGACTGTCAGTCCAATATCGACAAGGAGAAGGACGACCGACATAATGACTGTAACTAATAATGATAAAGGGATTCTTTTTCTAGTTTTCATATTTAGTAAAATGATAGACATTTATACTTTTCATTTCAACAAATAAACGAAAAAATATTTCTTAAGTAGAAGAAATATATGTAAAAGTATAATATATCAGAATTTATTGACGAGGATTTTTACGACGTTCTAATTTACTATTTCGATAGTAATTATCCTTATCGATATACATCTGTTCATCAGCGATTTTTGACATCTTTTCGAGATCTAATTCTTTATTTTCGTCAAATGCAAAACCCACTGAAACAGCGTATTTTGTCTCTTTTGTTTTCGCTTTGATATCATCTCTCATTTTCTCTAAATCTGTTAATTGTCCGTTAATTAATAAGACAGTAAACTCATCGCCACCTAAACGATAAACATAGGAATTCCTACTCGCGCAAGCTTCAATTATTTGTGATATTTTTAATATCGCTTTATCCCCAGCATCATGGCCTTCTGTATCATTGATAAATTTAAGACCATTCATATCTATATTGAGAACACCATTGATGTTCTTACCGAGTTTTTTGCAGTCATAATAGAATGTTTTACGGTCAAAACAACCAGTTAAAGCATCTTTTCTCGTCTGCTGCACATATAGATATAAATAATAGAACAAACACGATATAGCGATTGTTACATTGAGCAAATTAGTCGCTAAATTAAATGTTTCTAAAATTACTGCAGAGATAACGAAAAATCCCGCGACAAATAATACGATTGAATCTGTTTTTCTTTTCCCATTTAATTTTCTGACGACGTTAACAAAGAAATAACCAACATATATCATGCCAATAACATGCGCAGTAAAATTCATGTACCCACGGTTATAAACTAGTTCAGTACCACCTTCATTAAGCGTGTAATAGAAAGCAAATTTTTTAAGTGGGTCAACATTAACAAATAAGGAAAAAGAATAAACGATAAGATTGAAAATTAATGGGATATAAAATATCCATTGGTATTTGACCTTTTTATCGACGAGTTGAATGAAGAAATATACGAGCAAAGGGCGAACCACATAACCCAAAAAGCAAAACAAAGTTGTTAAGAAAATATTTAATGTAACTGTCTTATTATATCTTTCTAAAAAACCAAATATGGATAAGATAAGAGATCCAGCAATAATCATAATCGCATAATGGTTTTCCCGTGAATAACCACGCATGTTATAAATGACAATGAAAATCATCGTAATTGCGATGCATAACAAAGCAAAATTAGAGGTAATAAATTCTAAAAACATCTCTATTATTTTAGTACATAAAATAAAGAATGTAATATGTTTTATTAATAAGGAAAAACTAAGAGTTTTTTCTTAATTCTTCAATAAACTTCACTTTATCGAGTGGACGATAGAAGTGATAACCTTGAACGTTTGTATTCTTGGAAATATCTTTGATTAAGATGAATTGATCAGCGTTTTCGACACCAACGAGAGAAGCTTTCACCCCAACGGATTCCGCATATTTAATAAGGGACGTAACTTCGCTTAAATGCTGTTTGTTGACATCGATGTCATTGACGATATATCTGTCGATCTTCACTTCGGAGAAGCCCATTTGTTTTAAGACTTCGATAGAAACATATTTACCAGTATATTGGTCACAGATAAGAGCGATGTGCTCACTGATGATACCTTTAGATAATTTCTTCAAATCTTCCATATGGTTATAGATTTCTCTTTCGGTAATTTCAAAGCCTAAGAAATCTCTTGGGAGATGGAAATCGACGAGAAGATTATGAATCTCTTCATTAAATGAAGGATCAGCGAAATATGAGTAGTCAGTATTAAGAGTAAGTCTTTGGAATCCATACACTTTAAAGACTGTTAAACCGAACTGTGAATAAAGCTCACCGATATATTTAACAAGAGCGCTAGAAATGAGGGAGATCTTACCATTTCTTGCCGCCGTCTTAATCAATTCATCTGCAGAGAAGACCATGTTACGGTAATTATCGGAAAGACGGATAAAGATTTCTGCCCCGAATATCGATTTATCGCTCGTTCTAAGCATTGGTTGAAGAGCGACAGAGAATGTCTTATTACCGAATTGTTCATCGATAACCGCAAGCATGAATTTGTCTCTTGAAGCGCTTCTAGAGTAGTCACCATCTGGGAAGAATAAGATATCTTCATTAATCTTATAGTTACGTTGATTATAATGACGGATGACATATTTGAGGAAGTCTTCCGCGACTGGATATGACTGCGGGAAGGAATAAGGAAGATAAGTGACATTGAAGGAATAAGTCTTATCATCGAGTTTATATTCTTTCTTGCTCGCTTCATAAATCTGTTCAACGATATTGACGACCTCAACTTGTCCACATTCAGAGAGAAGAATCGCGATGGATTGATTATCGAAAGTATAAACCCCTTCTCTATTCTTATTGATGTTTTTGATATTAGAGATGAACTGTCTCATGAGGAAGAGATATTTTTCTGAACCAAGATCCTTTAATAAAGGTTCAAAATTATCAATTCTTAATAAGAGGAGATAACCTCTACTACCGATGGAATATAAACCTCTTAAGGCAATACCTAAAGATGGGAAGGAAGCGATCAATAAATCATGATCATAACGGTCATAGCTCGTCTCATCACCTTTGACGTTTTGAATGAGAAGACGTTTGAAACGAGAATGCTTTTCATTCGTTGATAAAGAGACGATATATTTTGTCCCATCAACTTCTCCATATTTCTTTTTGGAGGTATGAAGCGGGCAGTCTTTACAAGGAGAATCTAAGCCATATAAGCATTCATAACACTTCTTACCGATTTCTGCCTTTTTAAATAACGCTTTAAAGTTGCTAGATAAAGAGAGGATGTTATATGTATCAGTATCGATACGATATAAAGAAGAATCGTTAGATAAAAGCATCGTATTAATCTCACGATATGTATCATCAAAATAATCTTCTCTTCTCGCCATTAAGAGATAGTCACCAATACGGTGAGAAGCGATGAATAAACCTTCACGGAGATAGGAATTGATCTGCATATCTCGATTCTGATTGAGGAAATAAATAACCGCGTATGGCTCGCCTTTATCTCTAGAAACAAAGAAGAAACCAGAGGACATATGTGTCTTATCAAGCTGATTAGCGAGTTCGATGTTGCAGTGGCTACGCGCGGAGAAATAATAGGAACAGTCGATATCAACTGCATGGTCAAAGGCATCGATGAATTCTTTGCTCATTTCTTGTCCTTCTTTAAAGATTGGCTTATCTTTACAAACGACAAGATTAGAATAATACCTATTATCGTCGTCGTTTAAAACGATGAGACCAGAATAATCGACATCGAAATAATTATTAAATGCGGTTAAAGCTTTTCTAATGATGCCAAGAGATTTATTTCTATCCTTTGTAGCAATTCGTAAATCTGATAAGAGTTCAATGATACGCGAGTCATTATTGAGGTTCATCGAATTCTGCACGAGTTTAGCTTGTGACAAGGAAGAAAGACGATTTGGTAAATAAACATTGATAACTTCCCCTTGCCTTTTCGCATATCTTAAGTCAGAGAATAGTTCTCCGATATCACTATATGGATAGCAAACTAAAGAGAATCTCGCGTTGATCGTAGAAAGACCGTCATATGTCTTCTTAGAAACGGATAAACGCTTCATATAATACATCAAGAATTCTTCGATATGAGAGATGGAGTCGATATGAGGAAGGAAGATATAGAAACCACTATTATCTTCATTAAGTGCGATTAAGCGATATGGGTAATCAGCAAACATCGTCTTAAGCTGTCCTAGTATCCATTTGATTTCATCTTCGTTTAAAGCATCGTCATTGAAATCATAATAAAGTTCGGCAAGAACATTACGATAGTTTTGCGCGCTATAAATAAGAGGAACTAAATATTTCTTTAACGATTTTAAAGTGACAAATGATTCATCCCCATCGATATGTTCAAGAGGGATATTTGATTCATTATAGTTATGAGAGATTAAGGTACTGTTTTCAAAGATGGATGAAACGACATCTAATTCATCGTTTAATTCGTTAATCTCTTTGATATTAGTGTCAGGATAACGAGTGAAGTCACGGCTGTTATTCTTTAATTGAGTTAATAAATTCGCTGTATTCTTATATAATCCTTCAACATAATAGACCTTTAATCTTCTCATTTGGAATAAACAAGAGAAGAAATAGGCTAAGGAGAAAACAACAACAAAGCCAATTAATAAATATAAATATATATGGTTACCTAAAAAGACATATAAAGAAGCAAAAGTTAAAGAACCACCTAAAGCGAGGAATAAGAATAAGCCAGGAATTAAGGCGGTGATGAGGAATGTGTTATTGATTGAACGTGTTGCTTTATTATTCTTCATAAACTATTCCCCCGTGATGATATCATTACGACCGATATCACCGATGCAAGTGACAATCGCTTTACCGACATCGCTATAATGTTTTAAAACTCTTAAATACGAATCGGTGCTGTTCTTCTCATTGAGTTTTCTTTCAATGACCTTCACGACAACGAAAGGCACTTTGTGGAGTTCAGAAGCGATAGCCACGCCTCCGGCTGTGCAGTCGACGACGATATTACGGTTATGACCGAGAACATAACCACCCATTTCGATATTTTTAATTCTCTCCGTAGTGTCTAAGATGACGTTCGCGGAAACAAATGCACATAAAGAATATTTCACATAACTTCTCTTCTCTACAGAAGTCGTAAGATACTTAATCACTTCTTGATCAGTTTCAAAAGAATGTGGGAATTTTGGAATCTGTCCTAATTTGACATTAGCTTCTTTAATCTGATTGACATCCCCGATTAATACTCTTCGAGAAATCGCGATATCTCCACCCGACAGATTATCGGAGAAAGCGATGCATTTACCAACCACAAAGATGAGGATGACGAAATACTTTTCAATGATATAACTAGAGATTAAAGATGATTCATAACTGGTAAATAAATCATAGACTAAAATCACTTCTTGGTTGAAAATAGTCCCGATTTGTATCGGATATTTGTTAAAAATCATATCTTCTTTCTTATTGACCATGACGGATTCAAAATAGAGGATATCGTCATGGGTTGAGCCTAAAATCATGATCATTATTTTCTTTCCTCCTTCTTTTCAAATGGGTTAGAGATTAAGAATTTCTCATATTCTTTAATCGGGATAGCTTTTGAATAATAGAATCCTTGAATGGTGTCACATTTGAGCTTACGTAAGATATCTACTTGATCTTTGTTATCGACACCTTCGGCGATGACTTCAAGGTCAATCGCTTTACATAAGTCGATTAAGAATTTAACGATATCTCTACTCTTCATATCAGTGGCGATATCATCGATATAGGATTTATCGATTTTCACCGCATCAAAAGGAATCTTTCTTAAGTTACCGATATTAGAGAAACCAATACCAAAGTCATCCATTAAAACACGAATTCCACGATCTCTTAACTTCTTGATGATGGAGACAGAGATAAATGTATTCGCTTGGCTAGTCGCTTCAGTAATCTCAATTTCGACATAGGATGGACTGATCTGATATTTATCAAGGAGTTCCATAATCGAATTAAGGAAGTCATTAGAATAGAATTCATGCAAAGAGAAGTTGATAGAGACAGGAATGATTCTTCTACCTTTTCTCTTAGCTTCATTTAAATCCTGACACACTCTTTCAAAAACATAAGTATCGATTTCATGAATTAAACCAGCCGCTTCCGCGATTGGAATGAATTTAGTTGGGGTTAAAACACCGTTTTTTGGTGAATCCCATCTCACTAAAGCTTCACTGGAGACGAAACGCTTCGCAGATAAAGAATATTTTGGTTGATAATAAACGACGAATTCATGATTTTTAAGAGCTTCAGTAATCTCTTCAATATCGCTGCTAGAAGAATGGTGACGGAAGGATTCATGATAATAAGTCAATGTTTCAAAATTTCTTTCGGATATATTACGGGCGACAATCGCGTTTTCAATGCTTTCAACAAGCGGAGAATCCTTCTTTAATTCACAGGCTCCAAAGAATGGTTGAATCCAAATACGGACTTGGCTCTCAGTCGCAATACGTGAAAGTTCAGAAGAAATCTTACCGACTAATTCACGAATATCTTTTTCACTGATATCGCGGAGATAGAGAATAAAGACACCACGGCTAAAGCAATATGCACTCTTTCTTTTGTTCTTCTTAAATGATTCATCGATATATTTAGCAACTTTTAAGTTATAAGCATTAACTGATTCATCACGGTTGATGTTTTCTGTGACCGACTGATTCGCGGCAGAAAAAGCGATGATATATTGCTCGCTACTCTTGCCTCTAAAAGTTCTGATAGATGCGACGCGAATGCGGAATGCATTCATATCATAGAAAGTCACTCTTTCACCAAAGGAATATAAGTTCTCATTAATTAAAGAATTAACAGAAATTCTCACCGCAAAATATTTCGCGATTAATACAGAGGCTAATATCGCTGTCACTGGAACAAGCGCTAAAACGATATAGAAGAGAACCGCAAGTTCTCCTTCATGAGTTAATAATCTAAGCAAGATTAGTCCTAAAATGGAAAGGACGAATAACGAAACAGCAACGATTGATAATATCAAGTATTGTTTTTTACGTCTCATGATTGTTCTCCTTTCTTATTAAGCATTTCTTCAAGCATTTCTTTTTTCAGTCTCTCACGATCTTCTTTCGATAAATCATCGAGCGACGATGGGGTGTTATTATTATCTCCACCCGAATCACCTTCCTCATTATCTTTCATCGCCGAGAAGATATCTAAGACCGAGGTTATCACTAAATAGAAGGCCGGAATAAGGAGGAACACTAATAATCCCCATGGGGAAGATATAAAGCGATAAAATCCACCTAATACCTTGCTATTAGCCTGCACTACTCCTAAATATTGTTTTTCCGTAAAGGCTTGATATTGACCAGCTTGCGCTTGGTGTTCACTAGTATTAATACCAGAGACGATAAATGTATAACGCCCTTCTCCAACAGGCTTACTTTCATCTACTTGAATTTCTCTTAGTCTATGAGTCATCACATTCCTAGTGAGAAGACTGTGATTAGTTTGCTGATTGAGTTCTGGGTGGTTAATTGGCTTAACATCAACATCATAGATATCAAAAAAAGTCATATCGATATGAATAGTTTCATCCGTTAAACTCTTTTGATATCTGTCATAGACGGATTCTAATCCTTCTTTATAAGTGATGATCGCTGAATCAGTCATATAATCTGGTTCCATGGAATCAGTTAAGATCACAAAGCTACCAAAGCCAAATGAGATCGTTTGACCATAATTATCTTTTTTATGGATCATTCCATCGATTTGCCCAGCGGCAAACACACCAAAAAGAGCGATAAAGATGCCAGTCAAGACCCATTCGATGATACGACGAGCTTTGCTCTTTGGTTTCTTGACCTTTTTCTTTTTATCCTGAGTTTCTTCTAAGTTAACTTTAACTTCTTCACTCATCCTTATTCTCATCCTTTAGAGGTTCTTCAACATTTTCGATAACCTTATTAGGTTCTTCTTTAATTTCTTCAACCTTAGGTTGTTCTTCTTTAATTTCTTCTACTTTAGTAGATTTAGTTTTATTCGCGACTTTAGAAACCTTTTTAGCTTCAGTGATGATGTTTTGACGCATCGCTTCAATGCGCGCTTCTTCTTCGAGTCTTTGTCTCTCTTCTTCTTTTTGACGGGCTAGAGCTTCTTCTTTCTCTCTTTGAGCGACGATCGCTTTCGCTTTCTTTTCAAATTCTGCTTGTTCTTTCTTCTTACGTCTGACGAGCTTTTCAAGTTCACTCTTTTCTTTTTGAGCCTTCTTCTTGGCTTCTAATTCTTCCTTATAATATTCCTTCTCTTGCTTATTCGCGTGAGGAACAGGTTCTACTGTATGTAGAGAAGAGAGATAATCGAGATAACCTTGGTCCACTCTTAAGAATTCGATTGGTCCTTTTAAAAGATTGCCATAGACAAAAGGTTCATCATCTAAACTTGTTAACACCTTTGGTTTATAGCTCTTCGCGGTTTGTTTTAGATATTTAGTTTTATCTTTAGCTTTTAAGGCTAAATAGTTAGTGGCCATCACCTTGGCCATCTGTTTCATCTCCACAGGAGAGAAATCATGTAAATTCTCATCAACTCTATAAGCGACACCTAAAGCGTCATATTTTTCAATAAAGCGATATAGTTCATAGCAGTGATGATATTTTAAATTCTTTCTGATGATGTTAGTCATCAAGATTGGAGCCTTGACGTTCTTATCCGTCTTTAAGGCTTTCATAAATGGTGATTTATAGAAATGTAAGATATATTCTCTAATTTCATTGATACGAGAGACATAACGATTGGAGATATCAGCAACTTCTGTTTCTGATTCGGAACGGACTTTCACTTTAGTTTCAATCTCCACCTGTGCTCCATCAATTGTTGTTTTGCTTTTAAAATATAAAACTTCTTCATCGTGTAGAGGTGCGAATTTTTGAATGAATTCATATCTCTTTTCAATGAATAAGACTAATTTACGAATCAAAGTGGCAATGAATCTATTCTCATATGTATGTAAATCATGCTCATTCGCGATATTAAGAACTTTGCTAGGAATAACATCACCTTTTTCATTGATTTCTTTGATGTACTGGGTATGGCTTGCTAAATGACGGACGGATTCAGCATTAGTCTTTTTAGCGAGTTCCACTGGAACAATTGAAGAAACCGACATCGTCGAAGTACGAGGATTATTGATGATATCACTTAAATCAGGAATGCATTCTTCAATCTTATTAATCCAGCTCATCTCAAAAGAGGATGATTCAATACGATCAGACCTCATATATTGGTTTTTGCCGTTAGAAAAGCAGTCTAATATATATTTCCCATCCACAGTTTGGAAAACAGGGTTAATATTAGATTCAACTTTTTTAAATAAACGTGAGGTTTGACTAGTTTTTTTCATAATTATTAGAAGTTCTTAAGCATTGCGTCGATAGAAGCGTGAGACATTGGGAATGTGTTCTTACCGTATAATTTATCAAGGGTCGCGCTTAATTCTTTGAGTTCATCTTTTAAGAAAGCGACGTTTAAGGATTCAAATTTCTTTAAAATTTTATTGGCGAAGATGAAGTCAAAGCCATCCGATTCTTTACCGCCACAAGCGACAAAGACTGGGATGAAAGTATTTAATTGTTTTAAAATACGGTTACCAAAGGCTAATTTAAACTTCTTAATGACGAAGTTATCAAGCGTGGAGAATTTATCGAGCATTGAATCAGAGATTGGATATTGATTAACCGCATCATCAAATAAGGCCTTTAATTGGTTATATGGAACGTTGACAGGTTCTTGATATTCGGCATCAAATTCTCTTCCTTTATCATCGAAGAAAATGGAAATCGCACGGTCATAGACCTTATCAGAAATAGTAAATGTACTATCATCATTGTTAGCAGTGCCAAAGAATACCGCATTTTGAGGAATTAATAATTTACCTTCTTTTAAGTTGACTGGATCACCTGGAAGGGTGGATGGAATTAAATCGATCAACCAGTCAGAAGTATCTCTCATTTCCATGATGGATAAGAATTCAGCGAAGTAATATTCAATACGGGCTAAGTTCATTTCATCGAGGACGATGACATCTAAGTCTTTACGATATGTCGTTGTATATAAAGCTTTTAAGAATTCAGATTCATTAAACTTCTTCGTAAATTCGTTATAGTAACCTAAAAGTTCACTTCTATCTTTCCAAGATGGTTGAACTGGGATGATGGCAGAGTCAAAGTTAAAGAATTTACCTAAAGCATAGGCTAAAGAAGTTTTACCAGTACCAGAAATACCTTCTAAGATGATGAGCTTAGAGGTCGCAATACCGGCAAACATCTGTCTAATCGTTTCAATCTTATAATATAAATGCTCTTGGCTCGCCGCGAAGTTTCTAAAGGAGTTACATAATTCTTCAAGTGATAAACCATCTTTAAATGGAATAGTCATATCGATGCCCTTATAAGCTTTATCCACATGGGTAAGCTTTGGGAAACGGGAATTGAGTTCATCGACATCAACAGCTTCTTCAGTAGTAGCTTCTGCTGACTTACCTTCAGGTTTTAAACCCATATAGCCAACTTTTAAGCCGAGAATCTTATCTTTTTCTTGAATGGCTGTATGAAGTTCATAAGTGAGTCTTTCCACTTCTTCTTGAAGTTCATCTTTCGCCACTTCTCTTTTATAGAATTTGACGTATTTCTTAATTAAGACGACAAGAAGGAAGATGACACCACCAATAGCCGCGAGGAATAAAATCAAGAATAAAACCCAGAAGAACCAGCCCCAGAAACCAAATTGAGGGGAGAAAGAACCTAAAAGGGAGTTATAGGTCTCAACATTGCCTGGAACATCTGCCCACGGAGAAGCAAAAGTTTTAGAAAAGAATCTTCCAAAGTCTGTGAAGAACCTGATGATAAATTCTTTTAAATATTCGAAATATGCGTTCATAATTACATCTCCCTTAAAATCTTAAATCCTAACCCGAGGTCGAAGCTGCCACCCATATGCGCATTCGTACAGTCGAGATCCCATCCTTCCATATAGATGGAGAGAACGATGCGCTTGGGCTCTTCATGCTTGAGAGGAATCATTATTCTCTCTTCAATCTCTTCTGGCATGATGCTGTCTTCTTTGGCGATCTCTACTCCGTTAGATAGCGACTCTTCTACATTATATGGACAGACACCTTTTTTGCTTCTCGCATTGAAGGATGTTTCTTCACCGATAAGTTCACTATCGAGGTCTAACTTATCCCCGTAGATTATCTTGTCTCTATTTTTCACTTCACCGAATACCGTTTCATATAGCGATTCATTATGTACGTAATATGAGTAATATCCTGTTTTTTCTAAATCAAGCCTGCCCCCATAACTTGTTATCCCTTCTTTATATGGGTCGATGATGTAATACTGATAATCATTTTCATCGGGGACGAGGATTGACACTCTTAAGCACTTTTTCAAACTATTGAGTCTTTCCACTAATTCATCTTGAGTGTATTCCGGATATTGAGAAGCAATATGTTTTGCTCTTTCAATATTCTTATTCACATTCTCATCGATGATTAACATCTCTTTGTCGAGAGTGACATAAGCGTCATCATCGACTTTGAGGAATAATTCTTGGGTGTATAAACCTTTTTTTGCAATCGAATAACGAGGTTCACCAGTAGTCTGATCCACAATCGGCATATCATAACGATAGAATTCTGGATTGTCTTTCTTTTCGCTCATCCATTTAGTGGAATACATCGATGAGCAGGGATCAAACATGCCCGATTCACTTAGTTCCTCATAGAGAAGATCGTTTTTATATTCACCTTCAATAGTTGGAGAAATTCTTAAGTTTCTTTCTGAACGAATATAGATATCAACACCAGATATCTCTACACGCGAGCTTGACGCGTACCACGCGTACGAAAAAGAGAGGGAGGTAATCCCAATCGAGATTACCCCTAATATACTTGCTATCATCAATCTTTTTCGTTGTTTGTCGTTCATAGTCTAGTAATTTGGAACTGTAACCCAAGGTTAAATGAATGGCTGTTCTCTTTATCGATGACATGATGGTCCCATCCTTCTAACCATATGGTTAGATCAAGATCAGCAACCGCTCTTGCATCGATACTAGTCGCACATAATGGGTAGCCACCAGTAAGGTTGCCATTTTCTTCATCAGGTTGAACACTTCCTAACGTTTCAAATTTTTGATATTTTGGTCCAATTCTATCTAGGCTATCAAGGAAATAAGTTCTTGAAGTATAAGAAGCGACGAATGTCGATTTTTCCATCGCGCTTGGTTGGGTGTTTTCTGGATAAACCTTGTTGAAATCAACAATGTCATCATTATCACCCCATGGATTGGCTTCATAAGAAGCTTCAGTAATAGTATTAGTATGATCACCATATACAATCGCGTAGTCTTTGCCACCTTTTGTATAGGTATCATAATATCCATCTCCCGATAAATCGAGACATCCGGAAACAGCAGTTTGTCCTGGATCTTCACTATCATCAGAAGGATTGATCAAATATTTGACCTCTTCCATAGAAGTTCCATTATTGTATTTACCTATTGTAAATATTCTAATTGCCTTTTGGACTTCAGTTTCATTAGCTTTTTCTCCAGAAGCTTCAACGACAGCATCTGATAACCAGATGTTTTCACCTTTTTCCGCGACTGGGGTAACACCATCGTGATAACGGAGTACTCTAAAGGCAAGTGCGATGTGAACATATTTGTCGTCATCTGCTGGATTATTATTAACCGAATTACCAGAAACAAGAGGATTATATAGAGTTAAATCACCACTTGTATATTCTCTAGTCGTAATTGGTTCAAGTTTATCAACAGCATGATGTTCGCCGTTATGCGTCAAATAATAGGCAATTGCTTCTGCTGGTAGACCAGCACCAGCATCACAGAAGTAATACACGTTTTCCTTGACTTGTGTGGTAGTAGGATCATCTTCACCAATCTCATATTTCTTCATGCCAAAATCAGTCAAATCGACTTCGGTATGCAGACCAATCTGAAGCTGTTCTGAACTAGCGACAGATGTACCTTGATAGGATACCGTTGCACGAGTGGAATAAGCCCACCAAGCAAGAGATCCAGAGATGGTACCTGCAAAACCAGCCACTAATAATGACCCAAAACATATTGAGAATATCGGTAGTTTTAGCCTAGTTTTCATCCTATTACCTTTCTATAAATTTTGTTTGTTTATGGTTTAAAGTCACGTATGCACGTTAAATAAACCAAATAATGTAGTTAATGTTGATTAGCGATCTGCTTGACAGACGAATTGCATTTGTAATTCGAAGTTTTGGGCAAGGTATTCCTTAGTCCAAGTCGCTTTGCTATTTAAAAGTTCCCAACCTTCAAGCCAGATTCTCACTGTTAAAGTTTGAGCAGTTGTACAAAGAGCTTTAGCGGCAATTGCTGGGGTTGTATCTAAAGTGTAGATATTTGCTAATTCAGCATCAGTTAAAACCCAAGAACCATGAGCATCTGTTGTGTATGAAGTAGCGCCATTAGTGTAGTCAATAGCAGTACCTGTCTCATCTTTGAGATCAAATGCATCAGTGTCAACTTTGTTATTGTTGTTTAAGTTTAAATTACCATGAGTAGTTGTAACTTTAGCAGATGTATTGCTTAATACTGCTTTAGCAGTTGTTGAATCACCAACATAGAAAGCCGCTCTCACCGCTTCAGAGACATCTTTGGAACCATCTCCACCAGCATTAATCACGCCGAAATGAGATAAATAGATATTTCTTGCAGTCTTATCAGCCCAGTCTTCACCGTTTGTACTTTCTTGGAAACGGAAATTGAAGACATAGTCAACATAAGGAAGGTTATTATTAGCAATTGCTGGTAAAGTTGGAACTTGATAAACTGGATGATCTAAGAACGTTAAGGATCCGTTATCTCTTAAAATAGTAGTTGGTCTAAATTCATCACCATTGATTGCTTTATACTCAACAAATTCCGCATCATTATCAGCCTTAAGTTGTAAACGTCCAAGAGTACCGACAGTTGTTCCTTTAATGGCAGCATATGCACGTGTGGAATATTGATACCACGCCATAGATCCAGAAATGGATCCAGCAACACCTGCTCCCATTGCTAACGCTAAAACAGAAACTACGATTTTTTTAGAATTATTCGTTTTCATATGCGTTTATTTCAACTCCTAATTTGATACTTGCACCTTCAGGTGCTTCTTGTCCCGCTGTTTGACGGTCTTCGCCCTCAATCCAGGTGACAATTGTGTATCTATTCATATTACTTTTTTCGAAATATGTGACAGGAAGCGTCACGACGACATCATCGCTCTCGAATGGAGTAGCGAATCCAGGAAAATCAACGTGAGCACGTCTAGCTTGAGATGGTGATAACGAAATGTATTCACTATAAGTTGCATTTCCCTCTAAGTCGACATTAGGTTTTTCACTTGACATCGCGTACACGGTGCGTTCATGGGCATCCTTATTTAAACCATCATTCGCGTATACCATTACGCGTAAGAGGTTATCAAGACGTCCAGAATTAACACCTGTTCCTGCGGTAGAGTCAAGTATTCTCACTCTAAGGTTGTACTCAGCAGAGACAGTGCCCATATTCTTCACGAAGAATGTGTACTTAAAGAAGTTTAATGTCGAGGAAGAATTCTCGCCTATCTCCCAAGTTGTATCTTGGGTATCGATAATTGAATCATCTGGTAATGACAAATATGTCATTTGGTCAAATGGTTTCAAATTATCAACTTTGAGGTATGATCCGACTTCGCCAACATCCCCTTCTCCTTCACCATCACCGAAGTTTTCAGTGGTACAGAGAGAGATCTTAACGTTTCCCTTGTTCAAAGATACGGTAAAACTACCAGAATACTTTCCAAGAAAGGACACTAAAATCAGTGTAGCCATTCCGAGAGTAGCAACTCCGGAGAAGAAAGCCACAAGCTTACGTCTCTTGCGTTTTTTTACATATCTTTGCTCAATCATAGTAATATGTCGCTCTCATCAAAAACGTTTGATCAGAGCTTCTTTGTCCCATGGGATTAATAAAAGCCAGTGCCTATCATCCATTACATTGGCGGATTATTCATCCCTAAGGCAGCTGGCTATCTTAATTAATATAAGACCCTTTAGTTTTGCGTCACCGTATCACTACGACTTTGCTTTTAGCTCGGTTATAATTTAGCATACATTTACGCGTGTGGCAACCTTTTTTTAAAAAAATATTCCCCGTAGGGGAATTAAAAAATATTCGTTTTATTATAAAGAAAAAGTGGGGTTACCACTACTTTTCTTCTTGATTGTTGAGGTCTTTGAGGAGCTCTTTCTTAAGAGCTTCTTTTTGTTCATCTGTTAAGTCAGTGACTTTGACTGGCTCTTTCTTAGTAGTCTTTCTGACATAGATGACGAGTCCAACGATGTTAGCGACTAATAAGACGAATAGAGGAACGACGAAGGCAAGACCATACACAAGAGGATCCAAATTAACAAGCCATCCGACAAATCCTGTCATCGCTTTTCTTTCAATGTCGCTTTTGCCAGCGTTTGATAACATGATGATGCTGAGGACAAATAAGAACACTGTCACCGCAACATCAAGAGATACGAGGCTAATAAATAATGGTTTCTTGTATTTCTTCATAACTAAAAAGTCTTTCGCTGATAACTATATTATTACATTGCGCGTATTTTGCAAAATACTTTTTTTGCCTTATTACATAAGGATTTTATTACAATTAACATACATTTAGACTATTTCTGCCTATATATGCAAAAATTTCTTAACCTTGAAATAAAAAATGTTTGACTAAATTTAGAAAGACAATCTACAATATAAGTGCAAAGCGAAAGCGACTAAGACGTCCCTTCCTAGTTGGCGACATGCGATGCAAATTATAGCTATCATCCATTCAATAAAATACGTTGAATGATTTTTGTCGTTTATACTAAGGAGAAAAATATGAAAAACAAAAAATCAAAAATTATAATCCCTGCAATGGGCTTAATCTTATTATCCACTGCTGCAAGTATCTCCGGATCTGTGGCATGGTTCACTGCAAATAGAACAGC
>SVBE01000009.1 GCA_015059065.1 Erysipelotrichaceae bacterium | reverse complement strand
CACCTCTAATTTTCTTTAAGAATACAAAACTATATGGATATAAGGCATATTTTCAGCTAAAAATGCCTATTTTATAGTTTTTTTAAACTGATTATTGATAATTTTATCAACCCCTTTCAAAAATCCGGGAACTCAAGCTCCCAATAAATATATACGTATTATACGACGTGTAATAAAATAGTAATTAAGAACCAATTATGACAGTAAAAAGGAAAGTCGCTATTATAATCATTATTCCAATAGTTACCGCCATACTTATTTTTATTGGGTTAGCACAGATTCCTGTCACAACAATTCACGTATCAACAATCAACAACCATTCGCACTTTTTCCGAGACTGTGTTTCTAATAATCCCACCTTAGTCAATAAACCAATAACAAGACTTTCTATGCTAGGAAGTCATGATGCTCTTTCTAACGATATTAATTACTTCTCTAAGCCAAATACCAGTGAAAAACATGATTTCGTCAACAATCCTGCGATTAGAATAATTGCAAAAGGTGCAATATGCCGTCTTGCAAAAGCACAGCAAGCCAATATTTATGACCAATTGGTCGCTGGCGTTAGATATTTAGATGTAAGAATAACAAATGTTGATGGATTGTTTTATACTTCCCATGGACTAATCTCAAACACGCTAGAATATAACCTAAACTTAATACTAAAATTCTTAAATGAAAACCCAGGAGAGTTTATCCTTTTCAATATCAATAATTATTATGGAGACAATAAATCTTTCGATGACCTAGTAAAATACATCGACACAATAAAGTATGAAAACAAATCCTTATTGGATTATGTTAATTATTCTTCGGAATATTCTTCTTTTAATGAACTCACCTACGCAAATGTTACAAATAACGGGAATGAAGCTGGTGTGATTTTATTTTCCGACCAAAATAATCAAGTTGCGCCTTTTAAGCAGTTTGAAAACGCAAAAATAAGAAGCAATCATCATGGCATTCCTTCCAATGCTGAAATAAACAAAAGAATCATTGAAGAAGCAAAATATTGTGAAAATCTTTCTAGCGAATACCTCATCATTAATCAAACGCAACAAAGCGCAAGTTTTGATGATTTGTGGACTTCTATTTTAAATTGGAGCCTATTACACCAAGCAAAATATCATAATGCTAGTTTATTAAGTAGTGAAGAAATCGACTATATTATAAACGCTATGCCAATTTATATGTGTGATTATACAACAAGCGATTATGATGACTTCAATAACCAGATCATCGAAAAATTGTTTCAAAGAAATATCAAACTAGCTTAACCATAACAATGCTTCAAGAAATCTTAACCTGTATCAAAAACAAATCTTTTCCACATAGAATTTGGCATACCGACTTTGAGCTTTAGCCTTCCATCTACAATGGCTATTCACAATATAGAGCTGCAATATAAAGAAAATCCCACATAGTGGGATAATTTTCATCTGGTGCCATCTACCGGAATCGAACCAGCAACCTATTGATTACAAATCAATTGCTCTGCCAATTGAGCTAAGATGGCAATACTTTATGGTGGACACTACAGGGATCGAACCTGTGACCTCTTCCGTGTGAAGGAAGCGTTCTCCCGCTGAACTAAGTGTCCTGAGAAATATAAACCCTTAGATTTTGCTCCAAGGGTTTTTAGCATTTTGGTGGGCCTTAATGGACTTGAACCAGCGACCTCACCCTTATCAGGGGTGCGCTCTAACCAACTGAGCTAAAGGCCCAAATGTGCTTTACTAATATATACTGATATAAAGCAAATTGCAATTCGTTTAGATGTGGGGGAGAATAATCTCCCCCAAATAAATCTTAACGTTTTGAGAATTGAGGAGCTCTACGAGCAGCTTTGAGACCGTATTTCTTACGTTCTTTAGCACGGGAGTCTCTAGTTAACATACCGCCGACCTTTAAGACGTGTCTATCGCATCCGGCTTCTAATAAAGCACGGGCAATACCAAGTCTAATCGCACCAGCTTGACCAGTGAATCCACCACCTTTAACATCAGCATTGACATCATATTTAGTGTCAGTACCAGTTAATGTTAATGGTTGTTTGAGATCCATGACCAATGTGGCGTATGGCATGTATTCGTCGACTGGACGACCATTGACGACGATTTTTCCTTTACCAGGAGTGACATAGACACGAGCGATAGAAGATTTTCTTCTACCAGTGCCATAATATTGTGCAGTTTTTGCCATATTATTGTTTCCTCCTAGAATTTGAGCTCAAGCGCTTCAGGCTTTTGAGCTTCATGTTTGTGTTCGCTACCAGCATAGACGAATAGTTTCTTTTCGATTTGACGACCTAAACGTCCTTTTGGAAGCATACCATGGATTGATCTTTCGAGCATTTCACATGGGAATTTCTCTTTCATTTCACCAGCAGTTCTAACTCTTAATCCACCTGGGAAACCAGAAGCATTGTAGTACTTCTTGTTGTGAACCTTATCACCGCTTAAGCTGACTTTATCAGCATTGATGATGATGACATAATCACCACAATCAACATTTGGTGTATAAGTTGGTTTAACTTTACCAGTTAAAACTTGGGCGACTTGTGAGGCTAATCTACCTAATGGTTTGTCTGCTGCATCGACGACATACCATTTACGTTGGATTTCGCTATTTTTTGCAATTGTAGTTTGACGTTGCATAACGATTCCTCCTTTACCAAACTAACTTTTTCCTTACCGGGGGCTTCATTATTTTGGCGTTGTGCCGATATAAATCATACGCGTAATAACTAGCGCGTGTCAATTAATATTTTTCTTATTTTTCAAAATGCGCTTATCGTTGACTCTAATATTGACCTTTTTTACAATGAAAAAAGATGAACGACATAGAAATATCAATTATCATTCCAATCTATAACGCTGAAAGATATCTCAGGGAATGTTTTGACTCTACTATGAACCAGTCAATACAGGTTCCATATGAGGTCATCGCTGTCCTATGTCCTAGCAAAGACAAAAGTAAAGAAATTTGTTTGGAATATAAAGAAAAATATTCTAATTTTGTGTTAATTGAAAATAATGAGGTTTATGGACCCGCTATTAATAGATTTATCGGTATAAACAAAGCCAGAGGTAAATATGTCTGTTTCATAGATAGCGATGATTTATATCATCCTGACTTCTTAAAAACGATGTATGAAGAAATTATTAAAGGCTATGATATGGTCAACTGTAACTTCTATTCCTACACCGATTCTAAAGCAAAACCCAGCGCTTTTAAATCAAATAAAACAATGAATTCTGTCCAATCTATAAAGGGTTTACTTTGGGATGCTTCAATACGTTCGTTTATGTGGAATAAAATGTTTAAAAAAGAGCTATTCAGCAAGGACGTTTATTATCCAAAACGTCGAGATGCACTTTTTGAAGATACGATGATTCTCTTCAGCGTGCTTCTTCAAGCTAAATCTGTGAAATCGATTAAAAAGGCTCTCCACTATTACCGAATTAATCCAAATTCATTAACACAAGTTACTAACAAAGAAAGATTTAATTATCACCTATACACATTTGCCTTCATCAAACATATCTGTGATCAAAAGGGCAAAGAATATATCAAAGCCTTTAAGGGAACATATGTTCGTTCCTATTGGTCACTTTGGTTTGACGCTAGTTTATTAAAGAAGGAATTTGGGCATGGTCCATTTAAACACCTTCATCTATTTAAGAAACAACTCAAATTATTAAAATCTAAAAAACCTCTACCTGTTGAAGGAGAGGTTTGGGAATCTTATATTAAAGAATGTCTATAATTATTTGACGTTATGATAAACGTTTTGAACGTCTTGTAATTCATCAAGCATATCGCAAAGTTCATCGAATTTACGACGATCTTCTGGATCGTTGATTTCAATATATTCATTTGGGATATAAGAGATTTCAGCCACTTCGAATTCTTTAATACCCATTTCCGCTAAAGCATCTCTTGCTTTACCGAAATCAGTTGGATTCACTAAGACTTCGATAACGCCATCTTCTTCTGTAACTGAGTTAACATCGACATCGCCTAAGATTAATGTTTCTTCAACTTCATCTCTATTGTTGCCTTTAAATGCAAGGACACCATATTGAGTGAAATTATAAGCAACTGTACCTAAGTGGCCACCTTTTTTAGTGATTGCTGTTCTAATTTCTGTTAACGCTCTATTGGTGTTATCAGTTAATGATTCAATGATGAAATATGAATTTCCTGGACCAAAAGCTTCATATAAACCAGATGTATAGCTTTCTGCAGAACCACCTTTAGCCTTTTGAATCGCTCTTTCAATAACATCCTTGGTGACGTTTTGACCTTTCCATTTTTCAATCGCGCTTCTAAGAGCTAAGTTCATATCTGGATCAGGTTCGCCAGATTTAGCAGCCATATAAATTTCTTTACTGGCACGCATAAATAATGCGCTTCTTGCAGCAGCAGTCGCTGCCATTGCTTTTGCTCTTACTTCATGTGCTCTTCCCATAAATAATTCCTCTTTTTCTTTCTTAAAAATATTATCACTTGTAGATTACATCTATCAAGAATAAGCCTTCACTAGATGCGCGATAAGCCGTATGCGCATCGGTATCACTATCTAATCTGTTCGAAATATAGGTTAAATCTTCTTTGCCAGAAGCCACCGCTAAACAGGTGCCGATAATGTCTCTAATCATATATCTCATAAATCCATCACCGATGATATCAACATCGATTGTTTCGTTTAAAGAAACTCTAATATCAAATATTTCTCTTACATAATTATCTTCATCTTCTTCTTTGCTCGTGAAGTTCGAATAATTGTGTTTACCAATGAATTTATCAAGAGCTTCAACGAATTTAGTCATCACAAATGGATATGGATAATATAAGCTTTTGCCCATTAAAAATGGATTCTTCTCACCGCTATTAATACGATATTGATAATGTTTCTTTTTTGCAGAGAAGCGCGCGTGAAAATCGTCCGCAACTTCCTTTAAAGAATTGATGGCAATATCGTCTGGTAATATGCAGTTTAAAGAATATTTAAGGCGATCTAAATCCACATCTCTATTCACATCAAAATGGAAGGCTTGATTAATCGCGTGAACCCCTGCATCAGTTCTCCCAGAACCATATATTTTTGTCGGAGTATTCAATATTTTTGATAATGCTTTTTCAATTTCTTCTTGCACAGTATTACCATTTGGTTGAACTTGCCAGCCATGGTAATTTGTTCCTAAATATGCGACTTTTGCTAAAATTTTCATACAAAACTCCGTTAAAATCCAGCTTCGACATTAAATAAGAACTTGATGATATCAACTGTTTGAACATTCTTATCAATGATAAATAAGGTAAGCACTCCACCAAAGATAGCTAAGATAATTATTAATGAGAATAAATCAGCAAGAGAAAATCTCATCACATGGAAATGAGTGCGTTTTGCTTTTGGATCATAACCTCTTGCTTCCATCGCATTAGCAAGTTCTTCGCTTCTTTCAATCGCGGAGACAAAAAGTGGGATGATAAGAGAGACGATCGCCCTCACTCTTTTAATGATGCCATGGGTGAAATCTACCCCACGGGAACTCTGGGCTTTCATGATGCGGTTGGTCTCATCTAAAATCGTTGGAATAAACCTTAGGGCGATTGAGATAGTCATCGCAATTTCATGCGCTGGGAAATGTAGAGGTTTAAGAAAACCCATGCCCCATTCTAATCCATTAGTGAGATCCATTGGTTTAGTGGTTGAAGTTAATATCATCGTCGTGCATAAAATCATTACGAGTCGAAGCATGATATAGCCCCATTGATAGAATGCGTCGTAATATATTTCAAGCGAACCTAGGTTAAAAGCTTTATGAACATAGGTCTGATTAGGAATTAAGACATATATCACAAGAAGGAAAATAAATAAGAACCACATCGAAACAAATGATTTAGCAAGTGAACGGAAAGAAATGCGAGAAATCATCATCACGACGATGAGGAAAAGAAGGATTAATCCACTGATGATGAGATTAGTAGACCATGTGGTCAGTTGAAGGAATATTGCTACGAAGAGAAGAATCATGTAGAAAATCTTGCTTCGTGGGTCAATGCGATGCACGACTGTGTTATAAGGAGAATAACGACCAAAAGATAATTCACTCATAATTTCTTTTTCTCCTTAATATAAGGGATGAGGTCTTTAATCGTTCTAATCTTGTTTAAATCGATGTCATAACCATTCTCATTAAGTTTATTTACAAGTCTATATAGATTAGGAACATCTATATCAATATCTTTACAGGCGAATAGTTCAGTTGGTTTGCCAACAAATTTCACTTCTCCGTTTTCTAAGAAGAAGACTTTTTGAACGTATTCATTAACAAGATTCATATCATGGGTGATAAGAATGATGGATGTTCCTTCCAAATACATCTTATTTACTAAATCCATGATATCTTTGCTGCTTTGATGATCTAAACCGACTGTTGGTTCATCAAGCACTAAAATATCTGGTTTAATCGCAAAGATACCCGCAAGGGCCACTCTTCTTCTCTCTCCGCCAGATAATTCAAACGGTGATCTTTGATAATATGATTTACCAATGCCAACTTTAGAAAGAGCTTCATGAGCTAATTTAAGTGCTTCTTCTTTGCTGCTACCAAAATTAAGTGGGCCAAAAGCGACATCCTTTTCCACCGTTTCTTCAAATAATTGATATTCTGGGAATTGGAAGACCATACCAACGTGTTTTCTTAATTCGTGAATCTTTTTGTTCTTTCTCTTTTTTGGAGTGACCACAAAATCATCGATAACGATTTCTCCACTGTCTGGTAGTAGTAAGGCGTTAAGGTGTTGGGCTAATGTTGATTTACCACTACCTGTCTGCCCTAAAAAGGCCACATAAGAATGGTCATCAATAGAAATATTAACCCCTTTTAATGCTTCTACGCTTTGAGGGGATTTCTTTAAATATGTATGAAAGAGATTATTAACGTTTATTGGCATAAGAATTTAGTAACCTCTTTAATATCATTTAAGTCATCAACATCAAAACCGTTTTCCTTAAGCTCTTCTTTTAAAGAGATGAGGAATGGGGCTTGAAGTTTATATTTCTCTCTTACTTCTTTATTAGAAAATACTTCCATTGGGCTTCCTGAATAAACGGCTTTACCACCATCCATCACAATCACCCTATCAGATAATAAAGCTTCTTCTACTTCATGAGTGATAGAAATAATTGTGAGATCAGGATTATCTTTTCTCATATGCTTGATGGTGAGGAAGATCTCTCTTTTTCCTTTTGCATCAATCATCGCTGTCGCTTCATCAAGAATTAAGATCTCAGGTTTTAAGGCTAACGCTCCAGCAATTGCGACTCTTTGTTTTTGACCGCCAGAAAGGAATGTTGGTTCCTTCTTTAAATAATCTTCCATCTTCACATATTCCGCATATTTCTTGATGATATCCGGCATATCTTTACTTGGAATCTGTCTATTTTCTAAACCAAAAGCGATATCATCTTCTACGGTAGAACCGATAAATTGGTTATCAGGGTTTTGGAAGACAATAGCGATCTTTTTACGTATCTCATTAACCGATATCTCATCCAGAAGAACATCATCGACAAAAATCTGTCCATTATTAGCCTTTAATAGACCCACGATTAGTTTTGCCAAGGTGGATTTACCTGAGCCATTATGCCCGATAATGGAAGTGAAAGAGCCCTGCTCAATCTGGAGAGATAAATCATCAACAGCCTTGCTATTAGCAGTGTAGGAATATGTTAGATTTTTAACGACTATTTTATCCACGCCTGCTATTATAACATGCTTTATTATTTAAAGTATCCACTTTTAAAAAAGTTAGATACTTTCTTTCTTGCCTTCCTGACCGTGCGATATACTTTATCTCTACGCCACTTGGTAATCGCGATTAAATCATCGTAATCATAGTTCTCGAGAAACATATAATAAGCAACAACTTTTTCATCGACCGTCAATGAAGACTTTTCGGAAACGATAAAATCATAGAGCTGCTTATGAGTCACGTCAAAAGAAATCTTGTGGTCAATTGAACCGCATGTTTCATGAAGGCTAAGCCCATCATCGCCATAAGTTGAATCAAGGGAAATAGGTCTATTGTGACTTAAATCAATAAATGAGTTTTGATGGATAAAGTTGATGCATTGGTTCTTGGCAATAACCTGCCAATAACTATGAAATGATTGGTCAGTACCTAGCTTATACTTCTTTAACGCAATCGCTACACTAACAAATGCAACCTGTGTAAATTCATCTAAAGAAAAGCCTAAATCGCGGTACAAAGAATAGAACTTTTTACCTAAAATGCTTGCAAAACCAAAGTATTTTGCGCACAATAAAACTTCCGCATGAGTGTCACCCTTTCTAATTAATGCGATGAGGGTGTCGTCATCAAATTCTACTATAAAGGTCATCCTCCTTTCACTTAGGGATGACCATTATTGCTCTTTTATTTTTGCCAGTAAGATACCAGACGCAACTGAAGCATTCAATGAATTGACCTTTCCGTGCATAGGTATCTTCACGATGTAGTCTGAGTTTTTAAGAATTAATGGAGCAATTCCTTTTCCCTCAGAGCCAATAACTAAAGCGACTGGAAAATCGTATTTCATATCAAGGTAGTTGGTGTTGCCACTGCCATCTGCACTTAATATCCAGAACCCATTATCTTTCAATGTTTGAATCGTTTGGTTGAGATTCCCAACAAGTGCGACTGGGACATAATTAATAGCGCCTGCACTTGTTTTCGCCACTGTCGAATTTAAAGGTACTTGATTATGCTTACTGATGATAACACCCTTAACTCCAAATATATCGCAGTTTCTAAGCACTGTGCCCATATTATGGGGGTCGTTAATCCCGTCAAGGATCACTAACGTTGGATTATGTTCACCTTGGCATTCATGAAGCAAATAATCAAGCGACACATATTCATATGGCTTAATCTCTGCAACAATGCCTTGATGGACTCCACCATTAGCCATCGCATTGATTTCTCCATTAGTCTTAATGACCTTAGGAATGAAACTATCAGACAATAATTGGAGAAGACCGCGATCATTAAAGCCTTGTGTAAGGTAGACCTTAAGGACTCTTTTCGCCTTTAAAGCTTCCTTGACTGGATTTCTCCCAAAGATAATATCTTTCATTATAGAATGCCTCGCTGGATGAGTTGACTTCTAATTTCATCACTACGTGAAAAATCTTTATTTTGTTTGCTTAACATATATTCTGCGTATAACTTTTTATCGTCATCGCTTAATTTCACATAAGAGATATCTAAACCAAGAACATAGAACATATCACTGATGGTTTTAAAATAATCGTTTAATAAATCTAAATTAGGTTCACGACTACGAAGTTCGTTATTGATAAGCTTTACAAGTTCATATATTTCGCTTAATGCATTGGACGTATTTAAATCATCCGCTAAAGCGAGAAGGAATGGTTCGATATTTCTCACTTGCCCTTTATTCATATCGACGTCAGAAGTCTGTAATTTTAAAGCGAGCTGACGATAGGCGTTAGTGAGTTTATTAATTTGTTGTTTAGAGGCTAACAAGGTCTCGTCAGTATAATTGACTGGTTGACGATAATGTGCAGAAAGAATAATCATTCTTGTCACTGGTCCGCCTAAAGAAGCTAATATATCTTTTGCAGTGATGACATTGCCTAAAGATTTAGACATCTTTTCTTCACCGAAATTGACAAATCCATTATGCATCCAATATTTCGCAATTTTATTATGATGAGTGGCTTCTGATTGAGCGATTTCATTTTCATGATGAGGGAATTTTAAATCATATCCACCACCATGGATATCGATATAGTGACTTGGGAAGATGGTATCGATCATCACGCAGCATTCGGTATGCCAACCAGGACGACCATTTCCCCAAGGAGAAGGCCAAGTAATACCTTCACTAGTTTTCTTCCATAAAGCGAAATCTAATGGTGATTCTTTACGATCATCTTTTTCGATTCTCGCGCCAATCTTAAGGTCATCGATATTAATGCCGCTTAAGCAGCCATAATCTTTAATCGTTGATACTCTAAAATAAACATCCCCGTCTACGACATAGGCCGCGCCAATCTTCACAAGGTTATCAATATAATCAATAATCTTTTGAATGTATTCACTGACCTTAGGAGTGACATTAGGAATCTGTGAACCGATACCCTTAACATCTTTTTCAAATTCTTTGATATAGAATTCAGTTAATTCTTTTTCAGTGATGTTTTTCTCTTTCGCAGCCTTGATGATTTTATCATCGATATCCGTGTAATTAGAGACATAGGTAACATCATAACCAACATAAGTTAAAAAGCGTCTTAAAACGTCAAATACGACCACAGGACGCATATTGCCGATGTGGGGATCGCTATAAACGGTTGGGCCACAGACATACATTGAGACCTTGTTAGGTTCATTAGTGACGAATGGTTCAACTTTATTTGTTAATGAGTTATAAAATTTAATGTCCATAATAAATATATTATACACTTTCTTTTTTCGGTTCGCGGTAGAGAATGAATTTTCTCGTTAAATAGTTCCAAACAAGACCGACAAATGTCTTGAGAACAAAAGATATAAAATAAGCCCAGAAAGCGATATCGCCCCAGAAGGTGAAGGAAAATAATTCTCCAACGATCGTATCAGCTTTAGAGATGATGTCGATATTCCATGCGTTTAAACAAACGATCGCACATAACTGCATCGTCCCGATGGATAATAGCATCGCTCCAGCGCTTAAAACAACAAACCAAAATATAAATAATGGTTTTTTACTGGCTTTATCATCTCTCACATTTTGGAAGACCCAGAATGTAGACAGGATGTAATTAAGAATAACCCCAATCACAAATCCCGCAGCGATAGATAAGGCATTCGCCCATCCACTATTCATCCCTGTTTTTACAAGTCCAGCCAAAACGAAATAGGAGACGATAAAGTCCACTAATGCACAAACGATTCCCGTTACCAGGAATCGCAGTACTTCAAGTCCTCGATTTGTTTTCTTATCGATTGACATTAGATTAGAAGAAAACCTCTTTAGCTTGTGCTTTTGTTTCTTGAGAAGCAATGAATGGAATACGAGTTGTGTAACCACGTTTAGCTGCCACAATCATCTTGAGAGGCCAACGATAGATATCTTGGTTCCATTGATTGACTGTATCGTTATAAACGCTTCTCGCAGCAGTGATTTCTTTTTGTAAATAGCTGTTTTGATTCATCGCAGATTGAATTTCATTGTGTGCTTTGAGTTCTGGATAATTTTCCATGACAGCATTTAATTTAGTCACAGCGTTATCGACTTTGCTCGCCACATCAACACGTTCCAAATCTCCGAGGGAGTTGCCTGTTCTTAAACCAGCGATTTGTGCAAATGTTTCTTTATCTAATTTGATAGATTTTTCGAGTAAGGCAGCGACGTTCTTTAAGATGATGACTCTTTGTTCTAAGTAGTTATCGATTTCAGAAGCATCATGGTTGATCTTTTGTTGTAATCTTGATAGATAGTTTCCTGCGCCAACTTTTAATGCAAGGTAGATGAGACCACTGATGATTGGGACTGGTAAGAACCAAATCACAATTTCAAAAATCTTGCTACCAGTACCTACTTTGATAGGAAGTTGTTTATCAATGACGTTGATATCTCTACCAGCTTCATTGATTACAGGGTTTTGTTCGTCTAATTCATTAGCCATAATTTTTCCTCCTTATATGCTATTTATTAGCAAGGTATAAATGTCTATATTCCATTATAATACCTTCTTTTCCTTTAGGAACAGCATTTTTATATATGACCATTGGGGTTTTCTTTGTCAATGGTTCATATGTGAAATAATGAACAGGGACAGGATGCATATGCCCATCTCCCCCTAAAGTCGGCACCATTGTGACATGTGGGACTTTCTTAAATGTATGGGCGACGACATTGATTTCATCAACATCTTTGCCTTTGTTAATCATCTCTGTAGTGAGAATGACATCGGTATCAGTATCTTCATGAGCAAACTGCTTTGTATCGATTTTATTAAGCAAGCATTCCGTTTCATAAGAAGAAACATTTCTAGTCGGAGCATGAGTTGGAATAAATGATAATGGGGTGTGTTGATGGAACATTGGAATCGATAAGAATAAGAGGAAATCGTAATAAAGTCCTTGGAAGAAATTCATATTGTAATCTGTGAACTTCTGTTTGATAATCTCATAGTCATAACTGGAATAATTATATGTGCCACCTGAATAATCCATGTTGCGGGAGTGGGCGGAATAGATCAAATTGATGCAGCCCTTCTTATAATAAGTGATGTCATCGCCATATGGTTTATCTTGGCTAAATAATGTGCAGATATTGGTTTGAGCAAGTGGGGTGAACAATAAACGATATTCCACTTCGTTATTACGATCAGAAGAATTGAGATAAGCTTCAAATTTGGAGTTAGCCATCTTCGTATATGATTCACCCTTCTTCACAGCTTTTTCCGCAGCTTTAGCATCTTTCTTTTCAAAGCTCTTCACGTAGCGTTCTATTTCTTTTTCGCTCTTTCCTGCTAATCCTGCTGGTTCGCGTTTAAAAGATAATTTTGGAGCGGCATCAGAAGCTAAGATGAGTTGCGTTTGCACTGCATAACGAGGAGCATCTTCTGTCACTGTGGCTGTTAATGTTTGAGTGTGAGTGACCATTCTCGTATTACCGTTACCATCTCTTTCTGTTGTAGTCCAAGAGATGACGAGATGACCAGTATAGATTTCTGGATACATGTTCATCGCATATGTTTGGGTGAGCATGAATGGGTTACCGTTTATTTCACCAGATTGCACGACTAATGTGGAGTGGTTATCAAATTCATCTTCTTTTAATCCGAATTGTTCCACCATTCTATCGACGAGTTCTGGTTCGCATCTCTCATCAAAATCGAGAATCGGTGCGGTTTGTTCCATTAACTTAATCGCTGTTTGTTCATCTAATGCTGCCACTAGTGGAGCGGTTTGAGCTTCAGCCTGAGATAAGAAAGTTGCTTTTTCTTTATCGATTTTCGCTTTCTGTTTCTCTAATTCTTCAATATCTTTTTTCACCTTATTCTTGCGGTGTAAGATGATAAAAATACCGACAATTACTAAACATAAAAGAATACCGATAAAAAGTAAAAAACCGGAAAATGCACGCTTTTTGCCGATCTTTTTTTCTAATTCTTCGCTTTCTTTGCATTTCTTTTTATATTGTTCAACAACTTCTTTATTCGCATCGATACTGAAATTAGTTTTCTCTACCGCACCAGAAAGGAACGCTTCAATATTCTCAAGGTGTTTATCCTTTAAGAAGTAGTTATAGTACTTAAGCGGTTCGAGATATAAAGTTGTATCGACGTTGTTATTCATAAGTTTTTCCTGCCTTAATTATACAAATTAACATACTAACCACAAATAACTTTTTATTTTATATAAATGGGTGTTACAAAAATGTAACCTATTTTTCCAGTTGAGTTATAGGTTACAAACCCTTCGTAAAAGCTCTTCCCGATATGATAAATATCCTTTAATATCTACATTCCACATGCTCAAATCATATTTAGACAAAACGCCGTTTATATCCTTTTCGTTTAGTTTTGGAATATCTATTTCTTTAAAGATTTCTTTAACCTGATTATTAGATTCAACAAACTTTATAAAATAGGAAATAAATCCATCCTTAGTCTTGCTTAATAACTTATTGCGAGAGAATAAGGACATGTTTAAATCGAAGTTAGGCGCCAAAGAAATGATCCTTCCTGTCCTTTTGTTTCTCATAAATCCCAAATTCTCGTTATGGCGATCAACATTGTTCACTAATGCATCAAAATAAGAAATCTTTAAATATTGTTTCACTAGTTCCTTGTTAATGCTCATTAGAAGAGAAAAAACATGTTCATATGAGTCATCATCTCCCGCGAGAGAAGAAAGTGGTTCAAAATTACTCTTATAGGCAAAATTCTTCGTTCTGATATATTCTCCATCAATCTCGTATAATGCGGTTGGAATATTTAATAAGTTTGATATCTTGCTCGCGATAAGTTCTGAATAGATCTCTTCTTTAGTTTCACTTTTATACATCCACCACTCATTATCTATTAATCGCCAACATTTCTCATAACTTCCTAATAAAGAAAACTGAGGTGATAGTTTTGCTTCTTTAGGAAAATATAGTAACTCCCCTTTAAGCGATACTTCGTTATAGATATCACTTTCTAAAGAAACATCTTTATATTTAAGTCTGGAATTCTTACTTCTAAACCAGTAATTATCAGTGACGCTTGTCGCATGGTTTTTAAGTGCGATTAAATATTCTTCTTCCCCATGTACATTCATAATGCGTTTTAATAATCTCGCATTAGTCCTAGATGTGTCTAATATTCTTGAAGATAAAAATGAAATTAGATCATGTGTTCTTTTAATAATAAGTGGGGCTTTGTCGGTATTGATATCCACTAATAATCCCTTATTAAATTCGGCAACTACTTCATCTTCTTCCATCACATATCCAGAAAGTTCTAAAGTAGTCCTAGACAATGAATTGAGATTCTTTTCTTTTGAAAGCAAATCCTTAATCTCTTTTTCAATTTCTTCTCTTCTTAATAAATCCGCTTTTAATTTCTCTAAATCATTTTCCTTAATATATTTAGATATAAGTTTTCCATTATTCTTATACTGCAAATAAAAATATTCTTTCCCATGGATAACTTTTTTAGAAATATATCCAGCTGGAAGGGATTCTAGCTCATATAGTAATTCATTAATGTTGGCCATAGATACATTATAAAAAAGTGTAACCTATTTTTCAAGTTGAGTTCTAGGTTACACTATTTCTTTTAGATTATTATTTTACCAGTAAACTATATAAACTATTTCCCCTGTCATACTTAAGTTCATACGGCAAATTGAAGTTATAGATGAACGCTTTTATCTCCTGGATATATCTCCAAAAAGCTAATTCATTTATTTCAAGTTCACTTAAAATATCTTCTTTGGTTAATTGTCCTTTTTCTTTAAGAATATAAAACATATAAAGGACACATTGTGATTTAACCACATTCATGGCTTTGTTCCTCTCTTTTTTAAAGACAGGTATACCTATAATGTCGACATCTTTATTATTCATTGCTAGTGGTTAAATCGTTATCAAGTAGGATGAAAATTATTCAAATAAAATGAACTTTTATATGTTTTTGGCTTTAAAGAATAATTACAAATTGATATTCATACGCCACTACTTCAATTTTGCAAGAATCTATATCAATATCTTTGGCATATGAGCCGTTTAAGGAAGTGATGCTAAACACTTTTTCTCCATCAACAGCAAGATCATCACTAATAATTGTGTATCCGTGTAGTAGGAAATTATCGTTTTGGTCAAACATGTTAAAGGTCACATAATATTCACTTACTTCTTCGTCCAAAGTATTTTTAACTTTGCCGATAACCTTAGGACCCCAAATAGAATCCGTTGAAACAGAAACATTTGATACGGTGAGACGTCTAGAGTCATATTCCATTGCATTTTTAACTGTGACATGTGGTTTAGCAACTAGTTCGTTCGCTGCATAGCTCTTGCTGTAAGTATAAAATGCACTGACAGTAACTGTTTCGCCAGGTTCAACGATACTTGGATGCGTGTCGACACTGAATGACGATATCTCATCAACTGGATCTCCGCCTTTTGTCTCAACATCATAGGAGAAATCACTAATGTAAAGATTTACATTCCCTGTGTTAGTTAATGGTGTCGATATGCGATATCTTTTGCTATAAGAGCCAGTTAAAACATTGAGTCTAGTCTCACCTAATGTATAAGTGGCAACAACAGTTGGCAAAACTGTTACTTTACATTCTGCTGTAAAGCCACCATCTTCTGTAGTTGCCTTTATTGTTGCTTCGCCTTCGCTGACAGCGGTTACTAACCCACTATCACTAACGATTGCAACACTTTCATCACTGCTCGACCAGGAAACATTATCGTTGTCAGGCCAAGTCGGATCAAGATGCTCAATAAGTTGTTTTTGACTGCCTTTCTCGATTTTTAAAGAATCATAATTCAGTGAAACACCTTTAACGTGCACGATTTCTGTTACAGTAACAACACACGAAGCAGTAAAACCACCATCTTCTGTAGTTGCCTTTATTGTTGCTTTTCCTGGCTTAATCGCGTTAACAACACCTTCATAATAAAGCAATGAATTGACTCCTTTTGTAACAGTGGCAACAGATTCATCACTGCTCGTCCATGTAATATTATCGTTGGTTGCATTATATGGAGAGATAGAAGCATATATTGTACGACTATTACCTTCCGTTACCGTTGCTGTTTGAGAAAGGAATGAAATACCTGTCACGTGAACAACTGAAGACTGACTAGATGAACTTGTTTTAGAACTAGTTGTTTGGGAACTCGTAGTCTGAGAGCTTGTGGATGAAGTATTACTACTTGTAGAAGACGGGTCTACGTTTTTCGCCCCACAAGATGCCAATAGAGCTGTCAAAAATAATGCTGTAATTGTAAATAATTTCTTCATAACTTTTTCCTCGATATCTCATTATGAAAAAAACAACTATCATAATTTGATAGTCACTTAAAAATATATAAATGTATTATTTATCGTTTGATTTTGATGATTGGTCTAACGCCAATAGACGGGAAAGTGCTTTTGTTCCTTATGTAATTACCTTTATGGTTAAGGGTTGCAACATATTCGGAGCCAGTATCAGATGGTGTTCTTGTCCAATAAGGCGCGTTTTTGTTCACTGTGACTGATCCTCCAATCGCACGGTAATATTCGCTTGTAGAAGCTGTTCTTGTGACTGATTCAGCTTCTTTAAGACTGAGAAGCGTCACATAATCAACCGTGTCAGGACATATATAAGGATTAATATCAAAAGTTGTGGACGCTAAAGAATTATCGACATTCATCGTTAATAGCTTATTTTCTACTTCATATAAAGCGGTATTTTTAAAATCAGCATTTAACCAAGTTCTCATGCTTGAAGTGCTATATGTATTTGATTCGCCGTATGATGAATAATCTAAAACTATTCTAGAAAGTAAAATATATCCCTCATCATCACTATTAATAACATCCCACTGGATCGGTTCAACCTTAAACCAATAATCAGTCGCATCACTTATTCTTTCACTATTATCAAAATAATACCCTGCATCACTTTCCGCCCCATTATAATGGGAGGTGGCCTTAAGATATTGTTCATCTCCATATTCATAATATCCACGAGAATTAGTAACGCTTAAACCATCCAATATAGTTATTAAAGAAGAATCATTAACGCGCGACTGTGGATATAAACCAAAAGCGCATTCTTTCATCTCTTCTTTAGAGGAAGAAGGCTCACTGCTAGAAGAAATATCACTGCTGGAAGAAATATCACTGCTGGAAGAAATATCACTGCTGGAAGAAATCATTTCTATTTCAGAAGAAGTGTATTCATCGCTTGATGAAACTGCACTGCTGGAAGATGACTCTTCATTAGAAGATTCATTATTATAAGAGCTGCTTGAAGATAATTCTTCAGTAGAAGATTCATTATTATAAGAACTGCTTGAAGAGGGGCTGCTAGATGATGGTTCACTAGAAGATAGGCTACTGGAAGAATGTTCACTAATAGTCGAAACATCGGATGAAGTATTTTCAATATGATTCTTGTTATTATTTACCGCGTGATTAACTCCAATTACTGTACCAGTGGCTACTCCACCACCAGTAACGACAAGAATCGGTATCAAGATCGGCAGAGGAATAAAGAATTTCTTTTTTCTAACTGGTTTATTATTATCGATCGTGATGACGAAATATAATTCATCAACTGACTTATTAAATATTTTGCATAATTCAAGAAATTGAGGAATTGTTGGAGAAGATGTGCCCTTTTCAAAACGGATGATCGCGTTGACTGGGCAATCGATTTTGGCTGCTAATTCTTTTTGAGTTAATTTTTTCTTCTTACGTAGATGTCTTAAGTTCTTACCAAATAGATCAGCATCAAAGGAAAGGGTATCTGAATAATCGTTACTCTTAGTCGCTCTCCCATAGATGATGCCTTCTAAATCAACCTGTAATATAGAAGCGTATTTACTTAATATTTGTAAGGAAGGTAAATTCTTCCCGCTTTCCCAAAAAGAAACTAGCTGGACAGAATAGCCAAGCTCTTTAGCGATGTCTATTTGTGATAGTCCTAATTCAATTCTTCTCGATGACAGGAAATTACAATTTAACATTCTATTATTTTATATCACATATCATTCAAAAAAAATCTACTTATATGAATATAAAAGGCCATCTCACGGTGGCCTATTACAATCAACGTATAATGGTAATTTTTTCAATTATGGAGAGGATAATAACAATTATCGCGTAAGAAAGCTTTAACATTTGTGTTTTTATCCTCATAATATTCTACTAGTAATAATTTATAGTCTTTTTCAAGATTACTCGGAACAGAAATATAGCCTAATCCGTTTTTGATTAAATATAGATTAGCAAATATCAACGCAGTTCTTTTATTGCCATTATTAAATGCCTGACTTTTTGCAAGATAGCAAAGTAAATCAATCGCCGTTAAAACCCCTTTTTCGCCACTAAGAATAACATCTAAACTACTAATAACTTCTTCCTTGTTTGGTATTTTTGGTCGATATGATGAACCGCTTATTCTTGCAGGAGTCGATCTCAATTCATCAGGATAGGAAATCTGCCTATCGTTGACATAACCAGCGATAGCTGTAAGAGTCCAAAAACTCATTTTTTGACGAACGGTATCCTCGTCTAAAACATATTGCCATGCGTTTTTTAAATTTAATATTGTCAGCGTGTCATCAAAACTAACATTTCGAGAAGATCCTTTCTCTAATATTTCTTCAGTATCCAAAAAGGTGGCACTCACACCTTCTACTACAGCTTGTTCATAAATAATATTGTTAATATTGTTTCTAACGTAATCAATATTTAAGAGCACGCTTGGAGGTAAAGCATCAATACTAATTCCAAGTTTTGCTAATTTAGTATTAACACCTCTTAGTTTTGTTTTTAACTCTTTAATAGAACGAGACAGATCTTTTAATCCATTATAAAAGTCTTCGCTATAAACACCTGCATATTTAGAAGATAGGCGGTCATATTTTTTATAACGCAAATAAACATATTTCTTGCCACTGATTTCTTTAATTTCAGGGTATCCTTTAAAGTTTGCGTCATTTATCTGACGTTCTAGATCTTTTTTCTCATTGAGTAGTTGTTTAATCAATTGTTCTCTATTTTCCATTTAGGGTGATTTCCTTGATATAATCATATGTTATTTTCACCCTAATTACAAGATATTTTTAGGGTGATTTACTCATTATTCAATATGCTATATTTCACCCTAAATACATTATAATTTCGATTGAGTAAACTAATGTTGACACGAAGTTTCTCATCCTATAATTGACGGCAACATAAAAGGCCACCTTGCGGTGACCTAATATAATAAATTTAAGGATTAAGATTATTCAACCCAAGTGACGACCACGACTGGCGCGTTATCACCTTTACGGTTTCCTAATTTTAATTGACGAGTGTAACCACCATTACGTGAGGCGAATTTTGGGCCTAATTCGTCGAATAAGACGTCCATTGCAGTCTTATCGGATTCTTTATTGACCTTGACATTTCTCACGAATCTCGCGGCTTCTCTCTTCGCATTCATCTTATCTTCTTTCTTAGTTAAAGAGACGAGACGATCTGCTTCCTTAATGACATCTTCCGCAGTCGCGGCAGTGACTTTCACTGTGCCGAATCTGATTAAATCAGTGACGACATTACGGAGCATGTTTTCATATTTGCTCTTGGTATAGGCGGCCTTAAATCTGACACCTGTTTTACCATGAACGTTTTTTCTACCTTGTGCTGGCATTTAAGTATCCTCCTATTATTCGAAATCTTTGAAAGAGAGACCTTGTTCGGCGAGTTTTTCCTTAATTTCTTTAAGGGATTTCTTGCCGAGGTTTTTCACTTTCATCATTTCATCTTCAGTCTTCTCACAGAGTTCTAAGACGCTGGAGATATTTGCTCTCTTTAAGCAGTTATAACTACGGACGGAGAGATCAAGTTCTTCGATAGAGATATCGACAACTTTCTCTTCCTCTTCTTGTTCCTCATCTTTTTCAAGATTGATGTCTCTAGTAATAGAGGCGAGGTCTAAGAATTTCGCGAAGTGATAATTTAAGATTTGGGCAGAATGGGCAATTGCTTCTTGTGGAGTAGTTGAACCATTAGTCCAAACTTCTAAAGTCAATTTATCGAAACGGGAATCGTGACCAACACGAGTGTTTTCGACGTTGTAATTGACCTTGATGACTGGGGAGTAGTTGCTATCAGTGGCAATTGTACCCACTGGTAAGTTTTGGTGAATTAATTTGTTTTGTTCACCAGTGAGGAAGCCACGGCCATTACGAGCATGTAAGACCATGTTGAGCTTACCACCACTTGATAAGTGAGCGATGACCACATCTGGATTGACAATGCGAACGCCAGTTGGGCAGACGATATCGCCAGCCTTGACTTCGCATGGACCAGTCATATTGAGAGTTAATTTCTTGTTGCCAGTTTCTTCTTCATCGATATCATAGACGACATCTTTTAAATTTAAGATGATGCTAGTGACATCTTCTTGAACACCATCAAGAGAAGAGAATTCATGGGCGGCGCCTTCGATTTCGACAGCGTAGACGCTGGCACCTGGAAGAGCGCTTAATAAGACTCTACGTAAGGCGTTACCGACAGTTAAACCGAAACCTCTTTCGAGTGGTTCAATGACGAACTTACCATAGTTCTCATTGCCATCGTAGTCGGCAGAGGTAATGCCAAATCTTTCAAATGGATTTGCAATTTTCATCATTAGTACCTCCTATTAACCACGTGGTTTCTTTGGTGGACGGCATCCGTTATGTGGGATTGGAGTAGTGTCCACGATTGATAATACTTGTAATCCAGCAACAGCTAAGCTTCTGACAGCAGATTCTCTACCTGGGCCTGGACCTTTCACATCGACATCGACTTGTCTAATGCCTTGTTCATAAGCAGCTCTAGCAGCGGCTTCACTGGCTTGACCAGCAGCGTATGGAGTAGATTTCTTACTACCCTTATAGCCGATTGCACCAGCGCTTGACCAGCATAAGACATTTCCTTGAGCGTCACAGATAGTGACGATAGTATTGTTGAAAGTGGAATGAATGTGGGCAACGCCGCGTGTAAATGAACGTTTGATTTTCTTTTTACGTGTTGTGGTTTTAGTAGCCATACAGTTCTATCCTCCTTTCTAGCCTTTTGGAGCCATCTTCTTATTCGCGATGGTCTTACGTGGACCCTTACGAGTACGCGCATTTGTCTTAGTTCTTTGACCGCGAACTGGTAAGCCACGTTTGTGTCTATTACCTCTATAGCAGCCAATTTCTGTTAATCTTTTGATGTTTAAAGCGACTTCTCTACGTAAATCACCTTCAACTTTGTGTTTCGCGAGTTCTGTTCTAATCGCGTTTAATTGATCGTCGGAGAGATCTTTCACTCTGAGTCCGCCGTCAACTTTTGCATTTTGACAAATTAATTCTGCAGTTGGTCTACCGATACCATAGATATAGGTAAGGGAGATTCTTACAGGTTTGTCGTTTGGAATATCAACACCAACAATACGTGCCATATTCTGCCTCCTTACTAACCTTGTCTTTGCTTGTGCTTAGGATCGGAACAAATGACCATGACTTTGCCATGACGTTTGACGACTTTGCACTTTGAGCAAATAGGTTTCACTGAAGGTCTAACTTTCATAATAGTTTCCTCCTTAGAAATAATAGTTTTGTCTCAGGACTATTTAAACCTGAATGTTATACGGCCCCGTGTTAAATCATAAGGCGAGATTTCTACCGTAACTCTATCACCTGGAAGAATGCGAATGTAATTCATTCGGATTTTACCAGAAACGGTGGCCAGGATTACGACGCCGTTCTCGAGCTCTACCTTGAACATCGCGTTAGGAAGATTCTCTTTCACGACCGCCTGTACTTCGATGACGTCTGATTTTGCCATATTTTAGTTTTTCTCCTCTTCTTCTAGAGTTAATGCGAGGAAGCCGTCTTTGGTCACTATGACCGTATTTTCATAATGACAAGACAGTTTTCCATCTTTCATTTTGGCTGTCCAACCATCCCCGAGAACACGAGTTTGTGGTTTACCTTCAGCGACCATTGGTTCAATCGCTAAGGCCATACCTTCCACTAATGTGACTCCGGTTCCAGCAGTTCCGTAATTTGGAATGCTCGGATCTTCATGCATCTCGCGACCAATACCGTGTCCAGTATAATCACGAGGGATTGAATAGCCACGACTTTCATTGTATTCCTGAATCGCGTGAGAGATATCGCCTAATTTAGCTCCCGCTTTAATAAACTGAGAAGCATACCACCAGCTCTCGCGAGTGGTATCGATTAAACGCTTTGCTCTCTCTGAGACGATTCCGACAGGGAATGTTCTCGCCGCATCGGCACAGTATCCATTTTTCTTCACGACCACATCAATGGTGACGATATCGCCTTCATGAAGAATGATCTTGCTAGAAGGGATGCCATGCACTAATGTCTCGTTAACGGAGATACATGTCGCTCCAGGGAAACCGTAATATCCTTTACTCGCTGGGATACCCCCTTCACGCCTGATGATGCTTTCGCATTTTTCATCGAGCGCGAGGGTTGAAATTCCAGGTTGAATATATTGTTTGATTTCCTTGAAGAGAAGGCCGATGATACGACCCGATTCCTGCATTAACGCTATTTCACGTGGTGATTTGCAGTTAATCATTGTTTGAGGAATGCACTGACTTCATCGAACAGATGGGCAGAACCAGTTAAGGAATTGAAATTCTTCAACAATCCTTCTTCTTGATAGAAATCAAGGAGAGGTTTGGTATCCACCACATAGTGATGTAAACGAACTTTTAAGGCATCTTCATTGTCGTCTTTTCTCTGATAGAGAGGTCCGCCACATAGATCACAGATTCCATCCACTCTTGGTTTCATGGATTCGATGTGATAAGGCGCGCCACAATTCTTACAGACGCGGCGACCAGAGATTCTTCTCACGAGTTCGTCATTGTCACAGTCTAAATTGACCACAACTTCGACTGGACGATTTATTTCTTTAGAGATTTCTTTAAGAGCTTGGGCTTGGCCTAAGGTTCTTGGGAAACCATCTAAGAGAAATCCGTTTGCACAATCTTCTTTAGATAATCTTTCTTTCACTAAACCGATTGTGACTTCATCAGGAACGAGGTTACCACTATCTAAGTAGCTCTTGGCGAGTTTGCCAAGTTCTGTTCCTTCTTTGATTGCTTCTCTAAACATATCACCAGTAGAGATATGAGTGAGATTATAGGCAGTTTTTAACTGTTTTGCTAAAGTGCCCTTTCCGGCGCCAGGAGGCCCCATTAATACGATATTATGAAGCATTATTGTCCACCTCCTGCGACGACTTCATCGAATGATTTACCAGCAAGTAAACCATCAATTTGATTGTTGAGTTCAAGAGCGACACCGACGACGATGATTAAGCCTGTACCACCAAGGGCTAAGGATGAATCATTACCGAAGGCACCCGTCAAAGTTAAGATTGGCGGTAAGGCAGCGATAAGCGCGAGGGCGAATGCGCCGATAACCGTGACTCTATTAAGAACTTTACGGATATATCTTTCGGTTTCGTTACCTGGTTTAATACCTGGGATATAAGAACCGCTCTTTTGGAAGTTCTCTGCGATCTGCTCTGGATTGATTTGCATATTCGCATAGAAGAATGTGAAGGCGAGAGTGAGCACGATATAGATGATTAAGCCCCAAGGCATGTACCATCCAGTGCTGCCCATCTGCACCCATTTACTAGTGTTGAAGACATCGAGCCATCCGGCAGTGCCTAATGTTGGATCGATGAAGGCCACGATCACTTGTGGAGCCATCATGAGAGAGCTCGCGAAGATGACAGGGATAACACCAGCGGAGTTAATTTTAATTGGTAAGAATGAGGCTCTGGCCATCGATTGAGTTTGTCCACCGCCTTTGCCGGAATGTTGCACAGGGATCTTTCTCTGTGAAAGTTCGACGAAGGTGACGAATGAGATGATAAGTAAGTACATCACCACATAGAGGACGAATTGGAAGACACCAGCAATCTGCGCGCTATCTCCCATACCGATAGTCTGTAATATCCATTTAGCGAAGGCTGTTGAGATTTGACGTGGTAAGGAGGAGACGATACCGGCAAAGATGATCATGGAAATACCGTTTCCGATACCTTTGACAGAGATCTGGTCACCTAACCACATGACGAGCATGGAACCCGCCACCATCACCAAGACGATATAGATATATGTGAGCCATTCATTATCCGCAGTGGTGAAAGTGATATACTCACTGTTCTGCATCGTACGGATAATACCATATGCTTGAACCGCTCCTAAGAGGAGAGTTAAGTATCTCGTTGCCATTTCAATCTTCTTACGACCGTATTGGCCTTGGCGTTTTAACTCAGTTAAGGCCGGCAACACATCCGTCGATAATAACTGGATGATGATCTGCGCGGTGATATAAGGAGATACGCCTAGCGCGAAGATTGAGAATGTTTGAAGTGTTCCACCTCCTAAAAGGTTCATTAAGGAGAGAGCGTTATTTTGTGATAAGTAATTGTTTAAGTCATCACCGAGCTTGACGCCTGGAACAGTAATCTGTGCACCGATTCTAAAGATGAAAAGAATAAGAAGCGTGAATAAAAGACGATTCATGATCTCTTTATTCTTTAAAATGGAGACGATTTTCTTCATATTAGAGGGCCTCTACTTTTCCGCCTGCTTCTGTAATTGCCTTCTCGGCGGATTTTGAGAATTTGTTAGCTTGGACAGTTAAAGCCTTGCTAAGTTTTCCATTACCTAAGATTTTAACACCATCATATTCCTTTTTGACAAGGCCAACTTCTTTTAATAAAGCTGGAGTGACGACAGTATTAGCGTCAAATCTTTCTAAATCACCGACGTTGACGACGGCATATTCGACGTGATTGACGTTCTTAAATCCGCGTTTTGGAAGGGCACGATATAAGGGGAGTTGTCCACCTTCAAAACCTAAACGGGTACCGCCACCACTACGGGCATTTTGACCTTTGTGGCCTTTGCCAGCAGTCTTACCATTGCCGGATCCAAGACCACGGCCTTTACGGTAATGTTGTTCGCGGGAGCCTTCAGTGTATTTGAGTTCATTTAATTTCATAAACTTGCTCCTCCTTATTCAGCTTTGGCTTCTTCAGATTGGGCACGTAAGGCCTTCACTTGATGGAAGCTCTTTAAGGAATCTAATCCTTGGGAAGTCGCTCTGATGACGTTGATTGGCGCTCTACTACCATAGACTTTGGAGCAAACGTTTTGCACGCCGCTTAATTCTAAGATAGCACGAACTGGACCGCCAGCGATGATACCAGTACCTTCAGGGGCTGGTTTTAAGTAGACATTACAAGCACCGAATTTACCAATCACATCGTGGGAAATAGTGTTTCCTTTGACGAGCTTGATAGTGTGTAAGTTCTTCTTTGCCGCTTCAGTGGCTTTCTTAATCGCATCTGGGACTTCGGCAGCCTTGCCTAACGCAAAGCCATATTTACCTTTGTGATCACCGACGACCACTAAGGCTGTGAATTTCATTCTACGTCCACCTTTAACAGTCTTACTGACTCTGTTGATAAAGACGACACGATCTTCAAATCCATCATCTTTCTTTTCTGGACGTGGACCTTTACGGTCTGGACGAGGACGTCTCTTGCCACCATCACGATGGTTTTCTTTACCTTCGTTTTCGGCTTTTGGAGCTTCTTCGGCTTTTGGAGCTTCAGTAGCTGGAGCTTCTTTCTTTAATTCTTCTGCCATAACTTTCCTCCTCCTTAGAATTCTAAACCGCCTTCACGGGCAGCGTCCGCTAAAGCTTGAACACGGCCATGGTAGACATATCCACCACGATCGAAGACCACTTTCTTGATCTTTTTGGCTTTAGCTTTCTTGGCGAGATCTTCACCCACTAACTTAGCGGCTTCGATATTGCTACCGTTAGCGAGCTTTAAGCTAGTTGAGCTGGAAGCGACTAAAGTCACTTTCTTATCATCGTCAATTAATTGCGCTTCGATGTTCTTGTTAGAACGGAAGACACAGAGACGAGGGCATTCGGCAGTGCCACTCACGACTTTTCTCACTCTGGCGTGACGTCTGAGACGAGAAACATTTTTACTTTCTTGATTAATCACTGTGAAGTCCTCCTATTATTTACCAGCTCTCTTACCTTCTTTGGTAACGACGTGTTCGTCAACATAACGAATACCTTTACCGAGGTAAGGCTCTGGTGGTCTGACGTTGCGGATAGCCGCAGCTGTTTGACCGACTTTTTGTTTATCGATGCCTTCAACATCGATTTCAGTCGCACTCTTGCAAGTGACCTTCACTCCTTCGAGTGGGGTGATGGTAACAGTGTGGGAATAGCCCGCCCAGATTTGGATATTGTTACCCATCATTTGGGCCTTATAACCGATACCGATCATCGTTAAGGATTTCTTATAACCGTGGGTGACACCGACAATCGCGTTGTTGACGTTCGCACGTGTTGTACCATGGTTTTGTTTAGTTTGTTTTAATTCATTGGCTCTTGTGAAGATTAAGGCGTTGCCTTCTTGCTTCATGGAGATGCCGTGATTGCATGGAACTAATAATGTTCCTTTTGGGCCAGTCACTTTGAAGGCATTACCTTCTTGAGTCACTGTCACTCCGGCTGGGAGTTCGATATGTTTGTTGCCAATACGTGACATATATTATCTCCTCCTTACCAGACGTAGGCGATCACTTCACCACCGATACCGAGGGTTCTGGCTTTTGCATCAGTCATGACGCCTTGGCTAGTGGAAATAATCGCGATACCTAAACCTTTTAAGACGCGTGGGAGTTTGTCGGCACCGACGTTAACTCTTAAGCCTGGTTTAGAAATCTTCTTTAATCCAGAGATGACTCTAGTGCCATCACCGGCATATTTTAATGTGATTGTTAATTCTTTTTTCACATTGCCTTTGACTTTGAAATCGGAGATGAAGCCTTCATCTTTTAAGATGGTGGCGATCTCCACTTTCATCTTGCTAGAAGGCATTTTCACTTTTTCGTATTTTAAAGCGTTCGCATTGCGAATTCTTGTGAGCATATCGCTGATTGGATCTGACATCATAATACTTTTACCTCCTTATTACCAAGATGATTTCTTTAAGCCTGGGATTTCACCCTTGTATGCTAATTCTCTTAAGCAGACACGGCATAAATGGAATTTAGAATAGACGGAATGAGGACGTCCACAACGCTCACAACGTGTATATTCTCTAACTTTGTACTTTTGTGGTCTAGCACAACGTACTTTTGCACTTGTTTTTGCCATTTACGTTCTCCTTTCCTATCTTTGGAATGGCATACCCATTAATTCGAGTAATGAATATGCTTCTTTATCAGTCTTCGCTGTAGTGACGATGACGATGTCCATACCGCGAACTTTCGCGACCTTATCGTAATCGATTTCAGGGAAGATTAATTGTTCTTTGACACCGAGTGTGTAGTTGCCGCGGCCATCGAAGGCGTTGCGGGAGACACCACGGAAGTCACGGACACGTGGGAGTGCGATAGAGACTAACTTATCGAAGAAGTCATACATACGCACACCACGAAGAGTCACTTTACAACCGATGGCTTGACCTTCTCTTAATTTGAAGGAAGCGACGGATTTTTTGGCTCTTGTAGTGACTGGCTTTTGACCAGTGATTTGTCCTAATTCAGCCACGGCTTCTTCAAGACGTTTGGCATCGCTAGTGGCATCGCCAACACCGATGTTGATAACGATCTTGTTGAGAGCTGGGATTTCCATTGTTGACTTATATTTATAAGTTTCTAACAAGGCTTTTCTCACTTCATTTTCATATTTTGTCTTTAAGCGTGGAGTGATATTCGCTTTGGCATTGCCCTTACCAGTTTTCTTGCTTGGTGCTTTATTTGCTGGGGCTTCGGCTTTTGGAGCTTCCGCTTTAGGGGCTTTTGGAGCAGCAGGTTTCTTTGCTGCAGGTTTCTTAGTTTCTTCAGCCATTTACTTGCCCTCCTTATAGAATTGTACCGCTGGCTTTCGCATAACGGACTTTCTTGCCTTTCTCTTCTTTATGACCAATCTTAGTTGGCTTTTTAGTTTTTGGATCAACTAACATGACATTGGAAGCATCGATTGGAGCGTAGATCTCGACGACGCTACCTTCTGGAGTTTGTTGAGTTGGTTTTCTGTGTTTTTTACGGACATTGACATTCTCGACAACGACGCGGTTAGTTTTTGGATCAACCTTTTGGATTGTACCAGTCTTACCCTTGTCATTACCGGCGATGACGATGACTTTATCACCTTTAACGAAATTCATCATCTTTCCTCCTTATAACACTTCTGGGGCGAGGGAGACAATTTTCATGAATCCATCGATTCCCTTTTCACGTAATTCACGAGCGACAGGACCGAAGACACGAGTTCCAACTGGGGCATTGTCATCATTGATGACGACGACCGCATTGTCATCGAAGGCAATGGTGCTGCCATCAGCTCTTTGAATTGCTTTCTTTGTGCGAACGATGACACATCTCACGACGTCACCCTTCTTCACTTTACCATTTGGGATAGCGTCCTTAACCGCGGCTAAGATCACATCGCCAATGGATGAACTTTTTCTTTTACTTCCACCATAGAGGTTGAAAGCTCTGACACTTCTCGCACCGGAGTTATCGGCGACGACGAGGTTTGTTTCCTTTTGGATCATAACTTACTTTTCCTCCTTGGCTTCTTCCGCTGGAGCTTCAGCTTTTGGGGCTTCGACTGGAGCAGCTTCGTGGACAGCTTCACTAGCGGAGAGCTCTTCGGCCTTTAATTCGGCTTCGGCTTCCTTGACTGTCATTTCTGCTTTCTTATCGATAGAGACAAGTCTGAATCTCTTGCTAGCAGACATTCTACGGCAGGCCATAATAGTGACTGTATCACCAACTTTGGCTTCGTTATTTTCATCGTGTGCGTAGTATTTGTTACCAGTCTTCACACGTTTACCGTATTTAGGATGTCTTTTGTGGCTTTCAACAAGGACAGCGATGGTCTTGTCGTTTTTGTCTGAGACGACGACGCCTTGAATAGTTGTTCTTCTATTTCTTTCCATCTTTTATTCCTCCTTATTTACTTTCCGCGAGCTCGCGTTCTCTTAACACTAAGTTAACACGCGCGATATCTCTTCTGACTGTAATGACGTCTTCGCCTCTTTCAAGAGCACCGACGGCTTTCTTACGTCTTAATTCGAATAATTGTTCTTTGAGTGAGTAGAGCTTTTCTTTTAACTCACTAGTGGATAATTCACGTACTTCATTAATTTTCATGGCACTACTCTCCTTTCTTCACAACCTTGCATTTGATTGGGAGCTTATAGGCCGCTAAGCGAAGGGCTTCCATTTCAACTTCTGGAGTAACTCCAGCGATTTCGAACATCACGCAACCTTGCTTGACGACTGCAACCCATTCCTCTGGTGAACCTTTACCGGAACCCATACGAACTTCAGCAGGTTTTTTAGTTTTTGCGAGTTGTGGGAAGATTCTAATCCAAATCTGTCCACCACGCTTTGTATATCTAGATAAGACGATACGGGCTGCTTCGATTTGACGAGCAGTGATCCATGCGCCTTCCACAGCTTGGAGACCATATTCACCAAAGGCGACAGTTCTACCAGCTTTAGCACGTCCTTCATATTTTAAGATATGTGGACGACGATATTTTGTTCTTTTTGGTTGTAACATGGCTTATTCTCCTTTCTTCTCTTCTTTTTTAGCGAGTTCAGGACGAATTTCTCCTCTACAGATCCAAACCTTAACACCTAAGCGACCATATTGAGTGGCAGCTTCTTTGCAGGCATAGTCGATGTCGCTGCGGAGAGTATGTAGAGGGATAACGCCTTCCTTATAACCTTCGCTTCTAGCGATATCAGCACCGCCTAAACGACCGCTGACGACTGTACGGCAACCTTTGGCACCGGCTTTACGAACTCTTTGAATGGCTTTCTTTTGCACAGTTCTGAAGCTGGCACGAGCCTCGAGTTGTTGAGCGATGCTATAGGCGACGATGTTCGCGTCTAAGTCTGGGTTCTTCACTTCGATGACATCAACTCTGACATTGACATCAGCTGGGAGTAATTTTTGAACTTCGGCTTTGAGTCTGTTAACGTTCTTACCACCTTCTCCGATGACGAGAGCAACTCTCGCGACGAAGATGAGGACGGAAACGTTATAACCCTTGTCTGTTTTAATTCTTTCAATCTCGATGTGAGATAATGATGCGCTTTGGCATTCTTTCTCAAGATATTTTCTAATTTTGATATCTTGGTTTAAGAACACATTGTAATCTTTATCGTTAGCGAACCAACGTGAATTCCAATCACGATTGACACCAACACGCATACCTACTGGATTAACTTTTTGTCCCATAAGTATTCCTCCTAGCGCATCTTGACCACCACAGTGATGTGGCAGCATCTTTTCACTAAGCCAGAGGCAGAACCTTTGGCTCTTGGAATGAATCTCTTGATTCTCATTCCGTCATTAGCATAGATTTCAGAGATATATAAGCTATTCTCATCCATACCGAAGTTGTTGATCGCGTTAGCAGCGGCAGATCTAATGGTCTTGCTCACTGGTTCACTGGCGGCCTTGTTCACATTCTTTAAGATTCCAAGAGCGACTTTCACGTCTTTTCCTCTTACTAAATCTAATACTAAGCGCGCCTTGCGTGGAGTGCATCTCACGTTCATGGATGTCGCTCTCGCTTCAGTTGGCATTGGTTTAGCTGGCTTTTCAGGAGCAGCCTTTTCCTCTTTCTTTGCTTTCTTTGCTTTCTTAGGAGCTTCTTCGACTGGAGCTTCAGCTTTCACTTCTTCTTCAGCAACGACTTCTGTTTTCTTTTTAGTAGCCATTATCTTTCCTCCTATTTACCAGCGGCTGCTGCTTTATCTTCAGCAGTGTGGCCTGTGTGACCTGTATATTTACGGGTTGGGGCGAATTCACCGAGCTTATGTCCGACCATATCGTCAGTGACATAAACGGAGATGTGTTCCTTGCCGTTATATACCGCGAATGTGTGGCCAACAAAGGCTGGGAATATTGTTGATCTACGAGACCAAGTTTTGATGATTTCTTTTTTATTAGCGGCATTTAACGCTTCGACCTTCTTCATTAAGTAGTCGTCACAGAATGCGCCTTTTTTCAAACTTCTTGCCATTTTGCTAACCTCCTTTACTTCGCGTCATTAATTCTTCTAATCATTAATTTGTTAGAAGCTTTCTTCTTACTTCTTGTCTTCACTCCGAGAGCTCTCTTGCCCCATGGAGTTCTTGGTGCATCACGTCCAACTGGGGACTTACCTTCACCACCACCGTGTGGGTGATCGTTAGGGTTCATAACACTACCACGGACTGTTGGTCTAGTTCCGGCCCATCTGGTTTTACCAGCTTTGCCTTTGTTGACCAAGTTGAAGTCTTCGTTACCGACGACACCGACTGTCGCGCGGCATTCTCCGAGAATTTTTCTCATTTCGCCTGAGGCGAGTCTCACGCTGACGTATTTGCCATCAACACCAAGTGTTTGAGCAGATGCACCAGCGGCTCTACATAATTGACCACCTTTGCCTGGAGTGAGTTCCAAGTTGTGGACGAATGTACCTTCAGGGATATTCTTTAATTTTAAGCAGTTGCCAGTGACGATATCGACTTGGTCACCAGAGACAACTTTGCTGCCAACTTTGATATCTTTTGGTGCTAAGATGTATCTCTTTTCACCATCAGCATATGCTAATAAGCAGATGTTGGCGTTTCTGTTTGGATCATACTCGATAGTCTTTACAACGGCTGGGATATTGTCCTTATTACGTTTGAAGTCGATAATACGATATTTACGTTTATGACCTCCACCGATGTGACGGCAAGTGATAACGCCTTGGTTATTTCTTCCGCCAGTCTTACTTAATGTAACTAATAAGCTTTTCTCAGGAGTGCTAGTTGTAATTTCTTCAAATGTCGAGTTGGTCATGTTTCTTCTACTAGGGCTAGTAGGTTTGTAACTTCTAATAGACATTTTGTCTTCCTCCTATAATTTGGTACTAATGTTCATTAGTCCTTGAAGAGGTCAATGGCTTCGCCTTCAGCGATAGTGACAATGGCCTTCTTATAACCAGAGATGTGGCCCTTATAACGGGTACCTCTAGTTGTTTCTTTGCCCTTGACGTTAGCAATCGCGACGTCAGTAACTTTCACTTGGAAGATTCTTTGGAAAGCTAACTTGACTTCAGTCTTGTTGGCATCTGGGGCGACATGAACGACGACTTTGTTTTGGTTTTGCATCATGTTCATGCTCTTTTCAGTGATGACTGGTTTAGCAATCACCGCGAAGTCTCTTTCAGTAGGTTTAGAGAATTTGACTTCGGCTTTTTCGACTTTCTTAGTTTCAGTCTTCTTTGCAGCTCTTGCCATATTACTTTAATCCTCCTTCAACTTCTTTGATCGCTTCTTGTGAGATGACTAAGTAATCAGAATTTAATAAATCGAGAACTGAGACGTTGTCACAAGTGACGAGTTTGACCCAACCGAGGTTACGCACAGAGGCGAACGCGTTGGCATCTATTTCCTTAACAACCATTAACACTTTTGTGCAAGCGTTAACCGCGCTGAGGAATTTAACACATTCTTTTGTCTTCTTGTCAGCGAAGGCGATGTTGTCGACGACGACTAATCCTTCTTTGACTTTGAGGCTTAACGCACTCTTTAACGCGAGTTTGTGTTCTTTCTTATTTTGGTAAAGTGTGTAGTCTTGATTACCATCTGGTCCAAAGACTGTACCACCACCAACCCAAATTGGGGATCTAGTAGTACCGGCACGTGCGCGGCCTGTACCTTTTTGTCTCCATGGCTTTTTACCACCGCCGCTAACTTCGTGACGGACTTTGGTTTTCGCCGTGGCTTGACGGGAATTGGATTGTTCGACTTGAACGGCATTGAATAATGCTTGTTGATGAGGTTCAATTCCGAAGACGGAAGCATCTAGATTGAGCTTAGAAACTTCTTCGCCGTTCATATTGACGACTTTAACTGAGACGTTTTTCTTTTCAGCCATTTCTATCTACCTCCTATTTGCTTTCTTCAGTTGCTGGTTCAGCGACTGGGGCTTCGGCTGCTGGGGCTTCGGCGACAGGGGCTTCCGCGACTGGAGTTTGAGCCGCTGGTTCTTCAACCTTTGGTTCTTCCTTAACTCTCAAGAGTAAGTTTTTAACGACATCTGGATGTTTGACAACTTTAACCGCTGTACGAATCATAACGATGGCCTTACGTGGTCCTGGGACGCCACCTTTAATTAAGATGTAACCCTTTTCCTCGTTGACATCGACGATTTGGACATTGAGTAAAGTGACAGATTTGTTACCGTGATGTCCGGACATGTGTTTTCCTGGCATAACACCATGGTTGTAACGACCTTGGTTAGCGAAGGAACCTTGTCCTCTATGGTATCCGGAACCGTGACCTTTTGGTCCGATGATCATATGCCATCTCTTTATAGTACCGGAATAACCTTTACCCTTACTAGTGCCGACAACATCAACAATTTCACCTTTCTTGAAGATGCCACATGTGATTTTGTCGCCTAATTGGTAACCACTTAATTCATCTCCCTTTAATTCTTTGGAGAAGTAATGTGGATTGGTATTGGCTTTCTTAGCAATACCTTTTTCTGCTTTGTTAGCGCGGCTTTCTTTCTTATCTTCATAGCCGACTTGGACAGCAGCATAGCCATCTTTCTCAACAGTTTTAACTTGAGTGACGACGTTTGGTAAGACTTCAATGACTGACACTGGATACATTGTTCCATCTTCAGCGAAGACTTGGGTCATACCAACTTTACGGCCTAAAATAGCTTTCATTGTGTCCTACCTCCTTATAATTTGATTTCGATATCCACTCCTGAAGGTAAGTCTAGATTACGAATCGCATCTAATGTTTCCTTTCTTGGGTTTTTGATATCGATAATTCTTTTGTGTGTTCTGATTTCAAATTGCTCACGAGAATCCTTATCCTTGTGAGGTGATCTTAAAATTGTAAACACCTGTTTTTCCGTTGGGAGCGGAACTGGGCCAACTACTTGGGCACCACTCTTTTTCGCGACAGTGACGATTCTTTCAGCACTAGCATCGAGGTTGACGTGATCGTAACTTCTGAGGCGAACCCTGATCTTGGTTGTTTTTGCCATGAATTTTTCTCCTTTCACACTTTCTAGTTTTGACTCATCCCTCTCTAAGCGAATTCCCAGACACGTTTTCATGACAACGTTAGTGGGCGTGTCCGCAACCTCGCTTTTCAACGCGGGCAGTCAACGTTAAAAATATACTCCTCACGTATATGTGTGTCAACAAATTTATTAAATTTTTTATAAATAATTAAAAAGCCGTAACAAATGACAACGGCTCTCGGTGTGTTATTTATGTTCCAAAATCAGTGATTATTTTGCTGTTTTTCCTGGTATTTTTTGTAGCTAAATTCACAGCCGCAATACTCTTGAAAATACATCTCGTGTTCTCTGATTATGAGCAAGGAATCCTCATATCCATTCTCTTTTTTGAAGTCGGAATAAAGCCACTTCACCGATGGATATTCCTTGGCTAAATCTTCGCCTATTTTATTCAAATCTTTCGAGTTTTTATAACGCGAAATCGACATCACTGTACAGGCATAATCAAAGTGTTTTTCGGAAGCAATTTCAAATAATTGTTTTAACCTCTTTTTAAAACATATTCTGCATCTTTCTCTACCTTCTGGCATATCGGCATAAGGCTTAAGATCTTCGATATATTTATCGTAATCATAATCGATATAGATAATTGGATATCCATATCCTGTTTCATCTATATATCTATTTAGTTCTTCATATCTTCGATCATGTTCTTTTTTAGGATAGATATTAGAATTATTGAATAACAAAGTAATATCAAAATAATCTTTTAATCTCTCTAACGGTATTGTAGAGCAAGGTCCACAACAAACATGCAAAAGAAGTTTGGGTTTACCTTTGGAAATATCGAGATTTTGCACGATATTTTTAAACAATTTATGGAAATTTTGATTATTTTGTGGCATAGATAAACATCGAGTCACCAAAGGAGAAGAAGCGATAACGGTTATCCACCGCATGCTTATATACTTCTTGGGTGAAATCTAATCCCATGAATGATGAGACTAACATAATTAATGTAGATTTAGGTAAGTGGAAATTAGTGATAATGCAGTCCACTGCTTTAAACTGATAGCCTGGTTGAATAAAGATATTAGTGGCTTCTCTCGTCGCCTTAAAAGTACTATATTTAGAATAATTAGCTTCTAATGTTCTAACAGATGTTGTGCCTACCGCAATTATCCTACGATTATTTGCTTTTGCTTCGTTTAATCTACGCGCAGCATCCTCATTAATTTCATATACTTCTGAATGCATGACGTGGTCTTTTGTATCTTCCACATTTACTGGTCTAAATGTACCTAAGCCAATGTGTAAAGTAACCTCGATTATCTCCACTCCCATAGCTTTGATTTTCTCATTGAGCTCTTCTGTAAAATGGAATCCGGCAGTTGGCGCAGCCGCGCTTCCTTCATATTTAGCATAGACAGTTTGATAACGATCATTCTCGCAGAGCTGTTGTTTAATATATGGAGGTAAAGGCATCTTTCCTAATGCATCAAGTACTTCTAAGAAAATTCCTTCATAATGAAACACAAATTTTCTTAATCCTTCATCCTTGACCTCGACACATTCGGCAATTAATTTGCCTTCACCGAAGTCAATTTTGGTGCCCACTTTAATTGATTTAGCAGGCTTACAAAGACATTCCCAACAGTCCTTTTTTTCTTCATCTTGATGGAGTAAAAGTAGCTCACAGTGAGCCCCTGTAACTTCCTTAATTCCCAGTAATCTAGCAGGAATAACTTTGGTATTATTTCTCACTAAAACATCACCTGGTTTTAAATAATTGATGATGTCATAGAAATGTTTATCTTCATAAGTATGATTATCTTTATTAATCGCTAAAAGACGGGAATGATCACGCTTTTCCGCAGGGGTTTGCGCAATCAACTCTTCAGGTAAATAAAAGTCAAATAAATTGATATCCATTAGAAACCTCTTTTATCTCCAAAAGCCGCGAGTACCGCGTTTTTATATTCGATAAATCTATCTTCTTTAATCGCTTCTCTAGCCCCTTCCATGATGGAGATTAAAAATCTCACATTATGATAGGATAATAATCTTTTGCCAAACGTCTCATCACAGACATATAAGTGTCTGAGGTAGGCTTTTGTGTAATTCTTACAACAATAACAATCACACTGTGGATCTAGAGGAGAGAAGTCTTCTTTATATTTCGCGTCTCTAATATTCACTCTTCCAGTATGGGTCATTAACGCTCCATGTCTTGCTAATCTCGTTGGAAGGACACAGTCAAACATATCAACACCTAATGCAGTTCCTTCTAAAATATAATCTAATGAGCCAACACCCATTAAATATCTTGGTTTATCAAAGGGAAGATATCTTACAGAATCAGCAACCATTTTAAAGCAGACGTCTTTTGGCTCACCAATGGATGTACCGCCAATTGAGAATCCATCAAAAGGATATTTGGCTAATTCTTTCGCGCAATATTCTCTTAAATCTGTAAAGTCACTACCTTGAACAATACCAAATAAGGCTTGGTCTTCTCTTTTATGAGCGTTAAGTCCTCTAATTGCCCATCTAATTGTTCTATCAGTTGAATCTTTCGCATATTGATAACTGACCGGATATGGCATACATTCATCAAAACTCATCGCAATATCAGAACCAATTTCTTCTTGTATTTGAATTGAGACTTCTGGGGAAAAGAATAACTTATCACCATTAAGGTGATTTTTAAAAGTCACACCTTCTTCAGAGATCTTTCTATTATCCGCGAGAGAAAAGACTTGGAAACCACCACTATCGGTGAGGATAGGTCCATCATAATTCATGAATTTATGAATACCACCCGCTTTTTCTATGAGTTTAGAGGTTGGTCTTAATGATAAATGATATGTGTTTGCAAGGATGATACCCGCACCCATTTCTTTAATTTCTTCTGGGGATAATGTTTTCACAGTGGCTAATGTACCAACAGGCATAAAAGCCGGCACTTCAACATCACCATGTGGGGTGTGTAAGATGCCATATCTGGCCCCAGAATTCTTATCGACATGTAATATTTCTAAATAAAAGTCTTTCATACCTGTCCATTATAAAAAAATAGCAATAAAATTGCTACTTATAAATCAGGTAAAGACTATTCTTCTAGTAATAAATCCATAAAGTATCTAGCTTGATATTTCCAGCTAGGCCAGTCATGTGTGGCGCTTTCATCCCAGAAGTTATACCAAATATGAATGCCTTTTCGATCTGTTACTTCTTTTAACCAATAGTTGGAATAATCGACAAGATATTCATAAGCCCCTTTACCAATGACAATCACCATTGTTTTCTGATTATATTTTTCAATCCATGGATGATCACTAGGCATGTTGTCTAAATAATGAACTGGGGAATTGTTATAAGCATTTTCATCAAAATAGTCTGGGAAGAAATATTTGTTATCATAGTTACCTGATAGTCCTAAAAAACCAGAGAATAAATCAGGACGTCTGAAGAAATGATTGGCCGCATGAGTGGCTCCCATGGAACAACCAAAGAGGAATGGTTCGCAGTATCCACCCTGCCTATCATAAATAAAAGGAAGCACTTCATTCACCACATATTCATGGTACTGAGACAACATATAGGACGCGTGACCTTTGTCCCATCCTTGATAGTCAACAGTCTCATCATCATTGCTATCTAGACAATACAGTTTTATCTTTCCTTGATCAATATAATCAGCAAGGTTATCAATCATCCCATTGTTATAAAAGTCATCGCTTTGTTTACCTTGACAAGGATAGCAAATAACGGGCACTCCATAGTGTCCATAAACCTTAATTCTCATCCAGCGATTAACGCGTTCAGAGTACCAACTTACTTCTTCGTATTGCATATAAATGTAGGTTTATGACTTATAAATTATATTTAGTTATTATCGATAGTATTTAACAACAGTCAAAACCATCTTCTTGTTTAGATCAAAATCTGGTAAAAGACGGGAGTGTTGCAATAATTGTCCGTTTTCTGTCAGCATTTTTTCAAATTCTTTCGTGTAAAACCAGAGTCTTAAATCCTTCTCAACGAAATCATTGCTCTTTTTGTAAAAATCAAAAGTGAATGGAATATAATAGATTTTCCCATTTTCAATTCTAAAGTTTTGTGGGTTATAGTCTAATTGCATCATCGACTTTCTCGCCATCCATTGAATATTGAATAATTGGACGTAAACATCATCATCAAAATCATGGTCGATAAGTTCTTCATACATCGTTGGTCCATCGACATAATGCATTAAGGCATAACCAGTCTTTTTATCTAAATAATACACTTCTGGAGAAGCGACATTAGAGGTCTTCATCCTCTTCATCGCATACTTAAAATCAGAGAAAGCATTGGTCTTAATTCCAAGCCATCTCACGACGTATTTCTTGCCTTCTCTTTGGACGAGTAAAAGATTCTCACCTAATTCTTTAATAGGCGTGTATTCTTTTTTCTTAATTACGATATTTTCCATTATTATATACCTCTCTTATTTTAGAGAATGTTTCTTCACTTAATTCATGTTCAACTTTACAGGCATCATCTTCCGCGACTTGTTCATCAACGCCTATATGGATGAGAATGGCTTTAAGAACCGTATGTCTTTCATATGTCCTCTCCGCGATTAATCTACCTTCATCAGTCAAAGAGATGAGGCCATCTTTATCGACATTGATGAGTTTGAGTTCTCTAAGCTTTTTCATCGCGACAGAAACACTTGGTTTAGAAAAACCCATATCATGTGCGATATCAATGGAACGGACTGAGCCATTCTTCTTAGATAGCATCAATATTCTTTCTAAATAATCTTCTTTACTTTCTAATTTGTTCATGGTCTTATTCTAATCTATTTTGGATTAGCCTCATAATATAATTTGAAATATAGCTTTTGATACAAAGAAAAATTAATAACTTCCTGTTTCTCTTTATCGACATCTGTCGGAGTGTCGTTATAGGAAGAGGTTCCTTCTTTTTCTCCACTTAATTTTAGGTAAATATCGTTTACCCAATTGCCAAAATCTGCGAAGGCATTATGGCTCTTCCAATAATAATATCCAAAGTTCTGATTCTTTTTAAACGATATGTTTATTGAATCGATGACTTCCTGATAATCAGTGGATACGCCTGTGAGGCTCGCTAAATAATATAAAGAAGATATAGAAAAATAATATCCAGAATATTTGAAGTATGGATTCTCGCTTGTGAGCATCAAATATAAAGCGATAAAGTCCGCATCTTCTTCTTTCATCACACCTTTTGTATGAAGTATTTCATGCGCGAAAGTAATCGGTTTCAAAGCGTTGACATTTAAAGTATTAATATTAGCCTCAGTGGTCGGCATAAATGTCACCCCAGTGATATGAAGTTCACGGTAGATAAAAGAAGTTAGCATCGGTTTCGCTCTTGTGGTAAATGGAGTGAAGTAATTACCATATTCTCGGTTTAAACGATAGAACTCTTGATCCAATAAATCATTCGTTTCTCTAATCGAATATGGGCTGATTAAATTCCCCTCTTCATCAAACTTCATTTCTTTGCTCACTTTATTGAGATCCGCGATGAAATAATCATTAATTTTTCGAAATTCTGTCTTCTCCACTTTTTCTTCATAAACAGTGACTGGATGATGTTCACGGTTATAAGCCATTTCGGCAGTCGCTTGATATAAACCAATAACAATTGTGGCCCCTAAAACAATGGATAACATCTTGCCAATTCCTTTAGAGTACTGTCTATGGAGCAAACATATCGTAAACTGGGTTAAGAAGACAAACGCTCCAATAAATAGACCGATAATAATGATTTCTGTTAATGAAAAAGGTATCCATTTAAAGAGAAAACCAATGGATGTTTCATACCATCTCGCGAACGACTGTGTCCATGCTTCACATATTGCAGTATTCGTTTTTAAGATGATGAGAACAATGAGAAAAATAAGCCAAACGAGAATAGCAATTATCTTCCAAAAGTTGCTTTGGTTTCTTTTTATCAGTTCTTTCATACGAGCATTATATTTTATGCCGTCATTAATATCAACATAAGGCGTTTTAGTCAAAAGCATTTATTAGTATATTTGTCTATTATAATGATTTTCTATTCAAAATGGACAAAAATGTTGATTTTATCTTTGTTTTATTTCGATTTTGACTTTCAATATTTCTAATTTATTTAAGAAATAATTGAAGAACAACCATTTTTCATCCATAATTTTATTATGTTTATGGAGGTCATGTATGGCTAAGTTACAACCACAAGCTGCCAAACAGATCGCAGAGATTGTTGAACGTTATAGAAACGAAGAGACACCTTTGATGATGATTTTGGAAGCTATTCAAGAAGAGTATGGTTACATCCCTCTCGAAGTCCAAGAATTAGTTGGTTCATTACTCAACATTCCTGTCGCTGAGATTTATGGTGTTGTCACCTTCTACTCTTTCTTCTCTCTCACACCAAAAGGAAAATATGTTATCGGTGTGTGTTTAGGTACTGCCTGTTATGTTAAAGGTAGTCAACTCGTTATGGATAAATTCTCAGAATTGCTCAACATCAAACCAGGGCAAACAACTGAAGATGGTTTATTCACATTAGATGCGTTACGTTGCATCGGTGCGTGCGGTATTGCACCAGCTATTTCTATTAATGGAAAGGTCTATCCAAAGGTGGAAGTTGGCAATGTCGCTAATATCATTAAAGAATATAAAGACTTGGAGGGTATTGCATAATGTGTAGAATCGCAGATGAAAAAGAACTCCAAGAGTTAATTGTCAAATATTCTGACAAATTAGCGAGAAAATTCGCAGGCAATGATGGTAAGAAACACCTCGTCGTCTGTGGTGGTACTGGATGTTTATCATCCAATTCCCACGAAATCCTTGTTAAATTACAAGAATTAATCAAAGAAAAAGGTTTAGAAGATAAAGCTGAAGTCAATGTCGTTGGCTGTTTCGGTTTCTGTTCCCAAGGTCCATTTGTCAAAATCTTCCCAGAAGATAGACTCTATAGAATGGTTAAGGTATCCGATGCTGAAAGAATCGTCGAAGAAGATATCATCGGCGGTAAATGCATCAACGATCTTCTTTATGAAGATCCAGCCACTCACGAAAAAGTGGAAAGACAAGATGACATCAACTTCTATAAGAAACAGAAGAGAATTGCCTTACACGGCTGCTCAATGATCAACCCAGAAATGCTCGAAGAAGCTTTAGGCTATGGAGCGTTTAAAGGTTTGACTAGAGCTCTCCACATGTCACAACAAGAAGTTGTCACTGAAGTGCTCAACTCTGGTATCCGTGGACGTGGAGGCGCTGGCTTCCCAACTGGAAGAAAATGGCAATTTGCTTTAGACCAAAAGAACGATACAAAATACGTCGTCTGTAATGGTGACGAAGGTGACCCAGGAGCCTTCATGGATAGATCCATTCTTGAAGGTAACCCAATCGGTGTTATCGAAGGTATGATGATTGCTGGTTACGCAATCGGTGCACAAAACGGTTATTTCTACGTTCGTGCTGAATACCCAATCGCAGTTAAGAGACTAAGACTTGCGATTAAACAATTAGAAGAAGCTGGCTTATTAGGTGATAACATCTTAGGCACTGGTTTCTCATTTAGATGTCATGTCCGTCTAGGTGCTGGCGCGTTCGTCTGTGGCGAAGAAACAGCATTGCTCAATTCTATTGAAGGCAAACGCGGCATGCCAAGACCAAGACCTCCATTCCCGGCCGTCAAAGGTTTATGGGGCAAACCAACAATCATTAATAACGTCGAAACATTAGCGAATATTCCTTATATCTTAAGAGAAGGCGCTAGTGAATATGCGAAGATTGGTACAGAAAAATCTAAGGGTACTAAAGTGTTCGCTTTAGGTGGCAAAGTCAACAATGTTGGCTTAGTTGAAGTCCCAATGGGAACAACTCTTAGAGAATTAGTCTTCGATATCGGCGGTGGCATTCCACACAACAAGAGATTCAAAGCTATTCAAACTGGCGGTCCATCTGGTGGATGCTTAACTGAAAAAGACTTAGATGTCGAAATCGACTTCGATTCCTTAGTCGCTCGTGGATCCATGATGGGTTCCGGCGGTGCGATTGTCATGGACGAAGATAACTGTATGGTCGACGTCGCGAAATTCTATATGGAATTCATCTGTGATGAATCCTGTGGTAAGTGTTCTCCATGCCGTATCGGTACAAAGAGAATGTTAGAAATCTTAAAGAAGATTACTGATGGTAAAGGTTCATTACAAGATCTCCAAGACTTAAAAGAACTCGCTAATGCCACTAAGACAAACTCCTTATGTGCATTAGGCCAAACAGCCGCTAACCCAATCACTTCCACAATGAATAACTTCGAGAACGAATATATCGCTCACGTCGTTGATAAGAAATGTCCAGCCCACGTCTGTAAGAATTTAATGGAATACAAGATTCTCCCAGATAAATGTGTTGGCTGTGGCTTATGTGCGAGAAACTGCCCAGTTCAATGCATCAGCAAGACTGATCAACCAACTGCGAGAAATCCAAAGATGTTCATCCATAAGATTGACGCCAGCAAGTGTGTCAAATGTGGCTTATGTATGAGCAATTGTCGCTTCGGCGCAATCATTAAACAATAGGAGGAACTATCGATGGCTTTAGTAAATATCAAAATCGAAGGTAAAGATTACCAAGTAGATAGCTCATTAACAGTTCTTGAAGCATGTCGTAAATGCGGCTATGTCATTCCATCTCTTTGTTCTTGGAACAAGGGTGAATGCTCATTAGCAAGCTGCCGCGTCTGCTTAGTCGAAGTGAAAGGTGCAAGAGGTTTAGTGGCCTCCTGTGCTTATCCTGTTAACGAAGGTATGGAGATTTCTATCTCCTCACAAAAAGCAATGGAAGCCCGCAGAACTTCTGTTGAATTATTATTATCCAATCACCAAAAAAACTGCTTACAGTGTGATAAAGAAGGACACTGTGAATTATTAAAGGTCGCAGAACTCGTCGGCGCTAGAGATGGCAAATATATCGGTGCTGTTACCGAAACCACAATCGACGAACTCGCACCTGGCTTAAAGAGAAACACTGCCAAATGTATCTTATGTGGTAGATGTGTCGAAGCTTGTAAGAAAGCCCAAGGCATCGGTATCTTAGGGTTTGAAAATCGTGGATTCTCCACTATTGTCTCCCCAGCCGAAAATAGAAGCTTTGCCAACTCCCCATGTATGCAATGTGGTCAATGTGTTCTCGTCTGTCCAACAGGCGCCTTAACGGAACAAAACGATATTCCAAAGGTTGATGAAGCTTTAAAAGCCGGCAAGAAAGTCGTCTGCCAAGTTGCCCCAGCAGTTCGTGCTGCGATCGCTGAAGAATTCGGTGAAAGAATCGGCACCAATGGCACTAAGAAGATGATTGCTGCTTTACGTAGACTCGGATTCTACCGCGTCTTCGACGTCAACTTCGGTGCCGACCTCACCATCATGGAAGAGGCTAACGAATTATTAGAAAGAATTAATCATAAAGGTGTATTACCACAAATCACTTCCTGTTCCCCAGGATGGATCAATTACATGGAATACTACTACAGTGATTTAATTCCAAATGTCTCCACTTGTAAGTCCCCACACCAAATGCAAGGTGCGATCACTAAGACTTATTTCGCTGAGAAACATGGTTTAGATCCAAAAGATATCTTCGTGGTCTCTGTCATGCCATGTACTGCTAAGAAATATGAAAGAACTCGTGCTGACCAAGGTCATGATGGCTTAGACGATGTCGACGCGGTCTTAACCACTAGAGAAATCGCCAAGATGATCAAGCGTGCGGGTATCATGTGGAACAGACTCCCAGAAGATGAAGATTGGGATCAAGACTTATTAGGTCAATATTCCGGTGCTGGTGTCATCTTTGGTGTCACTGGTGGTGTTATGGAAGCTGCCTTAAGAACTGCATACTTCGCCTTAACTGGTAAAGAACATGAATTAATCAAATTCGAACAAGTTCGTGGCTTAGAATCCGTCAAAGAAGCCGCTATTGATATCAACGGCACTGTCATTAAAGTCGCAGTTGCTTCTGGTATGAGAGAAGCGAAAAAACTCTTAGACGAAATCAGAGCTGGCAAATCCGAATATGCCTTCATCGAAATCATGGGCTGCCCAGGTGGATGTATCAATGGTGGCGGACAACCATATGTCAAACCACTCCTTCTTCCAAATGAAGATGATGACATCCGTGAGACTTATCGTGCGAAACGTGCTGCCGTCTTATATAACGAAGACGAGAGACAACAAATCAGACAATCTCACAACAACCCAGATATTCAAAAATTATACGCTGACTTCTTAGGCAAACCTCTATCCGAAAAGGCGGAAGAATTATTACATACTTCCTACGTCAATAATCGTGATAGATTCCCACGTAAGAAATAAGCAAAAATAATTACAAAACAAACAAAAACAGTGGCAAAACCACTGTTTTTCTTTTTTATAGTCTAGATTATTTAACCCGCCACAAGGATTTGATTAAGAAGAATAAATATGCCACTTCTCTCACCACGTATAAAACGAGAAGGATGATGGCAAATATCAATGTTGCAATTTGGTTTTCCTTGATGGCTGGAATAAATAAAGTTAATAGAGTTAATAATAGAGAAACGAGAAAGATTGCAACATATCCTCTAACTATAAGTTTAGTAAGAATTGGCATTCCTTTACCATCTTCTTCTGCGAGTTGATTAGTACCTAAAACAAAGTAGATGACAACGAGCGCTTCAGTCAATTCTTGTCCAATACCAATCCATGAAAGAGCCGTAGTGAAAAGCTCAGGCTCATTTCTCGCCGCTTCAATGATGTTAAGGGTGAAGGCAACAGCAAAGAGGATAAGATTTAGTATCAACATCCATAATGCATTCGCATATCTCTTATTAACATTTCTCAATAAAATAATCGCGATGATTTGAAGGATTAAACCAACAAATGAAAGCACTCCGATATAAGAGAGCACTGGATTACCAATCGCGTCTCCAACAGATTGAACAATATTAGAAATTAAAATTAAGAAAACGCCAACGATAAACATGACGATGTGTCGTTTTGCTTTTTCTCGACCAAAAGTTTTTTCCATAAATATATCCTTTCGAAAAAATATTTTATCACAAGAAACAAATATCAAAAATTTTGAATTTTTTTATCTATTTATAGATAAGCAAAATGCTAAAAAATTTTCTGCGTCGAAAAATGCGATTTTCAAGGTCTTTATATATAGGAGGAAATTCCGATAATGGAAGATTCTCTACTCCCTTGTCACTGGTCTGGGTATGGGAAGGAGGTACATTATTTGGAGCAATCCATTGTGATGGCCTTGATCATCTTGGTCATACTTCTCGTGTTAGTGGGGAATAAAAAAGGCTCTCAGTAATTGAGGGCCACCTACCAACATAATCATAATACCCTATAATCGCCCCACTCGCAAGGGGGCCAATTGGATTTTCTCCTACCAATACGTATTCGGAAAACTAATAAAGAAAGGTGGTGTTAATGTCCAGACGTAAAAGATATATAAAGGGGAGAGTATACCTCATTAACGACTGTTTGATAGTCAAACACAATAAAGCAAACAGTAGAGTTGTCGCGGTGAATAACGACAAAAATAATGTTCACATTAGACGAATAACAAAATATCAAAATGGAGGCCTTAACGCGAGGAAAGGGATTGTTATAGAAATCTATTCTGACATCCCCGTATTAAGCGTTGTTGAATCCAAAACCTTCCGAAAAACATTAAAAGGTAAAAATATTGAAGAAAAACGCATGCGTAAAACAAAAACAAGGCTTAACAAGTGGGATATGAACAAGATTATAAAAAAAATGAGGGTGGCGAACCAGTCCCTCTCTTAAGACATAGTAGTCTTTGGTCAGATATCCGACATAACCATTAAAACATATTTTTTATTCAAGTCAAATAACTATGAATTTTAAAACACACTGTCGAGGTGAATAACGACAAAAATAATGTTCACAAATCTATTTTTAAGGAGAAAATAATGAAAAAGAAAACCAAAATCGGAGCGGTATTATGCTGCTCAACCGCGTTAGTAGCAATCCTTGGTGGATATCTATTAACAAATAACACGGGATTATTTAATTCCAATAAGCAAATTATTAATAAAGAAAACAACCAAGACTCTAGTCTACAAATCTCTCAAGAAGTCGAAAATATGACAGTCGCCTTGCTCAATAAAAATGAGAATCAAGATGGCTCTATCTCTTATACTTATACTTTCACAGTCACCCCAGATAATGCGACGAGAAAAGATATCTCTGGTAATTTGTTCTTCGTCGATAATACAGAAGGTATTGAAAACTTCCTCGAATTCAGCATCAATCAACAAGACAGCACCTTCACTATTACGAAGAAAGCCGACTTCTCACATAAGGCAAGATTAGTATTATCTTGTAATGCTGATCCAAGTGTTAAAGCCACGATTAATTTAGACTGTAAACAATATTTTAAAGGCTTTAATGATGTCAGCGAGAAAACATATCATAAACTTCTTGATTCTGAGCACAATATGGCTCTAAACGAGATTAAAAACGATGGTGCTTCATCAATTAACGCTGATAACTTCTCCACTATCTATACAGTTGCAACTCGTACAAAATGGAGAATTGAAGAAACAGTGCCAACTGTCACAGGATATCTCACCGGTGATAATATCGAAGAAATGACCGACAGCGGTCTTACCATCACTGATTCCTGGGCGATTAAACAAGCTAATTTCGATGGCGATTTCTCATTAACAGACCTTCAAGATATGGTTTATGAAGATTCCGCTTTAATGCCAGGAACAGAAGCCTTATCGTTCTCACAAAAAGCTTATTTCGGTGTCGCCTATGATTTAAACTTCACATATAGTGTTGCTAATGTTTTAAAGAAATACACCGCACATATGGTTGTTGTCGCCTCAACAGCAGATTTAGATTTCGGCGTGCCAACTGGATTAAATGTTGAATCAAAATCGATCTCATTCGAAAATGTTGTGACCACTTATCGCTTCATCTTCACCGACAGCAGCAATAACGTCACTTATATTGATTCTCAAGCCGCGACTGGAACAGGTTGGGTCTCCACTGGATCACGCCCATTCTATAATGGCTATATCAATATCGAAATCACAAGAAGTAGGGATGGAGAAATCATCACTCCTGCAACCGTCTTATACACCATTAATGATGGCAAAGGATACTTCACAGGAAGCGACTTCTCTAACTTCTATATCGTCTATAATCCAGGCGGATATGAAAATGTGAACTGGGTATGCCAAAAAACAAAGTTTAATGACAACTTATATGGCGTGACCAATTTAGCGTCTTCTATTCTTTAATTAAGCGTTTTGATCAAAGACATTAGAGGTGATGTAATCAACACCCATCGCCTCTAATTTTCTAAGCATATTCTCATCATCAACCGTCCAACAGTTGACCTTGAGACCCTTCTTATGGAACTTATTTAATATCTCTTCGGTGAGAACTTCATCTTTCACATCTAAATCCATTTTAAACTTTCTGGCATAGCCAAATAGTTCAGTATGTTTCTCAATGAGATGTTGAAGATGAACCTTCTTACCGAAAGATAATCTAAGCTTACCAAGCGGCCATGGGTAAAAGGCGATAAATGTCACATTATCTAGGCCCATGTATTCATCGACAAATCTGACGAGTTTCTTCAAATGTTTCCACTTTGGAGAATTCTTTATTTCTATAATTGGACGCTTGCCGCTTTCCTTACAGATCTTTAAATAATCTTCAAAAGGACAGACGGTCGCGTTCTCATGGTTTTGCTCATTATCAAGATGCATCGACATGATTTGTTCATAAGTCAAATCTTTGATGAAATAATTCTTTCCACCAGAGATGATGTCATCATTATGATGAGTAATCCACTTTAAATCTTTAGTGAGATGGATGTCGGTTTCAATACCGTAAAAGTCCATCTTTGAAGCCGCGATGAAGGCTTCTTTAGTATTTTCAAAATATTTTTGATGATAGCCACGATGCGCTATCGCGAGAGGTTTCATTAGTCTTCCTCTCCTAAGGCTGCTAAGCCTTTCGCATTCTCACCAGTATCATTTCTCTTTGGGGCTTTAACAAAGAAGAAGACAAGACCCGCTGCACCCATTAAAGAAGCACTATAAATTGGAAGGGCTTGCCATGCGCCTGTGCCCATAAAGATTAAGCCGATGAGGATTGGAGTAACGGATTGAGCGAGCATTGAAGCTGTGTAATATAAAGCGGTAAATCTACCGATTTTTTCACTAGTACAGTAGTCGATAACAAGTGGGAATGAACAGATGTGAATTAAAGAGCTACCTAAGCCAATTGCAGGAAGAAGAATGAAGAAAATCCACGGCAAACTTGCGGTAAAAGCTTCTTCTGCAGTTGTTGGAGCAGGTGCTTTAGGAATAAATGAATATGCCACATAACAAGCAGCCACTAAACAAATACCTAAGAAGATTGTCCACTTACGACCAATCTTATCAGCGATGAAGCCAGCGAGTAAGAATCCAGCAACTGAAGCAGCACCGGAAACAACTGTCATAATCGCCCCACCAGCAGAGGATGTATTAAGCCAGAACATAACATAGTTAGTTTGGAATGTTTCAACAGCATTAAGAGACATAAACCAAAGCATCTCAGCGATGAGAATGAGGATTAAGTTTCTCTTGTTTGTTTTTGATAATTTCTCGTTTGTGGTTACTGATTCCGCAGATTCACCAAAGGCATCACCACGAGCGATTTCTCCATCGAGTTCTGCATGTAGCTTATTTTCTTTTACTTTCCATAAAAGTAGCGCGAGAGAAACGAGTAAGAACACCGAACAAACTAAGAACGGAATCTCTAACATAAATAAGGACTTATTAGATCCATCAACGTATTTAGTAACTGGAATCACAATTGCGAAAACAGAACCAACAGCACCACCGACATAGCCGACGATATTGATGATACCGTTTGCTTTACTTCTAAGTGGTTTAGGTGTGAGGTCAGGCATTAAGGCAACCGCTGGAGAACGATATGACATCATGAAGACAATGATTAAAACCATCATCGCAATCATACCAACAATCATACCCATTAAAGCGGCATCAGTTCTCGCCATTCCGAGGGAGAAGAACATTGGAACAAATGGTAAGACAATGGCTGTTACAATACTACCAATAATAATGTATGGCATTCTTTTACCAAATCTTGTTTTTGTCTTATCAGACCAATGGCCGAATAAAGGCATGATGAATAAGGCAGCGATATTATCTAACGCCATGATAATACCAACCTTCCATTGAATGTTAAGATAGTCGGATTCAACGATATACCCGTGAGCGAGAAGATATTTCATATCAACCACTACACCAGGAGCAGCTTCGCTTGTTGCTTTTGCAACCGCTGCTGCATAATCGTGTCTTGCAAATAAGAACGATAACATTGGTGAGCAGTATGAGTTATATAACTGCCACACAAGCAAAATACCGAAGAAGGCTAATCCAATCCATAAAGTTCGTTTCAAATATGATTTGTCAAACTTAAATGGTTGGGAAACTTTTTCCGCAACTTCCATAAAACTATGATCTCCTTTTATGTAACTAGATTAATTATACAAAAATACCATTTTAAATTCCATAAAAGAGAGACTCCACAAACAAACGAAAGGATACAACAACTATGTGTTTTTCAAAAAGAAATCATTTTAGAGCAAACAACAGTAAAAAAGTTCGAGGCCACCCCACCTACATTTATAAAAAAGTTGGTGACAAATACTACTTCATAGGGATAACTCACTCCGAGATAACTCATAGAACAAAAAATATAAAACTAAACGTTAATCCAAATCCTAACGATGTTCGAGAATCATATATGCGCCCATTTTCATCCGAAGAAAGCATCGATTTGTTCGGCAACAAAAAGAAGGGTTGGAAATTATCAAAGTTAGATAGAAAAACAGTTAGAAGCATTAAAAAGAATCATAGAAAATAAAAACGGGAGCGTCTCGAAACTTAATTCGCACGTAGCTCCCTATTTATTTTATATCATATTTATATGATTATTTAAATAAAAAAGCCGCACAACTCGCTCTCTACAAATGTATCAAGCTCTCTGCGGTTACAAACATTTAATAGTATAATGACCCAAAAGTCAATATAGAAAACCAAATGATTGATACGCATGTGCAAACAAGGAGCTAAAAAAGAAAAATAGATGAGCGGTGCGAGTAAACACAAAGTAAACTCCAAGCATATGCATCATCTATGTGATGATATTAAAACAAATATGGGTAAATGTGTCAAGGAGAGACAAAGCACCTAATAATTTATAAATAATAATGTTAAGATATTAAGTGCATGAAAAAGAAGTTAATATTATTCGATATGGATGGGACGATTTACCTTGGTAATCAAATCTTTCCATATGCTAAAGAAGTATTTGAATTCCTCAAAAAGAAAAATATCAATTATGTATTTTTAACAAATAACTCATCACACGATATTGAATTCTATTTAAACAAAGTTCAAAACATGGGTGTGGAATGCACGATTGATAATTTCTATTCATCTATTGAAACCACTATTACACAGTTAAAAGAGAATAACGCAAAAACGATCTATGTTGTTGGTAATGAATGCTTGGTCAATAAATTAAAACCACATTTCAACCTTGTTGATAAATATGATCCTAATACGAAGATTGATGCAGTTGTCGCTGGATTTTACACTGAACTCGTCTATCAAAGATTAAAAGATGCGTGTTTATTCTTAGAATCTCAGGACTGTGCTTTCTACGCGACTAATGGAGATTACCGTTGTCCAATTGAAGATGATAAATACATTCCAGACTGTGGGGGCATGATTGAATGGATGAGACTATGCACTGGTAAAAAAGCAACAGTCTTAGGTAAACCAAACCCACGCATGATATATGACCTCATGGATAAATACGGCGTGAGCAAAGAAGAAACCATGTGTGTCGGTGACCGCTTATATACCGATATCGCTGTTGGCAACAATGCTGGAGTTGATTCCGTCTGTGTTCTCTCTGGAGAATCAACATTAGAAGATATAAAGAAAAGTGAGCATAAGCCCACTTATATCCTTAATAATATAAAAGATTTAATTGATATGCTCGATTAGACGATCGACATGCCTTTAACGAATAAATATTTTGGACCAACATATCGTGAGCTCACGATTTTTTCTTTTGAGACCACAATGTTGCCTTTTAATTCATGTAAAGAACCAGCGATTGAGAATCCAGTCACAGGGATTTCTTTTTCTCCATCAAAATAGAATCCGAGTCTCACCTCACCACCGAAGTATCCAGAATTGGCTTCGAGTTGGAAAGCAGAGAATTTGACACATCTTAAATATGGTTCTTTTTTATAATCATCTAAACTCTTATCTCCTGTTTGCACTTGCACAATTGGGAGGATACCAGTTGGATGACTTTCTTTTAAATAATAACCAAATTGATATGAACCATGTCTATTCTTAGCAATGCCGTCTTTCACGATGTTGATTGGTTTCAGAACAACCCCGTCACTATCAATACTACTAGAAGCTGATGCTCCTACATATGAAGGTAATAAATCAATCGTGAGTTTAGAACCCTGGATGTTATCTCCTTGCACTGAATCACCAATTTTATTACGAGACATATGTTGATATTCGCTCGCATAAGAAAGGTCATTGACGAAATAGGAGAATGTTCTTGGAACACCTTCATCTTCAATGATTACTGTTAATGGTTTATCGCTTTTAAATGGCACCGCATCCATTCTTGCTTTAGTTAATAAGAGGAGCTCATCAACTTCACGAGTTATCTCTTCTTTATCAAGATTTGAGAAGGTGATGATGTTATATGTTTCTGTCTCTTCTCCCTCTTTTTCCCAAGCTGGAATTAATTCAATATATCCTTCATAAGTAACTTCGCTGACATCGACTCCACGGGAGTTGATAATACGTCTATTCTTACGAGTGATAAAAACCTCAGTAGCAGAGAGGAAACCATCTTTATAATTATCGGCTTTAAAGATTGCTTCACCCACTTCTCTAGCGATATCAAAAAGATTGCGATTTTCAAAATTAGATGGGTTTTTGCTTGGTTTTTCTTCTTTTTTGCTAGGAATTTCGTAATATTGATTTAAGGCGAATTTCGCTGCAAAAATCTTATCATTAATCAATTTTAAAAGTTCTTCTTCGCTTAAATAATCGTGATAAACGAAACTCGCTGAACCACGCTTATTATCAACATCAACATAGATGGTGACATTAATTTGTTTAAGGTTTGTGGCTCTATTTGTTTCTAACTTTTTACCGACATAAAATAGTTCGCTTGATTCACTATTTACTTCGATAATTTTATAATCGTTGATTGCACTATTAGAGAGTGCTTTAATTAACTTTTCCATTAGCCTAATTTGCACCTCGCTTTCAAACATGGACCGCCATCGCTGACTGTCACCCATTCCTTATGTCCTTTTCCACAGTGACCACTACCGAGCACTTCAAAGTCATCGCTGATCATGGAGATGGACATCAATAAATCTGGGACATATCCACTCATCACGACTGGGGAGACAATCTTACCAGTAAACTTACCGTCTTTGATTTCTCTACCATATTCCGCTGTGCACTGAATGTTCCAGTTCTTTGGATCTTCCATACCGTTATTTGTGTCGAATAGCATATAGCCATGTTTCACAGATTTAATCATGTCTTCTAATTTATCTGTGCCTGATTCAAAGAAGGTGTTAGTCATTCTCGTATATGCTTTACGGTTCGCTGATTCTCTTCTTCCGTTACCTGTTGATTTATGACCGAGCTGAGCCCCACTGACCGCATCGCAGATACCAGTTTGTAAAATACCGTTTTTAATGATTAATGTATCTTGAGCTAATGTCCCTTCATCATCAAAAAAATAAGAAGCACAGGAATATGTCGCTGCGGCACCATCATGCATATTGACTAATGAAGAGGCCACTGGCTTATTGATATATTTTCTCGCTCTTGCTCTCTTTTTAAGGAACATATCCATTTCCACACCATGACCAAATGCTTCGTGGGCGATAAGTCCAGTGATTGATGGATTAGTGATGATGTCATATACACCTGGTTCAATCATCGTGGAATCAAGCAATTCTTCCGCAAGAGAGACCGCACTATCTAATTTATCTTTTAAACCGTCTACCGCCGCTCTTGGATCATTGCAAGCGATATATTTTCTTGCCATCTTGATGTTATTGTCTCTTTTACTGACAGCAATCACCACTGCTAAGCACCAAGAGAAGTTTTGCTTTAAATCTCTGTTTCTAGAGATGAACATACTTGATGTTTCATATCTTTCATAAACTAAAACAGCTTGCACAATCTTGTCGCTCTTTTGATGGATATAATCTTTATAAGAAGAATATTTATCAATGATTTCGTTAACAGAATATGGCTCTGATAACATTGGACGAGAGAAATCTTTGACAAGCGGTTCATCTTCTAATGCTTTTCCTGAGATTTCTAACAAGGAATCATCATCGAGTTCCTTGACTGTTTCAATCACTTTCTTTTCAATTTCATCGATGCTATTTTCATCGATGTCGGAAAAGGAATATTCGCTGTATGCTTTTCCGTTAAATACTTTGACGACAAAGCCACACTGGGCTTCCATCGTATCGTTGATACTTGTATTGAATGTTGTGACTCTCACATTATCCCCTTCGATTTGTTTGCCTAATAAAGACACATATTCGAACTTTGAGGATAAGCGGTCGACAAGTTGTTTACAAATATCATGTTTGTTATTTAAATATTTTGAAAACATAACTGCCTCCTTATAATTGAAATAATTATATATTTATTCGCCTTTATCAGCAATTATTATGAAATATAAGTAAATATCATTTAATATTTAGGGTTTTCGTTTTACAATAAGATTAACAAATCTACATAGTTGAGGTAAAAGATATGCAATTCGACAGAATCATTTCCAAAAGAAGAGACAGAATCGTTTATAAAAACGGCGATGACTGTATCAAGGTTTTTGATAACAAATATTCCAAGGTCATCGTATTAAGTGAAGCGTTAAACCAATCTCGTGTTGAGGAAGCAGGATTAAACATCCCACACATCAAAGAAGTTGGCCAATTCGATGGCAAATGGGGCATCGTCTCCGATTATATCGAAGGTAAATCATTAGAAGAATTAATGAGGGAAATCCCTGAAGAACAAGACAAACTTCTCGACAAATTCATCGATGTGCAGATGAACATCCAATCTAAAAGAGATCAATATCTCACAAAGCTCACTGATAAGGTCAATCGTAAGATCAACCAATGCTCACTTGAAAACGATATCAAACTTGAATTATATACAAGACTTGAAAGCATGCCACGATATGGCAATATGCTACATGGTGACCTCGATCCATCTAACGTTATCATCACTGATGATAATGAAATCTATATCTTAGACTGGAGTCACGTCACTCAAGGTAACCCAGGCCATGACGTCGCGAGAACTTATCTATTATTCTTGCTTAAGAAGCAAGATGAAATCGCTGAAAAATATCTCAATAGATTCTGCGAGAAAAGCGGTCTTGATAAGAAGCAAGTCTTACGTTGGATGCCACTTGTTGCTGTCGCTCAATCATTAAACGGCAAACAAGATGAATGGGAACTTCTTAAGAAGTGGATTGATACAGTTAACGACTAATCTTAAACAAAAGAAGATAGGAATTAAAACCTATCTTTTTATTTGCCTACACTATCAAAATAAAAGACCTTGTGGGTCTTCTATTTATTATCTTTATGTTCCTTGTGTTCTTTCTTTTCTTCAACTTTTTCAGCTTTTTCTTTTTGTTTCAAAGCTTTCTTAGCCGCTTTTCTTTCTCTTTTGCTATTGGCAGCAGCATCTTTAATATTCGCAGTGAGTTCAGTCAAAGTCATATCTTCAAAATCTTCAAAAGTGAGATTCTTTTTCTTTTTGTTTCTCACTTTCTCCACTCTTTCTGGAAGATGGTCATATTCGATAGGAGCGTTAACTTTATCCGTTCTTTCACGCATTTCAATTTGCTGGAATGGAATGCTGATGTTGTTGCGTTTAAATTCATCATAGACATGATCCATCACGTAATAGAGAGCGTCCCAATAATCTTCTTTATCGCAAAAACATAAGGCAAAGAAGCTGATCGCAGAATCATTATATTCTTTAAGATGGACTGCTGGGGCGGGATCTTTTAAGATGAGTCCACAGCTATTCATAACATCTAAAATGACTTTCTTCACAAGAGCAGTATCAGATTCATAAGCAACTGAGAAATTGAAAGTCACTCTTCTAATAGGATATGCCCCTAAATTAGTGACGGCGTTATTTGTCATCATCGTATTTGGTAAAGTGATCTGGGTGCTATTTGGTGTTTTTAAAGTGGTAAATAAGAAATTGATATCTTCCACCATTCCTTCGACACCATTAACGATGATATAGTCACCAGATTTATATTTCTTGCTACCGACGATGATAATGCCACTTGCTAAAGAGCCTAAGAAATCCTTTAAGGCCATACCAACCGCGAGAACCGCAGCGGAGAAGGCTGTGGTAATACCAGTGACTGATACACCCATGATGGATAATAAGATGAGAAGTAATACTAATAATAAGAGGAAACGAACAATCGCAAGAATGAATCTCGCTGCAACTTGATCAAGTCCCTTCTTCCTAAATATATATTTAATAATCATCATGATTAGTTTGATGACAATGAGGCCAACAACTAAAGTGATGAAAAACCAGACAATGTTATACACATTATCTTGGAAGAAGGTAACAATTTTATTCCAAAATTCTTCCCACCAGCTCATAACATAGTTATTATAAACAATTTGTTTTGTAATACAAAAAGAAATATGATGTTTATATGCAAGACTATCAACTTTTACTTGAACAGAGCAAAGCGGTCATCGATAAAACGCTACCATTATATTCAGTTTTGTCCAATTTATCCGCAGTGCTCAACCAGCTTGAAAATATCAACTGGGCAGGCTTTTATTTAGTAGAAGGAGATACTTTATATCTCGGCCCTTTCCAAGGGGAAGTTGCATGCACGATTATCAAGAAGGGAAAAGGTGTATGTGGTACATCATTTGAAAAGGGTGAAACCATCATCGTCCCAGATGTCAATAAATTCCCTGGACATATCGCTTGTAGCAGTAAATCAAGAAGCGAGATTGTCACCCCAATATTTAAAAATAACAAAGTCGTCGGAGTCATCGATATCGATGCCCCAATCTATGATCGTTTTCATGAAGAAGAAAAGAAACTCCTTGAAAACATCGCGAAAGAATTAGAAGTATTAGATTTCTAAAATATCGGTATTTTGATAGGTTTTTCGTTCAAAATGGATGTTTTTTTATTTTGGTATTAGTTCGCTAATAGGCTACTTATAGAAATTAATAATTTCTTATGGTACTATTATTGTACGTAATATGAATGTAGCTTGCTTTTAAAATTTAGTTGATACTAGGGCAAACTATATTTATGTTGTGGCTTTTTATTTCAAAAGGAGGAAGTAAAAATGTTAGATGAAAACATTAAACAAAACTATCAACGCTGGCTAAAAAGAGTCCAAGATTCTGATCTATTAAGCGACTTACAATCGATGGATGAAGAAAGAATTAATGATGCTTTCTATCGCGAGCTCGAATTTGGCACTGCGGGTCTTAGAGGTGTTCTTGGTGCTGGTACAAATAGAATGAATATCTATGTTGTGGCAAAAGCAAGCCAAGGATTAGCGGAATACGTTGTTAAGAACTATAAACCAGAAGATAGAAAAATCGCGATTTCAAGAGACTCAAGATTAAACAGTGATCTATTCGCTAATATCGCCGCTCAAGTCTTTGCCGCAAATGGTATTAAGGTCTATACATACCCATATATCACTCCTGTCCCAGTTCTCTCCTATGCAGTGAGATATTATAAATGTGCAGCTGGTGTGATGGTCACTGCCTCCCATAACCCAAGCAAATATAACGGTTATAAAGTCTATGGACCAGATGGCTGTCAAATGACAACCCAAGGTTCTAAAGACGTTTATGATAATATTCAAAAAATCGATATCTTTGATGATGTGAAGATGATGTCATTAGATGATGCCTTTGAATCAGGCTTAGTCGAATACATTCCACCAAAGGTTCTCACATCTTATATCGAAACAGTCAAAGGCTTATCCATGGTTAAAGATGAGAAGATCAATAAGGACTTCTCCATCGTCTATTCCCCACTTCACGGGGCAGGCTTAGTTCCTGTTACTCGCATCTTAAAAGAGATGGGCTATAAAAAGATTGTGGTTGTCAAAGAACAAGAATTCCCAGATGGTCACTTCTTCACTTGCCCATATCCAAACCCTGAAATCAGAGAAGCGATGGCTTTAGGTATGGAATATGCGAAAAAATATCAAGCCGACTTATTAGTGGCCACTGATCCAGATAGCGATAGATGTGGTATCGCGGTGAAAAATGGTGATGACTACCGTCTCATCTCTGGTAATGAAGTAGGCGTCCTTCTCCTCAACTATATTTGTGAAAGATTATCTGCTAATAACAAAATGCCAGAAGAAGCGATGACTGTGAAAACCATCGTCTCAACGGATATGATCTATAAGATTGCAGAACATTATGATGTCAAAGTCGTCGATGTCTTAACCGGATTTAAATATATCGGTGAACAAATCTTACTCTTAGAACAAAAAGGAAAAGAAAATAACTACATCTTCGGATTTGAAGAATCATATGGTTATCTTTCTGGCTCCCATGTCAGAGATAAAGATGCGGTCAACGCAGCCTTCTTAATCTGTGAAATGTTTGCCTATTATAAGACACACGGCAAATCCATCATGGATAAATTGAATGAGTTATACGCTCAATATGGTTATTATTTAAATAACACATATTCCTTCACATTCGAAGGCCAAGAAGGTTTCAAGAAGATGGCAAGTATGATGGATGGCTTACGCGCGAAACTCGAAAGCGGTGAATTCAAATGTGACCATTACCTCGACTATAACAAAGGTATCAACGGCTTACCAAAGAGCAATGTCCTCAAGATTTATCTCAACAGCGACACCTCTTTAGTGGTCCGCCCATCTGGCACTGAACCAAAGATTAAGTTCTATATTTCCATTCGCGCTAAAGACCACGAACAAGCTAGTGAAAAAGAGAAAGTCATTCTCGAAACTATCGTCAACCCATTAGCGAAACAATAATTATCGTTTACAAAAACGATTTACATCGATAAACTATCAAAGAACATTCAGGAGGTAAACCCATGGAAGAAGAAGAGTATCAAGGTGTATCATTCGGTAGAATTGTTAAAGTGGCATTCCACCGTTGGAAGTTATTATTAATCTTAACCTTATCAATCGGAATCGTTGGCTTTTTCGCCCTCTATTTCGGATATAACAGATTCTTTAATGTTTATAGCACGACATTCTCATATAGCGGTTCTGGACTTGCTAGTGAGAAAATGGCGGATAACACCACATTCAATTATAAGAATCTCATCTCTAAAGAGGTTCTCACTAAAGTCAGAGATTCAAAAGCTGAATATTCTGGTATCAATGTCGACGCATTAGTGAAAGCTAACGCCTTCACGATTACCAGAAATGTCGATAAAGACACTAGTGAACTCACTTACACCATTTCCATCAAAAGAAACAAAATGCCAAGCGCGGATGTCACTAGAAATTTCTTTACTGATTTAGCAAATTACCCAATTGCATACGATAAGGAATATATCGAAAAATCCACATTCGATATCCCTCTTCAACAATTCGACACTGCTGATAAATGTGAAGATCAACTCTCATATTTAAGCGCAGAAGCTAACACCTTAATCGCCGGTTACAATACGATGAAGGAATATGATATTTCTTCTCAACAAGCGGTTATCATCGATGGTCACATTAGAGACATCAACACCGTTCTTGATTCTAGAACCATCAGCACTCTCAGCAACATGATTGTCCAATACGGTTTAAGTGCAGACTATTCTAAAATCAACGTTGAATTATTAGAACGTGAAAAATTAATTCTCGATAACGCTGATCCAGCTAACCCTGGCACCAAACAAAAGAACGAACAATTAATCGATCAAATCACTGACCAAATCAACGCGATCACTGCCCAAACTGCAATTGCGGACTTAAACGGTAGAGTCAGAGAACTAATCGAAGAAAACCTCCGCATCGATGATAGATTAAGACAAATCGATAAGGAAATCGCTAATGCGAGCAAGACTCCTGAACAAGTTGAAGGCAATGCCTTATTCGTCACAGAATCAACAAAGATTCGTGATGGATTAGAAGCCTTGATCCCAACATACAAAGAGACAATGACCGAGGTCTATGTCGATAACGCTCAAGTCACATTTGAGAATTCCAACGTCTTAGATGTCACTAAGAGTATGAATGTCGTCTTCTCCATTCTCATCCCAGTCCTTGCTGGATTCGTCGTTGGTCTCATCGTCAACTTAATCGTTGATCGCAAAATGCTTCATGACGAAGAACTCCCAGTTCAAGAAGCTGCTAAATAATTAATCTATATTAATAGAAAGAAGCGAGCCCAACAGCTCGCTTTTCTTATCTTAAGAATATCTGCCAATCAAATAATCGTTCTCTTTTGTCGAAGAAGTTAACGAATATGCCTTTTCATAAATGAAGGAAGAAACATAGATATCAGGTGATTTGTTATTTCCACCATCGTTGATGACAATTGAATCATAATCATTTGGTTCAATCGTTATCGTATATTCGTTATTTGACTTTGTGAGCTTATTACCTGGCCAAGCCTTTAATTCTTTATTCTTATCTAAATTCCACGCGTATACGTATACACTAGACCAATTTGCTTTAATTCTAATAGTTACTTCATCAGTATTATTAATATCTAATAATTTACCGACATCCACTCTTCCATAACCGTATTTACCGTTGTTATCAATCTTATGGCATGAAGCATATAAAGCTTCTTCAAACTGTTTAGCAGTAGCAGTTGGATATTTTTCAAAATATAAAGCCGCCATACCTGCTACTTGAGGGGAGGCAAAAGATGTCCCTTTCCAACCACCATCATAAACGATTTCTTTACCATCCCGTTTATAATTAGAACAACCAAACATCATGTCACTAGGTGCCATCACATCGATATGGCGATCACTTTTAGAAGCGTTATAAGTGGTGTCGCTCCACGCCTCGCTTGATGAATTAGCCGCTAATCCACCAACACCGATGACATATTCCACACTTCCGGGATAAGTCTTTTTGCTTGAGGCACCATTACCTCCTGCAGATATCACTGGGATATTTTTGTCATAACAATATTTAACTGGTTCATTGAACACTGTCTTTAAATTAGAACCATCGTTGAGTAAATCACCTTCATAATTCTCATATGAACCGATGGAGATGGTGATTACTGTCGCTCCATTATCCGCTGCATAATGAAAAGCTTCAGCAATCGATTTTGGTTTTAAATCTGTTTTTAATAATAAGAGTTTAGCATTAGGAGCAATACCCACTACCCCTTTACCGTTAATACCCGCGGAGGCAACTCCCGCGCAGAATGTGCCATGGCTTGCTTCGTCAGCATCAACATAGTTAATTCCTACTTTAGTAGTAACCTTGCCGTTATTATAAGTAAAAGATGCTGATTTAGGTGAAACCTTACTAGAACCATCTTCAAAAGCGAAATCTTCATGGTTCCCTTTAAACCCTTCATCGATCACCGCGATCGTTTGTCCTTCTCCTCGATAATATTTCCATGAGGTATAAATATCACCGATATGGTTAAGATAATATTGTCGAGAAATATATGGGTCTTTCATCGGGTTAGAAGAATATTCTTTCCTCTTGCTTGTTGATTCGCTAGAGATAGAAAGAGAAGATGACTCTATCCCACTGCTTCCTTCTGGTTTTGATGTGTCTCCTTGTGGGGTTGGATTAGAACCACAGGAAGCAATTAAAAATATGATTGATAATAAGGGAATAAATAGATTTTTCATATATATAAATAATACATTTTTCTTTGAACAAAAGAAAATGATATACTAGTAAAGAAAGAAGGAAAACATATGAAGAAATTAGTGCTTATCCGTCACGGTGAATCCGAATGGAATAAACTCAATCTTTTCACTGGTTGGACTGATGTCGAATTAAGTGAAAAAGGTGTTGAAGAAGCTCACCGCGCAGGCAAAACTTTAAAAGCGGAAGGCTATGACTTTGATGTCGTCCACACTTCATTGCTCAAAAGAGCCATCCATACGATGAATAACGTCCTCTTCGAACTCGATAGAGAATGGTTACCAGTCTATAAGTCATGGAGACTCAATGAACGTCATTATGGAGCGTTACAAGGACTCAACAAAGCAGAAACTGCCGCGAAATACGGTGAAGACCAAGTCAAGGTGTGGAGAAGAAGTTATGATGTACCACCACCAGCTCTTGAAGAAAACGATCCACGTAACCCAGCCTTACAAGATCAATTCAGAGATGTCGATAAAAAAGACCTCCCATTATGTGAATCACTCGAACTCACTGTCGCTCGTGCTGTTCCATATTTCGAAGAAGTGATCAAACCAGAAATGGAAGCTGGCAAACGCGTCTTAATCGTCGCCCATGGTAACTCCTTACGTGCCTTAGTCAAATACTTTGACAATATGCCTGATGAAGAAATCGTCGGTGTTAACATCCCAACTGGCGTCCCACTCGTCTATGAATTCGACGACAATATGAAAGCCGTCAAACATTACTACTTAATGGATGAAGCGGAACTCAAAAAACAAATGGACGCTGTTGCTAACCAAGGCAAAGCTAAATAATGAAAAGGTTATTACAAGTTGAAGGCATGGACTGCAAACACTGTGCCGCCAACGTCCAATATGTGCTATTGAACCAAGCCAATATCAAAAAAGCAAAAGTTAATCTTAGAAAAGGACAAGCTCTCGTCGTCTATGACGAAGAACCCAACTGGGAACAACTAAAAGCTGATATTGCTGAAGCTGGTTACAAAATCATCGATTAACAAATAACTCCTGACCACAAATCAGGAGTTTTATTTAAAATAAAAGAAATTAAAATCTTAACGCCCTTTTTACACTAAAAAAGCCATCGAAAGGGCTTAATGATTAATTTTAACGAAATATAGCAAGAAATCCCCCATCATCTGTAATGATTATATAACCTCTATAGGTGGGGGATTAACTATAATAAAATATATAAAATATGTGATGATATACTACGTATATTATGGTACAATAATATTGTAGGAGAACAGGGGTCTATTAGTTAGGAGCTAATAGGCTAATAAAGTGAGGATTGTAGGAGTAGAACAACTTGATGGTTGTATCTATTTTATTATCTAAGGAGCTTTATGAACCTGGTCGCTTATAAGTATCGTCTCTATCCTAATAAGTCACAGAAAGAATATTTCTCTAAATGTTTTGGATGTGTGAGATTCTTTTATAATAAATCTCTATCTGACATGATCGA
>SVBE01000008.1 GCA_015059065.1 Erysipelotrichaceae bacterium | reverse complement strand
CGTCGGACTGACGGAGATAGCCCATCGATACTGGGATCGTTAGATTCCTTGAGTGGGAAGCCCCAATCTTCTATAAGCTGGGGAGGAAGTCACTATATAACTTTTTGTGATTTTCATCATTTTTTCTTGATAAGAGTTTTATCTATGATAATATTATTAGCGGTTTAAGGAGAATTATTATGGCCAAAGACGATAGATACTCATTAACATTAAAGTGCACTGAGTGCGGTGAAGAGAACTACTTAACACAAAAAAATAAGAAGAATAATCCTGAAAGATTAGAGCAAATGAAATATTGCCCAGTCTGCAAAAAGAAAACTCTCCATCGTGAGAAGAAGAAATAGGCTCAGACCTATTTTTTTATTGGCTATATGATAAACATCAAATCATTCATTTATAATTCTCGAGATGAACTCATGAGCAACTGCTATGTGGCTTATGATAAGCATCGTCACTGTTTTATCATCGATCCATCCTGCAATTATGATGGGGTGATTAACTATATTAAAGAGAACAAACTCAAACCTGTTGGAATATTATTAACTCACTGTCATTACGACCACATCAAAGGAGTGGATAGAATAGTTAAAGCCTATAATTGCCCAGTTTATATTCATGAAGATGATTATGATGGTTTATATGACTGTAAACTCAATCTTTCCGATATGGATATGATGAATGTCGTCTTATCTAGCAAAGCGAATATCGTTAAAGATTTCGATGTTATCAAAGGTTTAGAGGAAGATGCATTAGTGATTCACACTCCATTCCATACCCCAGGAAGTGTTTGCTATTACTTTAGTAATAACAAGTTATTATTCTCTGGAGACACTCTGTTTTACCGCTCTATAGGAAGAAATGATTTTAAGACCTCTGTTCCTGGCAAAACTAAAGAGTCTTTAAAGAAAATATTATCTTTACCAAATGATGTTACAGTCTATCCTGGACACGGTATAACGACTAATATTGGGGAAGAAAGAAATAAAAACCCCTTTGCTAATACTTATAATTTGTTATAATAACAAAGTTGAAGAAAGGAAATAGAATAATATGGTTAATGTTACAGAATTAAGACCTGGCAATTATTTCACAGAAGATGGCAATATTTACCAAGTCCAAGACATTTTATTAAATAAGACTGCGATGAGAAAGATGGTCGCGAAAGTTAAAGTCCGCAACCTCAGAACTGGTGCAGTTACTGAAATGGCCAAGAACTCCGGTTATATGATTGAAACAATCCGTCTAGATAAAAGACAAATGCAGTATCTTTATGATACTGGTGATGCCTTATGCTTCATGGATCAAGAAACATATGATCAAATCGAAATCAGCAAAGATAGACTCCAATGGGAAGTTCAATTCTTAAAAGGTGATGAAATCGTGGATATCACTTCTTATGAAGGAGAAATCCTCGGTATCACTCTCCCAGCCAAAGTCGCTCTTAAGATCACTGATTGTGAACCAGCCATTCGTGGTGATACAGTCAACAAAGCGATGAAAGACGCGATGACTGAAACTGGCTTAAAGATTAGAGTCCCATTATTTATCGAAAACGGCGAAGTCGTCTTAGTCCGTACAGATAACGGCGATTACGACGGGAGGGCCTAATCGTGGAAGTCGGTGTTGCAGTTGGCTTAATTATCGGTGCCTTTATCCTCGGTGCCGTAGGAGCGTTCTTCCTCACCAGATATTTGTTCAAGAAACAACTTGAAAAGAACCCTCCAATCAATGAAAAGATGATTCGTGTGATGTTCGCACAAATGGGGAGAACTCCAAGCGAGAAACAAATCCGCGAAATCATGAGAAACGTCAATAGCCAAAAATAAGCGTTTCTAAACAAACTAATTATGAAGAGCATCCTTTGGATGCTTTTTATATTCACTTTTTCTATAAGCGAACTATAATGTTCAATGATGGAAAGTGATTTATTAACATATTTAGATAATTATGGGGAACTAACTCTTGATAGGGTTCCTTTTAATGAAGTTGATGCTTTAATATTCGCAAGTCTCTCTTATCCTAAATATCATGAGATTATTAATAACATCGAAAGATGCGATAGTAGTACTCTATTAAGACTAATCGATGAATATGATGATTCCTTATTAACAGAAAGAAAGAAGTTCAACATTACTCTTTTACAAAGAGTGTGTTCTTCCTCGCGATATAAAGACATGGAAGTGCTTCATTACCGTCATTCTTTAAATAAGGATATATGTGAGCAGTTTCAGGCTGTTACCTTCTTATTTAGCGAACATATCATCGTCTCCTTCTGTGGAACTGATAACACAGTGGTGGGATTAAAAGAAGATCTCAACATGTCATACCTAAAGATTACTCCTTCGGAGCTTGATGCGATGAATTATCTCAAAGAGATAACATCCTTATATCGTGATAAACAGTTGATATTAGTTGGACATTCTAAAGGTGGACGATTAGCTCTCTCTAGCGGCAAGAGCATCGCGGATAAAACACTTATTAGAGATATCTATACATTTGATTCACCTAATTATTCAGATGAGTTCTATGACAAGGAATACATGAAGTTAGATAAGAAGGTCCATAATTATGTTCCTGAGGATTCAATAGTGGGAAGACTCATCAATGAACCAAAGAATCCCATCATCGTAAAATCGCGTAATAGCTTATTACAGCAACACGATATCTCGTCTTGGATTATCATAGATAACCATCTATTAACAAGCGTCGATGGATATAGCAAGCAATCAACGAAGATATCTAAGGCTCTTAACCATAATCTCGAGCATTATGATTACGGCACGAAGAAGCTATTTACTGATACCTTATTTGGTTTATTAGATAGACTTGATATCCATGAATTCAAAGGTAAAAGTGAGAATTTAGCGATGCTTAAAGGCACGCTTAAGCAGCTTCCAGCAGAGTGGAAGAACACTCCTAAAAGCGATAGAGCAGTGCTGAGGAAAATGCTCTTTGAAATGATAAAAGTCTATTTATTTGGCGAAGAAAAATAAAAGGTCGAAGATTTATGTGTCTCCGACCTTTATATTATAAATAATATAATAACTACTAATTCTTTACTAGTATATTACTATTTCATCCAAGAGATTTTTCTTTCTTCGTGTCTTAAGATTCTACCGATATTAGCGTGGTGTCTAGCATCCATGATGATGACCATCGCTGTCACGATAAGAGCGTAATGCCAAGTTGGATTTAAGCTTGGTCCATACATCACAAACCATTGCCATCCATCTGGTACAACATGTGTTAATACGAGAATAACCCATAACCAGATGACCACTAATTGAATAGCGGAGAAGATGATCATTGTTAAAGAAACCATTTTAGTTTTCTTTAAAATTGGGAAATAGAATAATCCAGCAGGGGCAAAACCAAGTCCCCAGCTTGAACCTAAGATGGTGCCCATATAAGCAGATGCGCCTTTGCCACCTTTAAATCCATAGAAGATTGGCCAGCAGTGACCGACTAAACAACCAAAGGCTGCTAAGTAATAAACAGGCCATTGAATGATGTAGTTGGCGTTTTCTGCTGTATAATATACAGCAGTAGAAGCTAATAATGGTTTTTCACCAAATGGAACGAATGTAAGAATAGCCCAGCAAATCCACATTGGTAAGATTGTTTTGAGCATATCAAGGGTAATAACTAATACACCAAATTTCTTACCCCAGAGTCTTCCAGCATTAGTGCCACCTGCATTTTTGGAGCCAAAATTACGTGGATCTTGATGAAAAAATACCTTTCCAATGAATATTGAAAAGGAGAAAGAACCACATAAATAACCAAAAATTAAACAAATAATTGGAACAAAAATATTATATAAAATAATATCCATATTTTTTCCTCCTGTTACCGATATTCATTCTACTAAATGTCTTTTGATTTTCAACCTAAATTTAATATAATTTATGTTGCAAAAACGGAGAAACGTAATGCCAAATAGTAATTATAACGCAGACAGTATTCAAGTATTGCATGGTTTAGAGGCGGTCAGAAAACGTCCTGGCATGTATATTGGACCAACGAATTCCACTGGTCTTCATCATTTAATTTGGGAAATCGTTGGTAACTCTATTGATGAGGCGATGTGTGGGTATGGTAAGACTATCACAGTGACCATTTTTAAAGATGGTAGTTGTGGTGTTCTCGACGAGGGTCGAGGCATCCCTGTTGGCATCAATAAAGAGGAGGGAAAACCGGCGGTTGAACTCGTCTTTTCGGAACTCCATGCAGGTGGTAAATTCTCTGACTCAGCCTATAAAAACGCTGGTGGATTACACGGTGTTGGCGCTGCGGTTACAAACGCTTTAAGCGTTTACCTTGATGTCACTGTTTATAGCGATGGAGAAACCTACCATATGCGTTATGAAAATGGTGGTCATTTGGTCACCAAATTAGAGAAGATTGGACCGACAAAAAGAAGAGGAACACTCGTCAGATTTAAGCCTGATCCAGAGATTTTCTCAACTGTCGAATTTAAAGCTGATGTGATTCAAGACCACCTTCAAGAAAATGCTTTCTTGATCGGCGGAGTGAAATTCATTTTTAACGATGAAAGAACAGGTGAATCAAAAACCTTCTGTTACGAAAAAGGCTTACAGGAATATATCGCTAACATGAATAGTGATAAATCAGCCTTAACTCCAATCATCCATTTCCATGAATTCGATGAAGATTCAAGAGTGGAAACTGAGATTTCATTACAATATTGTAATGGTGACTATGATGAAACCATTCTTTCCTATGCAAACTTAATCAGAACGAGAGATGGTGGTAGCCATGAAACAGGTTTTAGAAATGGCTTAACTAGAGCGATCAATGATTTTGCAGAAAACAACAATCTATTAAAAGGCAAGAAACTTGATGGTGCAGATATTAGAGAAGGTATCACCGCGATCATCTCCATTAAAATCCCAGAAGACATCCTTCTTTTCGAAAGCCAAACTAAAGGAAAATTAACCACTCCAGTAGTGACTACTGTTGTACAAAATGTCTTATATAATAAATTAACTTATTATCTCACTGAAAATAAAGAGATCGCTTTAGATTTGATTCATAAATGTGTAGCTTCTCAACAAGCCCGTATGGCAGCAAGAAAAGCTAAAGAAGAAGCGCGTAGCAGCAAGAAATCAAAACAAGAAGTCATTCTCTCTGATAAACTTACTCCAGCGCAGTCCAAACAATATCTCAAAAACGAGTTATTTATCGTCGAAGGTGATTCCGCTGGTGGTACTGCTAAAAAAGGCAGAGATAGAATTCACCAAGCCATATTACCACTACGTGGTAAACCACTTAATACAGATTCTGTTTCTATCGATAGATTGCTTCAAAATGAAGAATTTGCGACTTTGATTAACACAATCGGCGCTGGTTTTGGTCAAACATTCGATTTAGATGACATACATTACGGCAAAATCATCATTATGACTGATGCTGATACCGATGGTGCACATATTCAAACATTGCTTTTAACATTCTTCTACAAATACATGAAACAGTTAATAACTGCTGGTCATATTTATATTGCTGTCCCACCTTTATATCGCGTCTTTAAAGAAGAGGGACATAAGAAGATTCAACAGTACGCTTGGACTGATGAACAACTTGAAGCAGCAAAGAAAAAAGTCGGTGCCGGATATAAGGTTAACCGTTATAAAGGTCTTGGTGAAATGGATGCCATTCAACTTAAAGAAACAACGATGGATCCAAAGACTAGATTATTAGTGAAAGTGGACATTGAAGATCCTTTTCTCGTAGAGAAACGTATCAACGTTTTAATGGGTAGAGATGCCTCTTTAAGAAGAAAATGGGTTGAAGATAATGTCGACTTTACCAATATTGATACGTTCTTGAAGGAGGTCAAATAATATGGCGAAGAAAAAACCAGAATTAGAAGAAAACGAAGCTCCTATTCAAGAAAACATCTCTATTGAACCCCTTGAAGAAGTGATGGGGGATAGATACGCTACTTACGCTAAATACGTCATTCAAGATAGAGCGATTCCTGATGTCAGAGATGGCATGAAGCCAGTGCAAAGACGTATCATTTTCTCGATGTATAAAAGTGGTAACACTTTTAATAAACCAACAAAGAAATGCGCTCATACAGTTGGTGCGGTCATGGGTACTTATCACCCACATGGCGATACTTCCATCTATGAAGCTCTTGCGAGAATGAGTCAAGACTGGAAAGTGAGATATCCATTAATCGACTTCCAAGGTAATAATGGTTCTATCGATGGTGACTCTCCAGCCGCATATCGTTATACTGAATCAAGATTATCCGAATTATCCAATGAATTAGTCCGCGATATTGAAAAGAACACAGTGGAAATGCAGCTCAACTTCGATGATACAGAATTAGAGCCAACTGTTCTTCCAGCGAGATTCCCAAATCTTTTAGTCAATGGTACTGAAGGTATCGCTGTTGCATTAGCAACAGAAATACCACCTCATAACCTCAGCGAAGTGATTGATGCCATCGTTTATCGCATTGGTCATAAAACTGCGACTGTTGAAGATTTAAGACAATTTGTCTTAGGTCCTGATTTCCCTGGTGGTGGTTTCATCTATCAAAGCCAAGGCTTAGACAACATTTATTTAACAGGTCGTGGACGTATTGAAGTCGCTTCTAAAGCAGAATTCATCACTAACAAAGACAATCAACAAATCGTCATCACTGAACTCCCATATAAAGCGGTTAAAATCAACACTGTCTATGAAATAGACAAGATTAGACATTCGAAAGCCATTGATGGCATTATTGAAGTGAGAGATGAATCCGATTATAAGGGTATTAGAATCGTTGTCGACTGTAAAAAAGAAGCCAAAGTTGATCTCATTTGGAATTATTTATTAAACAAAACCAGTTTACTAACCGGTTATTCCGCGAATATGGTCGCGATTGTTGATGGTAGACCAAGAACCCTTAATCTATTAGAATTCGTCGATGCCTATATCGCCCACCAAGTGGATATCATCACTCGTAAATCAAAATTTGATTTAAATAAATTCGAAGGACGTCTACATATCGTCGATGGATTAATCCTTGCTTCTTTAAATATCAATGAGGTCGTGGAGATCATTCGTAAGAGTAAAGATAAAGCAGATTCCAAAGTCAATTTGATGAATCGTTATGGTTTTTCTAATGAACAAGCAGAAGCCATTGTGACGATGCCATTATATAAATTGAGCCATACAGATGAAGAGATTCTTCTCAAAGAGAAGAAACAACTCGAAACGGACATCGAAGAACTCAAGAGCATCCTCGCTGATCCAAATAAACTAAATCGTGTTTTAGTCAAAGATCTTAAGCTTATCGCTTCTAAATATGGAGATGAAAGAAGAACACAGATCGTCGAAAAAGGTGAAACTAAACCAATCGATAAACGTGAACTCATTGCCAAAGAAGATGTGATGATCGCGGTGACTTATGATGGCTATCTTAAACGCAGCACATTAAAATCATACCGCAGCAGTGAATCTCTCCCAGGAGTGAAAGATACTGACGCTCTTCTTCATGTTGGTATGGCGAATACGATTGATTATCTTGTTTGTTTTACAAACAAAGGTAATTATGTTGTCGTTCCAGTACATAAATTAACCGAAAATAGATGGAAAGATGAAGGCTCACATATCAATGATTTCACCACATTAGGACAAGGTGAAAAGCTTATTAAAGCTTTCGTCATCAAAGAACTTAGAAATGACCTCTATTTCGCGGTGTTAAGTCGCGTTGGACAAATCAAGCGTTTCCCATTATCTGAAATCGATGTGAGCAAGAAATCTCGTCCACAAAGAGCGATGAGAATCCTTAATTCCGATATGGTTGTGGGTGTTGAATTATGCAGTGGTAACAGCAACATATTAGTTATAACTAATAATGGCTTAGCCAGTTACTTTAATGAAAACGAATTAACAGTAATCAGTAGCAAAGCTGGTGGTGTGAAAGCGATGTCCAATATGCTAGGTGGACAAGCTGTCGCCTTATTAGCCTTTGAAGAATCAGAAAGAGGGAAAGTTGCCTTATTTACAGATAAAGGACATGTGCGTGTGTTCGACGCGTACAAACTTCCTTTAACAAATAGATTAGGCAAAGCTAATATCGTCTGTCAGTCCTTCAAAAACGATGTCCATAAAGTAGTCTCTGCAGTGAAGATTGGTAGGGCTGATTTACTAAAAGTAAATCTCCATCTCAGCAATCTCTCTTCTATGATCTATGAAATGAATGATTTCAGAATCACAGAAGCACAGAATGCGAAGAAGAATATCTCTACTCCAGCAAGAACTTTAATCCTCAGAGCGTTGCCATTTGAAGAACTAGTGGTGATCGATAAAAACATCATCTCTCATCCAATCGTGGTCAAAGAACCAAGGGTTAAAAAGGTTGTTGATACCCCAGTTGAAGCAGAAGTAAAAGAAGAAAAACCTTCTGAAGAAAAAGAAACATTCGAACAGATGTCGATATTTGATGATATCGATGACTAATACTTAGTATTAAATATTCGTAATTAGTATAAAATTAGTAGATATTTAGTAGATAATAATAAGAGTGAGATGGGTAAATATTAATATTTCCTGTCTCTTTTTGTTTATCAAAAGTCTATTATAAAATGACTTTTTGCTTTATGATAAAAGGGATATGTTTAAGAAGTTTATTCCATTTGCTCACGCTAATTCGATATATGATCTTCCTGTGGATTTCTTTAAGAAACTCGGTATCAAATATGTTTTGACGGATTTAGATAACACTCTTGATAGTTATCGTTTGATGAAACCAAAACAAAAGGCGATAGATTATATAAATAATCTTAGAGATAATGGAATCACCCCAATAATCATATCTAATAACAAAGGCAATCGCGTTAAAAGCTATGCGACAGCCCTCGGTGTTGATTTCATTTGGGGAGCAAGAAAACCTTTCGCGAAGAACATTCTTAAATTTATCAATTCAAAAGGTATTGATAAAGGTGATACAATATTGATTGGTGATCAGTTAATTACTGATGTGTGGTGTGGATATCATGCTGGTTTAAGAGTCATTTGGACTAATAAATTAGTCAAAGAAGACCAGTGGACCACTCATATCAATCGCGTATTTGAAAGAATCATTAAACGATATCATTATAAACACGGAAATATCCGAGAATGGAGTGATGTATATGGCAGCAAAGATTAGCAGAGTGAGAAGGTGCTTCCACTGTGGAGCGATTCTTCAAACAACAGATAAGAATGAAAAAGGCTACATCGACGATAAGACAATTCAGATGTACGATGATAATGCCTTGCTTTATTGTAACAATTGTTACAATGATTTAAGAAATTACAATTCCAGCCAAGTTTTAAACCCTGTTGAGAAAGATGTGATCAACATCCTTAAGGATGCAAATGCGACAGACGCATTCATTATTTGGGTTGTCGACTTGTTCTCATTTAACGGCAATCTTCCTAAGGAAGTTGTAAAGATGGTCAAACATCTCAAGGTTTCTGTTGTCGGTACAAAAAGAGACTTATTCTCCAAACTCATCGATGATGAAACATTCACTCGTTATTTAAACGAGAGATTCAAAGCTTCCGGCATCAAACCATATTCCGTGAGATTATTCGGTAGTGAAGATGAAATCAATGCCCCTCAATTAATGGAAGCGATTAATATCGCTAGACAAGGCCACGATGTCTATCTCATCGGTTCCTTAACTAGTGGTAAAACTTCCCTCATCAATAGAATGATGAAAAACTTTGAAAACAAATCAAAATGGCATATTACCATCGATGAATATCCAGGAACTAATGTGAAGGTCTTAACAGTCCCTCTATCAAATTCCTCATTCTTCTATGAACTCCCAGGATTTGAAAACAACGACAGCATTCTCAATAAAATTGAGAAAACAAATAGTAAATATCTCACCCCTCGTAAAAAGGTCAACATTACCACCAAATTCCTCAATGAACATGATGCGATCATGGTTGGTAACTTAGCGACATTCACTTTATATAAGGGTGTGCAGACAACTGTCCGCTTCTATAGCGCGGAAGATGTGGAGACAAAGAAAGCAAAATCCAGCCATATTGATGAAATCAATGCTGAGAATATTAGAAGACGCTTCATCCGTCCTGTCAGCGATCGTTTTACTCACTTCTCAGACTACGATGTCTTCTCTTTTGAGATTGAAGATGATGAAAAGATTCATGATATCTCCATCCAAGGTTTAGGTTGGTTCAGCTTTGTCGGTAAAGGACAAACATTCTTCGTTAGCTTACCAAAAGGTGTCGCAGTGAAAGAATGCTTAGGAAAGATTAGATAATGTTAAACAATCACCAAAAGGCACAGCTCAAAGGTTTAGCCTCAACTCTAGAAACAAAATATCAAATCGGAAAGAATGAAATCTCTTCTACGGTTTTAGATATGCTTGATAAAGCATTGACCGCAAAAGAACTCATCAAAATCGATGTGATGAAAGGCTATACTTCGCCGATTATGGAACTCGCTTTAGATTTATCGAGCAAATTAAATGCAGAAGTCGTGCAAGTCGTCGGCAGAGTGATCATTCTTTATCGAAAGAATAAAGAGAAGTCCAAAATCAAATTAGTAAAATGAATATCATAATATTCGGAGGCAGCTTCGATCCAATTCATATTGGACACTTAAATATGGCCCGTAAAGCCGCGAAAGATTATAACGCGGTAGTTTATTTGGTTCCGTCTCCAATTGGCATCTGGAAGGCCCAAAGCGTATCAAAAAAAGATAAACTCAATATGCTGAAGCTCGCTATTGAAGATTATCCAGAACTTAAGATTGATGAATTTGAACTCAATAGTGGTAAAGACACAAATAATTATTCCATCGATACAGTGGAATATTTTGTTAAGAAATTCCCTGATGACAAAATCTATTTTCTCATCGGCGAAGATCAAGCGATGAATTTTCATCGTTGGATAAAGGCTAAAGAGATCTCTGAACTCGTCCAAATCATCTATTATCCTCGAAGTGGATATTCCGTTCCTTTAGAGAACGCGAAGACTTATCATATGAAATTCATCAAAGGTAAGACTTTTGATATGTCTTCAACAGATATCAGAGACTTGTCTAAGCTCAATCTTCCTCCTAAAGTCCTCAATTATATAATTGAACATGAACTTTATTTCGTTCCACGCGTAAAAGCGATGTATACGGAGAAGAGATATAATCACGTTGTTTCTGTAGCGAGACTGGCCTGTGAAATCGCAGAGGCTAATGGTTTATTGATAGATGAACATAATTATGGCAGATATTTCGTCGCTGGCTATCTCCACGATATCGCGAAGTCGATGAGCAGAGAAGAACAGCTTGAAATCATCGAATATAATTATCCAGATTATAAAGATTTACCGATTTTCTCATACCATCAATTCGTCGGGGCGATCATCGCAGAGCAACAGTTTGGCATTAACGACCAAGAGATCCTCGACGCGATTAGATTCCATGCGACAGGAAGAGCAAAGATGTCAGCGATGGAAAGAATAGTGTACGCGGCAGATAAATTAGACCCATTAAGAGGCTATGACAGCAGCAAACTAATCGAACTCATGAAAGAAGATTATGAAATCGGTTTTATCGTCATGCTTAGAACGAATAAAAACTATCTCGAATCTAACGGTAAAATGACGAGCAACCCATGGACAGAAGATTGTTTTGATTTCTATCTTAAATAACTATTATTTAACATTACTGAGAATAGTGGTTAACACTATTGTAACAATATAGACGGAAATGATTATGACATAAGGAATTATGTCTTTTTTATTTAAGGTGAAGCGATGATTCAATATGCTGTTAAAGATATAATGCCCAGCACAGAGGAAAGTGATAATCGCGATATGTAAGACAATCATTAAAGCGAGGAAAGAAGATGGACTAACGTTTGCCGCTCCTAAAGTAAAGGCTAACACGATAAAGAAAGCTTCAAAGATTATCTTCTGAGCGCAATCTCTACCCATCGGTTTACCAGCGAGTTCTCCGCTGCTCTCTTTTTCTTTGATGAAAACTAGTAGGCATATAATGCCTATAACAATAAATAGGCCAAGATAAACAAAGTCGAGAACCAATAATATAGCTTCTCTTCTACTAAAGAAATCGCTGCTCATATCAATCACTAGGGGATTAAAAGCTTCATAAACAATCGCTAATGGGTTAACCATCGTAATAGTGTGGAATGCGTTTGAGCTAGAGACAATGAAAGAATACCCTGTCCCGTGATTAATCATTCTGATGTAATGCATGATGTAATATAAAGGGGTGGTTAAAGCATTATTGAGCAAGAAATAACCACACGCTAGCATGATTAAGGAATTGATAAGTCTATTGCTACGAGTCACCAGGTAATAAGAGATGAAGTAATTAAGGCAACCAGCGATTAAAACCAAGATGTAAGCAAGGATATAATAACCAAAATTAAATAGGAAATAACTATAAGTTATATCTCCGTTTGTTATCACTTTACCAGCGTTTGGTAATTGTATTAATAACATGATGAGAAGGGATAAGAGAAATAATCCAGTATAAATAGCAACGCTACCAACTAGAACCACGAGGTTATTGACATATCTAATACTTCTTTGTCCTTTGGGGTTTTGATAGAAGAGATCGACATCTTGGATATGGTAACGATAACGATTCACAAATAGTGGAGCAAATGTTGTCAAAATGATAAGTGGGATGAAGAATCCGAGCATCGAGGATGTGGGACGATTAAAAACGTAATATGACGATGATGAACGAATGACTGCACTCGACACATTAACACAAATCATGAAATAGGCGACCAAAATGATTCCTAGAGTGAGGAAATAAGGTAGATATCTTCTGATGGTATATTTTATATACGGTTTCATCTATCCTTCTCCTTTCTCATATTTTCTTTAAATACTTCTTGGTCATCGATATTGATCTTTTCAAATAATGAGCATGGGAAATCCTTCTTAAAGGAATCGATATCAAAATCAGCATTAAAGATAAGATGGGAAATAGAACCAATCTTAGATAATGATGATAGTGGATATCCTTTTAAGAGGATATCTTCTTCTTTAACTTCTTTATCAAATAAAATTTGATATTTTTGATAAGTAGTGGCTTCTTCAATAATATTAGCTTCTTTACTGAGGTTGCCTTTATGGAGAAGAATGAAATTATCACATAGACCTTCTAAAGAAGTAAGACTATGGGAAGCGATGATAAATGTTTTAGCTTTGCCTTGCTCTTTAATTTCTTGCTTAATGACTTCAACCGCCATTGGATCAACGCCGTCAAAAGCTTCATCTAAAAGGATATAAGAACAATCCATTGCTAGAGCAATAGCAATAAATAACTGTCTTCTCATCCCTTTAGAATAATTATTAACACGACGTCCTTTTGGGAGTTTGAACTTATCAATTAGTTCATAGGTCTTATGAACATCGAGTGGAAATAGTGATGAATATAAAGAAACACAGGTCTTAATATCTGCATTACGTGGGTAATAGGGGTTATCAGATAGGAAGAATAAGATATTTTTAGCTTCTAATGAGTTTGCAGGGTGCTCATCAATAGTGATCTCACCTTCAGTTGGAACATAAATAGCAGAGATGAGTCTTAATAAAGTAGACTTACCCGCGCCATTTTCGCCCATTAGGCCATTAACACCTGGACGGATTTCAATAGAAAGATTATTGATAGCAGTAACGTCTTCAAATTTCTTAGTTAAGTTAGATACTTTAATCATAAATTATTATCTGTTCTTACTAATTATAACACAATAAAATCAAAGTGATTTGAATTGTTGAAACTTATAACCTTCATTTGATAATTATTCTGTTTTATGGTTCTTATCAGAAAAGCACATAGTTTGAGGTAGTAACGCAATAGTGATTAGTTGTTATTAACTACCAAAAACTCATTTATATAACTACTTCGCATAATGTCCATTATGTCAACCAATAATAAGAATAATAAGATTCAGTCTAATATTTTCTAGTATTAAACAGAGCGATTCACTAAATAATCAGGTTTATTAACAATGAGTTATCCACAGAAATTAGTAGATTTAAAAACTACTAGAAAACTACTAGTTTTGATAACACTGTTTTCGAGTTTCTAGTATAACTGTCTTAGTTTTATATAGAGGAATTAACCTTTTTTATTTACGTTTTTCAATGTACTTTGTGATGAATAATCCGACTAAATCAACGATTAAAACAATGACGATTGCAATCAATGATATTGCGAATATCGGGGAGAGATCTGTTGGGTCTAAACTTCTATATGCTCTAATAGCGTTGCCTAATCCATATCCTGTATCTCCGGTGATGATCTCAGCCATGATTGTTGTCTTAAGGGATAAAGCAAAACTCGAGGCTAAACCAACGATGATATATGGAGAAGCGATCGGCACTTTGATCTTCATTAAAGGAACAAGCCCACCTTCCGTATCAATTCTTAACACATCGTTTATTTCTTGGGGAACGCTTTTTATGCCTCCAACGATAGATTCATATAGAATTGGGAAGGAAATAAGAAAAACGATATATACAGGCGCGTACCTAGAACCACTTAATACGAGGAATAAAAAGACTAATGCAGCTGTTGGTAAGCTCTTGAAGATTGTCATTAATGGTTTTAAGAAAATATAAACGCTTCTAAAAGAGCCCGCTAGAAGGCCGAAAATAAGCGCGGCCAATAAACTAGCGAGAAACCCGATTAAAGTCCTTAATAAGGTCCATCCTATTGATAAATAGATATATGAACCACTTAATAGTTCCCCTAATTTCTTAAAAGTTTCTATAGGGGTCGGAAAATATAAATTTCCTCCACCTAAGGTAGAGGAAAAGATAACCCAAAGAATAAAGACGAAGATTATTCCTAAGGAATAGAGGATGTAATTATTTGTAATAAACTTCTTCACTAGTGTCCTCTAAGGTGAATTTTAATGCTTTTAAGAAGTTATCAATCGCTCTTTTATTATCAAAAGCGCGTTTATAACCGATTCTAATCGCATTATCAGCGATCATTTTTTGAAGTAATTGACCACTACCAACGCCGAATTTGTTGGTGAGCTCTTCTTGAGAGAGACCTTCAACGGCTTGTTTTAATAAAGATGGATTAGCTAATGCATCATTAATATCTTTAGATATTTTATCGAGGAAGGCTTTAATTGTTGCTTCATCAGATTTAGTGTTCACAAAGATGGAAGCTTGAGTGATTTCTAAGCCACCACTTTTAGTTTTAAAGTCTTCTTGAATGTTCTTATAGAGCTTTGCATTAGCTTTAGAATTGGCTAAAACATTAGTTAATGCTGGTTGAGGGACTAAAACGAAATCCACTTTCGCATTATTATCTGTTTCGTTTTTACCAGTGATTGCACATTTAGCAGCGTCAGAAGCGGCTGTTACATAATGTAAATTAGTGAATTCATCACCGTATACATATTTAAATAAACGATCTGGGAGTTGGTTTTGTTGGAATAAGACGACATAACTATCGTTAGTCATAACCGCTTCCCCATCAGTATTCACACTGGCGAGATAGAAATTGCCAAATGTGATATTCGCGGCAATCTTAAAATTATCAATTTTACCCATCACTTTAGAGACTAAAGCATTCGTTGGAGCGATGACGACATCTTTACTGCTATCGGCAGATAAATAAGATAAAACGTTGTTCGCATCCGCGTTGATTTCTACATTGCCGTTTTTAAACATATTATATAAACCAATCGCTGGAGCCCCACTTGGGGAGATGATCTTTAATGTATTGATGTCTGGTTGACTTGATTGTTGACTTTCACTGCTTGATGGGGAACTAGTTCCACACGCTGTTAGGGATATTCCAGCAAGCATAACTGTTAATATTAAATTCTTTTTCATAAATATTTACCTCCTGGATATTATTACATATAATATTTTTAGAAAGCGTGATTTGAATCACACATATGAATAAATTAATAAATATATTAAGCCAAGAAGAAATAAAGAAAGTGAAAATCACTTCATACCCTAAGGATGAAGTCATTTATCATGAGGATGATATCTGTGAAGAGGTCACTATTGTTTTAGAAGGTGTCATTGAAATATCTTCTTTTTCCTTCCAAGGCCTAAAGATGATCTATAATACGGTCTTGCCAAATCAATTATTAGGGAATAATTTAATCTTCTCTAGCGATCCGCGATATAAAGGAAATGTCATCTGTAAAACTAAATGCAAAGTTGCCTCGATTAAGAAAGATAACTTGGTTGACATAATAAGAAGCAATAAAGAATTTCTAAACGAGTATTTAAAAATTCAATCCGATTTTGGAAAAACATTGAACGAGAAAATAAAAATCCTCAACTTTAAATCTGCTGAGGAAAGACTATTTTATTATTTAAAGATTCGTAATAATCAGATCAAAGTGAATTCCATCGCCTATTTAGCTAAAGAATTATTTTTATCTAGAGAAGCGACTTCTAGACTAGTTTCTAGTTTAGTTAATAAAGGTATAATATCTAAAGATATTATTAATAATGCGATAATTATTACTAGCCACGAATAAATGGGGCGAAAGCTAAACCTAAGTCGATATTAGATAAGATTAAATAGACTATATAAGAACCTAGTACGATAAAACCAACCGCATAGATAGCAAATCTATTAGGGATATTATCTTTAAATTTTTGACTATTAGAAACAAATAAAGAAACTAAAACAGCAATTAAACTCACCGATCCTAAAACCATGAGCAAGAAAGCATTTTGGTCTAAATAATATAAAGTATATGGGCATTTAAAGGACAATAAATCGGCAAGGGTTAAAATGATGAAGTTGAAACAACAGCTGCCGAGGATATTGCCGTATGCGGCGTTGAAATTCTTCTTTTTGCATAATGTGATAGTCGCGGTCATCTCTGGAAGAGAAGTTGCTACGCCTAAGAATAATGCTCCTCCAAAAGTTGCATTCATATTAAAGACGATGCAAACCCAATCTGCAAGATATGTCATACCGATTGAGGCACCGATTAAACCAATCGCGAAGATAATAAATAATATAATTATTTGTTTAACAGTGAGATTATCAAAACGGGAATGAGATTCTTCATCTTCTTCTTTTTCTTCTTCGGTTGGAGTCTTGATGACATATAAAACATAGACAGCGACAATTAATATACTCATCGGGTTAAACCAACCCCATAAGATATGGTTGAAATCAAAGACAAAAGAGGCAATATATGTGACGACATACATCAAGCCGATGAATATGACGGTGATGATGTGCTGCTTCTTTTTAAATTTGGACTGACTTAATTTCTTAAAGAAGAAGAAATAAATGATGGCGAAAAGTGTCATATTGAATAAATTGCTGCCTAATATATCACCATATACAAGCGCGTTATTATTCACTAAAAGTGAAGCAGTTAAAGAAGTAAATAATTCTGGTAAGGAAGTTGTGGCCGCTAAAAGAATTGAACCTAAGAAGGCTCCAGAGACATTAGTCTTTTTATCGAGGAGATCGACAAATATGCTTAAAAATATCGATAAGAAGACCACTAGCGCAGCGACTAGTAAATAGGAGATGATTGAAACAGGTTGTTGCCACATAATTATTTCTTTCCTTTCATATATGAATCATAGATGGATGTCATCCTTCTCGAGGAGACATGCGTGTAGATCTGGGTCGTTGCGATATTCGTATGACCCAGCATTTCTTGAACCGCTCTTAGGTCAGCATTATTTTCTAATAGGTGAGTTGCAAAGCTATGCCTTAAGATATGAGGAGATATCGGACGATCAATTCCCGCTCGTAAAGCGTATTTACGAATCATCTTGAAGAAGTACTGTCTGGTGATTGGCTGACCGTATTTAGATAAGAACAAATATTTGCTGTTCTTATTATGATTCTTATTCCTCACCAGTTCAATATATCTATTGATATATTCTATCGCATAATCACCAAGGGGAACCTTTCTTTCTTTTGCCCCTTTACCAAATACTTGGATCACTCCTCTATTGAGGTTGACGTTTTTAATCTCTAAAGCAATCAATTCGCTGACACGTAGACCTGAAGAATACATCGTTTCCAGCATCGCTTTATCTCTGATTTCATCGATCTTATTAATATCTGGCGCGTTTAATAAAGCTTCCACTTCTTCCATCGATAAACAATCGGGAAGATGAGACGGCTTTTTCACCGTTTCAAATTCTGGGATTTCTTCTTTGATATACCCTTCTTTAGAGAGGAAGAGATAGAAAGATTTCGTCGCTGATAATCTCCTTAAAGCGGTTGAAACGGATAGTTCGTTCTCTAATTGATAACGAAAATAATCCATTAAATCCGTGCTATATAAATCATCAGTTGTATGCTTATCAGGGAAGAATTTAAAGAAATGATATAAATCTTCTTTATAATTCTCTAAGGTTGAAGGAAGTAGACCTTTCTCTACGAGAATATACTGCGAATATAGTTCTATCGCATCAGAGATATCCATTATTTATTTATCTCCATAAACAAATCATCTAAGGAGATGTGAAGATCTTCTCTTTGCTCTTTTATCGTCGCTTGTTTGATGAATTTATCAGGGACGCATAAAGTCTTGATTACCCCTTTATAAGAGAGGTTATTTAAAGCTTCAATAAGGTGAATAGCAAGGCCTTCTTTCGTCCCGTATACATCATAGATTATGACTTTGTCATAATTTAGTAACTCTTTCACCATTTCTAAATCGATTGGTTTGATGAATAAGGAATTATAGATTGTGATATCAAGACCTTCTTTTTCGACACGGTCTAAGACTTCATGGATGATTGGTCCAAGAGAGACCACTGCTAATTTCTTGCCTTCTTTTAATTTAATCGCTCGACCATATTTAAATGGATAGATGAGTTCGTTTTGTTTGATCTCTTCTCTAGGGAATCTGACGACGAATGGACCATGCTTTTCAAAAGATTGGTCAAATAGATAATTCGCATCTAAAGTATTAGATGGCATACTTATAGTGACATTTGGAATGCTATATAAGAAGGCTTCATCATAGATGCCTTGATGAGTTTCTCCATCATTTCCCACTAGTCCCGCGCGATCGACAAGGATCGTCGCATCAAGTTTCATTCTCGCGATATCGTGACTGAGTTCGTCATATGCTCTTTGAAGGAAAGTTGAATAAATACAAATAATTGGATGGATACCGCTTATTGATAATCCACCTGCATATGTTAAAGCATGTTCTTCTGCGATACCGACATCGATCACTCTTGTGGGGTAAGCTTTTTCTAAATAGAGAAGTTCACTACCATATCCAGTCGCCGGGGTGATTGTAACCACATCTTTATCGTTCATCATCTTTTTATCGATGAGAGAGGAGAAATATTCACTCCAAGAGACACCTGGTTTTTTAAGTGGTTGGCCTGTTTCTTTATCAAAAGGAGCAACGCCGTGCCATTTACCTTCTTTATCTTCTTCGCAGTATTTATAACCTTTGCCTTTAATCGTTTTAATGATCACAATCGTGGATTTACTGTTTCTTTTTGCTTTAGCAAAAGCTTTCTCCATTCCCTTGATGTCGTGTCCGTCGATAGGACCGACAACAGAGAAACCGAGGTTATCAAAAATCGTCATCGTTAAGAAGCGACGCTTAATTGCGTTTTTGAGTTTATAGAAGAAATTATAAATCTTAATCCCCACTTTTCCTTTTGAGCTAATGCGGATAAATAAATTTTTACTTTTTGCGTATAATTTGGAAAATTGGAATCTTCTTAATAGATGGGAGATACCTCCAACTGGTCTAGAGATTGACATTTCATTATCGTTAAGGACGATGATGATCTTATGTTTATTATCTTGACAAGTATTAAGTCCTTCAAAAGCTAAGCCATTAACAATGGAAGAATCACCGATGAATGAGATGACGCTATAATCATCACCTTTTAAATCTCTAGCTGTTGCCATGCCTAAGGCAACTGATATAGAAGTTGAAGAATGGCCGCATTCAAAGTGGTCATAAGGAGATTCATTGACCTTTTGGAATCCGCTTATTCCGTCTTTTTGACGCAATTTCGTTAAATCTCTACCGGTTAATAATTTATAAGTATAGGATTGATGTCCAACGTCAAAGATGATTTTATCTTTTTTAAAATCAAAACTGCGGCATAACGCTAAAGTAGCATCAACAACCCCTAAATTAGAGGATAAATGTCCGCCTGTCTTACTAGTGACATCCACCAAATAATTAGTGATATCACTGGAAAGCACATCTAAATCACGATAAGAGAGATCTTTTAAGAAATCTGGATTATCAATCGCTTTTAAATCGATATGTTTTTCTTCTTTTTTCATTATTTTACTTCGATGACTTTTTCTACTTCTTCACTAGCTTTCTTCAACGCTAATTCTAATTCTTTGACGATTTTCGTCCCTTCTTCATATAACTTTAACGATTCATCTAAGCCTAAAGATTGATCGCTAATCTTACTAACGATTTCTTCTAATTTAGTTAATGAGGCTTCAAAATCATATTTATTATCTTCCATTATTATTCCTCCACGGTGGATTTGATTTGACCTTTTTCTAAGATGGTCGTAATCTTTTCCCCTTTAGATACTTGTTTACTATTAGTTATTGGCTTACCAGAAGCATCAAGAGTGATGGAATAGCCTCTTGACAAGACCCCTTTTGGATTGAGGGCGAGAAGCTGTTTCTGATAAGCGGATAATCTAAGATTATAATTATAAATCTTATTCTTTAATGCATTTGCTAATGCTTCTTTATAGGAAGAAGTCGCTTCTTTCATATTATCAACTTTGTTAATCAAAGCTTCTTTCATATCGGTAGATGCATAGGCGAGTTTTTGAATGATTTCTCTTTGGTCAACAGTGGCAAGTTCCGCTGCTCCAGTTGGGGTTGAGGCTCTTTTATCAGCGATGTAATCGATGAGTGTGGAATCGATTTCATGTCCCACTGCCGCGATGACTGGCATTTTGCTATTAGCAACCGCTCTTACGAGAGTTTCATCATTAAAAGCAGATAAATCTTCGCTGGCTCCTCCACCTCTACCGATGATCAATGTGTCTAAATCATATTCTTGTGATTTTTTAAAAGCTTCTAATAATTCTTTAGGAGCGTTTTCTCCTTGTACAGAAGCGGGAAAGAAATATATACCAGCGAGAGGATATCTTCTTTTGATATTAAAGACTAAATCTCTAATCGCTGCCGAATTCTTCGCGGTGATGATACCAATCGCTTTTGGATAGATGTTGATCTTTCTTTTTCTATCTTCATCGAATAAACCTTCCGCGGCTAATTTCTTTTTGAGCTTTTCCAGTTCAAGAAGGATATTGCCCTGTCCTTCTAAAGAGATATCGTAGACGAATAATTGATATGAGCCTCTTGGGATATAGACATCGACACTGGCTAAGAGGATGACTTCATCACCATTTTTTGGTGAGAAGGTGATTTTACTCGCATAATTAGCAAACATCACTGCATTAATGATTGAATCATCATCTTTGATTGAGAAATAGATATGCCCAGTCGCGGCGATTTTGCAGTTAGAAATCTCTCCTTTGACATAGATGTATTTGAGATTATCGTCATTAGTTAAAGACGCCTTGATATAGGTGTTGATATCTTTAACTGAATAGACGATTCTTTCCATTAATTTAAAACGTTTTCCAAGATGGCGTTGATGAATTTAGCTTGTTTTTCATCAACATATTTCTTCGCTAAATCGATCGCGGTATTGATTACTACTTTCTTATCAACTTTATCTTTTTCTACATAGTAGAAATGTGTATAGCTCATCAGAAGAATAGCTTGGCTTAAAAGAGGGATTCTTTCCCATTTCCAGTTTTTTAAATATGGGGTGATAGCCTTTAAAGCATCCGCGTAATGAAGCAAAGAAAGATTGACGGAATCAAGGATGAATAAAGGAATTTCCTCTTCTTCATCTAAGAGGTCTTTAATTACTTCTTCAGCAGGACGAGATGTTTCCCCTTTTGCAAAATTAAAGTCTGCCAGCTCGATATAAATCGCTGACATGATGAAATAATGTGACTGATTGCGGGATATCATTAGATTAATTCTTCCACTTTCACTCTGACATTGATTGGCATATGGCCAAGGGATAAGGTGAGATCGCTATTGATGTGCTTAGTGATTTCACTGGCCGCGCGTTGAATGTTTTTGTTTCTTGCGACTGCGACATAGACTTTGACATCGATGATGCCGTTTTTATTTTGGGTGATGACTGTTTTATCGATAATGCGGGCAAATTCCCCTTTTTCTAATTCTTCCCCAGAGGACATCCCTTTGAATGAATGCATAGATTTATCAACCAGTTGATAAAGAATGTTTTCGGAAATCGCGAGTTTGCCTTTTGGATTCCAGTCAATAGTCATATAATCCGCCATATTATTTGACTCCTTTCACATAATTAACAAAGCTCTCAACATCGAAATGTCTCGCGTTAATGATATCAGCAGCTTTCGCACTGGAACCGAAATCATCAACTCCGTAATTGTGGTCGGCATATTTGCCCCAACCAAATGTAGAGAGCATTTCTAAAGAGATTGTTTTATCTTTACCTAAAGGTAAGATTTGTTTCTTATATTTTTCATTTTGTTGATCGAATAGTTCAGTGCATGGCATAGAAACCACTCTTACAGCAATCTTTTCTTCATCTAATTTAGCTTGGGCTTTAAGGGCCAAATCCACTTCACTACCAGTCGCGATAATGACATATTGAGGATTCTTTCTATCGCTGACAACATAAGCACCTTTTTCCACTTTTTCTGGATCACTTTCTTTTAAAGTTGGTAAACCTTGACGGGAAAGGAGGATGACTGTTGGAGTATCTTTGCTCTTAAGAGCAATTTGCCACGCTCCATAAGTTTCTTTATCATCGCAAGGACGGATGACATTAAGATGTGGGAGAGAACGCAGCATCGCGAGTTGTTCCACTGGTTGATGAGTTGGACCATCTTCACCGACAGCAATTGAATCGTGAGAGAAGAGATAGATCATTGGAAGTCTCATCAAACAAGCTAATCTAATCGCTGGTTTTAAATAATCGGAGAAGACAAAGAAGCTACCGACATATGTTCTTAAACCCTTATGGAGGAGTAAGCCATTAGCGATCGCTGTCATCGCGAGTTCTCTAATTCCGTAGCAAATCATTCTTCCTTCGCGATGTTCTGGAGAATAATTGACACCGTTTTTAATCACTGTTTGTACAGAGCTAGCGACATCAGCAGAACCACCGAATAAATTTGGTAAGGCTTCTGTATATTGATTTAAGGCTTCACCACTCGCGTTTCTTGTGGCTTTCACTTTGCCGACTTCAAATTCCGGAAGTGTTTCTGGGAGATATCCACTATAATCATTATCTCTAAAAGCGATGAAACGAGCCGCTTCTTCTGGGTAAGAGGAAGTATATTTTTCAAACATCTTATTATATTCGTTATAAGCTTTTTCACCGCGTTTATATAATGTATCAGCGAAATATTGTCTCACTTCTTCTGGGATGAAGAAATCTGGATGATCGAAATGATAGCATTCGACTTTGGCTTGTTTGCCGTCTTCTTCACCTAGAGGTGCTCCGTGTACTTTGTTCGTACCTTGTTTAGTAGAACCATAACCGATAATGGTGTTAACTTTGATTAATGTTGGTTTATTTTTGCTCTTTTTGGCTTGTTTAATCGCTTCATCGATGGCTTCGATGTCGTTACCATCATTAACTTCTAAATAGTCCCAACCTGCCGCGAGGAATCTGCCTTTTACATCTTCATCATCAGAAAGGGCTAATGGGCCATCTAAAGTGACATTGTTGGAATCATAGAAGACGATTAATTTATTTAATTTTTGGCTACCAGCAAAGGTGATTGCTTCTTGGCTGATACCTTCTTGTAAGCATCCGTCACCGCATAAACAATATGTGTAATGGTTGATGAGTTTATTTCCTTTAGTATAAAGAGTTGGAATCATTGTTTCCGCCATCGCTAAACCAACAGCTTCGCCTAAACCTTGACCTAATGGACCAGTAGAAGCATCCACGCCTGGAGTCACTCCCACTTCTGGGTGGCCTGGAGTGTTACTACCAAGTTGTCTAAAATTCTTTAAATCATCTAAAGATAATTTATATCCACCGAGGTGAAGGATGGAATATAGCAGACTAGAAGCATGCCCACCTGAGAGGACGAAACGGTCGCGATTAATCCATTCTGGATCTTTAGGATAAGAGACTAAATGTCTTGTAAACAAGGTGTAGAGAATTGGGGCACTGCCAAGAGCCATGCCAGGGTGACCAGATTTGGCCTTATTGATCATGTCGATGCAAAGGCTTCTGATCGTCGCTACTGCTAATTCATCAATATATTGGTTCATAATTTACTCCTCTTTTAATTTGATACCAAGTTCGTCGAGTTGATCTTGATCTACTGGGGATGGGCAACCACTCATCGGTTCGACAGCGGAGAGATTCTTTGGGAAGGCGATGACATCACGGATGTTATCAGTTCCTCCTAAGATCATCGTCAATCTGTCTAGGCCAAATGCCATACCCGCGTGAGGTGGGGTGCCGTATTGGAAAGCATCGATAAAGAAACCAAATTTACGTTTGATATCTTCATCGCTAAGTCCGAGTATTTCAAAGATTTGATGTTGTATTTTTTGATCGTAAATTCTAAGCGATCCACCGCCGGCTTCATAACCATTTATGACTATGTCATAAGCATAAGATAAAACCTTGCTTGGATCCTTAGATAAATATGGAAGAGATTCATCTCTTGGACGGGTGAATGGGTGATGGGATGAAGTATAACCTGTATCTGTTTTTTCAAAAAGTGGGAAATCGACAACCCATAATAAATCATAGGTGTTCTCTTTGATGAGCCCGAGTTCACGTCCATATCTAAGACGTAAAGAACCTAATAAAGGAAGGACTCTATTCTTATTACCGAAGGCAAGGAGAACGACATCGCCGTCATTAACATTTAAGCGATTGACTAATTCTTGAATCTTTTCTTCAGGAATATTCTTTGTTAATGAGCCGCTTAATTGACCGTTTTCTTTCTTTAAAAACAAGATATATGGAATGGAGAATTTCTTAGCTTCTAAAGATAATTCATCGATCACTTTACGGCTGGTGGTAGAAGCTACGCCTGGAACGACGATCGCTCTGATTGTTTCAGCATTATTGAAATTATTGGTTTCAAGTCCACCTAAGATATCAGTGACATCGTTTAAAAGGATACCAAAACGAGTATCTGGTTTATCACTACCATATTTATCCATCGCTTCGAGGTAAGGAAGTCTTCTTAAAGGTAATTTCACATCGTAATTGATCGTGCCTTTAAAGATTTCTTTAATCAAACCTTCCATCATCGTGAGGAATTGATCTTGATCTAAGAAGCTAGTTTCGATATCGACCTGTGTGAAATCAGGTTGACGGTCCGCTCTTAAGTCTTCGTCTCTAAAACATCTTGCGATTTGATAATATCTTTCCATACCGCCAATCATTAACAGTTGTTTATAGATTTGTGGAGACTGTGGAAGAGCGTAGAAAGAACCATTATGAACACGAGATGGGACGAGGTAATCTCTCGCACCTTCTGGAGTTGATAAACAAAGGATTGGAGTTTCCACTTCCACAAAGCGATGCGAGCTTAAATATTGGTGGCAGATTAATTTAATCTGATGGCGAATATCTAAGAAGTGTTGCATACATGGACGTCTTAAATCGAGATAGCGGTATTTTAATCTCGTATCTTCTAAGGCGTCGGTGTTATCCGCGATGATGAGTGGAGTAGTATTTGCCGTGTTGATAACGGAAATAGAAGAAGCCACTACTTCAATATTTCCAGTTTTTAAATTTGGATTTGGTTTATCTTTGGCTCTCACTTTACCGTGTACTGAGATGACATATTCATTTCTGATCTCTGGTAAAGAAGAAGCATCTTCTGAGATGATTTGGATGATGCCGCTTCTATCACGCAAATCGATGAATGAAATCGATCCTAAATCTCTCTTCTTGCTGACCCAACCGATAAGGTCAACTTCCTGACCAACGTTTTCAAGAGTTAAATCAGTGTTAAAACAAGTTCTTTTCATATGTGATACATTATTCCTCCGTGTCCGCTAATTTATCAAAGAAATCGACAACTTCTGCAGCTGGGACTTCTATTTGTTCCTGTTTATTTAAGTCTTTGATGACCACTTTTTCATTATTAACTTCGTTATCGCCGATGATGAGAGCGTATTTCGCTTGTTTCTTTTCTGCGCGTTTAAACATCGATGATAATTTGCAGTCATCAAAACAGTAGTCGGAGATATATCCAGACATTCTTAAATCGCTCGCGAGAGATAAAGCATATTTTCTCGCTTCTAATCCCATTGGCATGATATAGATGAATACTTTATCTTCGTCTTCAGGAAGGAGATTATCATCTTTTAAAACATTATATAAACGTTCCACTCCAAAGGAGAAACCAATGCCTGGGAGATCTGGACCACCTAATTCTTTGACGAGTTTATGGTAATGACCACCACCGCCAATCGCTCCATAATTGTTGCCGTTACTGCTGACGTAATGGAATTCAAAAACCGTCTCTGAATAATAATCTAAGCCCCTCACTAAATGTGGATCCACTTCATATGGGATTTCATATTCGGTTAATAAAGCTAAGATGTTATTGAATCTTTCTTCGCTTTCTCTAGAAAGATATTCGCTGACGATTGGAGCATTCTCTGCGATTTTAATATCCTCTTCAACTTTGCAGTCTAAGATTCTTAATGGGTTGAGTTCATATCTTTGTTTGCAGTCCTCACACATATGATCGATATGAGGAGCGAAATAATCTTTAAGAGCTTGACGATAATTATTTCTAGAAGCATCATCACCAATGGAGTTAATCTTTAATTTCACATTAGTGAGACCTAAAGTGATGAGCATGGAATAGGCCATCATAATCACTTCCACATCGTTGAAATAAGAATTATTACCAACGGATTCAACGCCGAATTGGTTGAACTGACGATATCTACCTAGTTGAGGACGGTCATAACGAAATACTGGACCGACATAATAATATTTAAGAGGTAATTCTTCTGTCGCATAAGTCTTATTGTTGACGAGCATGCGAATGATGCCCGCTGTAAATTCTGGACGAAGAGAAATACTTCTATCCGCTTTATCTAAAAATGTGTACATCTCTTTTCTCACCACATCGGAACTATTGCCCACTCCACGGATAAAGAGTTCGCTTGGTTCAATAACTGGGGTTCTCACCTCTTTATAAGCGAATAATGAGGCAACTTTCTTCAAGAGATTTTCAATGGATTCAAAACTAGAAGCTTCTTCTGGTAATAAATCATGTGTACCTTTAACATTTTGCATATCTTTTCTCCTTAATGTATGAGGCGAGAAACGTTATAAACGCTTCCCACGTTCAACAATATATTTTTAATATCATTTAATCTTTTGGCATCGGATACCATGATCGTCATATTGATCATCGCCTTCGTGCCGTTATCGGCAAGTCTCGCGCTTAAATTAGAGACGTTGACATGGTTATTATTCATCGCGGTCATGATTTGAATGACGAGATTTTGACGATTGCTCGCTTCCACTAATAGATCGACTGGATAAGTGGAATATTCTAAATCGCTTCGCCAATAAACATCGACCAATCTTTCAGTTCTATTCGCGACATTTGGACAATTCGTGCGGTGAACGCTGATGCCTTTACCTTTGGTGATAAAGCCGATGATATCGTCTCCAGGAATCGGATTGCAGCAGTTGCTACGCGATATAGCAAGGCGGCTTACCCCTTTACAGTAAATCGGATATTTGCCAGACTGAGTCACCACTTTCTTCGTGGAATTCTGTGGAACGACAATCGGTTTTTTAATTTTTAAATAATCGATGATCGCATTTGTGGTTGGTTTTCTTCCTGATACCGCGATGAATAAATCTTCAACAGTAGGAACATTAAAATGTTGTAAAGTCTTCCAATCGGAGAGAAGTTCCATCATTTCGTTTTCATCAACGCTTCTTTCTCTAAAAGCATCGATACAGGATGTGCGACCTTTTTCAATGCGATCTTCTCTTTCCACTTCTGCATTTTTCTTCGCTAAAAATTTACGAATATATTGTCTGGCTGTGGAAGTGACGACAACATCGAGCCAACCTTCTGTTGGACCACTGGCATTTTTGCTGGTTTTAATCTCTACCATATCACCAGTTTTTAAGATGGTGTTAAAAGGAACGTTAACATGGTTGACTAGGGCCCCAGTCATCGATTCAGCAATCTTGCTATGAATGCGATAGGCAAAATCGATTGGGGTACTATTCGCTGGTAATTCGATGACTTTTCCTTTTGGAGTGAAGACATAGACATTAGCCTCAAAGATATCCTTGGTGAGGTTCGACATGTATTCGTTCGCACTTTCATCGGTATTATCGTTAGACATAGAGACAAAGTCTCTAAACCAGTGAAGTTTGTCTTCGATATCCTTTTGTTCTTCTTTTGGATTGTAATTTGTGCCTTCTTTATAAGCCCAGTGAGAAGCAACACCTGTTTCAGCAATCTTATCCATTTCTTGGGTACGGATTTGCACTTCATAGAAGTTTCCATCACCAGAGATGATCGTCGTATGCAAAGATTGATATAAGTTTGGTTTTGGCATCGCGATATAATCTTTAAATCTGCCAACCACTGGAGTGTATGTTTTATGAATTAAGCCTAAAGCTTGATAACAATGAGATTCAGTATCAGTGATGATACGAAGAGCTAAAATATCATATATTTCATCAAAATTATGCCCTTTGACATACATCTTTTCATAGATAGAGAATATCGATTTTACTCTCGCGGATATTTCAAATGGTATCTCGTGTTCGAATAATATATCAGCGATTCTCTTTTTAATCGCGTCTAATGATTTATCTAATGTTTTTGCCTTCTTTTTAAGAAGTTTATTGATCATCTGGAATTCTTCAGGATGGAGATAGGATAAACAGATATCCGCCATCTCACTTCTGATTAAATCAAGACCTAAACGATGAGCGATAGGGACAAAGACATCAAGAGTTTCCTGAGATAAAGCAATTTGACGTTCGTGTGAAAGCGCGCCTAAGGTTCTTAAATTATGAAGTCTATCCGCTAATTTGATGAGGATAACGCGGATATCTTTAGCCATACCGATAAGAATCTTACGGTGATCTTCAGCTTCAAATTCTTCGCTTTCAATTTTTGATAATTTCAATCTCTGAATCTTGGTTAAAGAATCGACGATTTTCGCGATATCGCTGTCCCACATTTTTTCAATATCTTCAATCGTCGTGTCAGTATCTTCGACAACATCGTGAAGAAGACCAGCAATAATCGTTGAAGGACCAACTTGAAGAGAAGCTAAGATATAAGCGACTTCTACTGGATGATGATAATATGGTTCTCCACTTTTACGAAATTGCCCATTGTGTTTAGTGACCATGAAATCATAGGCCTTACGAATATCTTCTAAATCTTTTTGATTGAAGATATATGTCTTATAGAGGTCTTCGACTTCTTCGAATGTGTGGAGAGGATATCCTCCATTTATTGGTAATGGCTTCTTATTCATGCTTAATATCATATCATTATTCATTATTTTTTTATATAAAAAATATCACCGAATGCGGTGATTTAAACTACTATTGTCTTTTTTGATTATGTAAATCAGCTATATTTTTCGATTTTTCTTATATCAAAAACAGTCTGAATTAAATCGCGATAAGAATCCTCGCTTAACTGTCCATAGATATTTATGAATTTGTTTTTACTAACTTCTTCTCTAGAAAAATTAAAGCCGCGTAACATTGAGCCACCACCGATGTTGGTAATGATGTGTAATTGATTACGAGAGTAGGATAATGCAGAAGTATCGATGTGTTCGATCATAAACGTTGGAGCGTTCCATTCAATACCAAATGGAGAAAAGGATTGCACAAGCTTTAAATTAGAACGAGAAATGTCGATCAAGCGAAGAGGTATAATCTCTTTTTCTTTGACTTGAATATCAGTATTTTTCACTAATTCATTAAATTTTTCTTTAAAAAGTTCAAAATTTTCTTCTTTAATCGCACATCCACCTGCGTTCGCGTGGCCACCACCAGAAATTAAATATTGATCTAGCGTGTGGAATGCTTCTGAAATGTTAAAGCCTTCCTGGCTTCTCGCAGATCCTTTAAGTACACCAGGTTCACTACCTTTTGTAAAGATAATTGTAGGTTTATTATAACGGTTGAGTAAATTGTTCGCGACAATCCCCATAATTCCTTCTTTGATATCGAGATATTCGACGATTGAGGCGTCATACTGCTTATCAAGTAAGGAATTCGCCGCGTTATTTGATAAGGCTTTTCTCTGTTCACTGACTTCCACGATATAGTTAAAATAGCTCAATACAAATGCTTTATCGTCAGAAGTAAAATACTTAATCATCTCGTTGATTGAACTATTTTCAATTACTCTACCAATGGAATTTATTTTTGGAGAGATATACATCCCGATTGTATTTTCATTAAAAGGTTTATCCCCTGCTAATAAGCTGATTGGTAAGAATTCATCTTTTTGATATGTGTCGATAACCACTCTTAAGAGATTACGGTTATATTCCTTTAATGGCATCATGTCAGAAACGAGCGAAATCGCGGCCATAGTCGCTAAATATTTATCGACGCGATCAAGAAGTTTACGGGAGAACATAAAAGCGGAGAAAGCACCGCTAGATGTCGTATTTCCTAAATGAGAAACAAGAGGATGAAGAATGACATCAGCGCGAGGTAAAACTTCTCCAGGAGTGTGATGATCGATGACTAAAACCGTAACATTATTATCTTTTAGATAATCAATAGCTTCATTCGCGCAGACACCGTTATCCACAGTGATGACAAACTGATAACCACTATTAACATATTCCTTGGCTTTATTAATATTGATGCCATATCCATCTAAATAACGGCTTGGAACGTAATAATCGACAGGGAAAGAGAGATAATCAAACATCTTCTTTAAGATTGATACACCCATGATTCCATCGCAGTCATAATCGCCGTATATGATTGTTTTCGCTTTCTTTTCCATCATCTTATAGGTGAGATTTACCGCTTCAACAACATTATCGAATTCATGCCCATCATTAAAATCGAGAAAAGTATGAGGCTTAACTAATTCCTCATAATCTTCTTTAGTGATGTGATAATAATCTAATAGTTTTTCAAATAATGTCATAAAGGAATAAAAAGGCTACATAAGTAGCCTATACTATTAATCATTGATGCCGATAAAGATTGCTTCTTCAGGTTCACCAGATGATCTATTTGGTTTGATATTGCCTGATTTCTTCTTTTTCTTCTTTGGTTTGAGACTGACATTAACACCGGATAATCTCTTATAGAAGAATTGAGAAATAGGGCCTAATAATATGATGGTAATGACAAATCCAGTCGCCACCCCTAATAAAGAAACAGCGAATAATGTGGAATATGCAGAAGCTCCAAAGCCGAAGAAGTCCACTAATAAATAGGCGGCGATAATCGTTAAGATACCCGCTGGAACAATCGCGCTGCTCGTCGCTTTGACCATCATTTCATCATTTCTAGATAAGGATTTATTGTTGACTTTATCTTCGATGATGAGTTCTCTTTCACGGTTCATCCAAATGATTTCTAAGATATAAGTGAAACCAGCTAAGAATGGCATCACGAGAATGAGGTTAGTGCCAAAGGCGATACCCGTTAATGATAATAAGGCGAATAAGCCACTGATTGCTGTCACATTAGCTAAAGCTAAGATGATGGAAGATAAACCTCTAGACAAACGATATCTGAGAAGTAAATAGACGCCGATGACTAAGGAAGCAACGACTGTGCCAAGCATGATGCCAGAAGTATGTGGTTTACTTCTATCATATGTGCTATATGGTTTCACGCTTACACGTGCGGAGTTATCTTCGCTATCAGTTGTGGAAGTGAGAATATCAGTTAATGTTGTGACTTCACTCTTAGTGTCATCTTGATTGAGATAATAAGCATTTTCTTCACCTGTTAAAGCTGATTTAAATGAGGCAACGATATAGTTAGTAGTCACGGAAACACCGTTTTTGCTCTCAGTAAATGCATAGGTGACGACATCATCGACTTTGCTACCTAAAGAAACTGGTTCTTGGTCAGTATATGAGAGATATGTTCTATCTAAAATCTTTTCTTTAACATAGTTATTAGTAGTAATAACACTATCTTCATCTGTGGTATAGAAATAGATTTCAGTAGTATTGGTACCGAGATTATCTTTGTAATATTGACCATTATTAAGATTCGCGTTAACGATTAAGCCAGCAAGTCCAGCCACGCAGAATAGGCAGCCGATAATACCAATGACTTTCTTATTCTTCGTTAAGTCACGATCTTGATATGGACTGAAGTAAGTTTGTTTTTCTTCTTTTTCTAAAGAAGGAACTTTTTCTTCATTGATGCCAAATAAGGAATAGCGATTATTTAAAGCAGTAGTATTTGTTGCTAACCACATGAGTCCTCTAGTTAATAAGAGATTGGCGAGTAAGGAAACGATACCGCCTAAAACAGTAACCAAAGCGAAGGATCTGAGGAGTGAACCACCGAATAAATAGCAGAACACACCGACTAAAACCACTACTAAATTGATATCGAGAGTTGGTAATAAGCTCTTTCTTGCTGCTTCAGTATTAGCTTTTCTTAAGCTACGACCTTTATAAGATTCATCTTTGAGCTTGCAGGCATAGATGATGCCAGAAGCAAGAGATGCTAATGTCACTAAGAGGATACCCACTAAGATGGAGATGTTGAATTCACCACCGAGAAGGACTAAGAATCCAAGCCCACCATAAGCGGATAATAAGGATGAAACGATGATGCTAGTCGCTGATAATTTAAAGAAGACAACTAATAATAAGGAGACGATCACGATTGCGATAATGGTTGCAATCATTGTTTTACTCCAAGCCACATTACGGTTTGGGTCACCATTTTTCACAACGCTTTCAATCCATGAAGGAACGACAACATCATATGTGTTATTGATGTATTTGACATCATAGTCAAGAGCATCAGCATTTAATAAATTGACAAAGAAACGAGCGTTATCATAACCATTTCTCACTTCTGTATAGTCGAGAGATTGGTCGCTGTTGCTATCTAAATTGATAAGCGCTGCTAATTTATTTTCTTTACCATCTGGATACCATAAATCATCGATATTGAATTTCATCAAAATCTTTTGAGCGATATTGGCATCATAGTCTTCACTGTCTTGGACTGTACGGGAATAACGATCAGTTTCTTCATTGAAGTCATACCAAAGGTATAAATAAGTTGTAGTTTCAGTAACAGCGTTACCGTCTTCATCTTTTTCCCCAGTATCCTTAGTTTCACCGACACCGTTTTCTTTTTGCGTGCGAGTGTTTTCAAGAAGTAATTTAAAGTTGTCGTTATTAGTGTCGACAGGAATGACCACAGTTGGATAATTATTGACATTATCTAAATAAGCTTTGCTACCTTCGAGGAGGAATTCATCACCGGTGAGTTGGATATAGTTATCGTTATCATCCATATTGGATAAGCCAAGAGAACCATTGAATGAGAGATAGGAAACAAGGTTGTTACGGGATACATCGTTATTTTGTGAGAAAGTAACTTTGATGATATCATCACCAGCGACATCGATTTTATAAGCGGTAATACCACTATTATCGAGACGTTCAGCCATCTTACCAGCGATGACTTTATTCGCTCCTACTTCTACTTCGCGTTCGGCATCTTCTTTATCAGTGAGGCGGAAGACGATTTCTCGTCCATCGTTAAAGTCTTGGTTTGAGCTAACATTCTTAAAAATTGAGGTGAATGTTGTCCCCATGATAAATATAGAAGCAAATGCAATCAAGATATGTGCCCATAATCTTCTCATATTGTTTCCTCCTTGTGTATGCAGCGTGTACATACGCGTCAACAAATAATTTATAATAAATTATAATAAATATCAAATATATTTCGTTATTATCTCTTTTTTTAGAAAAAGGGATTTATTCCCTTTTAGCGATAAACAGATAAATGTATTAACCTACTAAAGTAACGATTCTTGATAAGTGATCTTCAAATGTTTATAAGCTTTAGGGGTTGCTACTCTACCTCTTGGAGTGCGATCTATAAATCCGATCTGTAATAAATATGGTTCATAGACATCTTCAATGTTCATGCTCTCTTCACCGATGGCACTGGCTAAAGTCTCAAGTCCCACAGGACCACCATGGAAACGATTGATGAGAGTTTTTAAATAACGGATATCGACATCATCTAAGCCAATCTCATCGACTTTTAGAGCAGTCAACGCCTTCTTAGCGTCATTAATATCGATATGATCCTTATGTTCATAATTGGCAAAATCTCTTACTCTACGATAAAGACGATTGGCGATACGTGGGGTTCCTCTACTACGTAGAGCAATCTCGTGAGCTGCATCTTCATCGATTGTTGTATTAAAGACTTTTGCTGTTCTTTTGACAATTTGCTCGATTTCTTCAATCGTATAATATTGTAATTTTTCTGAGAAACCGAATCTCGCTCTTAATGGGGCGGATAAATCGCCAGCTCTTGTCGTCGCACCGATTAAAGTAAAAGGTGGGAGTTTGAGTTCTAAGGAACGGGAAGAGACATCGCGATTGATGACTACATGGAAAATAAAATCTTCCATTGCTGAATATAATGCTTCTTCAACAATGCGTGGCATGCGGTGTATTTCATCGATAAAGACGACATCCCCTGGTTCCACTGTGGATAATAAGGCTGCTAAATCTCCTACTTTTTCGAAGGAAGGACCACTCGCAATTTTGATATTTGCTCCCATTTCATTCGCGATGACATGAGCAAGAGTTGTTTTACCAAGTCCAGGCGGACCATAGAAAAGCATATGGTCAAGCGGCTCATCGCGGTGAAGAGCAGCGCCGATAAAGACCTTTAAATTACCTTTAAGTTCGCTTTGACCAACATATTGATCAAGAGTTGTTGGTCTTAAAGATAATTCTTCTTTTGATTCGTTAGGATTCGCACTGGCATCTAATAATCTAGACATAATTATTTCCTTAATAATGTTAAAGCGATACGAACGACATCTTCGCTCGTCGCATTTGGTTCATTGATTTGGGCAAGAACACGGTCAATGGCCGCTCCTTTAAATCCTAATGATTTAAGAGCGTCATAAGCATCGTCATATACACCCGGATCACCTTTAGTGCCTGTAAGTTCACCTTTTAAGTCTAAGATAATCTGGGCGGCAGCTTTTGCCCCAACACCTGGTAATGTTTTTAAATAAGCGACGTTATTTGAAGCGATCGCCGAAATCACAGAGCCAGGAGTAGTCGCACTTAAAGCATTGATCGCTGTTTTTGGGCCAAAACCTTTAACTTTGATAAGTGAAAGGAAGACATTTTGTTCTTCTTTTTGGGTAAAGCCGACTAAATATTGTTCATCTTCTCTATCGATTTGGCAGGTATAGACGAAAACATCATCTCCTTTAAGGAAATCATCTGGATGAGAGACTAATACTTCATAGCCCACTCCATTGACATCGATTTGGAGCGAACTCCCTTCGACAGCGAAGACTTTACCTCTTAAAAAACAAATCATAATCTCACCTACCTATATATACTTATAAATAATATGATAATAATCACTGTGATAACGATTGATAATAGCGCAGCGATTACCGCTCTATCAATGCCTTTATTTTCATTCACGAATATAATCCTCAGGAGTTGGGATATCTTTTCGTTTATGTTCGGAGATGCGGTGCAATCTTTCAATGCGACTTTTCGCTTCTTCGTTAATCTCTTTACCTAAAAGGTAATCATCTAAATCCTTATAGGTAATGCCCATTTCCTTTTCGTCGGTTTGTCCTTGATATAAACCAGCAGAAGGTGTTCTTTTAGCTAAATCTTCAGGAATGCCGAGCAATAAACATGCTTCCACGACTTCCCCTTTTGTGAGGTTAGCGATTGGTAATAGGTCGACACCACCATCACCGAATTTAGTGAAATAACCGGTATATCTTTCATCCATGTTATCAGTGCCGAGGACTAATCCGCGTTTATTTTGGGCAAAGGCATATAATGTTGCCATTCTCATACGGGCTTTTAAATTCCCTTTGGTAGAAAGGTCTAGTTTCACTCCTGTGCTTTCATATTTATTAACTAAACAGTGATAAGCTTCTGATAAATCGACGACTTCATAATTGACATCGAGATGTTTAGCAAGTCTCACTGCATCATTTTCATCATCAATGAGAGAATCAATTGGTAAAGCATAACAATATAATTTGTCTTTACCGACTGCTTTTTTCGCTAATGCGGCCACTAAAGAAGAATCCACCCCTCCAGAGATGCCAAGGACATAACAATCTTGATGATTATCTTTTAGATAATCTTGTAAAAATTTGATGATCACATCTAAATATTGTTGGAGATTCATAACTACCTCACATATTCAAATTCAAAATCTTCTAAGATGACGGTGTCGCCATCGCTAGCGCCCATCTTCTCTAATTCATCATCGACTCGTAAAGAACGGAGTTTGCTCATGAGCTTCATCATTCCTTCATCAGTGGTAATGTTAGTCATCTTATAGAATTTGATGATCTTATCACCAGTGATTTTAAATAGATGGGCTTTAAGTCTCACGATTTCAAACTCTTTCTCCTCTTCTTCAAGAGTATATTTCTTATAATCGATTTCTTTTTCTTCTTCATCGAATAATGGGAATTTTGGAGTGGTCGCTAATAAATCTTTACAGGCATAAAGAATTTCTTTGACCCCTTCTTCAGAGATATTGCTTAATGGATAAATCTTTTCTTTCACTTTCTTTTTGAAAGCTTTTAGTTTATCTTCTGCTCCATCTTCATCCATCTTGCCAGCCACTAAAATCACTGGTCTTTTATTTAAACCAAAGCCATATTCTTTGAGTTCGTTATTCACTGTTAAATAATCTTGATATGCATCTCTACCATTATTAGACATATCTATGATATGTACTAAAACGCGGCATCTTTCAATATGTCTTAAAAATTGTAATCCTAAACCTTTTCCTTGATGGGCACCTTCAATCAGTCCAGGAAGATCTGCCATCACAAAGGATGAATCATCAACGCTGACCACACCGAGATTAGGAACAATTGTCGTAAAAGGATAATCAGCGATTTCTGGTCTTGCTGAGCTAACAACGGATAAGAATGATGATTTACCAACGCTTGGTAATCCGATAATACCGACATCCGCTAATAATTTTAATTCTAGAATTAAACGTTTGGATTCTCCAGGTTCACCGTTTTCGGCAATGCGTGGACATCTATTGGTGGATGATTTAAAAGCAGTGTTACCTCTACCACCTCTACCACCTTTAGCGACTAATAAAGTTTTGCCATCTTCATTGAGGTCACCGATAAAAGATTTATCGCTTTCGAGATAGACCACTGTTCCTAAAGGAACATCGACGATCATATCGCTAGCGTATTTACCAAATTGATTTTTAATTCCGCCTTTTTCTCCTTCATCAGCAATAAAGGCTTTAGAGTGACGGAAATTGAAAAGAGTGTTGATATGAGAATTGGCTCTAAGGATGACGGAGCCACCACGGCCACCATTGCCGCCAGCTGGTCCCCCTTTAGCAACATATTTCTCACGACGAAAGGCGATCATTCCATCGCCACCTTTACCACTTCTTACTTCAATTATTGCTCGATCAATAAACATGCTCTAATTATACAATTAGAATTGCTGTATTACTATATAAATATAATATTAAGGGCACAAAAAAAGACCCGAAGGTCAATTTTTGTTAATTATTGTTGATCTGGAACAACTCTCACAGAAGTTTTGCTTCTTCCGAGTCTTTCGTATTTCACAACACCAGAGACAGTCGCGAAGATTGTATCATCTCCACCTTTTTTGGTATTTTCACCTGGATAGATTTTAGTGCCTCTTTGACGATAGATAATGCTACCAGCATGGCACCATTGACCATCAGCGACTTTCGCACCAAGTCTACGACCAGCGGAATCACGACCATTCTTTGTGGAACCGACACCTTTTTTAGAAGCAAAGAGTTGTAAATCTAATTTATAAGTCATAACTTTTCTTCCTTTCTTAATTATCCTTATCTTCAATTTTTATAAATTGAGAATAAGATTCTTCCACTGTTTTAAGCATAACCCAGACAGTGGATAATACTTTGTTACCATCTTCATCTTTCTCTTTCATTTCGATTAATGCATGACCTGATTCAAGAACAACTTTATAGTTCTTCTTATTATCAAGAGCGTTTGCTCCACCAGTGATGATTGCACTGACAGCGGCGCAAACTAGATCGTGTCCTTTTGGACCGCTTCCAGCATGACCGTTAATCTCGATGGATTTAATGAGATTATCTTGATGAATAACAGTAACTTTAATCATTTGATTAACCGTTAATGCTTTCGATGACTAAGCAAGTATATGGTTGACGGTGACCAATGGTTTTGTGTTCGTTAGTCTTTGGTTTATATTTGAAAACACGGATTTTTTTGCTTAAGCCTTGTTTTTCAACTTTACCAACCACGCTTGCACCAGAAACATATGGGGTGCCAACTTTCGCAGTCTTATCGCCTAATAATAAAACTTTGTCAAAAGTAACTTTGTCACCAACATTGGCTTCTAATTTTTCGACATAGATTTTATCACCGACGTTAACACGGACTTGTTTTCCACCAGTTTCGATAATTGCGTACATAATGTCCCTCCTTCATTCTTAAATTCACTAATTACTCGCTATTAAGGTAAACCTTAAGTTTTTAATGACCTTCTCTAGGCGGTTGTAGCTAGTGAGGCGACAACGTCAGTACTATAACATAAGTTATAATAGGTTATCAACTATTTTTTCCTATTTTTCAATCCGCTCATTATCTTTTTACTATTATTTTTGTAAAAATCATGTTATAAATAAATCACGAAGAAAAATCATTTTCTTACCGTACCGCTCTGATGTGTACGGATTTTTTATTTTGATATAAATTTTATTATTCTATCAGACTGTTTTTTTACTATTTGTTGTCATCGATACGAAAAATATGATATAAAGATATTAGCAAGAAAAACATTTCTTACCTTACCGCTCTGATGTGTAAGGCTTTTTTATTATTTGTTTCTTTATCCTGTTTGATTGTTTTGAAGACAAATAACGTTTTGATATAAACCTAATCGAGTTTGATTTAATATCGATATTATTTCCATTTACATCAGTTTCATATATTTGTTTTTTGACTCCACTAGGAACTTCAAATTCTTTGAATTTTTCGACAACAATCAAACCTTTATTTACCTGTACAAATCTATTTCTATCTTTTATATAAAGATGTGTTAATTGAACAGCGTTATATCGTTTGTTTTTTCTGTCATAAAAAACTAAATAATAATGACTTCCGTTATCATTTTTCTTTGTTTTGTACATGTACTTATTACTAATCTTCGCTGAGCGCATACTGTAATCCCATTTCTTCCTGGGCAGATAATTGGAGTATATTCCGATAATCATATTCTTCTTTTAGATACTTATTAATCGACGTATATCCATAATGATGAATAATGATGTGATCGATGAGATATATACCCATATTTTTAATTCTTGAATTTAACCTAATTGTGAGCAATATATCCTGTGGAGATGGTTCCCTATTTCCATTGGGGTGATTATGAACCAAATAGAAATAATAACCATCGTGTAAAATCACATTCTTAATCACTTCATTGATGGAGATGGGGACTAAAGAACCACTACCTCGATAAAGCGTAACTTCAAAAATTAGCTTTTTGCTTTTATTTAAAACAAGCAATAAAACAGCTTCTTGAGAAAGGCTAGAGAGATAATCTCCATATTTTTCATTGATATATTCCGCATCAACGATGCGATCTTCCAAGTTTATTCTCTGATTCTTGATGCGCTTCATGATTGTGAAAAGCGACATCAGTTGAATCGCTTTTACTTTCTTGATTCCTTTTATCTTCTTTAAATCTTTCTGATTGAGATTATTGAGGTTATATAAACCTTTGCTTTTCGTTAATAGCTCATCAGCGATATCTAAGGCACTGCCACCGCGATAACCGTTATTGATGATGATCGCCAATAATTCTTCATCAGATAGGGCATCGAGGCCCTCACGAAGCGCTTTTTCGCGAGGGCGATCGAAGGATGGAATATCTTCTATCTTCATAAATCAAGCCCAAGAAAATTTCCAATCACCAATTGAAGCATTCCCCTTGGAAGAAAGGAACACTTTATAGATTAGTACCGCGACGACAGCTGCCGCTAAAACCGCGAGTACAGCAGAGAGAGTAATCGCCTCTCCGACATAGATGTTTTTGCATTCTTCAATGCTCAGTTTTTCGTATTTCATAAAAAACCCTCCTATATATAAAGAGGGTAAAAAGTTAATTTTTCGACGCACTTATTTTAATTTTTTTAATTTTTCTTTAATTCGTGCGATGTTTTCTCTATGTGTTATTAGTTTATTTTTTTCAAGTTCCACCTTCTCTTTTGGTGCTTTTTCTACGAAGGATGGATTGTTTAACATTTTTTCACAGCGATTTGTCTCTTCTATTTCTTTGGCGAGCTCTTTTTCAAGTCGCTCAATGATTTCTGAAGAATTTTCATTGTTGATGATGATCATATCGGCATCGTCATGGATGAATAATTCACCTTTAAGAGTCGATAAATCCTCTTTGCTGAATTCCACATTTGAGAAGGAGAATCGATTGAAATAAGTCGCAAAATCAGGGAATAAATCGATGTGATTATTGATCTTGATTGATAAGGACAAAGATGGGGAAAGTTTATTCTCAATCTTATAGTTTCTGACCTCTCTGATGAGATCAAATAACAAGGCGACTTGTTTATCGTTTTTCTTATCGGTTAATTTCTTATTAGAAGTCGGATAAGATTCTAACATGATCGATTCTAAATGATATGGAAGAGATTGATATAATTCTTCTCCAATAAATGGAGTGTATGGATAGATGAGAAGAATGATATCCTTTAAACATTTATATAAGATTTGATAAGTCACTGCTTTCTTATTTTCATCACTACCATTAAGAGAAACTTTACTCATCTCTAAATATTGTCCACAGTAATCATCATAGACGAAATTATAGAGGTGACCAGAAGCGGCATTGAAGTCATATTTGTCCATATTTCTTTTAACCTTCTCTATCGTTTCGTTGAGACGGTTAATGATCCATTGATCAATTGGGGAGAAATCCTTCTTATTAAGCTCACTAACTTTGAAATCTTCTGGTAAAACGCTTAAAACATATCGAGCGGAGTTCCAAATCTTATTTAAGTAATTGCTAGAAGCTTCCACTCTTGATTCGATATAACGCATATCTTGACCTGGTGTCGAATTAGTCGTCATGAAATATCTTAAAGCATCCGCGCCATATTTCGCGATGACATCCATTGGGTCAACACCATTTCCTAATGTCTTTGACATTTTACGGCCCTTTTCATCGCGGATTAAGCCGTGGATTAAACAATCCTCAAATGGTCGTACATTATTCATATGTAAGGATTGGAAAATCATACGAGAAACCCAGAAGAAGATGATGTCATAACCTGTCACTAAACACTGGGTTGGGAAATAACGTTCAAAGTCTGCTGTTTTATTTGGCCAACCTAAAGTAGAAAACGGCCATAAGGCAGAGGAGAACCAAGTATCTAAAACATCGCTTTCTTGCTCATAATTTTCCATATCTTCTGGTGGATCCATAGAAACCACTACTTCACCAGTATGCTTATTGTAATAAGCAGGGATGCGGTGACCCCACCATAATTGACGAGAGATACACCAGTCTTCAATATTGTTCATCCAGTTGGTGAAGACCTTTTCAAATCTTCCTGGAACGAAATTAACTTTATCTTTGCCTTTTTGATTCTTTAAAGAAGCTTCAGCGAGAGGTTTCATCCTTACAAACCACTGCTTAGATAACATTGGTTCAACGACTGCATCGCTTCTTTCAGAGTGACCGACTGGGTGCACTAATTTTTCTTTCTTGATGAAATTACCAGCCGCTTCGATATCTTTTAATAACTCTTCACGACAAACAAAACGGTCTAAGCCTTGATATTTGCCGCATTTCTCATTCATGCTTGCATCTTTATTAAAGATGATTGGTTTATCAAAACCATATTTTTCGCCGATGAGGAAGTCATTTGGATCATGAGCTGGAGTACATTTCATCGCACCAGTACCAAATTCAACATCGACATATTCATCACCGATTACTGGTAATTCATCCCCGTTAGCAGGGTTAATGACCTTTTTACCGATGTATTTAGTGTATCTTGTATCAGTGGGATTAACGACGACACAGACATCGCCGAACATCGTTTCTGGACGTGTTGTGGCCACTATTAAATATTCATCGCTACCGACGACAGGATATTTGAAATAATACATATTTCCTTCATCATCCTTATGGATGACTTCCACGTTAGATAAAGCGGTTTGTTGCACTGGATCCCAGTTGATGATTCTTTCACCTTGATAGATGAGACCTTCGTTATAAAGTTTGACGAATACTGTTCTCACCGCATAATTAAGACCTTCATCAAGGGTGAATCTTTCTCTTGTATAATCGAGCATTAAGCCCATTGTTCTCCATTGATTGTGGATGTTAGAAGCATATTCATCTTTCCATGCCCAAGCCGCTTTTAAGAAATCTTCTCTAGAGATCTTTGTCACATCCACTCCGCTTTTGTAAAGTCTCTCCATAACTTTAGCTTGGGTCGCAATACCTGCGTGATCCATGCCAGGGAGATAAAGAACATCATATCCTTGCATCTTTTTATATCTAGCGATGATATCTTGAAGGGTATTATCCCATGTATGACCTAAATGTAATTTACCAGTAACATTTGGTGGAGGGATAACGATGCAGTATGGTTTTTTCGATAAATCACCCGCGGTGAAATAGCCTTTCTCTAACCATTTGTCATATTTTCCTTCTTCGACTTTTTGATGGTCATATCTTTTATCTAACATAGTTTTACCTCCATAAAAATAAAAGCGTCCTATTTCTAAGGACGCATAATTTGCGCGGTACCACCTTAGTTCTAGATATACAAATATCTAGCCCTTCATTAATGTATCCTCCTAAGCGACCCTTCATCCATTAATCAGTCGAACTTCCACCTACATCGACTCTCTAGATGATTAATTTACGGATTACTTCCTCTTAATCAACGGACTATATTATTTTTACAATAATTATAGATTGTGTTCAAGCAAAATATTTTTAATATATGAGATCGGTTCTTCGGTAACATCAACACCGAGTTTCTTAAATGTATTTAAGTCGACATCGGAGAGGATGTTAGAAGAATGAGCTTGCGCGGTTCTTAAATTTGGTAATTGCTTTAATGCGATTTCCGCGAGCGGATTGGTGTTAGCCTGAATCGCTAGAGCGATGAGCGCTTCTTCCGCGTGTAACCTTGGGTTATTGTTATGAAGACCTTCGGTCTTAAGTTTACTGATTGGCTCGATAACATTAGGTGAAATCAAATATAATTTGTCATCGATATTTCCAAGTGTTTTTAAAGCGTTGATAAGAAGTGCAGCAGAGGCGCCTAAAATCGTACTTCTACGCGCGGTAATGATTCTACCATCTGGGAGTTCCATTGCCATCGCTGGTTCATGGCTCTTCTCATGCTTATCTAAAGCCGCTTTGACACATTTACGATTCATCGGTGTGCATTCGACTTGATTCATCAATAATTCAATCTTATTTAAAGTAGAATCTTTAAATCTTCCTAAGAAGACATTCTTCTTCACTTCATAATAACGTCTGACAATCTCTCTTTTAGAGGCGTTGCAAGCTGCATCATCATCAATGATTGCATATCCCGCCATATTGACACCCATATCGGTTGGAGATTGATATGGTGAAGAACCATAGATTTGGGTAAATATCGATTTTAAAAGCGGGAATGTTTCGACATCTCGATTATAGTTAACAGCTTGTTCACCATATGCTTCTAAATGATATGGATCAATCATATTAACATCATCAAGATCCACTGTCGCTGCTTCATAAGCGAGGTTTACTGGATGTTTAAGAGGAATATTCCAAATTGGGAATGTTTCATATTTAGCATAACCGGATTTAATCCCTCTAACGGAATCTAAATATAACTGTGATAAACAAGTCGCCATCTTGCCACTTCCTGGACCAGGAGCGGTTACGACTACTAAAGGACGAGTAGTTTTAATATAATCGTTTCTTCCTAAGCCATCTTTGGAAAGGATTAAGTCAACATTTTGTGGATAACCATTGATTTGGTAATGTTTATACATCTTAATGCCACTATTTTTGAGTTTCTTTTCAAATTCATCGATAGCGGGAGATTTCTCATAAAATGAGACGACCACAGAATTTACTTTTAATTCAAGTCTTAAAAAGGCGGTGATCAATCTTTCAACTTCTGCAGAATAGGAAATACCGATATCACCTCTCACTTTATTAGAAACGATATCTTTGCAGTTAACAGTGATGACGATTTCCGCTTTTTCTTTCAAAGAAAGAAGCAAATGAATTTTGGCATTAGGGGCGAATCCTGGGAGAACACGTGAGGCGTGATAGTCATCAAAAAGCTTTCCTCCAAATTCGAGGTAGAGCTTTTTATCATACATTGCGATTCTATCTAAAATCGCTTTTTTCTGTATTTCTAAATATTTGTCGTTATCAAACGCCTGTCTCAATACTCCCATAGTTTGCTCCTATTTATTCTTCTTCGTCGTCGTAATTGCTATTTTCAAATAGAGGCTTTTCAAAGTTGCGATGAGCTTCTGAAAGCGATGTGCCAAGTTCTAACGCCTTGATGATGTTAGCCATCATTGGAGCAAGTGGTAAAACTTCAATTTTATCGATTTGTTTTTCCAAAGGTAATGGGATGGAATCAGTGATCACTAATTTCTCAATCGCGGAATATTGAATCTTTGTGACGGCATCACGGCTTAAAATACCATGTGTAATGGCCGCGAAGACGCGTTTTGCACCGAGTTCCTTAAGTTTATTCGCCGCCGCGCATAAAGTGCCAGCAGTGTCGGCAATATCATCAACGATGATACAAGTCTTATCTTTGATATCACCAACGATACCGATAACTTCGGCTTTATTTGGTTCTGGTCTACGTTTATCGATGATGGCGATAGGCGCATTCATCTTCGCTGCTAAGCGGGATGTACGGGTCACACCACCATGGTCTGGAGAGACGCAGACGACATCTTCTAAATTCAATTTTGAGAAATAGTTATAGAATAAAGGCATCGCGGAGACGTCATCAACAGGAATGTTGAAGAAACCTTGAATCTGAGAAGCGTGTAAATCAGTACAGATGATTTTATTGGCTCCCGCAGTAGTTAATAAATCAGCCACTAATTTGGCAGAAATTGGTTGTCTCGCTTTCGCTTTTCTATCTTGTCTAGCATATCCGAAATAAGGCATGATCAAAGTGATGCTTCTTGCACTTGCTCTTTTACAAGCATCGATGCAGAGAAGGACTTCCATAAGTCTTTCGGTAACTGGGGAACAAGTTGATTGAATGATGTAGATGTTATCACCACGGAAGGATTTTTCACCTTCAAAAATCATTTCACCATCTGCGAAGTGAGTGACATGACTTGGGAGGATTTCCACTCCTAAAATCTCAGAGATTTCTTTAGTCATTTTCTCATTAGCACTAAGGGAAATAAGTTTTAATCTATTTAAATTTTTTGCCATTTTTATATGCTCCTATAATACAAAAAGGGGATAAAATCCCCTAATAGTTGAAATATTATTTAACAGTACCGAAAGTACGGTCACCACAGTCACCTAAGCCTGGGCAGATGTAAGCGTCATCGTTGAGTTCTCTATCGACAACACCACAGAAGACTTCGACATCTGGATGTGCTTCACAGAAAGCTTTGACACCTTCTGGTGCGGCGATGATGCAGATGAAGGTAATCTTTTGAGCGCCATGTTTTCTTAAGATTTCTACAGCCCCCATTGCAGAACCACCAGTCGCGAGCATTGGGTCGATTAAATAGACGTGTCTATCGCAGATATCACCTGGTAATTTGCAGTAATATTCAACTGGTTTTTTAGTTTCTTCATCACGATATAAACCGATATGACCACATGTGGCGCCTGGAACGAGTTCAAGCATACCGTCTTCCATTCCTAAGCCAGCTCTTAAGATTGGGACGAAACATAATTTCTTTCTAGAAATGCTTGGTTGCATTGTCTTTTCGATTGGAGTTTCGATTTCTCTTAAGTGAGTTGGTAAATCTCTTAAAGCTTCATAGCCTTCGATAAAGGCGATCTCTTTAACGATTTGACGGAATTCATTAGTCTTGGTATCCTTTTCTCTTAATTTAGTGATCTTGTGTTTGAGTAAAGGATGATCAATTTCATGAAAGTTTGTGTATTTGCTTATATCTATCATAATGTTATACCTCGTTACTTATATTATCGAAAAAACCTTAATTATTAAATAATTATTTTTATAAACTGTTATCCCAAAAACGACGTTTTAACCTATAATGATTATTCTCTTTACAAATAAATATATTTATTTAAAAAGATTTATGGTTATGTTTTAATATTATTATGAAATTCAAAACACAAATCCTTGATGAAGTCGGACTCAATAGAGCGATTAAAAGATTATCTCACGAGATTATTGAACATAATAACGGAGTAGAAAACATCGTTTTAGTCGGTATTAAAACTCGAGGTGTACCATTTGCTAAACAATTGCAGGCTAATTTATTAGCCTTAGAAAATATTCTCGTCCCTTTAGAAGAGCTCGACATCACTTTATATAGAGACGATTTAACTGAACTTGGAATTGAACCAATGCTCAATAAAGATAGCATTTTGAGAGACACTACGGGTAAGATTGTCATTCTTTGCGATGATGTCGTCTATACTGGTAGAACTTGTCGCGCGGCAATTGATGCAGTGATGAAACATGGTAGACCAAATAATATTCAGTTCGCTGTTATCGTTGATCGAGGTCATAGAGAGCTTCCAATACGCGCGGATTATATCGGTAAAAATGTTCCAACATCAAAACAAGAAGTTGTCGCCGTTAAATTTAAAGAAGTCGATGGACAAAGCGGCATCGACTTATACGAATTAGATTGATTATTGATTGGCTTTTTCTTTAGCTATTACTTCATTAAAATATGCAGGTGTCCAAACAGGAATATCTGCTTTTTTAAAATCTTTACTATTGTTAGTAACGATTACATCAAGCATTTCTCTTTTTGCAGCTTCCACCAGAATAGCATCTTCATAATCATCTATTTCCGATGTCAGCGCTTCTATTGCATCACTTCTAGAAAAATCAATCATTTTATGACACATCTCATATGCAATAAGCATTGCATCCTTACCTGCTTTTTTATTATGTGTCAATCTTCCTACCGTATATTCAATATCTCTTAGTGACATAGGCGAGATAAATATTTTTGATTTTTCAGAGTACACGTTACTAAAAAACAAATCTGCTATTTTAGCATCTTTGCCTCTATTTAAAATTAGGTCAATAAAGACGTTTGTATCAACGAGAATGTACATGTTTTTTAATTATTTCCTCACCTAAGGCTTCTTTATAATCAACATCAAATGTGCCAAATGCTCCTCTTGCTTTTTTCAATAAAGCCATTCTATGAGAATCTACGTTAGTTATAACAGAGATAACATTGTTGTTTTTAGTCACAAAAATATCTTCTTTATTAGAAAGTTCTAAATAATAACTTAGATTATTCTTTAATTCAGTAGACGTAACATAGCACATAATACTTACCTCTTATACAACAATATAATAATATTTTGTACATAATTGCTCAAGTATATTGTACATTATTTTAATAATAAAAGACCAGCAAAGCTGGTCATTTATCTATTTGATAGGAAGATTATTATTCTTCAGTTTTTTCTGCAGGTTGAGCTTCTTCCTTTTTATCTCCGCGGTGCACTAAGAGGTTAGTGAGGATACCGAGGATTAAGGCAGTGGCAACTGCAGTTAATGTCACTTCATTGTTTCCGCCGAAGCTGATGGCCATTCCACCAACACCGCAGATTAAGATGACGGAGACGACGAATAAGTTTCTGTTGTCTCCGAGGTCGACTTCTTTGATCATCTTTAAGCCAGAGACTGCGATGAAGCCGTATAAGGCGATACAGACACCACCCATGACACAGCTTGGAATTGTGCTGAGTAAGATGGAGAATGGTAAGATGAATGATAAGACGATGGCCATGATTGCAGTTGTGAAGATTGTTCTTACAGAAGCATTGCCAGAGATAGCGACACAACCGATGGATTCACCGTATGTAGTGTTACAAGCACCACCGAAGAAGGCACCAGCCATGGAACCGATACCATCACCTAATAAAGTTCTGTGAAGGCCTGGTTCTTCTAATAAGTCGTGTTCAATGATTGAAGATAAGTTTTTGTGGTCAGCGATGTGTTCCGCAAAGACGACGAAGGCCACTGGAACATAGGCTGCGATTAATGTGACGATGTAAGTACCGTTGAAGCCGCTTAAGTCGCCTGTGAAAGCTTTGATAAATGTGAAGTCTGGGTACCATTTGGACCAGTCTGTATTGAATTTACCGAAATCGATAATTCTTAAAGCTAAGAACTCTGGGCTATCACCAGCATAGCTGATTGCAGTGAAGATGGCGGCTAAAGCATAACCAGCACCGATACCAATGATGAATGGAATCATCTTGACCATCTTTTTGCCATACACAGAGCAAGCGATAGTTGTGAATAAAGTCACTAAGCCACAAGTTAAGCCAACATAGACAGTTGCATTATTTGCTTCACCGATGAAGCTACCAGTTAAGACATCACCGACTGCGTTACCGGCTAAGGATAAACCGATGATTGCCACAGTTGGACCAATGACCACTGCTGGCATTAATTTGTTAATCCAACCGACACCGAACTTCTTAACTAATAAAGCGATGACGACGTAGACAAGACCAGCAAAGACAGCACCGATGATTAAACCTAAGTAACCAACAGCCATACTTGCTGCGCCAGCGAAAGCTGCCATCATTGAGCCTAAGAAGGCGAATGAGCTGCCCAAGAACACTGGACTTCTGAATTTTGTGAATAATAAGTAAACTAATGTACCAACACCAGCGCCAAATAAAGCACCAGATTGAGATAATTCTGAGCCAACCGCACCATTGACGATGACTGGAACGACGATTGTCGCAGCCATGATCGCTAATAATTGTTGAAGTGCGAAGACGAGTGTTTTACCCCATGATGGTTTGTCACTTACACCATAAACGAGTTTCATAATCTTCCTCCCTTTTCGTTTATTTGACCTAAAGAAACGCCTACCCGTGATATCGAGTAGGCGTAATAGTCTCTTAACTTAAGTATAGATGTTTTCGCTCTTGTCGATATCTCGTATCGTCTTAAAGATCGTAATTAGTTTAGAGAAATAATTGATCGGTGTCAACAAATAATTTGAAAAAGTTTATATTTGCTAGAAGTGTGTAACATTAATTATTAATAATTAAGGATAATTATTGTTCTAAATCACCATTTTTCATCTGAGTTATACACCGATAATTCTCTAATATCTTCAGATTCTCCCTTTTTAATTTTTGAGACTACCTGTTTATTAAATTTTAGTTTTTTGCTTTTTCTTTTGCTCTTATCCATAATAAAATCCTTATTGCTAATAAAAAATGATGTTATAATATAGCCATAAGAACGGAAGCCCAATGGAGTTACTTGGCTATGAGCTCATCGGCTTCTTTTTCATTTGATAATCAAAATTACCAAACTAATCAATAAACAGAGAACAACCAGCGACATCACTGTCTCGAGTTTGTTCAATGGCATCACCCCCTTTCAGACGAATAGGGTATTCGTAATCCAAGGGGCACCGTTCCGAGTTTTAACGTCTTTGCTTTGACGTGTGTTAGTGAATATAGTAAATACTATAAAAAATATGAAAGCAACCACTATTTTTGTATCGAAAATTCATCCCTATATTTATATAGTTAAGTACTTGTATTTAATCTATAGAAATATACATATATAAATATTGGGATGTTTTTAATACTTTTTTTCAAGAAATAAAAACCAGGAAATTATCCTGGTTCTAATTAGGTGACATACTCACCACTTATAGAAGTGGGGGTTTCTTGCTCGATGACCCTAACAGATCAAGCATAAACAAGCTATCCGGATGTGTCCCATCCTTCGAAAGTATTTCAATTCCCTTTCTTAGAATATTTATAGAGGTGTTTATATCTCTATCATATTCATTATAGCATAATATACGTAGTATATCATTACATATTTTATATATTTTATAGTTCATCCCCCACCTATAGAGGTTATATAATCTTGATGGCTTTGTGATGACATAGTCATATCAAGATGGGCGACTTCTTGCTATATTTCATTAATAAATATTATTCCCATTCGATGGTTGCGACTGGTTTTGGTGAGATGTCGTATAAGACTCTATTAACACCTTTCACTTCTTTTAAGATGCGATCAGTCACTCTCGCTAAGAATTTATAATCGAGTGGTTCGATGGATGCGCTTGTGGCATCGATAGAATTGACTGCTCTAATGACAACTGGCCAATCATAAGTTCTTTTACCATCTTTAATACCTGTAGATTTGAAATCTGGGACGATGGTGAAGTACTGCCACACTTTTCCTTCTAATCCTTCTTTTGCAAATTCTTCTCTAAGAATAGCGTCGGATTCTCTAACTGCTTCAAGTCTATCGCGAGTAATCGCGCCGACACATCTCACACCAAGGCCTGGTCCTGGGAATGGTTGTCTATAGACCATGTTATGTGGTAAGCCAAGAGCTTCTCCCACGACTCTCACTTCATCTTTATAGAGGAATTTGACTGGTTCCACTAATTCGAAGTTGAGTTCTGGTGGTAAGCCGCCGACGTTATGGTGGGCTTTAACACCATGGCTTTCTAAGATATCTGGATAGATAGTTCCTTGACCTAAGAAAGAAATGCCGTTGAGCTTTTTGGCTTCTTCAGCGAAGACATCAATGAAGATCTTGCCGATGATCTTTCTTTTTGTTTCTGGTTCATCGACACCGGCTAAAGCATCTAAGAATCTATCGACAGCGTCGACATAGATTAAATTAGCACCGAGTTCTTCTTTGAAGACTCTGATGACTTGTTCTGGTTCACCTTTACGAAGTAAACCATGGTTGACGTGGACACAAACTAAGTTATTGCCGATCGCTTTAATCAATAAAGCAGCGCAGACGGAAGAGTCAACTCCACCACTTAAGGCTAATAAGACTTTCTTGTCTCCAACTTGTTGACGTATGGCTTTAATTTGTTCATCAATAAAAGCCTTTGCTAATTCTGGCGTGTTGATTCTCGCCATATTAGGATCGCGTAATTCTGACATATATTTATACCTCCTATAAATGAGAGTAATTACCTATCTTCACGGAAATAAGTGATTCCGAGCCCAGCCGGTGGTTGAGCGTTTTTCTTATTAAAGACACTAGTTAAAATCAAGATTAAGATTGTCGCGATATATGGAATCATCGCAAAGACTTGTTTCTCCACAGAACCGATATTTAAGAAATTTGGTAAGACTTGTAAAGCACCAAATAAGAGAGAAGCAAAGATACAAACAGATGGTTTCCACATCGAGAAGATGACTAAGGAAAGGGCTAACCAACCAAAGCTATCAACCGCATCTTTCGCGTTGAACATACCTTTGAATAAGTCGATTTCAAGAGCCATACCACCAAGCCCAGCAATCGCTGCACCGATTAAAGTCGCAACATAACGATATTTATCGACATTGATACCAGCGGCATCAGCTGCCGCAGGATTTTCACCACACGCTCTTAAATTTAAGCCAATTCTTGTTCTAGAGATGAATACTGCAGAGACAATAGCAATAATTATTGCTAAATATGTGAATAATGATTGTTGTAAGAATATGGTTGAGAACCAGTCATCGCTCACCACTGGGAATAAAGACTGCACCATTAAACCTGCTTCAGACATTCTATCGGAAGGAATTAAACCGATGAAATAACAGGATATACCAACACCAAATGTGGTAATGGTAAGACCAGTGACGTTATGATTACATTTTAATGCCACAGTGAAGAAGGAGAATAATAATCCGCCGATAGCAGCAAATAACATCGCAAATAACATCGGCATGAATAAGACCATGAAGCCATTTAATGGACCACCGTTAGTGGAGTCGACATAGATTCTTTGACCTAAAATACCACCTAAAGCACCGAGGTACATGATACCTGGAATACCCATATTTAAGTGTCCACTCTTTTCAGTGATCGTTTCTCCAGTAGAACCGAAGATGAAGACAGTCGCGAATTTAATCGCTTTAGCAAGGAAGCCGACAAATATTGTAGCAGTCATAATTATTTAGCCTCCTTTTTGCTCTTTTTTGGAGCGGTTTTCTTTTTATTATCAACCTTTTTAGCAGGTTTTTTATTAGAAGCCTTTTTAGGGGCAGGTTTTTTCTCTTCTTGAGGTTCTTCAACTGGTTGTTCACTATTTTCAATAGCTTCATCACGAGAAACTTCTTCGATTTGTTCTAATTGTTCTTCGCTGTTTGCTAAATCAACACTTGGAACAGTGGCTAAAACTGGTTCGTTGTTATTTTCTTTGCCTTTAAGCATGATTTTGTAATTCACAAAGAATTCAGAAGCGATAACCACTAAGAAGAACATACCAGTGACAATCGCGGAGAAATCACTAGAATTCATCGCCATATAGCTCGCCGCATGTCTAGAACCACATTGGAAGATCGCCACGAGGAAGGAATAAAGAATCATTTGACCAGGTTGGAAACCACCAAGCCAAGCGATTAAAACACCAGTGAAACCACGACCATCAGCTAAACCTGTGGATAATGTGTGGTGATGACCAGCCACTAATAGGAAGCCGACTAAACCACAAATTGCACCGGAGAGAACCATTGTTCTAATGATGACTTTTTTCACATTGATACCGACATATCTAGCAGTATTGACAGATTCACCAACGACTGTTAATTCATAACCATGTTTGGTCTTCTTTAAATAGATGATCATCAATGTGACAACGATGATCACTACTAAAATATTGAAAGAATATTTGATATCAAAGAGGTTTGGTAAAGCTCCGTTAGTAAGTCTACCAAAGACTTGAGAACCACTTGGAACCCAAATATTGATGAATAAAGCGATTAAACCCATCGCCACATAGTTCATCATTAAAGTGAATAATGTTTCATTGGTTTTAAAGAAGGCTTTAAATATTGCAGGAATCACTGCCCACAATATACCTGCTGCTATAGCAGCAAATAACGAGATGATGATCACCACTGCATCCGAAGTACCAGCCATAAATTTGGTAATACCAGCAGTGACTAAACATCCAACTAAGATTTGACCTTCACCACCGATGTTCCAGAATTTCATCTTAAAAGCTGGGGCTAAAGCGAAAGCCACTAATAACAAAATTCCTGCTGTTTCTAAAAATTCAAAGAAAACAGTCATATCAGTTGGGTCAAAGACACCAATAAACATCTCAGCATAGAATGTGCCAAAAGAACCTGGTCTTAAAATTGTACAGATGATACCAGCGAGTAAGAAAGCGGCTAAGAAACCAGCAACCTTAATCATCCAATATTGCTTTTTAGGAGTGTCGAGTCTCTTCACCACGTGGAATGGTAATGAGAAATGCCTTTTATTTTCTGCTAAACGCATTATTCCGCCCTCCCTTTAGTCATTAATAAACCGATTTGGTCTTTGGTGACGACTTTTGGATCCACTATTCCAGCGAGTTTACCACCGCTGAGGACCATGATGCGATCGCATAAAGCCATTAATACATCAAGGTCTTCGCCGACAAATAAGACTGCGACACCTTTTTCTTTTTGTTGATTGAGTAAATCATAGATTAAATATGAGGAATTGATATCAAGACCTCTGACTGGATAAGCCGCCATAAAGACTTTTGGTGAAGAAGAGATTTCTCTACCCACTAAGACTTTTTGAATATTACCACCAGAAAGTTTTCTCACCTGTGTATGAACTCCAGGAGTGACGACTTCTAAATCTTTGATAATGGTATTTGCTAATTCTTCTGGTTTTTTTCTATTTAAGAAGATACCCGGACCTTTTCTAAAGGAACGTAACATCATATTATCAGTTAAATCCATAGAACCGACTAAGCCCATACCTAATCTATCTTCTGGGACGAAGGATAATTTGATACCTAAATCTCTAATCTCTAATGGTGTCTTATCCTTTAAGTCAATGACTTCATCTTCATAGAAGATGACTTCTTCATTGTTTACCATTTGTTCAATTTCTTTAAGCTTCTTATTAGATAAATCTAATTTGTTACCAGCTTTATCGTGGAAATATCCTTGAGTGGACATTTCTCTAATCTGCTTTGGAGTGTGATGGAAAAGCGTCACTGGTTTTTCTTTCTTTGGATTATGGAAAATCATTTCTCCAGTCTTATATTTTCTTAAACCTGCGATGGCGTCTAATAATTCTTTTTGACCAGAACCAGAGATACCCGCGACACCTAAGATTTGACCGCTTTTAAGGACGAATGAGATATCATCTAACGCTAAAGTGTGGTCAGCGTTTTCCACAGTTAAATTGTTGATATATAAACGATTTGGAGTTTCTTTTAAGGTATTTCTTGTGATCTTGAGGTCCACTTTTCTACCGACCATCATATCAGTGAGTTCTTTTTCGTTAGTTTCACTAGTATTGACCGTACCGATATATTCACCTTTACGGAGAACGACGACTTGGTCAGAGATTTCCATAACTTCGTTAAGTTTATGAGTGATGATGATAATTGTTTTACCCGCTTCTCTCATATTTCTAAGAACATCAAATAAACCTCTAATCTCTTGTGGAGTTAAAACCGCAGTTGGTTCGTCGAGGATGAGAATATCGATACCACGATATAAAGCTTTCACGATTTCCAAAGTTTGTTTTTCAGAAACCGACATATTATAAACTTTTTGATAAGGATCAACTTTGAATCCGTATTTAGTACAGATGTTTTCGATACGTTCAGCGGCACCAGGGATATTATATCCACGGCTTCTACGAACGTAACGTTTATAACGTTTGATATTGGCTTGGGCATTCGCCATACCTTCAATATCGCCTTTTTCTTTGGCTTCTTGATATTTGGCTTGGTATTTAGCGATACGTTCTAAGCCCTTTTCTTTTTGATCTTTATTAAAGAGTTTGTAATCTTCTTTAGTTAAACCTAATAAGACATTTTCTGTGGCAGTGAAGACATCCACTAATTTGAAATGTTGGTGAATCATCCCAATGCGATATTTATATGCATCTCTTGGGGAATTGATATCGGCTTCTTCTTCGTTTATATATAATTTTCCTTCATCTTGTTTATAGATACCGGAAATCATGTTCATCAAAGTTGTCTTGCCAGAACCATTTTCACCTAAAATGGAATAAATCTTCCCCTCTTCAAGAGCGAAAGAAACGTTATGGTTCGCAACAACCTTACCGAATGTCTTAGTGATATTTTCAAATCTAATCGCGTTCATAAGTTAATTATATATTATATATAAAAAAAGAAGAAGAGTTGCTGGCCAAATGACCAGCAACTCTTAGTTATTTAATTAGTTGCTCTTTGGTAAGTTGATACCGTCGATATCGAGATCGAAGTATGGAGCAGAGCAGTAATAGCTTTCGTTGAAGAAGCTTGGAGCTAAGTCAGTACCTTTAACGATAACTTCAGTGTCGCCTTTGAAGTCACCATCAGTATCGGCTAAGTAAGTAGTAACTTCTTTGCCACCGACAGTGAATTTGCTAGTGTCGAAGACTTTGGCAAGATCGTTTTCGAGTGCTAACTTTTTAGCTTCGAAAGCGAGTTGTAAAGAATTAAGAGCTGTATCTTTCATAGCAGCTGGAACATTCTTAACGACGTTATTCCAGTTGACGTTGAATTGGACGGAATTAGTCGCTAATGAACCAGTCCAGTTGTTGTTCTTTTCACCATCGATAGCTTTGCCATCAAATAATGATTTGACAACGTTTTCATAGTATGGAGCCCAGTTGATACGGCTGTAAGCTAAATAAGTATTTGGACATTCAGTCTTAGTTTCGATGTTATAAGTAACGTTTGGAATGTTGTTCTTTTCACATTCACCTGGTGCACCCATGGAGTCAGCGTGTTGAGAAATTAAGACACAACCACCATCGATTAAGGCTTTCGCAGCGGCTTGTTCTGCAGCTGGATCATACCAGGAATTAGTGAATCTGACATCCATAGTAACTTTGGCTGGATCAACCATAACATCTGCAAAGGCAGCTCTGACACCTAAGAACCAAGCAGTATAACCGGATTTAACTTCGGCGTATGGATAAGCACCGACATAACCAACTTTCATATTTGGGATTTCGGCTGAAACACTACCAGTTTTGTATTGATCAGCAAGTAATCTTAAACCAGCAGCATAACCGGCTAAATATCTACCTTCGTAGATAGAAGCAAATGCGTTGTGGTAGTTTGCTAATTTGGCAGTTTTGGCATTAGTACCAGTCGCGTGGCAGAATTGGACAGTTGGCCATTCTTTCGCAGCTTGTAACATATAGTCTTGGTGACCGAAGGAATCGGCGAAGATGACGTTGCAGCCTTTCTTGACTAAGTCTTTAGCGGCATCATAGCAGTGTTCGTCTTCGTTAACACCAGTTAATAAGCAATCAGTTGTGAATTCAACCTTAGTGCCTAAGTTTTTGGCAGCCTCAGTTAAGGCGTCAATAAAGTTCTTATCATAAGTAGAAGCGGCATCGTGTAAGCAGATTAAACCGACTTTGACTGCAGTGCCTGGCTTATATTCTGCACCTTTAACAGCACCACATCCAGTTAAGCCTGCTAACAAAGCAACACTTGATAAAGATAAGAGTAACTTTGATTTTTTCATTAATATTTTTCCTCCTCTTTAATGAAAAATGCTTCCTCGTAATTTGGAAGCCTCTTTCTACAATATAAATTAGAGAATAACACAAACGGTTTATCGACTAATTTAATTCGTAGTCCTAGATTATACGGTCTAGGGTAGAGACAACCCTCCAATTAGGGAAATATACGAATCATCGACTTTCATCGACACACACATTATATATGCCTAAAATCTTTTTGCAATACCAAAAATGAAAATATTTTTAATGTCTATCACACGTTTATTATTAAATAGGATATATTATATATATTTTTTTGACGTTGTCTTATTTTTTTACTAATTAAGCCATTTCTTCATGGCAAAACATACAGTGACCAGTGCCATCATCGATATGCTCTAAAGTGAGATCCATTTGATAAGTTAGAATTCTAACCCCTTCTTTTTCATAGAAATCGTATGCGAGTTCAGTAAGAGCGTGGTCAGTTTCATATCCATCGGAATTTGGGCAGACCATATAAATCTTTTTATGACAAGAAGAACATTCAAGTTCAAAGAAATGGAAATCTTCATTTACAGTATGATAATCGAGTGTTGAATGTTCATTATTTTTTCCAAATAACGCAGTGAATTCCGCGAATGTAATTTCTTTGAAATTAGTTGGGACGTGTGCACGAGTAATTACCGCGAGGACATCTTGGTTACAACGTGGACAGTGAGAAACCGTTTTAGTGTGACAGTTATCGATATGTGTTTCAGTTGATTCTTCGCTTTCGTGAGAAATGTGCATATTATAACCAAAGAATGAAATATCAGCAGTTGCACTTGCCACAAATTCTTCTAAAGTTTTGCCGTTAAAAAGCGCTTCAGATTCAATTTCTTCAATTTCTACATTTGTATATAGTTTGTATTCAATCTTGCTTAAATAGACACAGCTATCGTCAGCGAGATAATTTTCTTCTGGTTCACTACAAGTGATCAATGCTTTGGCAGAAATGCAGTAACTCACTCCTCTATTTGCGACGATATCATAATATTCTTCACCATTCATCGTAAAGCAAGAGACATCATATCGTTCTTCTTTTTCACTTTCAAAATAGGAGAAAGCATATAATCCTTCGGCCACTTTATTCGTCGTGGTTTTTTCTTTAGGCTCCTGACTAGCTTTAGAAGATAATCCTTTTACATAACCACATGTCTTACAAATATGATGGGCTTCATCAAAGTCATGTTCTGCTGGGGAAGAAAGGAATATTCCACACGCGGGACAATATGAATAATGGTTAGTTTCATCATAATATTGATCTAAAATGTGATGATCACAGGCCACTTTACCTTCTGGAAGGATAAGGTGAACATTATTGATTTTGCTAAGAGCAACGCTGTATGTCATCTCATCGATTTTATGTCCGGTCATCCTAGTTGCTAAAGCGAGATCAATTGTAAAATCAATTTTCGTTGGGTAATTATTTTCGACAAATAAAGTAAATGCTGATGCATAGCATTGACCTTCTAATAGATACTGATATTCCTCACTTTCTCTGAAAACATCATCGATTGTGAAAGATATTGTTCCTTTATCTTCATCTTTACTTCCTTTATCAACCGCGACATTCATAACCGGCTTATAAGCGTCCCTGATATGATTTTCTACTCTCGCGAGGTAAAAGGCATTAACGATGTTATCGTTATATGATGTGTATTTAATCGTTTGTTTCGCTTCGGAATCAAAATTATAAAGAGTTGGTTCAATTGTATCAGTTTGAATCGTAATAAGAGTATCTTTTTCTTTATCCGCGATAGCCTTTCCTTGTGACATCTTTGCCATCTCAACTACCGCATCAACACTTACTCCGTGTTCACTAGCGTATTCAGTTAATGAAAATGTCGTTGTGTCTTTAGTTGTTGTTTCTACAGAATAAGCATTACCATCGATGAGAACTGCTGTTTTCATCTCACCGGCATTGCTTTTCATGCTTCCGGTATCAAAATTTGTTAATCCATCCATTAAAATATCAGCTTGATAGCTCTTAATGCCTTCAATATTCTTTTTTAGCTTAGTTAAATCAATTGGATGTGCTGGTTCACTTGTAGAGCTAGATGGTTCAACTGAACTACTTGGTTCAATTTTAGATGATGAAGTCCCACCATTATTACAGGCAGATAAACTAATAACAGAAAGTGCGATTAATAATATATTCTTTTTCATAATTACGACCTCTTATGCATAAGTATATAAGAAAAGAAAACTTTTCTACAATAAAAAAGAATGAGCGATATTCGCCCATTCTAATTCAATATTAATTACCCGAAGATTGGAACGTTATTCTCAAAGGCGATGATATTCGCGCCTGATACGACTTTAATGCCGAGATCTTCAATCTTCTTTCTTCCACCTTGGAATGATTTTTCAATTAAGGCGGTCACTCCCACGACTTCCGCTCCCGCTTGTTTACAGATATTGATAAGTCCTAATGAAGCAGCGCCAGAAGCTAAGAAATCATCAGCGATCAATATCTTTTCTCCTGGTTTAAGGAACTTCTTATCCACCGTGACTTGGTTGACGTTTCCGTGTGTGAAGGAAGGAACTTCTTCGATATAGCATGTTGATAAATCAACAGTCTTAGATTTCTCCTTCTTGGCAAAGACCATATTGACCCCATATTGCTCCGCTAAGGCGAAAGCGAATGGAAGGCCGCTTGTCACGATCGTCAATACTTTATCAACATGTGGGAATTCTTTTTTGACTTCTTTAGCAACAGCCACAGTTAAAGCGACATCGACTTGATGATTGATAATGGTATCAACTTTGATGATATCGTTATCTAAAATTCTCCCCTTAGTGAGAATTGCATCTTCTAAAATCTTCATAAAAGATTATTTCTTTTTGATTTTGCCTTTGTTGGCACCCTTAGAATTGTGGATGAGCATTTTGCCATCTTGATTCTTGGCCATCTCTTTAGTGTAAGCAACAGCTTCCGCTTGGGTTTTGAAAAGTTTAATAGCTTTTTCTCCGCCTGCGAACTTCACTGCCCACATTCCGTCTTCTCTTTTCGCGACGTGGTACACTCTAGTGCCATCTTTTAAATTTGGTTGTTTCTTTTCTGCCATAATTAGTGTCTCCTCTTAATTATTATATGAAAAAATAATTATTTTAGTTAAGATTAATGTATGAAATCGATTAAAGAAATATTCGTCGTCGGTCATGGGCCATCATCTTCTCACACGATGGGGCCCGCTAATGCGACAGATTATATCAAGAAGAAATATCCCAATATTAAATATATTAAAGTCATTTTGCATGGCTCTTTAGCCCTTACTGGTAAAGGCCACTTAACCGATTATATCATCGATTTAAAACTCAAGGACATCCCTCATGAAGTCATCTTTGATATGGCGAATAAGAAACTCCCTCATCCTAATACGATGGATTTCTATGTCACTACTAAAGAGGGGGAATATGTCGAAAGGATACTCTCTATTGGGGGAGGAAGCATTAGAAAAGTCGAGGACGAATGTTTACCCACTTTAGAGGTTTATCCACATAATACATTAAAAGATATTCTCAACTACTGCTCGATCAACTGCATGTCACTTAGTGACTATGTTCTTAAATATGAAGGCGAAGATATTAAAAAATATCTCTCCCACATCATCCATGTGATGACTACGACTGTCGTCAAAGGAATCAAAAAAGAAGGCGAATTACCAGGTGAATTACACCTTAGAAGAAAAGCTAAGGATATGTATGATAGATGGAGACATCTCGAAGATCCAATTTCTAAAAGAAATTATGAATTCATGATGGCCATCGCTGCTACAGCGACAAGTGAAGAAAATGCCTCTGGTGGTGTCGTCGTCATCGCTCCGACTTGTGGTAGCTCAGGGGTCATTCCGGGCGTATTAGCCTATTTATTCGCGAGAAAAACACCATACGAAGATATTATTAAAGGATTGATGGTCGCCGGTCTAATCGGTCAACTTTGTAAGACAAACGGTTCAATCTCTGGAGCAGAAGCTGGTTGCCAAGCCGAAATCGGTGTGGCCTGCGCGATGGGTGCCGCGCTTATCTCCGCCGCAAGAGGGATGGAAAATAGAAAGATTGCCCAATGTGCAGAAATCGCTTTAGAGCATTCATTAGGATTAACTTGTGATCCAGTTAAAGGATATGTCCAAATCCCCTGTATAGAACGATGTGCGATGTATGCTTTAAAAGCCAAAAGCGCTTTCACTTTATCTAGACTTATTCCTTCTGAATACGGGAAGATATCTTTTGATGATTCAGTGAAAACGATGTTATCCACTGGTAAAGATATTCCTTCCGATTATAAAGAGACATCGAAAAAAGGTTTATCCACTCTCTTTGACTGATAAACTATTACTATATTTTTTTGCTATTTTGTAAATAATAAACCATTTTCGTGCGTTTTTATCATTGATTTGTATAAGCACTTTGTAGTGCGACCAGCTTAGAAGAGATTCTTGCCTCGGTGTGGCAAAAATGTCGTTGTATGTTTTGTAAAACTGTACATATCGATATAAACTCGATACCTCAAACCCTTTTCCATAATTAAGCGGTGACATACCCCATCACTTATAAATGTTGGTGCTTCTTGATTGGTTTCGTTAAAATATTTACAATTCATTGGTTGATGATAGAATACAACTATGCAAAAAGAATTCATTGAAACAGAACGACTCATACTTCGTAAATTCAAAAAAGAAGATGCTTTACAGATGTTCATCAATTGGACTCATGATGAAGAAGTCACTAAATATGTGACTTGGTCAGCGCATCAGAACCTTGATGAGACAAGAGGGATTCTTTCTTTTTGGCTTAAAGAATATGATTTGCCCACGACTAATAGATATTGCATCACTGTTAAAGGAAATGATGAACCATTAGGTTCAATAGATGTTGTGCATATTGATAACGGCATTCCTGAACTCGGATATTGCCTCGCTAAAAAAGCGTGGAATAAAGGCTACGCTACTGAAGCGGCTAAAGCTTTGATTGATGATTTATTAGGAAATGAATATCAAAAGATCTGCATCTGCGCTTTTAAAGATAATATCGCTAGTAACAGAGTAATCCAAAAATGCGGCTTTAAATTCATCAAAGAAATAAAGATGAACATAAAAGATCAAGACGTTATAGTAAATTACTATATTTTGGAGAAATAACTATTTAATTAAAACCACTATTGTGGTTAAATAATTACGTTAATAAAGAAGGAAATAATCATATGGATCTCAAAGAAGTAATCGCGATTAGAGAAGATTGGCCAAAACAAGGTATCTCTTTTAAAGATATCACCCCTGTTTGTCAAAACCCTGAAGCATTCAAGCAAGCAATTGATGAATTAGTTGCCCCATTTAAAAATAAAGGCATCACTAAAGTGGTTTGTGCAGATGCTAGAGGCTTTATCTTCGGTGGCCCAGTTGCCTTAGCCCTTAATGCTGGTATGGTCATCGCGAGAAAGCCAAATAAACTCCCATATGTCGCGATGAGTGAAACATATGATTTAGAATATGGTCATAACACCCTCGAAATTCCAGCGAATGCCTTAAACGAAAACGACGTTGTCTTAGTCGTTGATGACTTACTTGCGACAGGTGGTTCTGCTAAAGCTTTAACCAATATGATTCACCGTTCTGGCTCTAAATTAGTCGGCTATGCCTTCTTAGTGGAGCTCACTGGATTAAACGGTAGAAAATTATTAGATCAAGTTCCAGTTCACACTCTTGTGAAATACGAATTCTAATAATATTAATCAAAGATTAAAAAAAGACCTTCGCGGTCTTTTTATTTAACTTCTTTAATAAATCTATCCAAATCTTCTATTCTAGTGATTTTATAATTATCTTCACTACCTTCAACGATGATATATGGATAATTACAGGCAATTGCTAATGATATATCATCGGTGAATGGATATGGATTATAATCATTAGCCTTATCGTAGATATATCTTAGAATCCCTAATCTAAATGATTGAGGTGTCTGCGCGCGATATTTCTTATCGTGAAGGAGATGGATGGTATCCACTCTTTCAAATGGATTATAATCTCTAGGCGCTTCAATTGCTGTTAAGGCACAAGGTTCTAAATCAAGTCCACTGATATTATAATCAATGATCTTTTGCGATACATTTGGTCTCACTCCATCATGGATCAAGACTTTGTCGTCGAGTTGATATTTGTTATCGCTTAATGCTTTGATCGCATTCTTCACTGATAAATATCTTTCTTTACCACCCGCGACTACTTCGATGTTTTTATTCTTATAACCATATTTCTTGATATCTGCTTTTACAGATTCGATATATTCTTGGTTAGTCACTAATAAGATTTTATCTATCTTTTTATTTTTATAAAAAGCATTTAAAGAATATAGATATAATGGTTTATTCTTCACAAGTAAAAATTGTTTAGGGGTATCACTACCTAACCTAGTCCCTTTACCTGATAAAAGAATAACTGCAATATTCATCTTTATTTATAATAACACAATTAATCGACAAAAGTATCCTATAAAGAAAAGGACCTCCGAAGAGATCCTAATCATTAATTATTGTAATTTAGATTAAATAACCTTGATCCATCTATTATCTTGGTTGAGAGTAGTCCAATCTTCAATGCTAGTTGGATTGTTTGCAGCGGCAATAACAAATTTGTAATTATATGTGCCGGCAGCAACTTCTCTTTGGACAGACCAATTGCTACCGTCATTGTTTAATTTGACTAAATTTTCAACGCCCCAGCCACCAGTTAATTCACCAACTAAATAAACGGCTTTACTGGATAATAAATCGGCAGTTACACCAAATACAATTTGTCCATTTGGATATTCAATTTCAAAATATGGTTCGGCAACATCCATGTATTCAATAGTTGGTGCTCCATTAGGTACAATATCAGAACCAATAATTCTGCCATCTAGTTGGGCATCTTTATTGATCCAGTCTTTGCCGTAATCAGTTTCACCAGGCTTTAATCTACAGAACAAATATCCAGTAGCGTCATAATCAATGGAGAAACTAGTAGGAGCTTCGCCAGTGCCATCATATAAGACTTGGTCTTGGTTACCTAATTCGCCACCCCAGCTATGAAGCATAATGTATTGACCAGCTTTGGCAAAATTGCCTAAGGATAAATTGTAAGTTGTTTTTGGTAATGCCAAACCTGCTGCCCAAACACTATAACCACCTTCGTAAACCTTTAAATAGACAGTGAAAGTACCAGCAGTTCTAACTTTAAAGTCTTCTTTAATGTTGTTGCCAGGAACTAAAACATCATCTTTTTGGTCTGGTCCAATATTTGTGGAGATAGCAGTATCATCGATTGAGAATGATAAAACGTCATTTAAACTAGCAGTAACTGAACCATAATATTCAGCAAGTCTACCATCGGTTTTATCAGTGTCTTTATTTTCAGTAAGAGTGACACCGTTTTCACCATTGATTAAAGCTTTATACACATGAACAACAGCAGGAGCAGAAGCCCAAACCTTATAAACAGTTTTACCTTCAAATTCACCAGTACCATTGAATAATTTTAGATAAATATCAGTAGAGCCATCAGCTTTAATTTTTCCACCTTCTGCGTTACCTTCAAATGTGAGATAATCAGCAGAGATAGGGTTTTCAGCATCGTTATAATATAACTTTAGAGTGTCGTTTTCTTTTCCGTCGACTGTAAGTTTGTATTCAGCGTACTTATTTGTTTCTGAAGTCATAGTTGAAGTGACGTCAGTCATTAGTGCAGCTTCTCCGTCATTAAGACTCAAATACGCTTTGTTGATTTGCCAACTATCAACGCTTAAGTCAGCGACAACAGTTCTGTTTAAACCGCCTTCTTCAGCAATAATGCTTTCTTTTGTTGGTTTCTCAGTTGGAGCAACCGCTAATTTGAATTGTCCGTTAAGTGGCAAATCTAATCCTTTAGAAGCATCTTCAGCATCAGCTCTCCAAATGTTACCTTCGGTCCAATGCAATTTATAATCAGCAGAAGGTGTCCAACCATTGAAATCACCCACGACATATAATGATTGTCCATCAACAGTTTCGTATTCAACAGAGAACATTACTTTTGTTAAAACGACAGGTGCTTCATACCTATGATAAATGCCTTCACCAGCTTTATAGAAGAATTTATATGTTCCATCTGCATCAGCTGTTAAGGAAGTGCCTTCCACAACTACTGGTTTTTCTTGTTCTTCATCATAGTGTACAAAATCCATTGCTTTTCCATCTGCAGTAAAGGAAATGACAGCACCAGCTTTTAAATCAAATGCATATGCCCAAACATTATCGTCTTTTGCAATAGCATGATCAGCTAAATCTTTGACTGCTTCGCTATTAATAGTAGCGGCATATTCCACTGCTGGAGCAGCAGGAGTTGATGCCCAAACTTTATAGATAGTTTGACCAGCAGATTCACCAGTACCAGCAAATAGTTTTAAGTAAATATCAACACTACCCGCAACGGAGATATATCCGCCTTCGGCATTTCCTTCAAAGACCCATTTAGATGTATCTAACGCTTTTTGAGTGCCGTTGAAATAGAAAGATAATGTGTCGTATTCATCAGCTGTTACTTTAACTGTATATTCAGCGTATTTATTTTCTTCAGGATCTGGGTTTTCGACTTTTGTTAATACTGTTGGATATGCACCACCAACGCTAACAAGATAACAATCAACACCCCAGCTATCAACTTCATAATCCTTGGTCACAATTCGATCTGAACCACCTTCCCAAGCAATAATGTTTTCTTTTGTTGGGCTTTCTGTTGGAGCAACCACTAATTTGAATTTGCCACCTAGAGGTAAATCTAATCCTTTAGAAGCATCTTCAGCATCAGCTCTCCAAATGTTACCTTCGGTCCAATGCAATTTATAATCAGCGGATGGAGTCCAATCATTGAAGTTACCAACGACATATAAAGATTGTCCATCAATAGTTTCATATTCAACAGCGAACATTACTGGGGTTGTTGGCATGCCTTCTTTTCTCACAAGATACCATTTTAAGCCACCTGGTACTTCTTCATTGAAATAGAAGGAATAAGTGCCACCAATAGATAGCTTGATTCCAACAGGATCACCTGGAGTCACAGGCATAACAGGAATCTTAAGCGCTGAGGCTATTTCATCAGCACCATTAATCAATTGTGTGCCATCAGAATAGTTTCCATCACTATCTTTGACCCATAAATATAATTCATCACTTTCAGTAATGGCCACTTCTTCTTTATAGAATTGATTCCATAAACTAGATGATTCATATCTTTGTGCGAACGCAACTTTTTCACCAGTTTTACCAAATGAATAATAATAGTTTTCTACTAATGCTGTTCCATAAGCAGAAACCCAAATGGAATAGCTATCATCAGTATGGAGTTTGAAGTAAATGTCATATTTACCTGGATTGAATAAGATGTTGCCATCTTCAGATGTAGCATCTTTTTCTAAATATTTACTACCGTACCATTCTGCATCATCACCAGAAGCATTATTTCTAATCTTGCCATATGTGATTTCATCAGTTTCAAAAGAGAACTTAAGTTGTTTGGCAACACCTTCATCTTTAGATTCTGATTCTTCACCTGGAAGCGCCTGATCAAATGCCCAAGTAGCTGCAGATTCTCCCGCACCATAAGCAAAGCGGTAACCTGTGTAGAATGGATCTTCCATCGCACCACCACCGCTGATCCAATATGACCATTCAGTGCCATCGAGTTTGAGATAAACTTCAACACTACCAGCGGCTCTAATCTTATAGGCGTTACCATCTTGAATGACGTTGTTGTAAGTTAATCCTTTTACGTCATCTGGACTTGGAGCCACTGTAAACGCTTGATATTCGTCATTTTGTAGTTTCTTGAAAGAAATAGCTTCGCCAGCTGCGACAGTTTTAGAGACATTAGCGCCAAGATAATATTCTTTATCATGGGCTTCTTGTCCTTCGTTAAGAAGTAAGTCATAGACTGCGTTACCAATTTCAATTCGATAATCAGCTTTGAATTCAATTGGCTCGCTTGATGAGCTTTCTTCTTGAGAACTACTTTCTTCTTCAGCGGAAGAGCTTTCTTCTGGAATTGAACTTTCTTCTGGCACAGAGCTTTCTTCTGGTTCTGAGCTCTCTTCTGGTTCTGAGGATTCGCTAGGCGTAACGCTTGTTGTAGGCGTTTGGCTAGAGGAAGAAGGTGTACTAGACGTATCAACAACTTGCGACCCCGAACAGGCAGAAAGAATCAATGCAGACAACGCAAAAACGCTAAAAAATAGTTTTTTCATTTTTTTCATACATGAATTCTCCTTATGCATATTATTTTAGCAAATTATGCGCGTATGTAAATACATATGTTGTACTTGAGTTCCCGGATTTTTGAAAGGGGTTGATAAAATTATCAATAATCAGTTTAAAAAAGCTATAAAATAGGCATTTTTAGCTGAAAATATGCCTTATATCCATATAGTTTTGTATTCTTAAAG
>SVBE01000019.1 GCA_015059065.1 Erysipelotrichaceae bacterium | reverse complement strand
AGAACAAAGCAACAACAAAAAGCAACAAATTAAAAGAGTTCCACAAGATTTCAGCTTACAAAATCCGGGAACTCAAAATATGTTGTAAGCGCAAAAAGGCTTATTTTGTTATTTATTACATTCCTTCTTTCCTTTAAAATACTTATAAAGTATAGTTAATTTATGTTATCTATTATCATCCCATGTTATAACGAAGGTGAAACGATTAAAGATAATATCAATAATCGCGTTATTCCTTATCTTAAATATAAGAATATTAAATATGAGATTATTCTTGTTAACGATGGGTCAAAAGATAATACTCTTGAGGAAATAATGTCCCTAACAGGAGTCAATGTCGTATCCTATACTCCAAATAGAGGCAAAGGCTATGCGGTTAAACAGGGACTAATCGAGGCTAAAGGGGATTATATCCTCTTTATGGATGCGGATTTATCCACAGATTTAAAAGCCATTGAAGATGTCATACAGTTTCAAAAAGATTATGATCTCATCATCGGTTCACGTCATCATAAGGCCTCTGTTCTCGTTAAAAAGCAACCTCTATTAAGAAGAATTATTGGACTAGGATGTCGCATTCTTGTTAACGGCAAATTCCACTTCCACTTCTCCGATACCCAGTGCGGTTTCAAAGCGATGAATAAGGAGATGGCAAAATTATTGATTGAAAAACAACAGATTGATAACTTTGCCTTCGATGTTGAATACCTCTATATCGCTAAACTGAATAATAAGAAGGTAAAAGAGATTCCTGTTGTCTGGGAAAATGACCGCTCTTCAACAGTAAATCCAATACAAAGTTCATTAAAGTTCTTCAAGGACTTAAAAATAATTAAAAAGAATAAGGAGAAATATTATGTCAAAAGCTGATCAAATCTTCGTTGCTAACATGAAAGATATCCTCGAAAACGGTTTCTGGGATACCGATTTACCCGTGAGACCAGTCTGGATTAATGAAGACGGGTCTAAAACCCCTGCCCATACAGTGAAGAAATTCTGTATCGTCAACCGTTATAATTTACAAGAAGAATTACCAATTCTTACCATTAGAAAAACAGCCTTTAAATCCTGTTTAGATGAATTATTATGGATTTGGCAAAAGAAAAGCAATAACATCCACGACCTCAACTCCCATGTTTGGGATGAATGGGCGGATGAAAATGGTTCTATCGGTAAAGCCTATGGCTATCAACTCGCCCAAAAAGCCATCTATCCAGAAGGTGAATTCGACCAAGTCGATAGAGTTTTATATGATTTAAAACATAATCCACAATCTCGTAGAATTATGACCAATATCTATAACTTTCAAGATTTGCATGAAATGGGATTATATCCATGTGCCTATTCCATGACATTTAATGTCACAGGTGACACTCTTAACGGTATTTTAAATCAAAGAAGTAATGATATGCTCACCGCGAATAACTGGAACGTTCTTCAATACGCCTTATTGCTCATGATGTTCGCTCAAGTCTCCGGCTTAAAAGCTGGTGAACTCGTCCACGTTATCGCTGATGCCCACATCTACGATCGACATGTTGATATGGTGAAAGAAATCATCGCTAAACCACAACATCCAGCCCCAAAACTTAAGATCAATCCAAATGTTAAAAACTTCTATGATTTCACAGTTGATGACTTTGAATTAATCGATTACGAGTATGAAAAACTCGGCAAGAAAATCCCAGTGGCGGTTTAATATGATTATCACTATTCTTAACGCAGATAGAAATTTCGGTATCGGGAAAAGAAACGGCTTATTATTCTCCCTTCCTTTAGATATGAAATATTTTAGAGAGACGACTAAAGGTCATGTCGTCTGCATGGGAGAAAATACATTAATCTCTTTCCCTGGCAGTAAACCATTAAAAAATAGAACCAATATCGTTCTCTCTCAAGATCCTACCCATAATTATGAAGGAGTCGTCAATGTCCACTCCTTTGAGGAATTCCTACAAAAGATTAAAGAATATTCCAAAGATGAAGATGTCTATATCATCGGAGGAGCTTCTATATATCGACAAACTCTTCCTTATGTCGATGAAGTATTATTAACTAAAGTCGACGCGGATGGCGGAGCGGAAGTCTTCTTCCCTAATCTGGATATCGATCCTAATTTCCAGTGTGTCGATGAAGGCACTCCCCAAATGGATGGAGATATCCCGATTCGCTTCACTAAATACATCAACAATAATAAGAAGGCTATTTAGCCTTTTTATTTTTCTTGCCTTCATATTTTAAAATAATATAATATTAGTGTGTACTTTGTGTGTACATAGGTAGTTATATGGAAAACATCATAAAATCAGAAAGAATCGATATTCGTTTATCTAATGAAGATAAGAAAATAATAGAAAAAGCAGCTTCTATTAATAATATGTCTCTTTCTTCATACATTCTTTTCAATATCTTAAAACTTGCAAAAAACGATTTAGAAAGATTTGGAATCACCCTATTAGATAATGATGAAATGTCCACTTTTATCAATTTGTTAACAAATCCTCCTAAACCAAACGAATCTTTGATTGAGCTTTTCAAATGATTATTGTTTCAATTCGCGATATCACTCTTCGTCAAGCGTTTAAACTTTTTAATTGTAGTAACGAAGAACTAAATATTTATTTAAATAAATATGCCTATGCAAATGATATGACCGGCATTAGCAAAACTTTCATTTGTTTAAGCGATGATAAGAAGAATATTATAGGGTATTACACATTATGCGCTTCCAGTGTAATGAATGCTGATTTACCAGAAAACATGAAAAACAAATTGCCGAAATACCCTTGCCCATGCGCAACAATTGCAAGACTAGCTGTGGATATAAAATACCAAAAACAACAATATGGCAAAGCACTATTAAAAGATGCATTAAAAAGAATATTGTTAGTGTCGCAGTCCATCGGTATCCATATGATTAAAGTTGATACAAAACCAGAAGCGAAATCCTTCTATCTTCATTATGGTTTTGTGGAAGCAAAAAAAGATAGTTTATTGTTGCTATTACCAATTGATACAGTTTTTGAAGCAATCAATCACAAAAAATAAATATATTAAAAGGCCATTGCTGGTCTTTTTTAATAATCTAAGATTATTACTTTTTCTCTTTATAGATGATTTTTGGTTTATCCATGATCACCCTTTGATTTGGAGCGACATCTTCAGTGAGGAAGACGTTACCACCGATGGTGACATTATCACCGATTGTAATATCGCCGATAACAGAAGCATTCGCATAGATCACGACATTATTACCGATGGTTGGATGTCTTTTCACTCCTCTGATGGATTGACCTTTATCTGGAGAAAGGGCACCTAAAGTGACACCTTGATAGATTTTAACATAATCACCCACTACTGCGGTTTGTCCAATGACTACACCTGTCCCGTGATCGATAAAGAACGGACAGCCAATAGTCGCGCCTGGATGAATATCAATACCCGTAATTTCATGGGCATATTCACTCGCGATACGAGCTTCTAGTTTCTGATTATGTTCATATAGATAATGGGCAAGACGGTGGAAACATATCGCTTGATAGCCAGGATAAGCAATCTTGATCTCATCGATACTATTTGCGGCTGGATCAGATTCGAAAAAATATTGAGCGTCTTTATCTAATAAAGCTTTAATCTCTTTGATTGCTTCTAGAGGAATGAGCTTATATTTTAAAGGCTCGCCGAAATTGATGTGATTAATCACATCTTTAACATCACCGATGAGGCAATCGCGGCAGTACATAATTATTGAATCTTTTCAAAGTCAGCAGCACCATGCTTACAAAGTGGGCAGATGAAATCATCTGGTAATTCTTCGCCTTCATAGACATAGCCACAGACTTTACAAACCCAACCTTTCTTTCCTTCAGTGGCAGGTTTTGGTTTGACATTAGCCTGATAATAATTATAAGTCATCGTCTCTTTATCGGAGAGGACGCGCGCTTCTTGAATAGTACAGATGAACATACCATGTGTTTCTAAGTCGACATATTGTTCAACTTTTAAAGACATCATCGCATTGGAATATTTGTTGAGGAATAGTAATCCATTATCGCTTCTTGGATAATCTGTTCCTTCAAATTTATCGACATTACGTCCACTTCTAAAGCCAAAGGATTCAAAGACGGAGAATGGCGCTTCAACTGATAAACAGTTGACATTCATCTTTCCTGTTTGTTTAATGACGTGATGAGAATAATTTTGTTTATTGATACAAACAGCGATTCTTTCTGGTGAGTTAGCGACTTGAGTCACTGTGTTGACGATTAAGCCGTTATCTTTCTTGCCATCATTAGATGTGACAACATATAAACCATAGCCAATTTTGAATAATGCTTTTAAGTCATTCTTATCTGCTGTATCTTCTTTGATCGCTAAATAGTCTTGGCAGAGTTCATTAGCTAAATCTTCGATTTCTTGTTTGTTTGTATCATTCATCGCAGAAAGGATCTTCACATTGTGATTGGTGAATGTTAAGTTCTTACATCCTTCAAGCATTCCTTTCATCACTTTATGGGCAAGAGGAGCCCAGGAACCATTTTCGATAAAACCAACAGTCTTGTTTTGGAAATTTCTTTCGGTTAAATGATGGATGAAATCCTTCATGAATGGGAAGATTTCTGTGTTATATGTCGTTGTCGCTAAAACGAGACGGCCATATCTAAAGGCATCTTCCACTGCTTCTGCCATATCGCATCTCGCTAAATCGTTGACCACGACTTTTGGACAACCTTTTTGTTTTAATTTTTCTGCTAATAATTCAACAGCGGCTTTTGTATGTCCATAGACAGATGTATAACAAATCAATACACCATCTGTCTCAGTTTGATAACTGGACCAAATATTATATAAATTGAGATAGTAACCAAGGTTTTCTTTTAAGACTGGTCCATGTAATGGACAGATGATTTGAATATCTAAATTTGCGGCTTTTTTAAGCACAGCTTGCACTTGCGCGCCATATTTACCGACGATACCGATATAATATCTTCTCGCTTCGCAAGCCCAATCTTCTTCGACATCTAAAGCCCCGAATTTACCAAAGCCATCAGCAGAGAATAAAACTTTATCAGTTTCATCATATGTGAACATGACTTCTGGCCAGTGCACCATTGGAGCGGCCACAAAATGTAAAACGTGATGTCCGAGATTTAAAGTATCTCCTTCCGCGATGACGATTCTTCTATCTTCAAACTCTGTCCCGAAGAAGTTTTTCATCATCGTGAAAGCTTTTTGGCTTGAGACCACTGTCGCTTTCGGATAATTCTTTAAGAAATTAGCGATATTTGCAGAATGGTCTGGTTCCATATGTTGGACGACTAAATAGTCAGGTTTACGGCCGTTTAATGCCTTTTCCACATTGTCGAGCCATTCATGGGTGAAATTCTTGTCTACTGTGTCCATGACCACGATCTTGTCATCTAAGATGACATATGAGTTATAGGCCATGCCGTTTGGGACGACATATTGCCCTTCAAATAAATCGATTTTGTGGTCATTAACACCAACGTAGATAATGTCTTTGGTTACGTTCATATTTTTCTCCTATGTTTGTGAGGAATTAAAAATCCTCCATAACATTACTATTATGAAGGATATTTAGTTAAATTACTATTTATATGTTATATTTTGACTTCTTTCCCACGGAAGAAACAGCCATACATTCCTGGACCCACGCCGATACCGACAATCGTACCAATTGGGAATGTCTCAACTTTGAGTCCAAGTTCACTTTCGATATGCTCTTTCATATAGCTTTGATAACTATCACCCATAATCGAACCAACATAAACCGTATCAGTCATTTCATTCATATTATCTTTGATATATTGAATGGAAGCCTCTAAAGCTGCTTTCATCCCTCTCACTTTATTGAATGCATAGTTTTCACCTTTACGGTTAAACATGATTAATGGTTTAATGCCGATCAAATTACCAAAGAATGCAGATGGACCAGAAACTCTACCCATCGCGCGTAAATAGGATAGGTTTTCCACAGAACCGATTTCATGGTAGAACTGTTTATTATCTTCCACCCATTTGGCGACTTCTTCTAAAGATTTACCTTCATCTCTAAGTTTACAAGCATCAAAGCATAACGCGCCTAACGCCATATCTGCTCTTTTAGAATCGATACCGATAATCTTTCTTTCTGGATAACTTTCTAATAATTCTTCAGAAGCGAGTCTCACTGCATTAACAGAACCGCTTAACGCGCCTGAACAACCGATATAAAGGATATCAATACCCTTTTTAAGGTATGGTTCAAATCTTTCTAAGACTTCCGCGAATGTGATTAAACTAGTTTTAATCTTTGTATTTGGATCTTTAATCCAGTTATAAAGTTGTTCCAAAGAATATTCTTCAAAGGCTAAATCCGCATGATAATCTTCTTTGCCGTTGATGTTGATACCCATGCGAAGATAATCGATATTATAATCTTTTAATTGTTTCACTGATAAATCAGTACAAGAATCTGTAAATATTTGATATGGCATAACACTCTCCACCCATTAAAAACATTATGCATTATTATCAGGTTGATATCTACCTTTATTGAGCAGTTTTTAATTTCATTTTTTTGTTAATCTTTTTCATTTCTTGATATGCTTCATCATCATTTACAAGGCGAATAAGGTAATCAAAAACTGGATCTTGAACTGTTCCACGTTCATAACGTGCAATATTCTTTTCCCCGCAGTGGATGAATTTCGCTAATTCGGTTTGGGACATTCCCCTCTTTTTCCTGATGCTTTTGATTTCCTCGGAAGTTAATAATCCTACTTTTCGGCGATATTCATCATAAATGATGATGTCGTTTAATCCCCAATATTTTGATGGAAGCACAGGAGCACCGCACTGCTTGCAGTATCCGATCCATTCTTCAACATCCACAGGGACTTGTTCTTTGCCAATAAGATGATGTCGTTTCACCTTTTGGATAACAAATGGAACTTCCTCGTTGCATTCATTACATATTGCTGTTTCAATTTCCTTTTTCTTCATCTTTTTACTCCGTTTCATCTTCATGTATGCTCACAATTAGCACTTTGCGGTTTGTGATAAAAATTTTAATTTTGATATAGAGAATGATACCATCCCAATTCTTCTTGAAAATCCAAACTGGTTTATTTCTATTTCTCGTAGGCTTATCATCAGGAAGCGGTCCTCTGATATAATGCGTTTCATCTAAAGATCTTATTATTTCGATTACTTCCTCTTTTTTAAGCTGATACTGAAGGATGAATGAAACCGTTTTTTCATAAGTGCTTATTTCAATCTTATTTTCTTCGACAGAATTAATGATTGATAATGCTTCTTGTAAAGTAAGAGCCATGTCTTTTTCATAATTATCACTCATGAGGCGGCCCTCCTCATGAATGATTTGGTATCATACGATACTATTTTAATTGTTTTGTTTTTCATAATCAATAAAAAACCCTCCTATATATAAAGAGGGCAAAAATCGCATTTTTCGACGCAGAAATTTATTTTTTATATTAAAGGTTTGTGACTTCGTATCCAGCATCAGTGATTTTCTCTTTAATAAGAGAAGTATCGATGTTATCACCGTTCACTAAGGCATAGCCATTTTCTAGACTAACTTCTTTTACCGTTAATCCATCAATGCTATTAAGAGCATCGGTGACGTGTTTTACGCAGTGCATGCACATCATACCTTTAATCTCCACTTTTAACTCGTTCATACTATTTTCTCCTTTTTCAATAAATTCTTCGGGTAATTCATTCATTTTACGGTGATGTTTGTTTGTATTATCGATTTTAAATAAATTTAATCTTAAAGCATTTAATACAACGGTGACTGAAGATAAAGCCATCGCTGCCGCGCCATACCAAGGTTTTAGCTTAGCTAATCCCACTCCAGAAAGCGCCCCAGCCGCAAGAGGAATCATCACTAAATTATAGAAGAATGCCCAGAATAAATTCTCTTTGATATTCCTTAAAGTTTGTCTAGATAATCTAATCGCATTACAAGCATCCACTAATGAGGATTTCGTTAAAACCACATCGGCTGATTCAAGGGCGACATCACTACCAGCGCCTATTGCCATACCAATATCGGCTTTAGTAAGAGCAGGCGCATCATTAACCCCATCTCCCACCATCAACACTTTTCCATATTTTTGTAATCTATTAATAATATCTAATTTATCTTCAGGATGGACATCAGATATATAACGATCAATCCCCACTTGTTCAGCGATGGCTTTCGCTGTTAAGTTATTATCCCCAGTGAGCATGATTGGTAATAAACCCAACTGTTTAAACTGCTTGATCGCTTCAATAGAATCTTCTTTAATCGTGTCGCTGACAGCAATAATTCCTAATATTTGTTTATTATATACAAAGTATAAAGGAGTCTTACCTTTCTTTGCGTATTCTTCTCCAACTGCTTTTATTTCATTAGAAATATAGTCTTTCACTAATTCGTAATTACCACCGAGAAGGAGCTTATCATCAATAAATCCTTGCACTCCTTTTCCTGGTAACAATGAGAAACCAGAAACATCAACTTTAATAGTATTATGTTCTTCCCCATATTTAGTGATGGCTTTAGAAAGAGGATGTTCGCTTTTACTTTCTATAGAATAGGCTAATGATAATAATCGTTCATCAACGATATGAATATCATTGACAACAGGTTGTCCTTTAGTGATCGTTCCTGTTTTATCTAAGACCACATAATTCATCTTTCCGGTTTCTTCAAGTGAACTAGCTGTTTTAAACAAAATACCGTGTTTTGCTCCTAGTCCGCTGCCCACCATTATGGCTACTGGAGTCGCTAAGCCTAATGCGCATGGACAAGAGATGACTAAGACGGCAATTGCCCTTTCAAAAGAATAACCTACTAATGTTGTATGTTCTAATGTCGAAACAAAGCCGTTACCAAAGATCATCCAACAAATGAAGACAATTAAAGCAATACCCATTACGACAGGAACAAAGATTCCACTTACCTTATCAGCAATCTTTGCTATTTCCGCTTTAGAAGATGTCGCATCTTCCACCATCTTGATGATTTTATTGATCGTCGTTTCTTTTCCAACATATGTGGCTTTACAAGTTAACGCTCCATATTGATTGATGGAAGCAGAAACAACTTTGTCACCCACGGTTTTATCTACTGGTAATGATTCTCCCGTTAATATCGATTCATCCGCAGAAGAATTTCCTTCAATAACAATCCCATCAACAGGGAAAGATTCACCAGGTTTTACTAAAAAGATATCATCAACTTTAACTTCTTCTATCGGCACGATGACTTGTTTATTATCTTTTAAGATAGTCGCGGTTTTCGGAGCCATATTAAGAAGATTTTTAATCGCTGAAGTCGTCTTCCCTTTAGAATAGCTTTCAAGTAATTTACCAATGGTGATTAAAGTAGGCACCATCCCTGCCGTTTCAAAAGAAATATTCATGCTTAAATGCATGATATGTTCATAGTCATATATCATCGGAGATGCATATCCAATCATTATTCCAAATATCACTAATGAATAGATATAGGCCACTGAAGAGCCTAAGGCAACTAAAGTATCCATGTTTGGAGAAAGATGGAATAATGCCTTATACCCCTTAGTGAAGAACTTATAGTTTATGAGCATCAAGACAGTAGCCAAGATGAGTTCAATATAAGTAAGTGTCAAAGGATCATTGGCTAAATCTCCAATATTCCATCCAAGCATATAACCCATTGATAAATAGAATAATGGGATTAAAAAGAAGATTGATAAAATTAACCTAATTAATATTATTTTAGTCTCGTTATCTTTCCTATCTTCTTTTACTGTTTTTTCTCCTTTTAATTTCGCTCCATAACCGGCTTTTTCGACTGCGTTAATAATATCTTTGGAACTGATTGAATCATCATATGAGACAATCATTGAATTAGTTAAAAGATTGACGGAGACATCTTTAACCCCGTCTGTATTTTTCACTGCTTTCTCCACTCTCGCCGAGCAAGCCGCGCAGCTCATCCCTGTAATATCGTATTTCTCGTTTTCCATTATTTGAGTTTCCTCATCAGTTCAAAAGCCTCTTGTAAAGAGTCTTCTTTACCAGATTTTATATCTTCGCTTACACAGGTTTCCATATGCGATTTAAGCAAAATATAGCCCACTTGTTGCAAAGCGGATTCAGATGCTGCAATCTGAGTTAAGATATCCCCACAATATCGATTATCATCAAGCATTTTGGTGATACCATTAAGTTGACCGATAATGCGGTTTAATCTCACCTTTAAATCTTTGATTTCATCTTCTCCTCTTGGAGTGGCTTTATATCTTTCACATGCTGGACATTTAACTTCTTCCATATACTACCTCTATATACCCTATGGGGGTATCATCTATACATTAAGAGAAAAATAAAAATAAGTAAAGCGAAATGCACTGCTCTACTTATTATTTATTGTAAATAATTATTTAAGAAACATATGAGGATATTTTTCAAGCATGAAGTCCATGTCTTTATCCCCACGTCCTGATAGATTCACTAATATGGAGCCACTTTTTAAGTTTCTCGCACATTTAATCGCATAGGCTAACGCGTGAGAAGATTCAATTGCTGGAATAATGCCTTCAAGTCTAGAAAGAAGGAAAAATGCTTCTGCGGCTTCATCATCGGTGACATATTCATATTTCACTCTGCCGATTTCCTTTAAAAAAGCATGTTCAGGTCCTACACCTGGATAATCAAGTCCGGAAGCGATTGAATAAGCGTCCGCGACTTCACCATTTTCTTTAGTTAACGCTAAAGAATTAAAGCCATGCAACACTGTTTCTTTACCTAAAGTCATCGTCGCCGCGTTTTGCCCTAATTCTTTTCCTGTTCCCATCGCTTCGACACCGACGATATTGACCGGTTCTTCTAAGAAGTCTTCAAACATCCCGATTGCATTGCTACCTCCACCGACACAAGCAGTGACGATATCAGGAAGTTCACCTGTCATCTCTTTAAATTGTTGTTTAGCTTCTCTTCCGATAATATCTTGGAAATCTCTTACCATTAATGGGTATGGATGAGGACCAACTGCACTACCGATGACATAAAATGAATTCTTATAATCTTTAGCCCAGGCGAGGAAGGCTTCATCAACTGCTTCCTTTAATGTGCGGGTGCCACTATATACAGGGATAACATTTGCTCCTAATACTTTAATACGCGCGACATTTGGAGCTTGTTTTTGCATATCCACTTCCCCCATATAAATATCGCATTCAAGTCCGAAATATGCAGCCGCCATCGCCACAGCTGAACCATGACTACCCGCACCTGTTTCAGCGATTAACTTTTTCTTTCCTAAATATTTAGCAAGCAAAGCTTGACCCATCGCATTATTCAGTTTATGGGCCCCACCATGATTGAGATCTTCTCTTTTTAAATAGATCTGCACTTTGCCTAAATAATTAGATAAATTCTGGCAGTGATATATTGGGGTAGGACGCCCTTGATAATTCTTTCTAATCTCTCTTAGCTCCGCGATGAATTTAGAACTTTTTGCAATCGTCATATATCCTTCATATATCTCATCGATAGCTTTTTGTAATTGTTTTGGTAGATAAGAGCCACCATATCGACCAAAATACCCATCGCTAGAAGGATACATCTTGCGGTAGTTTCTAAAATCTATCTCACTATTTTTAATCGGTGAATCTTCAAATAACCTTTGACCTTTGATTCTGCGATCTAATGGTTTCGGTGCGTTTTCTGGAATCAAATATTTGTGACCCTCTAACTTCGCCCCTTCAATACGTTTTTCTTGGAGGAGAACGCGAACTCTTCTCTCGTTGATCCCCCACTTTTCACTGATTTCGCTTACTGTCAAGTATTTCATACCTTTATTATCCTTTCGGTATATTCTTTATACCTATTATATATCTATACGCGTAAAAGAAAAGGAATAGTTGAATATCTAACATATTCGCGTGTGATTGATAGAATAAAATGACTTTGTTATAATTGTCTCATATTTAGGAGAATCCAAATATGAAAGCGTCAATTAAACTATTTATTTTGCTATTAACAGTCACTGGATTAACAGCCTGTAATAATAGCCCTGCTTCTTCAAGTAGCTCCACTATAGAGCCTTCTTCCGCTGAGCCATCTTCATCTACGACCCCTATTTCATCTTCTGAAGATCCATATGCGAAGAGAATCAAATCATTAGATTTTTCAGTTGTTGATATCACTGATTTCCATTATCGTACCGAAGATCCTGATTATGCGGAATTAAAACCTATTGAAGATTATTATCAACCCGAGAAGCTAAAATTATATTATCTCGATGAAATCGATGATGTATATTATCTACCTCTATCTTCATTCGTCACCACCATTAACGATGAACTCGCAAGTGGACATACAGCAACCATGGAAGAAAACGGTGATACTTCCATTTGGACAGTGAAGAAAGGGGAGGAAGTTGTCTATCGCTTATCTTTAAATGGAGATAGCCAAACAATGGCGATCGATGGAGAACTTGACAGCTCTTTCCTCAAATCCATTCCTGATGGTAGAAACGGGGAACACGATCTTGCGACATTCACTCATGAATATTTAACAGATTATCCGAACACCACGAAAACATATTCTTTTAAAGAATATGGATTTGATGTCTTTAAAGTGGACGGCAAATACTGCTATCCATTTGCCCTACTAGGATTAGGCTTATCTTTAGTCATCGAACGCAACTTCCTCATAAATACTTATGAAGGGGAACTATATGAATATGGTTCTTATGATCAACTTTCAGAAACAAAGTTCATCATCGAAGAAGAGAGCCAACAATATGTCGATGCAATCTATTACATCCAAGATGGTTTCATCAATCAATATAAAGATCCAGTGACTAATAAAACTAACCAACCTCATACCTTAACCGAATTCAATAAGAAGCTCTTCTACTTCCTCATGGATAATTTCTACGGCATGGCCTCTCAAAAAGGGATTAGATCCATGAGTGATTATTTTGATAATTTCGATTATGCCGAAGATTTAACTTCTGACGAAGGTGGTAAGCGTATGAAAGCCTATTATAAAGGCTTACAGATGCTCAATGACCTCCACACTTCCTATGGACCCACTACTTATTTCGATGAAAAAGCGGAAGGTGGTTCCTACCACTATGAACAAACATTCTACAAAGATCGCTTTGATCTTAAAGTTTATTTAGAAGGTGAACGTAAAGCCGCTATCGCTATGTATAACGAGATTTACGGAACAAAAGTGAAGAAGGAAGGGATGAGATATTCTGGAGATGGTAAATATGGTTATTTCTCATTTGACTCTTTTGATACTTATCACTATTTCGAAGAAGATCCAATTCCAGAAGAAGTCCTTATCGAAGATACTTTCCACCGCTTTATTAAAAACCTCGTGGAAGCGAAAGAAAAAGGTGTTAAACGCATCATCATCGATGAAACCACTAATGGAGGTGGTTCTGTATCGATCATGGGTAAACTATTAGCCCTCCTCAGCAAAGATGGCAAATCCGAGATGTTCCTCCGCTCCGATGATAACGGTTCTATTCTTAAGACGACTACGAAGTTAGATTTAAATAATGATGGGGTCACTGATCAAAATGACTGCTTTGGAAATGACTTTGAATTCTATCTCCTCACTAGCAACTTCTCTTTCTCATGTGGTAATGCCTTCCCATTCTATGCCGATCACTATGGGCTCGCCACAATCATGGGCCAAAGATCTGGGGGCGGTGAATGCTGTGTCTTTGAATATAATTATCCAAGCGGTCAAAACATTCGTTATTCTTCACCATATCACCTCGGTTATCTCGATGAGAAAACCAAGAAGTATGTTGGAGATGAATTCGGTGCCGATCCAAAATATAACGCGAGTGGCGATTTATATTCCCTCTATGATGTCGACTTCATCGGTCAATATCTAGATACTGCTAATCCAATTACCGCTTAATTATAACCAAGAAACAAGAATAAATATCCACCGGACAATCCGGTGGTTTTTCATAGTCGGGCAGATATTAGCCCTCTATTACTAGCCGCCCCTCT
>SVBE01000007.1 GCA_015059065.1 Erysipelotrichaceae bacterium | reverse complement strand
ACCGTGGGACCCACGGAGTTAGCTCGCCTATGCTTGGCTCGTAAGGGCCATCGAACGAGAAACCCCCACTTCTTTAAGTGGTGGTAGGTCACAACTATTATTATCAACTAGTACCACCTCTTGATGGTTTTAGCAAAGAAGAAGAGCTTGTCTGCAAAAAGATAGTGGATAAGGACGGTAAAATCATCGCTGGATGTGATGCTTACGTTTATGCATGGGGCGGATGTTATGTTGATGATATGTGGGTAGATGAAAAGTACCGTCGACATGAACTTGGATCACATGCATTACAAGCAGTAGAAAAAGCTGTAGAAGAAAGAGGATGCCACATTATTTTCTTAGGCACATGGGATTTCCAAGCAAGGCCATATTGTGAGAAGCATGGCTACCAAGTTTTTGCCACTATTCATGATTGTCCTAAAGGACATATAGATTATCATCTATTCAAACTTGTTGATAAAAATGCCCCAAAAAGACAGTTGAAACCAATTGATTATGAAGTGGTTGATGGTAGTGAAGAAGATGTAGAATTTATATGTGATCAACTTGATAATGGCTATAACGCTAAACATCTTGATTCCAAACATCCTTATATTAAGATCAATAGAAAACTAGTTAACGAAAAAGGTGAGGTTGTGGCTGCTATTATGGCAGGTAATGATGATATTGATGTCGCCTGGGTTTGGAAGATTTGGGTTGACGAAAAATATCGTCATCAAGGATTAGGGTCATTATTAATCAAACATTTTGAAAAGAAGGCTAAAGAAAAAGGTGCGACCAAAATTCTCTCTGAAGAGGTTTATGATTGGAATGTCGGCTTCTTCTTAAAGAACGGATATAAGATTGCTGGTGAATTAAAAGATTTGCCAAAAGGTCATAGTTATTTTACTCTTGAAAAAGATTTGTAAAATCACACAGCGTGTGGCACTTCTGTGCGCTTGCTTTGCTATAATAACGTTAGAAAGTTAAAAAGGAGATCATAATTATGCCTTATAAACTCACAAAACAAGAAAAAGAATTCATTAGAAGACAGTATCAAGAGAATGTCCGTATTTTAAACACCCTTCTTCCTGATGGAATGAAGGTCAGAGCGGACTTAAAAGCTCTTAACAAAAGATTAAATGATCCAAAAGAACAACGCTTCTATAAGAAGAGCCTTGAGATCAATAGAAGAGAAGACCTTAAGACAGGTGCCAGTGCGAACTTACTAGAAAGATTCGAAAATCTACGTGATAAAAATAAACCCCATCCACTAGAAAGATTGATGCATACTGAATTAGCGACTGATATTTCAGAAAGTGCGAATAAGTATAATGAAACTAAAATCAAGAATTACTTTGCTCACCCAGAAGCAGAGACGCAAAGAAAGTTTCAAAAGCTTCTCAATATGGATTTATCTACATTAGCAAAGATTTCCCGTTCTAATGACTTAGATAACCTCTTAGTGGATTATTATGAAAAGAACGCTGACTTAGTAGATGATGCATTTAGCTTCATTCACTCTGTCGATAAATTTAACAAAGATGATTTAACTCCAGAGATGCAGACATATCTCAAATCAGTCGGAAGAAACTACGAACAAGTTCTCGCCGCGGTGAATTCAAAAGTGACGAGAGTGAGAGAAAATTATTACTTCTCCTTCCCAGAATTAAACCAAGCACAAATTGATTCTTTGGAGCAGAATCCTGCTTTTGGTGATTATCCAGAATTACAAATAGAATTTGGTAAATATTCAGCAAGCAAAGAATATTACACTAGACTTTACGCACAATTTAGAAATTTCTTTGAAGCGTGCGATGATTTAAATATCAACACTAGTGAGCCAGGCATCTTATCAAAAGTTGTGATGGAACAAGAAGAAAATGGTCAATTCATCTCATTACCTGATTATTTTAGTAACGCATATCAAGGTAATGGACTTCCACAGATGAAAGTTCTTAATGAACAAGAAGCTGCCGGTGTGAAGAAGTTATTTAAGAAGGACTACACGAAAGAAAAAGGATTCTTAGATCTCTCTTTACCAGCGGAATTCCAAAAACCATGGGCAGAACAAGCAAGAGACGACTTCATGTTTAATTATGCATTAGACCACAACCTGTCCTTAGGAGAAGTTGATAACAAAGGCTTAGGTGAACTTGCAAGCGAAATTAAAGGCGGCATCAAGGAAACATTGTTCCGCACGACATCTCGTGAATATAAAGCTTTTATCAAAGCGATGAAGAACTTTGAAAATCCAGCGAAAGCAAACGAATATCAAAACGGTTCAAACGTCATCACTAAAGCAAACAATTATTTGATCCATAGAGGAATTACCACTATGGAACAAGCAGAAGCTCTTCCTGAGCCACAACGTTCAAGATGTATCTTGTGTTTAACAACGATGAGCACTTTCCAAAAATTTGCTCCATCAAACGTACAAAAACTCGTCCCGGGAACAAACCAAGTCTATCAAACGGAAGCAAAGAAAAATGACTGGCCACCGGCAATTGAAGATGCAAGTCTAGTTGAGGATAATGTGATTGATAACAACATCATTCCAGAGAAACAAAAAGAAGTGGTGAAAGAAAATAACATTATCGAGGAAGAAGAAATCAACACTAACGAAATTAAAAATAATTAACATACTGAGCACATTAAAAAATGTGCTTTTTATGTGCGTGCTCGTTATCAAATGTATAAGATATTTTTAATTAACCTATTTGATGATACTATTTTCTTATAAGAAGAAAGGAAAATTCCAATATGTATGAACCAAAAATGGAATTAACCTTGGAGCAAAGAGATATCCTTGAAGGAAAGCAAGGACCAGTCATGGCGAAGATTATGGAAACTATCGTCATGTTTGGCGATATTTTTGGCGCGCCAAGATTAGTGAAAGTCACCCACGATAATGGCCATTTGGTAACTAGTTTTGGCATCAAATTATTGAAGCCATTATTTTCCACTATGGACCAACTCATCGAGGCGGGTATTACGACAAAAGGTAAGTTCACTGTCGATCCTCGACCAATCGATTACGAAAATGTGAAATGCAACCTTCTTGAAAAACTCGTGTTTTCAAAAATCATGTACGCCAAACAAGAAATGTATGAAGAGCAAATGAGAAAAGTCGGTCTCAAAGATTCTAATGCATTCTCTTGCGCTGCTTATCTTCCAGAAATTGGTAACACTCCAAAAGAAGGAGACATCTTATCTTGGGCCGAATCTAGCGCGGTTGTTTTTGCTAACTCAGTATTAGGTGCGAGATGTAATCGTAACTCCGGGATGTTAGAGCTATTTGGTTCTATCTTAGGATATGTTCCAGAATTCGGCTTTTTAACCGACGAAGGGAGAAAAGCTAAATGGAAAGTCATCATCAAATGCAAACAATTACCAGAAGCGCAGATCTTAGGATCAGCAATTGGGATGAAAGTCATGGAAGATGTTCCATATGTCATCGGATTAGATAAACTGCTCGGCAATGAGATTAATGATGAAGTAGTGGGCTATTTAAAAGATTTTGGAGCGGCTACCGCCTCTAATGGTGCGGTGGGCCTTTATCATATCGATGGCCTAACTCCAGAAGCAAAGAAATATGGTGAAAAACTCATCTTAAAAGATGCGAAAGAATACGTCATTGATGATGAGGAGATTGAAAGAGTATACCGTTCTTATCCAATCATGTGGAAGAAACCAGAAAAGAAAGGAAATCTCGTCTTTATCGGTTGCCCACATTTAACGTTCACCCAATTAAACAATTGGACAGACAGAATCGTTCAAGGGTTAAAAGAAACGGGAAAGAAAAAGGTTGTGGTGAGAACGATTATGACTACCGCTCCTGATATCGCCGATAAATTTAAAAAGACACCGAAGTATAAAGAGTTAATGGCAACAGGTGTTAAATTAACGACGATTTGTCCGCTTATGTATACGAATAACCCCTTAACAAAAGCGCGAAGAATATATACGAGTTCTAACAAGTTAAGAACTTATTCATGCGCGAGATACGCTAAGGATCAGGAAATCTTAGACTTTGTGGTCGGAAAGGCGGGTAAATAATATGAAACAGTTTAAAGGCCGCGTGATTGCTGGAGGAAACTATGTGGGCGAAGCCGCTGTTTCTCATCAAGGCTTTAACACATTAGCCTCCTTCCAAAAAAGCGCATTAAAAAACGCCAAAGAAGTCTATGTTTCTGATCAAAATAACAAAGATTTATTTGGTGTTAATATTACAGGCAAAGCATTATGTTTACCAATTACCATTGGTTCCACAACGGGTGGATTAGTCATCCAAACAGTTTGCCAAATGGGTATTGCTCCAGCTTGTTTCTTATTCTCTGAATCTATTGATTCTTTAGCAGCGTCTGGCATCGTTTTAGCAAAAATATGGGAGAATTCACCCGTCATCGCTATCGATAGATTAGGACAAGAGTTCTTAGATTTAGTTAAAACAGGTGACAAGATTGAAGTTAAAGAAGATGGCACAGTCATCGTGGGAGAATAGTTATGAGAAAAGAATTAGAACCGTTGCTTACTCCTTGGAAAATAGGAAACTGTGAAATTAAAAATAGAATCGTTTTAACATCGATGGGTGGCACTGACCTTTTTGGGTGGATGGAAATTAACCACTTCGATAAAGATGGAGCGAAGTTTATCATGGAAGTGGCAAAGAACAACTGTGGGTTGCTCCTCCCTGGATGTCAACCAGTCTATAACCCAATGTTTGGTCAGTGGTTATATAAAAAGAAAAAGATGTTTGAAGACCTCAAGAAATGGATGCCAGAGTTCCATAAAACCGGAGCGAAGTTGTTCATTCAATTGACCGCGGGTTTTGGGAGAAGTTTTACCATTAGTAAAATGATGGAAATGCTCTACACCCACAAACCGTTAAGAGTTCTTGCTAAACCATTTATGAACCTTGAGAAGATCTGTGCGTCTGCCTCTCCTTCTCCAAACCGATGGTCTGATAAAGTCCCATCGAGAGAGATGACAAAGAAAGAGATTGAGTTCTTTATTCAAGCATTCGCGAAAAGCGCGAAGATGTGTAAAGATGCGGGTGTTGATGGGGTAGAGATTCATGCGGTCCATGAAGGATATTTATTAGATCAATTCACTTTAAAATATGTCAACAAACGTGATGATGAATACGGTGGATCGTTAGAGAACAGATATCGTTTTGCGATTGAAATTGTTAAAGCCATCAAAAAGGAATGTGGGAAGGATTTTCCAGTCTCTTTAAGATATTCGGTCGTCAGTAAGACTAAAGGCTTTAGAGAAGGCGCTTTACCGGGCGAAGAATTTATTGAAGCCGGTAGAGATTTTGAAGAATCGATTAAAGCAGCAAAGTTATTACAAGAAGCGGGTTATGATATGCTCAACTGCGATAACGGAACATATGATGCTTGGTATTGGGCTCACCCACCAATCTACATGCCAGAAAACTGTAACCTAGAATATGTTGAAAAACTAAAACCATACGTCGATATCCCTCTTGTCTGCGCGGGTAGGATGTCTTTAGAAACCGGTGCGAAAAGCGTGAAGGAAGGAAAGCTAGATGGCGTCGGTTTTGCTCGTAACTTCTTAGCGGACCCAGAATGGTTCAGCAAAGTCATCAACGAACAAGAAAAAGAGATTAGACCATGTATCCTTTGCCATAATGGTTGTTTCAATATGTGCCACTATAAAGGGGTGCCAAACGATCAATCATTAGGTGATTCATTACACTTATCCCGCTGTGCGGTTAACGCGGAGATGATGCAGTGGAACAAACATAAGATTGTGCTAACTAAAAATCCTAAAACTGTGCACATCATCGGTGGTGGTATCGGCGGTATGGAAGCTGCGCGTGTATTAAAACTAAGAGGCCATAATCCAATCATTCATGAGAAGTCTGATAAGCTTGGTGGAACCTTCATCCCAGCGAGTGCAGAATCGTATAAAGGCAAGCTTAGAGATTTGCTCGCTTGGTATCGTTATCAAATCGAAAAATTGCAAATTGATGTGAGATTTGACGATGAAATTAAAGATATTAACCAATTTAAAGGCGAACCAGTGATCATCGCGACAGGTAGTAAACCACGCATCTTAAACATCCCTGGAAAAGAGAAGATGGTTGAAGCTTGTGAATTCCTTAACGGTAAGAAAGTGGGCGATGTTGTCGCGGTTATCGGTGGTGGTTTGACCGGCGCGGAAATTGCTTATGAACTAGAGCTTCAAGGCAAGCACCCCCTCATCGTGGAAATGAAAGATGATTTGGTCTCCCAACCAGGTGTCTGTTTGGCGAATTCCTCGTATTTAAGAGAATATTTTGCATGGAAGAAAGTTCCTGTCTATCTCGAAACTAAAATAAAAGAAGTTAAAGATGGTTCTATCGTCGTGACTGACAAGCAAGGCAAAGACCTTGAACTCAAATGTGACTCAGTGATTTCTTCGGTTGGTTATATACCTACTCCTCTCGTGGAAAAAGGTGATAGCGTCTATCTCGTTGGTGACTGCTTAGCAGTGGGCAACCTCAGAAGCGTCATCTGGCGAGCTTACGAAGTGGCGATGAAGATATAGAAAAAAATATCATTAAGGTAGGTGGACGAGTTCCATCTACTTTTTGTTTTATTGTCTTTTCTTCTCTTTCATTTCATAATGAAATAGAACTAAAACTTATGGAACATACACGTTGGTATAAGAATGCCGTTATTTACCAAATCTATCCTCGTTCCTTTTGTGATGGAAATGGCAAATATCTTTCTAGTATGTATCGAGTTGATTATGTCCAACCAGTAGATATGTTCCCAATGACTGCACATTGTGAAACGGTTGTCAATTTGCGACGCAATAAGTAGATAATAAAAGTGTTAAACAAGTAAAAATCATATGATTTTTAACCAATGTAGGTTTATAAAATTAACTAATTTGGTTTGATTTTACTTTTTTAAAGTGTAAAAATATAGTTGCGAGATCACTATAATGTTTTCTTGCAGGAGGAGACACATGAAGTTTACAGAATTTGGCGAATACTTCAGAATTTTACGAATCAAACACAAAGAGGTTTTAAAAGATGCTTCTAATTTTTTAGGAGTGTCTTGTGCTTTTATTTCTTCTGTTGAATGCGGCAAAAAGGCAATACCTTCAGAATGGTTTGATAAGTTAGTTGACCATTATGGTTTAAACGAGAAACAACAAAAAGAACTTAGGGGGGCGATTGACAGGTCTGCCAAAACCGTTAAGTTGAACATCGAATATGTGACGCCAACACAAAAAGATTTAGTTGTTCAATTCCAAAGATCTTTTGATGATTTAGATGAAGAAACAGCGAAAGAGATTATTGAGATATTAAAGAGGAACGCGTAATGGATTATAAGACGAAACCTATTGGTAGAAAGGACTTGAGAGCTATTGCTAAATGGTTTAGACATCAGTTTAAATGCAGAAATAGATTTCGTTTTGATGTTATTAATGCGTTTGAGAGAATTCATCAACTCTTTCCGCAAATCACCACAGAAGTGGTTGAAGACGATTCTGTTGATGTTATTACTGACCCAAAAATACCCGCGGCGTGTAATCCAGACATGAACGGCGGATATCATATTGCGGTTCGAGAACACGTTTATTGTGGTGCATGTCACGGGATAGGAGGCTATCGTGCTCACATTTTACACGAAATGTGCCATGCTATACTATGTATTCTTGGCTTCACACCAATACTTGACAGGGCATTTAATAATAATGAAATAAAACCACTATACCTTTCTATGGAGTGGCAAGCAAAAGCCCTGGCAGGAGAAATACTTGTACCATATGACGAGACCAAAGGAATGTCCGTCAAAAAGATTAAATTTTTATGTAAAGTATCAGATTCGTTAGCAAAATATCGTTTGTTCCTTGACGATAATAACGGCTCTGATCCAAGCGATTATAATTGCTAAGTGCATTTATAATAAAAGGCCAACATCATTAGCGGTGATGAAGGCCAAGATATGCTATAAAGCACATCGGAACATGTACATTGTAGCATATCCGTCGGAATTTGTATCGATTCATTTATAAGAAAGGAGTTTATCTACAATGTACAAAGATCAAGACGGTGTTATTGAAGATTCGTTCCAAGCGTTCCTGGTGGATGGAGCGAATTTCACCAAAGAAGAGGAGTATCCAATTCAAGAAGAATGGATGGTTCCTAATTATCCACCAGTAAAAGTAATGCCTTTCTTCAAGGCTATTACGTATCAAGGCGATCTAAGTGAATATGTGATTTATTTTTATTCACCCGATGGTACGTTTGAAAGGGTCAGAAGAAATCCAAAGAAATATTTGAATTTCTTCAAACGGTGCAAAGGTATTATTGGATTTGACTTTTCAGTTCATACCGATATGCCACTTGTAAAGCAAAAGGCACAGTTGAACGATAATCTATCCCTATCGTTCTATTATGCAAACGGAGGTATTCCGTTATATCCTAATTGTAGAGGTGGTTCAGATTGCATAAATGATGAATATCTAAATGCTTTCCCGAAACATACTTACATAGCTTTAGGAGTTCATGGTTTTGTTAAATTAAAAGAGCAAAAATATGAATGGAGATTATGGGTTGATACAATTATCAAGAAACTTGAGCCTAAGGGTTTTATAGTTATCGGTCATCTTCCGCAAGATATAATTGATGACTATAAAGACGTGGTGGAATTTCATCTCTTCGATTCGTTTATGGATGAAAGAAATAAGGAGGTGAAACAACATGGCAACTAAAGGAGCAAGTTTGCGTTATGGAAACACCAACGGTGCACATCATCGTGGCGAAGCAACCCAAAATATAAACTATCCATGGGCAAAGGATTTTAACAAAAAGCGGCTAGATTATCACTTTGAAAGGCACGGCAAAGAATTTGGTGCGAAATCAAGAAAAGATTATGCTGCTAAAGCGGTGCACTTCGCAAACGAAATTGATAGACAGCACTACAAAAGTGTAGTTGATAAGTATGGATCAACTTATAAATATGATCCTAGAAATAGCAGACTAGCCATTATTACTAAAGATGGTTATGTGGTTACTTATCATCATACAGGCGACAAATTTACCTATACAAACAAGAAAGGGAAAGAGGTTACAAAATGGATAAAACGTTAAAACAAATTAAACCTATGCTTTGCCCGGTGTGTGGCAAGTTCTATTTTTCTGAATTATTAGAAGATGAGATAGAAGAAGGGGAAACCCCAAACACAACACAATGTCGTAAATGTGGATGGTATTATGATTTAGAGCAAGTTGCGGATCCTGATTTAGAAAACGAATCAAACGAGATGTCGCTAAATCAATATAAAAATTGGTATAAGCAAAAAATAAAAGACAATAACAATTGGGAATATTATCTTGATTTCATTGGCGATCCCGAGCCACACAAATGCCCTGTTTGTGGCGAATACGTTTTTCCTAATCTTAATTCATATGATATATGTCCTGTTTGTGGTTGGGAAGATGATGAGGTTTTTGATGGCGGTGGAGCAAATGGTATTAGCCTTGAAGAAGCAAAAGAAAACTTTGCCGAGAAAAGAAAAGTCAACCCATTATATAAGTGGAAAAACGAACACAAATAACGCCCAACACATATTTCCACAATAGCCACGGCCCTTAATTGATTATACTAGATTTGTGTCTGGCCACACGTGGAGACTGTCGTCAATATTATATGAAATAATTATCTTTTTCGGCTAAAATCAAGTTCTATTTGAAAAAAGTCACGCACTGCGCGACCAATTGAAGCAAAGGTAATTTAATATTGTTTAAAATGCTGCGCATTGCGTGGTGAATTGATTTTTGGCCCAATCAAACAATTGTCTTTTCTTCTCTTTCATTTCATAATGAAATAGAACTAAAACTTATGGAACATACACGTTGGTATAAGAATGCCGTTATTTACCAAATCTATCCTCGTTCTTTTTGTGATGGCAATGGAGATGGTTTAGGAGATATTCCTGGTATCATTTCTAAACTAGATTATTTAAAAGAATTAGGTGTTAACTGTGTGTGGTTATCACCTGTTTATGATTCTCCTCAAAAAGATAATGGTTATGATATCGCAGATTATCGAGATATCTATAAACCATTTGGTACATTAGATGATTTTAAGAAGATGCTTTCTGAGATGCATAAAAGAGGCATTCGTTTAATCATGGACCTTGTGGTCAATCATACCTCTGACCAGCATAAGTGGTTCCAAAGTGCGATAGCAGATAAGAACTCTCCATATCGAGACTATTACATCATTAAAAAAGGTAAAAAGAATGGAAAGAAACCTCCTAACAACTGGTCAGGGTTCTTTGGTGGTTCCACTTGGGAAAGAATTGGAGACACAGATGAATATTATCTTCACTTATTTACCAAGGAACAGCCAGATTTGAACTGGGAGAATCCAAAGGTTAGAGATGAAGTGGTAGACATCCTCCGTTATTGGATGGATATGGGAGTGGATGGTTTTAGATGTGATGTCATCACCCTTATCAGCAAGAAACAAGACTTCAAATCAAGATTCCCGACAATTGCTTTATGTGGAAAAGATGCTTTCGTGATGGGTCCAAAACTCCATACCTATTTACGCGAATTATATGATAGAGCCTATGCCGACTATGACTGCATGACAGTCGGTGAATCAGTGATGTGCTCACTAGAACAAACATTATCTCTCGTGGATCCTAATAAGAAAGAACTCGATATGATCTTCAACTTCTCTCATACCGATGTTGATAACTATTTTGGCATCAAATATTTATATCGTGATTTCAAACTCACGAGATTCAAAAAGCGACTCGCGAAATATCAATATGGCTTATATCAAAAAGGATGGAACTCTCTCTTTATTGAAAACCATGACCAAAGAAGAAGCGTGGGCCGATATGGGACAATTGAAAGAGGTCCGTTATCCATAGTTTCTAGTAAGTCACTCGCGGCATCATATTTCTTCCTCCAAGGGACACCTTTCATCTATCAAGGACAAGAAATCGGCATGCGTAATCCATCCTTCAAATCTATCGATGAATTCCAAGATGTGGAAATCAATAATATGTATAAACTGTCCAAGAAGAACCTCTTCTTCAAACTACTTATTGGTAAGCATTTATTTGATGTTTCTCGAGATAATGCGAGAACTCCAATGCAGTGGGATGATAGTGAATATTTTGGATTTTCCACGGCAAAACCTTGGTTAAATGGCACGGACGATAATAAAGATAGAAACGTAAAAGACGCGATTAAAGACGAAGATTCTTTGTTCCATTTCTATCAAGATATCATTGAAATTAGAAAAAAATATCCAGTGGTGATTGATGGCAAATTTGATCTTTTATACAAACGAAATAAAGACTTATTCATCTATACCAGAACTTTGGATAAACAGCAGTTATTAGTAATCTGTTCCTTCTCGAAAAAAGAAGTGAAGTGCCCACTTAATAATTTGGGTGAATATAAACTTCTTTTATCCAATTACAAAACTCATCAAGATATATTCCAACCATTCGAATGTCGAATATATATCAAAGGAGAATAATGTATGGGATTATTCAACATCAACAAGACTTACGAAGGTGATATCCCTCCTAGAAGTACGAGTGGGATATACTGTGGGGTCTCTGTTTTTCGTGATGCGTGTTATCAGCTCGTATCCGCATTCTTAGTCACCTATATCACATTATCAGGCGTTCTCGATTCTGATCCAACCTCCTTCATGGCTCAGATTGCGACGATCAGCGTCATCACGATTATCTGTTTAATCTGGGATGGGATTAACGATCCAATCATGGGGTGGATAATTGAAAAGGTTCATCTCAAATGGGGTAAATATAAACCCTGGATATTAATTGGCGGACTTCTTAACACGGTTGTGGTTCTCGTCTTATTCTTAGCCCATCCACGTGGTTGGGGCTTTGTGGCGTTATTCGCTGTTTTCTATTTCTTGTGGGATATCGCTTGGACGATTAATGATATCGCTTATTGGAGCATGCTTCCATCATTAACCAAAGACGAAAAGCGTCGTAACAAGATTACGGCGATTATGCAGATTTGCATCTCTGTCGGTGTCTTTGGTGTCTACGGGGCAGTCCCAATGCTTGTTGGTGCTTTCCCTGGAGTGTCCGCGCAGACAACATATGGTTTAATTGCTGTAGTGGTGGTCAGTTTATATCTCATTTCTCAAATTGTTCTCGTCTTATTCTGCAAAGAACATAAAAGGGATGAAAACGAAGATAAGCCAGAAGAAGTCAAATTTAAAGACATGCTTCTTCTGTTTAAAAAGAATGATCAATTTAGAGTTAACATCATCGCCCTTCTTCTCAACTATCTCGGTAGTGGGACAGTTGTAGGCTTTGGCATGTATTATTTCTATCTCCGTTTTGGATATGGTTCAGAAGCTGGTGGTTCTATCCAATTCCTCTTTACCGTGATGTATGCAATTGGCACTTTATTAGCGCAGGTCCTTTATCCATTCTTATCCAAAGGATTAAAGCGAAAGCAGATATTGATGATATCTTTTATCACTATTTTAATTGGCTATCTCACCTTATTCTTTGTCGGTTTCCCAGTGTTTGGTAATAACATTATTGCTGACCCATCTAGTTGGACTATTTGGCTATTATATGGCGCGGGAGTAGTGATGTTCTTTGGGCAAGGTTTATTCTCTGTGGCGATCATTATGCAGATGCAGTCCACGATTGAATATAACGAATATAAATACGGAGAAAGAAAAGAAGCTCTCGTCTCCTCTATGCGTGCCTTATCCGCGAAATTTGCGTCCGCGATTCAAAGACTATTGATATTCTTAACATTGTTAATTTCTGGCTTATATGCGATATCACAAGTTATCTCAAATGCAGAAGCGGAACTCGCGAGTGGCAGCACTACAACTGAACAATTAATAGAAGAAATCAATCAGGCAAGAGATGGTATCAGTAATGGTCAATGGTTTGTATTCTCTATCGGTATGCTTTGGGTTCCCTTGCTCTTGCTTGTTGTCAGTTTGATTCTTTCAATATTCGTCTTCAAGATTGATGAAAAGAAATATCAAGAGATTGTTGATGAAATCAATTCTAGAAACAAAGTAAAAGAAAAATAATCTAGACGTATATATAAAAACATATTTTACGACGTAACTTCCGCTTACCTATTTAGGTCAGATATTTATTTTTTTGTTTATAATCAAAAATAAATAATTATTATAAAATATAGACACTCATTGATATGAACAGTTTATTGCTCTTACTTGCTTTAATTCCATCGGCTCTTGGCCTCTCTCTTGGGGAACCGGACACATCTTCGACTTCGAAGTCTTATATGAGTGATAAGACTGAAGTGGCGGTTGACCTTGAGGTTTCCGGCGCGGAAGCGTTATGCCAGACTGATGATGGCTATGTTTGGATTGCCCAATATTCTGGTTTAACAAGATACGATTCCAATGATTTCGTTACATATAAAAGCTTTGTTGAAGGTAATAACGAATATTCAGTCCTTAACGTACGCGCGTTAGCGTCTAAGGGCGACACATTATATGTGGCAACTAGTGAGAATGTTTTCGTCCATCAGGATAATAGCTTCTCCCATTTAGATGTTAATGCAGGGACGATTAGAGATATCGCTTTAGATGAAGTTAATGACTTGCTCTACATCTCCTCTTACGATAAAGGTGCGACTATCTATGATCTTAAAAACAACACCTCATCTAGATTACCTAATGTCGGCGATGTGACGATTAACGATATCGCTTTAGATACCAAAAGAAACAATTACTATTATCAACTCGATTCTGGTGTCTATGACAAAAACGGTAAAGAAATTTATTTATATCCAAAGATTTATGAAATTTATAGTTTTGGAGACCTCTTATATATTGGTGAAGATAACGGAAAGATTCATCGTTATAACATGGCTACTGAATCATTCTTAAGTGATGTCATCATTCCTGACCAAGTCAATAAGATGCTTTATTCAGAAATGGATAAGACTTTATTTGTGGCTTGTGAGAAAAACGGCTTATACTGCGTCAATTTAGCAGGTGAATCCCCAGTTATTTCTTTAGCAGGTGATTTACAAAATAAAAACCAATTAGTTGACCTCATGATCGACTATGAAGGCAATTTATGGATTGCTTCTCATTTCGTCGGTTCTTCTGGTGTTTCCATCATCACAAAGAACGCTTTAACTGAGCTGCTATATGATGATCCAACTTGGAAAGAAGTTATCAGTGATGACCGCGGCATCTATGCGATTGAGAGATATGGTGATGTTTTATATATCATGTCTGTTAAGCGCATCTACTTGTTCGATTTAAAGACAAATAAGATTCTTCCTGATAATGCGATTATGAAAGCGATTGAAGAATATGTAGAAGGTAAGACCATCTCTTATTCTCCTCGTGATGTTGAAGCTCATAATAACAAATTATATTTCGCGGTTAACGGCATCGGTCTTGTGGAATACGACCCCTCAAATGAAAACGTGAAGATCTATGATGTTGATTATATCTCTAACCACATCATTAAGACTGTTGGCTCTGTCGATTTAGCTCTCACTAGTACAGTGAGATCGCTTAGAAGCTTTGGCTCCTATCTTGCGATTGGATACGGCCGTGGTTTATTAAAATTTGATGGAACTAATTTCTCAGCGATTGCTTCTCCTAATAACGTCCTATATTTCCAAAAATCTAAAGAAGGAAAATTATTATTCGTCAGAACCCAAGGTATCTTTGAAGTTGACGATGATTTCTCCACCATCAAAGAAATTGAAACGATTAAAACTGCGACAGGCAATAGACTTAAATTCTTAGTCGATGGTGATTATATTTATTACACCCTTAATAGTAGATTATTCAAATTAGAAGAAGTGGACGGTAAATACGTTTCTACAGAAATCATCATCCCATATGTTAAAGGCTCATTAGTGGAACTCTCTAAGATTGAATATAAAAATAAAAATAGCGTCCTTACCCGTAAATATGTCATCGCCTCTCAAACGCAGATTTATATCGCGGATACTTTAGATGTTGCTCAATTAGAGAATTATGAATTCTATGACGGCACGAATGGTTTAAAACCAATCGCTGCAAATACATCCGGATTCTATGACAGCGATGAACAGAAATATTATTTCCAAACCACTAACGGTATTTTTGCTTATGATTTCAACGAAACAAAAAGCACGACTACGCCCGTGAAAATCAGTCTTGCTTCCATCGGTTTAGACGGAGTTGATAATTATGGTAATTTGATCAATATCGATAAAAACACATACCGTGTCACCATCAATTTAGCAATCTTTGGCTTCAAACCACATAAGGGTTATACCGTTTATTATAAAATGGATGGAGTCGATGGTTATTATCATTCAATATCCGACAATGATCGAAGTATCAACTACACTAATCTCCCAGGTGGGGAATATACTTTCCGCGCCTATGCTGTCGATGAATTTGGACAGAAATCTAATGAGATCAACATCCAATTAAATAAACAAAAACACATCTATGAAGAGGTTTGGTTCTGGGTTATCGTTGGAGCCTTGGCCTTAGGTGTCGTCGTGGGTTTAGCCTTCTTATATACAAACTTCAAAACAAGAAAAGCCTTAAGAAAGCAACTCGAATATAAAAACATCACCCTTGAATCCATTCAAGCTATCGCGAGGACTATCGATGCGAAGGATGAATATACGAATGGTCACTCCACGCGTGTTGGTTATTATTCTAAGCTCATCGCGGAGAATTTAGGAATGAGTCAAGATGATGTCGATAACATCTATTACATCGCTTTATTACACGATATTGGTAAGATTGCTATCCCAGATAAGATTTTAAATAAACCAGGTCGATTAACAGATGAAGAATTCGCGGTGATGAAGAGCCATACGGTGAGAGGGGCAAAGATCTTAAAAGGCATCTCAACTATTCCACATATCGTGGAAGGCGCTAAATATCATCACGAAAAATATGATGGTACTGGTTACCCAGAAGGATTAAAAGGTGAAGACATCCCATTTGTCGCCCGTATCATCTGCTGCGCGGACTGCTTTGATGCGATGGCTTCTAAGAGAGTTTATAAAGAATCCTTCTCCCTTGAAACAATTGTCAGCGAATTCAAGCGTTGTTCGGGAACACAGTTTGATCCAGAGATCGCGAAAGTCGTAGTCAATATGATTGAAACAGGAAAATTAAAACCATATACCGTAGAAAGCACATATTTAGGTGAAGACGGTAAGACTCACCGCATCAGTGAGAAAGATAACGAGGAGGATAACCATGCCAGTAACTAACGAAAAAGCCCGTCGCTATAGGACGATTGATAAAACCTGCTACGCCGCAAATATCGGCTATTTGATTTTGCATCTTTTCTACTTAACTTTGTTCTTGATCGCTAAACTTTATGTCATGGTCTATGTGACCGCGGCTATCGTCGGTATCTATCTATTATTCTTTTTGCTCATCAAATATAAGAAATACTATATTTACGCTTTATGCTGTGGGAATGAATTCTTCGCCTTCATCATCTTTTCATCTTTGATGATTGGCTTTTCAACAGGGTTCCATTTCTTCTTAATCGCATTCTGTGTCGTCTCTTTCTTTACGACATATTTCTCCAACAAAAAGAATATCAAAAACTCATATATTTGGGTTGCCCTCTCATTAGTGATATACCTCACTTTGTTCTTTGTCAGTGAATTTAACGCGCCTTTCTATACTATTGATAAATGGCTAGAAATGACTTTGTTTACTATTCACGCGGTGATTGTCTTCGCGCTTATCACATTCTTCCTCGCTATCTTCATTAAATATGCGATGTCTCTTGAAAAGAAGATATTAAAGGAATCAAGAACTGATGAATTAACACAGATCGCGAATAGATATGGTTTATATGATTATTTCGAACAAGAAGCTGATAAGTCTAAGAAAGTTCTCGCCTTGTTTGACATTGATGACTTTAAAAAGATCAACGATACATATGGCCACGTTGCTGGTGACTATGTCTTAAAGAGAATTGCAGAGATCACTAAAGAGACATTAGAGGACTGTTTCATCTGTCGTTATGGCGGAGAAGAATTTGTCGTCGTTCTTGAAGACAATAAACTCAACACCCCATTTGAAAGATTAGATACGTTTAGAAAAACGGTGGAGAAAGAACAGTTCATCTTTGAAGATATGAACATTAATCTCACCATCACGATTGGTATGATGGAATATATCGGTGGGAAAGACCTTCAGAAATGGGTCGACCTTGCTGATGAGAAGATGTATTCTGGTAAAAGAAGCGGCAAGAACAAGACCGTTGCTTAATATATCTATATAAATAAATAAGTGCATATCAGTTAATGCTGGTATGCCTTTTTGTTACAATGTGGCTAAGGCGATAGATATAGAAATAGCAATTAGATATTATTCAAAATTAGGACACACGAAAGACATTGCCGAAGCGATGGGAGAAGAGCTTGGTATCCAAGCGATATCCATCGTTGATGAACCAAAGCTTGATAAGGCTGTAGATGTTCTCTTTTTAGGGGGCGCGCCTTATGCGAATGTGATGGATGAAAAACTAAGAACTTATGCGAATGAACTTGACCCTAATTTAGTGAAGAAAGTGGTATTGTTTACAACCTCAAATTGGTCTAGAAGAACAGTGAGAAGTTTAAAGAAGATCCTTAAAAACAAAGGGATAGAAGTGGAAGATGAATATTTCTACGCGCACATGTTAAATATTGCTAACAGAAAACCAAAATCTAAGGAATTTGCAAAGAAATTCGCGCAGAAATAAGGTTTTTTAAATAAAGTTGGAGAATTATTATGGATGCTTTAGAGAACATTTTAACGAGAAAGTCTGTTCGTCAATTCGCTGATCAAGAAATAGAAGAAGAAAAGATTGATATTCTTTTAAAGGCTGCGATGGCCGCGCCTAGTGGAGTAAATAAACAACCGTGGAAATTCATCGTTGTGAAATCAAAAGAAAATAAAGAAAAAGTGATTAAGGAGATGCCGTTTGGTAAATATAATTCTCCAATCATTATTATCCCTTGTGTGAGGGATTTAGCGACTGTTCCTCTTAATCACGATCTTGCATACTGCGATTTATCCGCGGCAACAGAAAATATCTTATTAGCAGCGCATGCTCTTGGTCTTGGCGCAGTGTGGTGCGCGATTTATCCGTCTAAACAGAGGATTAAGAACATTAAGAAAGCATTGGGCCTATCAGTTGGTCTATCCCCGTTCTCTGCAATTTATATTGGCTATCCTAGTAAAGATGATAAGAGCAGGGTAAAAGATAAATATAAAGAAGATAATATTGAAGTCTTATAATTATTCAGCAACAGAGACGTCGTCACGTCCCTGTTTTTTAACGCGACATAAAGCTTTATCAGCTTTTCTAAATAATGTATCAGTGGTATCCGCTATAGACATATATCTACCTTTTTGGGGGATTAATAATTGTTGAATAGTTCTAGAAGGACTAATTTTCTATTAATTGTTTCTTCTTTTTTAAGAGGGATATCTGGATCCACTCCATATTCAATACCGACTAGATTGCCTTCTTCATCGCGTTCAGAGAGCATCATCGTTCCGGACATAAAATAGCTCGCGCCGATCGCGTTATAGGCTGTTCTAAGTACACAAGCGCCTCCACCTGTAGTCTCACCCATAGTGATGACATCATCTGGATAATTATTTTTCGCTAATACGGGTAAGGCATTACCACAGCTAAAGGCATAGGAGGTATTTACAAAGACGATCTTTTTGCCAAGTTCTCTAAACGATTTATCGTTTTCATCATATTTGCCGTCTCTATTGATGTCAGCGAGGTAGTGAGCGATTGAATGACCATCAGTGTATGGGTTTTGAGTTTCTAAAGTAAAGGCTCCCACTAATGTGGATAAGATATAGATAAGCGCGTCAGATGATCCTCCATCATTCGTGGCCATATCAACGATGATATAGTCGATTTTGTCATTATATTGAGTGGTGATTATGTCGTATGCACAGGCAAATAAGGCTGGGCTATTGGATAATATTTCATCTCTAGTGAATTCGTGCTTTCCTAATAGTTCAGCATCGATGCTATCGAAGGAATCAAAAGCGATAAAAGCCGTTCTGCTATTCGTATCAATGGTTAAGCCTAAGTTTGCTTGTGACATCATTCTTAGTTTTTTAAGGAGTTCTTCTCCTTCTTCATTTAGAATTTTTGCAGGATTAAATTCGCTTCTATCTAATGTGCCCTCCCCAGCAGGGTATAAAGGTGACAAGGTGTTATAGCTAGTGTGGAAATCATTTAGATATGATAAAGCATAAGCGAATGCGTTATCCATTTTATGGACATCGCCGCTTAACATATCTTCTTTATATCCACGTTGACTTAAATAGTCGTCAAATGTTTCATAGTCACGACCTTTAAGACCTTTCACCCCATAGGTATAATCAAAATTTAAGCAGATGCTTTGATAGTTAAATGCAGCGTATTCTTGACTGACAGTTGGGTTATTTTCTTTGCTACGATAATACGCTCTTCCAATTGGGGTATACTCTATACCAAACGGAGTTTCAGTATAGAATTTAACTCCATCGTGGAGATGGAATAATCCGTTAGGAGAATAGACGAGATTAGAGAATGTATAAACGCTTAAAAATAAGTCGTTAAATGTCGTTAAAGGGATATAGAAGTTATCCCCATATTTACAGATATCGACCTTGTCGTATAGTGATAAATCGATGACGTACTCCTCTCCTTTTGTATAAGTGATATCTTCTGCGGAGATATAATCCTTGTTGCTATTAGCGAATAATGCGAGAGTGCCGTTATATTGATAGGAGTAGTTATTAAAGGCATCAAAGTCACTGAAGGTAATCTTTTGAGTGGCCATATCAAATGTGACTGATGAGTCAAAATCATCTTTTAAGATAACTTTGTTATTATCGACTGTGTAATTGATATATGACTTTTCTGATATTCTGACTTTTCGGTATGATTCTAAAAGATCTTTTCCATCTTTGATGGAGAAATAAGGGATATCACTGTTGGCTTTAAAGAAGATATTGAAGCTACCTTCTGAGACAATTCCTTTATAGTCTGGAGTTGGACTGATGACACTCATGTTGATCAGTCTATCCGTATCTCTTCTTGGGGTGGAATCACAACCAGTTAGTAATAAGGCTCCAATTGTCATTAATATGATACATACATTCTTCTTCATATATTTTTTTCTCACTTCTTTAAGCGTTTACTATTTTATCTTATTTTTCTTCTTATCAATATAATTAATATTGTTATATATTTTTGCTATGGAATATTTCTTAATCGTATTATCAACAGTATTATTCGGTGGGCAGTTTATCGCTCTTGATGCCTATCAAGCAAAAAACGGCAAATCATATAAGAGCATCTTATTGTTCTGTAGTTTGTTTGCCTTTACTGGAGCCTTTATATTCTTAGCCCTTAATGGTTTTATAATTGGCTTTTCAGTTTATACTTTGTTGATGTCCTTATTAGCGGCAGGCATTCAGATGTTGCTTCAATTCGCGGGATTAAAAGCTCTTTCTTTAGGGAGAGTAGAAATCTATTCTTTATTCAATGTGGCTGGTGGAATGTCGGTTGCCTATATCTTTGGTATCACTTATTTCCAAGAAGCGATTAAGTGGTGGCATATCATCGGTTTAGTTCTCATCCTTTTATGTTTATTAATCCCTGTAATATTTGAAAAGAAAGGGGATAAGAAATCCTCTTGGATCTTCTGGATATTGTGTATCGGGGTGTTCCTCGCGAATGGTTTCTTTGGCACGATCAATAAGATGCATATCGTTTCCGGGAACGGCTTATCTATTAAAGAATATATGTTCTATATGTATAGTTGGATATTTATTATATCCACTTTATCATTTTTCTTTTTAGCGATGTTCAACAAAAAAGAAGCAAAGGAATTATGGAATTATAAACCAGTTTTATTCGGCGTGTTGTATGGTTTACTTAACGGCTTTGGGATGTTTATGCAGTATATGTTCGCGGATACTATACCTGCTTCTATCTTATTCCCATTATCTAACGCTGGATGTATTGTCTTCTCCCTCATCATTGGCTGCATTGCCTATAGAAAGAAACCAAAATTACAAGATATCGCCCAGATTGTTGTAGCCTTAATTGGAATGTCGTTGTTTTTCTTCTAATTACAACAAAACATGGCACCAAACAGGTGTTGAAAAAGAGAAATAACTAAGTTATAATTTTACTGACAAAAATGTTAGTAACAAAAATGTCAGTAAGGAATAACGTATGTTTGTTGGCCGTCAAAAAGAGATTCAAATAATTGAAGAGTTTGCTGATAAACGCAACCAAGCTTTGCTCGTTTACGGCAAGCGTAGAGTGGGAAAAACCACCCTTATTAATCATGCATTAAATAACAAAAAGAATTTCATTTGTTTTGAATGCTTAAAAGATACACTTATAGAAAACGTTAAGTCGTTTGTTAATTTATGTGTCAATAAAGGTATTGTGATACCCGAATATGTGTCTAGAGATTCTTTTGTCAGCTTATTTCAATATTTAAATACATTAGATGATAGGTTCTATATTGTAGTTGATGAATATCCTTATTTAAAAGAATTAAACGATTCTCAAACTATTGATAGTCATTTTCAATCGATCATAGATAATTACCTTTCTAACATAAATCTAATCATTTCCGGTTCCCAAGTAAGGATGATGGAAACGGTGTTAAAAGAAGGAAACCCTTTATTTGGTCGTTTTAATAAAATTATTAAATTAAGGGAATTAAATTATATCGAAGCAAAGGAGTTCTATCCTAGTTATTCAATATATGATTCGATAATTATGAGATCTATTTTTGGTGGGTCTCCTTTTGTTAATCAAGAAATTGATGATTCGCTTAATTATGAAGATAATATCATCCACACGCTTCTTGACGAAAATAGCATGATTTATCAATATGCGGATAAAGTGCTTCTCACCGATGTGAGTGGAGAGCTTCAAGCGAGAAGGATATTGTCTTATTTAGGAAATAGCAGAAAAAAATATAAAGAGATTCAAGATAAATTAGACAATAAAAACACCGGAATCATCAACCGCGCTTTAGATTCACTCGTGGAACTTGAACTAGTGAGAAAAGTTCAACCTATCAATAAGAAAACCGATAAGAAAAAAGGATATTATGAAATAAGTGATAATGTGTTGAGGTTTTATTACACATATATCTATCAAAATAAAAATATCATTCAGGATATTGGAACACGCAATTTCTATAACAATTACATTAAGGACACACTTATATCCTTTGTTTCACTTCGTTTTGAAGACCAAGTGAAAGAATATTATTCTCTTCTCAGCAGAAACAATATTAGAAACGATATAAAAGAAATTGGCACCTATTATTATGATGACCCAATCAGCCAAACAAACGGACAATTTGATGTCGTTATTAACTGCAATGATGGTTATGAAATATGCGAAGTGAAATATTATAAAGACCCATTAAGTGTTGATCTCATCAACCACGAAGTTGATCAGATATTCAAAATCAAAGAAATTAAAGTAGAACGTATTTCGCTTGTGAACGTTAATGGCTTTACGAATAATGATTTGCCTTATAAACAAATAGATGGTGACGCCATATATAAACTCAAATATTAAGGGTAGAAAAAAATCATTTATTATTGCAGAAGCAAAATGCATTTAGTTTCAATAAAAGTGAACTACTGAGTTACATCTATGTAAAAAAAGTATAATTCCATTAATAAATTATTTATTTCATATGTTTTTTTTGATATTTTTTTCTTGTCAATTGGTCCACTTTTTAAAGTGGTAATCACAAAATTGAAAGGAAACGTACGTCATATGAAGAAAAAGAACTACGTATTATCATTTATTGGTTTATTGGCATTTTCTTTGAGTGCTTGTGGCACAGGAGGAGACTATCACGCCTTCCCTAGCGTTCAAACGCTTGATTCGGAAAACATTGCCCAGATGGATCCTAACAGAGTGTATCCTAATTTGAATGGCGAAACCGAATTCCCAGACTCCTTAGTTAGTGCTTTAGGCCAAGCCTACAACGACAAAACACGCGCCCAAGAAGATTTAGAAGCGATGTATAAAGCCGGAATCATCGACCAAAATGGAACGATGAAAGAACTTGATTTACGTGAAAATGGTAAAAATGTCGAACTCTCTGAACTTGCTAAACGTATCTCCAGCGGTGAAGAAGTAGGAAATATTACTGTTAATGGAAAACCCGCTACAACTGATCAAATTCTTAAAATTACGCAGGTGAGCACCGCGCTAGAAATTGCTGAACTACTAAAACAAGATATCGATGTTACAGACGAACATGTTAAAAACTTAGAAGCTTTAGTTCGTAGCATCCAAGGTGGGAATTCTGATCTCAAAAACACCTTGAAGAAAAGCTCTGTCACCTTGAATTCTACTGAGGATCAATCCACCGAAGGGGAGGAGAGCGAAAAGGATTACACACTTTTAGAGAACGAAAAGCTAGAACTAACTGGGGATGGGTGGACAACGACTTACGCACCTTATATTAGCGGTAGTGTTTATGAGCCAAACCACGCTTTTATTTCGCCTAACAAATCTTTCACCCATATAGTAAAAATGTATGATGATACCTCTGGCATAGCCACTCCATATTTGTATTGGCCAGATTCATCAGTAGTTAAACATGCACAGACTGAAGGCAATCTCAGACGAGATATGTTTGATTGGTCAAAAGCCATCGTCGGCGTTGATGATAAAGACCGTGGGCACCCTGTAGTGACTGCCGTTTTGCCGTTAATAGAAGATGATGCGCTTCAAAACCTTATCGCTAGCGATGTTGATGCAGGCAGAGTGGTTGACTTTTCAAAAAATGGTATAGGTCTAGAAATGGAACTACCTATTTATGGTAAGGTCAACATCAGATATTATTTTGCATACATGTATTTTGCTTATTTCTATAACCGCCATGGCGGATATAGTAATGGACCTTACCGTTTCCCTGTTTATTTAATTGAACAAAAGGTAGGAAACGCGGAAAGAGTTGTGGCGGTTGCCACGCGTTACACTGCGCCCGCTAATGCATGCCATGGTGGTAGAAAACCCATAAATCTTTATGATCGAAACGAAATAGAAATAGATTTGAACCCTACCGAGGTGCAGATGGTGACAAAGCGCGTTGATGAAGAACCATCAATAGCTGAATCTTTCCGTAGAGATTGTCTCAGCTTGTTCGTGGATCCCGAAGGAAATCTCACTGGCAACCTTAATGATTGGGCTTCGGCTGAGCCAAAAAAACATGTTCTCAGCTGGGATGAAACACGAATTGATCAAGCTGGGAACCATTATTGGCAAGTTTCTGGTAATGAATCGTGGCAAATGTATGATTACCCTGCTACAGCCCCAGAAATTTATGGAAGAGTACTCCGTTATTATGTTCCACCGGTTACGACAGTAGACAATTTATGGTGGGGGTCTGGACAGGCGGAATACCGAGAGTATGTTACGCGACCTGAAGGCAGTTATGAAGTGGCAGCCAATGGCTTTTTGAAACTTAATAATCCAGAAAATCCAGACTTCCCTTATGTTTATCCGACTTATTCAACTCGTCCTGAACGTCAAATGGATATTGAACTGATGGTGACGGAAGATCTTTATAACGCCTACGCAGAAGCGCAAAAGACAACACTCAGCACAGGAGAAGAGGCGCTTATCGCCCCAATCCATTTGTGGGACAGTGACCTTCGTGTTGCACTTCGCGTTAGCGATCGTACCACGTTTACTCCAGGACCGACTGGAAAAGTTATTGAAACTGTGAACTGGCAACAACCTTCTAATGGTACTTATGAAATTGAGGCTAGTTACGAGGACAATTTGTGGATAGCCACAATCAATCCGCTCAAACTCACAACATCAGATGCGGAAATAACCTCTCAAGAACATTTTAAGGCCGAGCTTTTTCCAGCTTATCTTGATCCAGTAGACGATAAATACACACCAGATTTTGAAATTCCTATCCTTTTCCGTGTTTTAGAACCTAAGTATGAACCATATTTGAAGGTTTTAGCTTCTTCACGAATTAGACAAACCACTGTTGGGCTTGATACTGATATCATGTTTTCATCGAATATTGCCCAATATAACAAATTAGAAGGTGGCACTGTTTTTAATGCCGAATTATACCAAGTTGGAGGCATTGATAGCAGCAATCCTGATACATTACCTTCTAACGCTAAAAAAGTGACGGTGGAAGGTTGGGGTGAATTCCCTGCTTCCAAAGATAATTTGAAGACTCATATCACCGTACCAGGATCAGCTTTAAGTCAAGCTGGGACATATGCGGTGAAAATCAGCGCTGATTATAGCGACGGAACTGAAACACAGAATTTCTCCACGATAATTTATATCAACGTCAAGCAATCCCCAGCGCGTGTGAAGCTTGGTGAGGTGGATTCTGCTTCAATTGATACCGGAAATATCCCAACTATTACTTACCAATTAGAAAACGCTACAGCAAATGCTGAAGTTAAATATACTATTCAAGGATCTGGCGAAGAAGTCAGCGAGATGAAAGATGCAACTGATGGTGTAATTCCATTCGCTCCAGAATCATTTGAAGGGTTACGCAAAGCCTATACTATCACAGTTTACGCTCGTAACAAGGATACCGATCCTTGGAGTGTAGATTCTATGGTGCTTACTGTTTATAACCTCAATATTTTAAAATTACTTATCAAGGATGTTGCCCTTGGTCAAATCGGTGGTTCCACTGGTGGAAGCAAGACAGAAGGTGTTGATGTAGCCACTGGTACCATCAATATTGATAACAATCCGAAAATCCAAGATTTATTAGATGAAGATGGTGAAGGTGCTGGCTACCAAATCAGTAATTACGATTTTGATGCTCTTAGACGCGATGTCGGACTCCAACGTGTTATTTCTGTTAACTACGGTGATGGTGTTTGGGGTGCGATTTCTGATAGAATGCGTTGGGCATCTTTAGAAGCCGATGGCAAAGCCAGTGATGCTGTTACTTTAAATCACGAAGAAAACGGCAAATATTCTGATCTTCGTAACTATAGTTATACATCCTATATTCCATCCACGAACTTCTTAATCGTGGCTACTGAAGACCGTAGTGCTGACGCTCCAGTTACTATTACTGCAACTCATGCGACAACTGGTATGACCCAAAGCGTCAATTTGACGGTAACAACTCTTCATAACAAACTCTATCTTTTCCGCTTCTCGCCTAAAGTGAAAACTTATGTGACTTACACTAACGGAAAAGGCGTATTACGTGAAATCCACAGTAATGATGACGGCGAACTCATCGTCTACGAACCGGACGGCATCGCTAGTGATGTCTTCACGATGAGCGACTACGACAATAAAACTTACGCTGGTACGATACCTAATTCCAAACTCGTCTCTGGTGAACGCAATATCACTCAACTCCAGATTTACCCATGTAACAATCTCTCTTTAGCACCTATTTCTGATCAAGTATTATCTATTTTTACTCCAGATGGTAGACCATATACTGGTGCTGCAACTCTCCGCGTCGGTGTTTATAAAGGTAAAGATTATAGTCCTGATGTCGGTGTGCGCCCTACAAAGGATGAAAGTACTCCAATCGTACGCGAAGATGTTGAAGTCAACGTGAATAATGGTAAAGTGAGCCTTTATTACGATATCACTCAACTCAAAGCTGATAACGGTATTAGACGTGGAATCACTTATGTTTACGAATATCGTGTCAAAGGCTATCAACCTGGATACATTGTCGTTGATTCTTTATCAAAAGACCCTTCAGCCTCTTCAATCAATCTTCAATATGTTCGTGGTCAAGCCACTTCTCCACAAATTACCCGTCAAGAATATCAACAATATTTAAATGGAAATAGACCTTCTAGCAATATTCGTAATGTGATTGACGCGACAGGTAATATTGGTATTTCACCTAATTTCAGCAAAGCCGTTTTATATACTGATATCGCTTTACCTGGAGTTACTGTCACTTCTGATGATAAAGGCTATTCCACATATTCAGGTGATGATGTCGTGAAGTTTGCGCTACAAACGATTGATGGCAAAAAACTCACTGGTCAAACTGATTTATCAGGAGAAAGTGTTAACGCTACCCAGATTTTAAATCTCGATCAACTTAAAAACGCAACATATTTCCTCTTCCCATTCTCCACTGTGCCAATGCTTCGTAGTACTTATACGATGACTAATGATGGCATGAAAGCTGATGGGATTGATGATACAACTAATACTCCAACAACCCGTGTCAAAGCTGTCTTTACGCGTGGTGAACTAACCGTGGCAAGCTTTAACATGCCGTTTGGTTTAACTAATGTTTCTAATCATACAAGTCTCGTTGATAGTAAAGAAGGTGCAATCGCTGTCGGAAAAGAAATTCGTGATGAACTACGCGAAACAACTGATATCGGTCAAATTTTCCGCAGTATCAATGTCAACGACATAATCAAAAAAGGTTTCCTCTTCCTCGGTAACCTCACTGGTGTCGGTGGTGATAACCCTGTTGATTTAATGATTATTCCTACTCAAGATCCTGCTGTTTTCCGCATTATCGCTATGGTTGGTGAGAATGCTCGTGGCGGTGATGAAGAAGAAGATGGCGTTTCAGCGGAATTTAATCCAGATGAAATGGCCGAGAATATAAATGATCTCATCGAAGAACTTGAGGATTCTGGTAAGGATGAAAAAGATAGCAAAGATAACGGTAAAGGCTCATTAGAATTCAATTTCTATGGAACTGTTATCCTTGAAGCCCGCGCTGGAATTAACGACGGAAAATGGGATATCTCTTTCCGCGGTGGTAGCGTTGGCACTAACGTTAAAGGCAAATATGAATGGAGCCAAACTTTCATGTGTGGCCCATACCCAATCTTCATTTCTTTAGAAGCTGGTTTCCACGCTGATTTAGAAGTTTCGTTTGGTAGCAAAGATTCAGCCCGTGCGATGTTATTAGATATCGCATTAGGTGTTTCTATTGAAGCCTTTGCTGGACTTGGCTTTGACCTTTCTATTGTCGCATTCCAACTTGGCATTTACGGCCAAATTGGAGCTGACCTTAATTTCTTGGTTTTAAGTCAAAGCGATGGTGGAACCAGCACTGGTACTAAACTTACCATTGCCGGTGAAATTGGCATCAAAGTGAAGATTAAAGTTCTCTTCATCTCTTATAGTAAGAAATTCGCTTCCACTGGGTTCAACTGGACCAAAAAATGGAATAAATACGATCAAATCCTCAATAACTGGAGTGATCAAGGCTATGGTCAACTATTTGGGCTAACTCGTAGTGGTAGAGCATATACGATGCTACTAATGCCTGATGGTAATGCAGTAGTTGCTATTGATGGCGAGGCTGAACTCGAAACCCGTGATTATTTAGAATTAGAAGAAAGAGCTTGGAATAACGGAGTAAATAATAATACACGTTTATTAAGAGCTTCTTCCCCAATAAGTTCTGTTCAAAATAATGCTTACCCATATTCCCACCCAGTCTTTACCGATGATGGTGAAATGTTCTTATATATTTCTGATAACGATAACGCTAAAAATGTCGAAAGTGTCGCCTCTTATGCTTTAAGTAATGGCACAGGCTATGATGACAAAGGACGCATCGATACGTCTAAGGATAATGTTCTTTCCGACCTTGATGTTGTTGCTAGTGGTAGCAAGGATAATGCCTTTGCCGCGTGGGTGAAACAAGTTGAAACAGTTGATCCAATTTGGAATACCCCAACATCTAACGATGATCTTGGCATGATGTTCAACGCTACTGAAATCTATGGCTCTTACTATAACGGTACAGAATGGACGACAACTCGTTTGACTGATAACACTGTCGCCGATATGTCACCAACTATCGCGAGCTATGGAAACAAAGCTATTGTCGCATGGCGTAGCATGAACGCTACATCTATGGATGCAAGTGATTCAAGCGATATCACTTCTGTTTTTAACGAAGAAAATAACATCAATTATCGCATCTATAACGGCTCCATATGGACTGATGCCAAAGTGGCTTATAATGGTAGCGCCGGAACAGTCAATGCTATTGATTCTGCGATGCTTAGTGACGGCACAGCCATAATTACATATACAGTTCGTACTGGTAATGAAGTCACTAGTACTGAAACTTTCTATACTGTGATTAAAGCGGATGGTACCATCTTAACTACTGGCCGTTTGACTAATGATTCATTTACAGACACTAATGCTAAGGCAACAGCAGTGAATGAAGGCGATGGATATTTCGTCATTGGCTGGTATTCCGAACATAGTGATGGAAGCGGTGCATCTACTGATTATGATGAAGACGGAAGTTCTAGCACTAAAGAAGTAGTTGCTCATGATATCCGCCTTGCTCGTATCAACGCTAATGGTAGCTATGATGTCAACTTCCTTGAAAGTATTGGCGGTAATTCTAGTTCCTCCATTACTTCTGATTTCCGTTTCTCTTCTCCAATTAATAATACTGACCTAACTAAGGTTTCTATTGTCTGGTCACAGCGTAAAAACAGTGAAGAAGCTCAAGATGCTGGCAAATATCAATTAAACGGTGTTCGTTTCTTCCGCAATGATGGAAACATCGGTGTTACTTCAGTGACTACTCTTGGTGAAACAGATCAAAATTATACAATTGATAATTATGATGTCTTTACCGATAGTGAAGGCGCTGTTCACGCTATCATCCTTGGCAGTGACTATAACGCTATTAAAGGTATCCACGTTTATGACTCTATCGACTTAAATGCCGCTGGAAATAAAGTTATTACAGAAGAAAATTCCAGTGAGCCAGATAATCTCGATATTCTTGATGGTGAAGCGATTTCTTCACTTAAATTAGCAACTGGTACATTCCCAACATATTCCGCTGATGTGAATGCTGAAATCTTTATCAAAGATGTAATGCCTGGCTTCTCTACTCCAGTAAAATTCACTATCACTAATACTGGTAGTGACACTCTTGGCACAGTCAGTGTGAAGATTGGAGAACAAAGTAAAGAATATGCTTTAAATCTCCTTCCTAACCAATCCACAACATTACTTGCTTCATATGATGTTCCTGAAGAAGTTAAAGATGTGAAGTATTCGCTTATTTTTGATAGTGCCGAACTTGCATCTGGCACTTTAGCATTCAATCGTCCTGATGTTGGTATTTCCACTATTAAGATTGTTAAAGAATACGAAGGTATGCGTGATGTGCGCGTAACATTAAATAATTCATCTAACATCCCACTAGCGGGTAGTGGTAAAAAAGTCGAATTAGTCTTCATGACTGATCCAATTCAAAAAACACAAGTTGGGGAGACTATTACAATTCCTGAATCTGCATATGCAGAAATCGATAATGGTACATATAATTATGTCGCGACACTTAAGGCTGCAGATATTGCCAAAATTGGCAAAGGGGAAGAACTACCCGATGGTGGTGTGACTTTATATGCTCGCGCATATGTCGTTGATGTTGATGAACCAAACACCCGTAATAACGAAGCAAGTGTTACTGTTGATGGTTTGCTTAGCCGCAACAATGGTGCTCGTTATACTATCGATAGCACTTTAGAACAAAATAATGATGGATATGTCGTCCATGGATTAATCACAAATAACTCTATCAGTGATGTGACCACTGGTACCCCTGTTGCCGTGCTTTATGACGCTGATGGAAATCTCATTGCCAAAAAGGAAATGTCTTCTTCTAGTCTCATAAAAGGCGAATCACAAATGACAGTTGATGCTGCATTCTTGAGTTCTGATATTGAAGAGGGACACACTCCAGCTTATGCTGATATCAAATTCATTTATAATATATCTTTCAATGTCAATGGTGGAGAGGGTGAATATGGCGTTCTCACTACTGATTTAGACGGTCATATTGTAATGCCAGAAAATAGTCCAGTCCCTCCAAAAGCTACCCCAGAAGTATTCTTCCGTGGTTGGTATACTAGCCAAGAAGGCGGTAAAGAAGTTAATGGAGAAACTGTCTTTGAAAGTAATTTGACTGTTTATGCACGTTACACTAAACATGAACACGTCCTTGAATTAAGTAAAGGCGACGATGATACTATCCTCGTTAAGTGTGTGAGCACTGTCAATGATAAATGCACTTTTGAAGACCATGATCGTGTTATAACTTTAACCATTGAAGCACCGCAACGCGCTGAAAGTGGATATGGTACGCCTGACGCTAAAATCATAGGCCCTGAAGAATTAACCGATAATCTCCGCATCTCTTATTATGAAGCAACAGGAAATGGTCAACGCGGCAAAGCACTTAGCCAAGCCCCTGGTGCTCCTGGTAAATATTGGGCTGAATTCACGTTCGAAGGAGAAAATGGTTCTGTTACTGCCTCTACAGTATATGAAATTCCTGATCTTACTGCTGGCGCTCCGATCGCTGATTTACCAAATTTTGCAAAGATTGATAATCCATCTTTAATCATTAATAGTCAAAGCTGCAGTGCCAGCCTTGCATATGCATGGATGAGCAAAAACCAAGAATCTTTCATGAGGTCTGGTTCAGATGTCGCCCCTGTTGTCATCTATTCATATGACCAAAGGATGAATTATTACTATTATCTAAGGCTCAATCTACCTTGGGGTGAAATTTATGGTGACAGCTTGCCTTTAGATGAATTTGCTGAACAAATGAACGAAGGTGAAATTGAAGTTTACATTATGGATGGCACTTTTGAAAAGACGCCTTCCTTTGCTGAGTTCCATCAAATTAATAGTCCTGAAGAAATTACTTCTTTGAATAGAGGCAATTTAAACGATGTTCTTGCTTGGATTGCTGTCCACGAAAAAGAATTCCCACGAGGAAGAGTACTACTTGATTCATTGGATAACTCATATGTTTATTTCGAATATAGCCCTCTTCGCGCTGAAATACGGTTCGGCGATCCTTTTGCTAACGCTTCTGGGCCTGTCTTCCTTCCTGAACATACTGATAAGGTCAACCCTTATTCAAAACACACCGTTACTTATGTTATGAACGAGGCGGAACACGTGGCTGTTAGTATGAGTTACTACACTAAATCAATCATCAAACTTTACGATGGTGCCGAATTCGCATCATCAGATAAGGTTTTAGTGGGATGGAAGCGTAGTCCTAATGATACTTCTATTGCTTATTTGCCTGGTCAAGAGATTGAAATCACTAGCAGTCTCGAATTATATCCAGTTTGGAAATATATCCATCAATGGAATATTAATTACTACTCCTGGGGATTTGAGGCAAGATGTGAAGTTGAAGGTCATTACGCCACAGTCGTTCTCCGACCACAAGCAGTTAGCAAGATTTACGATGGTGAAAATGCTTTACCTTACACTGTTGATGGAGATTGGAGCGAAGAAAATGGTCTTCCAATGCCAACCATTACTTATTACGTTAACGGCGAAAAAGTAAGCGAAGCAAAAGATGTTGGTACTTATACAGCGAAAGTATCGCTTAATGATCATGAAATTAATGTTGGTGAATTCCAAATCACTAAACGTGTTGTTTCTATCATTGCTGATGATATTAAGAAATATGAAGGTCAAGAAGATCCTGAACTCACTGTCCATTATGACGGTGTTAGTAATGATGTCTGTTTCGTTAACGATAGCACTTATCCTTGGAAAATTGTTAATGAAGGTGGACGTGATTACGCTATATCTGGAAATGCTAGAAGGAACAACACTACTTCTACATTAACTTTAAATGTTAATTTATCTAAAGACGGTACTTTGAAATTTGATTATCGTACAGGACAAAATTCTTGGTATCAGACTTGCCCAAGCCGCTTCATCGTGGATGGAAACGAAATCTTTAAAGAATATTCCAATACCGATTGGAAATCCTACTCTTATCAACTTGCAGCGGGCAGCCATGTTATTAAATGGTCATATGAAGTTACTTCTGACTGGCCAATTGATAGAGACTACCTTAGTTTAGATAACATATTGATTGAAACTGAAGGTAGTGTCACTCAAGAAGAAGACGCTAATGACGGAGATGTTACATTTGCTCACGCGATTAATTCGATTGGTGGTATCGCTTCTAACGATAAGCTCGATTATTCTATTGCACGCGAAGCTGGTGAGAATAAAGGTACATATGCCATCACTGTTAACGCAGGCAATAATCCTAATTATGATGTACAGGTTGTGAAAAATGGCACATTCACCATTCTTGGTAAATCTCAAGTTATTGAGGCTAACGATATTACCGGTGTTTATGGCGAAAGCGTTAATATCGGTGCAAAGGTTATTACTGGTGATGGAACGCTTAGTTATAAAGTTATTAGTGGCGATGCTGTAACTGTTGATGAACAAGGTAATCTTACATTTATGAAGATTGGTGATGCTGTCGTTGAAATAACAGCTTCTAAAACTGATACTTATGCCGAAACAACTAAAACTATCAATGTGACAGTCAAAGGCAAAGCCATGAGCGTCACCGCTAATGATATTCAAGCTACCGAAGATGGTAAGCCACACGGCGTTAGTGTGAGCGTAAATGAACCTACAGAAGGATATACCATTAAATATGGCTTTACCGAAGGAAAATATGCTTTCTTCACTAGCCCAACATTAGAAGAACCTGGTACATTAACAGTTTATTATCGTGTTACTGCTGATAATTATGAAACGGTTACTGGTAGTGTTACTTTAACTCTATTAAGCCATTCCCATAACTTTACTTACACTGTAGGAAGCGGTGAAAAAGCCAATACAATCACTGCGACTTGTGCTGGAAATGATTGTCCATTACCTGGTCGTCAAGCAGTCTTAGTCATCAACGCTCCTAGTGGCAACCTTGTATATAATGGTGCTGCTCATTTAGCAACTATCACCGATGAATACGGCATTGCTGGCGAAGCCAAGATTGTCTATGCCGTTAAAGGAACAGATGGAAGCTTTGCTCCACTTTCTGAATCTTCCCCAGTAAACGCTGGTGTTTACCGCGCAAGTATTACCATTGGAGAAGGTGAAAACGCTGTTACTGCTTATGTTGATTACGAAATCAAACCTGCCAAGATTACTAATGCCAGTGTCGAGCCAGTCGGAATCCTTGTATATAATGGTGCTGCTCAAACTCCAATAGTTAACGGTAACGCTGAAACCGTGAACGGTCAGCCAATCACATTCACTTATAGCCTAAGCGAAAACGGCACCTACGGGTCGATGCCAAGTTTCACCAATGTTTCCGAAGCCGGAACTATTTATTTCAAAGCCAGTGCACCAAACCATGAAGATGCTTATGGTAGCTTCGAGATTGTCATGCATAAGAGCACTCAAGATGCACCATCCGCGCCAACACTAAGCCGTGCTTCAGGTAACACGATTACTTTAGTGGCAAAAGAAGGCTATGAATACAGCAGAGATGGTACTAATTGGCAAGATAGTGCGACATTCACTGGACTTAGCAAAAATAGTGAATACACTTTCTATCAACGCCTTAAGGAAACAGACAATCAGTATGCTTCTCCTTCTAGTGCATCTATTAATTTCTTTACCACAAACCATAGTCACGAATGGGTTAATTTCGTGGTTACTGGAAATACTATTACCGCGACCTGCGCCGACAGTGACGAGGGACATGGAGATGAAAAAGATGCAACAATGACTATCGTTGCTCCAACTCTAAATGTTTATGGTGGTACTGGTAATGCTAACGCTACAGTTAATAACGATATCGATGACATTGTCATTCCAACTATTGTTTATAAACAAGGCGATACAGTTTTATCATCTGCTCCAACAGGCGCTGGCACTTATACAGCCTTTATTACCTTAAAGGGTGAAGATATCGGTCAAGATGCTGATGTCACTGCCAGTGTAACTTATACCATCGCTAAAAAGGTTTTGACGGTTAGCGCTAACCCAAATAACATCGTTTATGGAGATGTTCCAACAGGCGCTGGTGTTATTTACGAAGGCTTCCTTCCAGGAGAAGACGAAAGTGTGCTTGGTGGTACTCTTGATTATACTTTCTCTTATGCCCAATACGATGATGTTGGAACTTATACCATCACACCAAAGAATTTAGAAAGCGATAATTATTCCTTTAATTATGTTAGTGGTGTCTTAACAGTTTCTCCTAAGGAAGTTACTGTCACTATCGATAAGAAGACTTCACATTACGGTGATGAACCAGTCGCTTTAACTGGATCTTCTGAAGACATATTTGCGAGCGATGAAAACGTCTATAGTCTCACTTCTGAAGTTTCTAAGACTAGTAATATTGGTAGCTACGATATCGTTGGTACTGATATAAGTGATAATTATGTCGTGACCTTCGTTGGTGGTGAAGATGCTTATATAGTTACTAGACGTCCAATTACCGCTAAAGCGGAAGATAAGACGATTAAATCAGGTGAACAAATACCTGCTTTAACGCTTACGGTAAATGAGGAATTATCCGCGGAAGCACTTGCGCTTATCAAAGAAAATATCAACCTTGCTTGTAACGGAAATGTTTCAGCTACCGGTAAATATCCGATTACCTTATCCTTTAAAGAAGGTGTTACTAGTGAAAGCATCCTTGATAATTATGTAGTCACTTTAGAAGAAGGAAATCTCTATGTCCTTACTAGTGTCTTAACTGATAATAGCAATGATACTGCGACTGGTGTAGAAATCCTTCTTGAAAACGAAAATGAAGCCTTTGATTATAATGTATCTGTCTCCATTGATGTTACGACACCTGCTGAAGCAACAGGTTCATCATTAGATTACAGTCAAATCTCTAGTCAATATGTCGATCGTCGAAGTGAAATCAGTGAAGTTTATAGCATTACTCTTTATCGTACAGAAATCGTCGATGGCGTGGAAAAGATGGTTGAGATTCAACCTTCTGATCTCAAAGAAGGCCTTAACCTCATCATCAAGATTGAGATTCCTGAATATCTCGTGGGTCGTAATTTCCGAATTCTCCATATTCATTCACAAAGCGATATTGAATACGTTGATGCCTCTAACCTCCAAATCAAGGATGGTTATGTATATGTCAAGGTTAATCGTCTATCCGATTTTGCATTCGTTAATCTCAAAGCAAGCGAAGAGATGAATCATGGTGGTTTCTGCCTTGGCTGGCTCACTCTAATCTTCGATATCCTTTTAGCCGCATATTTCGTGGTTTACATGATTTTGAAGAGAAAGAAACTCCTTGGTACTATTGGTCTTGGAACTTCTGGAGCGGTAACAATCTTCGCTGTTATAGTATTAATCTTCCATATTTGTTATGAATCGATTATTGGTTTAGTCTTATCTGTTCTCTTACTTATTCTCTTCCTCGTTTTCTTCCTTTTATCCAAAAAAGACAATAAATCAGAAGAAAACAAAATAGCCGCATCATTAGAAGATAATGGTTCAATAGCTAAAAAAGAAAGTGAAAACGAATTAGATGAGCCTATCCAAGAAAATAGCTTAAAAGCGGAAGAAACTCCTAAGGAAAAAGATTCTAATGCTACTTCTATGGAAAATAATCAAGTTGAAGCTTTAGAGGATGATAAGCCAACTGAATCCTTAGATAATAATCCAGTAGTGGAAGAAAAAGCTATTGAAGAAGTAATTTCATCTACCGATATTGATGACTCGAAACATGGCTATAAGAAATCTTTCTTAGCAAGGATGAGCCAATCTAATGAAAAGAACAAAGAATATTATTCCATCCTTAAAAACGAGGGCATGGCATATAACGGTGCAAAAAGCCGTCTTAGCTGGAGTAATGATTCGATTGTAGTCGGTAGAAAACAGGTTGTGAAATTCTCGTTACGTGGAACAACTTTATGCGCTTATTTCGCCCTTAATCCCGATGGTTTTGATTCAAACAAGATCAATGTGGAAAAGGCTCAGGCAGCTAAATATAAAAACGCGCCATGCATGCTTCGCATCAAAAATAAAGGTGATGTGGCAAAAGCTAAAAGGCTAATTGCTCGTTCCGCTAAAAGCCAAGGCGTTAGCAAAGGCGAACTACCTGATGTTGATTACAGAATGCCATTTGAATCAAATGAAGAGCTCGTCAAACAAGGCCTTGCAAAAGAAAAGAAGGCGCGCTAAGAGTTTTTATAAAAATAATTGAAAGAGGACCTTTGGGTCCTTTTTCATGTGAAAAACTACTACCATAAATGTTACCTTAGGGAAAATGGTAAAAGATATCGTTAAAAAACTTGATGAAATGAACAACAAACAATAACTGCTATCTATATGAGAACGAACTTTATTTATTAAATAGTTTTTGTTTTGCTATGAATAATAATCAGATATTATATATTCTGATTGTGTTATAATTAAAAAATATTATGAAGAAAAAAGTTATCAACAAAGAAATCGTTAGGTTCTCCCCTTCTTCTGAGACGGGTCTTTCTATTCAAGAAGTAGCTTCTAGACAAGCTGATGGATTATTCAATATCAATAACAATCCGACAAATAAATCTTATACGAAGATTATCTTAGGTAATATCTTCACCGGATTTAACATTTTGATGTTCGTGGTGGCGATTGTTCTTCTTTTAATTGTTGGACCAAAGGTCATCACCAACTTGATGTTCCTTCTCATCATCGTTTTCAACATCCTTATCGGCACGATTCAAGAATGTAAGAGTAAACATACGATTGAGAAGCTCAAATTATTATCCGATAACAAGATTAAGGTGAGAAGAAGTGGACAGGAATTAGGCGTCGCTTCTACAGAGATTGTCCTCGATGATGTCTTAGTGCTCTCTCCAGGGGATCAAATTCCCGCGGACTGTATCATCCTTGAAGAAGGTGTGATTGAGGTCAATGAATCCTTATTAACTGGTGAATCAGTTCCAGTGAAGAAGAACAAAGGTGACCAATTATTCGCTGGTTCATTTATCGTCAGTGGTGTCGCAGTGGCACGCGCGGATAAGATCGCGAATGATACCTATATTTCATCTATTGAAAATAAAGCTAAATTAGCCAAGCAACCAAAATCCCATTTGATGCTTGCCATTTATAAAGTGATCCATGTCATGACATTTATCGCGATTCCTCTCGCGGTTATCGTCTTTATTAATGAATATATCCATGGGGTTACTAATAATGTCAGCGGCTTACCTTTATTCCCACATCATTGGGGTGAAGAAAACGTTATCTCAGATGCAGTGTTTTATTCAGGGACAACCATTGCCTATATGATTCCGTGCGGTATGGCTTTATTAGCTTCTATTGCGATGGCTACTGGTGTAGTGAAATTAGGACAATCAAAAACATTAGCCCAGAACTTATATTCTGTTGAATCATTAAGTAGAGTTAATACTTTATGTTTAGATAAGACTGGTACATTAACTGATGGGACGATGTCTTTAGACCAATATGAGATATTAGACAAATCTATTAACGATGAACAACTTCAAGTCTTAATGGCGAGTTATCTCTCTGCCTTTAAGAGCACGAACCAAACTTCTACAGCCTTAATTCAACGCTTTGGAAAGTTGGAGAATAAAGTAACTAACCCAGGCCAACATCAAGATACTTCATCAGCTTTATCTAACGCTTTTACTGTGAAGAGCGAACTCAAAGTTGCAGACACTATTCAATTCTCCTCTGCGAGAAAATATTCCGGTGTCGAATTCTTTAATAGTGGTTGGTACATCTTAGGAGCTCCTGATTATTTAACTACTGATCAAGCTATCCTTAGCAAAGTTGATGAATACGCGAAACACGGTCTCCGCGTCGTCTTACTCGTGAAGATTGATGGGCTAGTGACCGATAAAGAAAAATTACCTGCTAAACGTCATAACGTCGCGATGTTTGTGATTAGAGATACGATTAGACCAGAAGTCAAAGACACAATGCTTTGGTTTAGAGAAAATGATGTCGATATCAAAGTCATCTCTGGTGATAATTTAGGAACAGTTAGTTATATCGCGAAAGAATCAGGTATCGCTAACTGGGATAAAGGCTTTGATATGAGCAAATTAACCCCAGAAGATGATTTAGAAGAAATCGTGATGAATAACTGGATATTTGCTCGTGTTTCTCCTGATCAAAAAGCAGAAATCATTGCAATTCTCAAGAAAAATGGTCGTGTTACCGGTGTGACTGGTGATGGTTTAAATGACTTATTAGCCTTTAAACAAGCGGATTGTTCTATCGCTTTGGCTAATGGTGCCGCGGCGACGAAAAACGTGGCTAATTTAATCTTATTAGATTCCAATTTTGCGAATATGAAAGAAGCGGTTTTCCAAGGTCGAAGAGTGGTTAATAATATTCAACGTTCTTCCACTTTGTTTGTGATGAAAGACTTCTTATGGTTATTCATTACTATCATGCCAATCTTATTTGGTTTACCACATATGATTCAACCAACAGTGATGACTATCGTCAACGTCTTCATCACCGGTCTCGCCTCTTTGTTCATCTCTCTTGAACCAGATAAGACCAGGGTTAAAGGTAACTTCTATCGCAACGTTGTGGAGAAGGCTTTATTATCAGGTTTCTACATGTTTATCCCTGTTCTTCTCATCATGATTTATAGCATCATCTCTCAACTTGCTACCACTCAATCATTTGATGCTAGCAAACTGTTAACAGTCTTTAGTGGTGGAGAGATTGTGGAATTCGGTTGGATTCCGGTGATGGCATTATGTGTCACTGTCGCAGGCTTCATCATCTTCTTTATGAACTGTAAGCCGTTTACCAAGTTTAGAAAGATTCTCTTTGGTGGAACTCTTGCTCTTGTCTTATTAGTGTTATATCTTGCCCCTGAATATTTCATCGTCTCTGGTACAGATATGTTAAAAATGACAGGTGGTTTCTTAAAGATTCCAAGTTATGTCATCAACCACTTATGGCCTAATATCACTTTAGCCTTCTACCGCACGATGAGATTAGAACAATTATTATTCTTTGTCGGCTTCATCTTGCTCGCTTATCCTTTATATCTATTAACGATGAAATTCGTTTCTAAACTTGTCGATAAATTATTATTCTCTAGACGTGAATATTTAGACGAATAGTTCGTCTACCATCTCTGACATTGTCACAACTTTAATATCTTCCTTATAGGAGGATATTTTATTTAATAATTCTTCTAATTTATCAAAGGTGTTGTTCACATAGAAATCATAGCTATGACCCGCATAGACGAATAATTTAGCTTCTTTGTTATTTACAAAGTCATCGAATAATTCTAAGGCTCTATTTATGTCTAAAGCAGTGACTTTAATGTGATAGGGGTCATTTGGTAAAGCAAACGATTCATCAATCTCACTTAATCTAATATCTTTTATCTTTGTATGATTAGAGATGAGGTATATTTCTCTATCTCCACAGGTGGTAAAGGGAGTGGCAAAACTCACGACTTCTCTATTAAAGATATGTTCGAGATTCTCCACATCTTGAGCGACTTCATAAATCACTCTTCCGTCATCGCAGCTATCGAGATAAGGGTGAGTTAAAGTGTGAGAAGCAATTTCATGTCCATCATAAAGATGTTTGGCTTTTTCTAAATTAAGTCTTCTGATTGGTAAGTCGTTGAGATACCAAACGAAATCCTGTAGTTCTGAATTGAGATTGAAGGTAGCTTTAAATCCGTATTTATTAAACAAAGAGATGGTGTCGACATCCCAGATTGTTCCATCATCAAGAGAGAACACGATATACTTCATATAATTATTATCTTATATAAAGTATAAAAAAGGATATAGAATAGTTTCAGTATGGCGCTTGTGTTTTATTATCTGATGTTTGCAGTCGCGTTAGTCACAGTTGTGGTTTATGCTTTTATCTTTCATAAGCATTTCGACACGAATTTGACAATTATTGCCGTATTAGTCCCCATCATCAATTTAGGCTTTGTAGTGATGGCAAAAGCCACGGTGGTGCAAGAAGCATTGATCGGTTTACGTATCACATATATTGGGGGATGCTATCTATTAGTGGCAGTGATGTTCCTCATCTTTAATATATGTGGCATAAAGCTTAATCCGTGGTTAAGAGTGTTAATATTATTGATCTCCACGGGTGTTTATGCGACCACTTTAACAATTGGCTATAACGACTTATTTTATAAAGGCTTACCAACTTTAGATACCTATGGTGGGGCTAGTTATCTCGCTAACCGTCATTATGGGCCGATGCACACGGTATTCTATGCGATGGTGATCGTTTATTATCTCATCACCTTTGGAGCAATTATCTACTGCTTTATTAAAAAGAAACAAGTTCCGTTAACAATATTAGTGATGATTATCGTCTCTGTTTCTATCGCTGTATTTGGTTTCTTTGGAAGCAAGATATTCTCTAATAAGTTAGAGATCCTTCCTGCGACATATAATTTAGGGCTTATCCTCTATATCATCATCGCTTCTAGATTAAGACTATATAACGCTTCTGATTCCGTGGTTGATGCCTTAGTGGAAAAGGGCGATACTGGCTTTATATCTTTTGATGTGAAGATGAGATATCTAGATAGCAATTTAACGGCGAAAGAGATGTTCCCAGAACTCAATGAATTAGTGGTTGACCATAAATCAAATAACAAGTGGATCAACGACAACTTCCCACGTTGGGTTGAAGAATATAAAAACGATAATTCTCATGATAAATTTTATGTTGAGCATAACGATAAAACTTATCTCGTGAGAGTGGGTAAACTCACCCTTGGAAGATTCTTCTCCCATGGATATCAATTCTTGGTTACAGACGACACAAAGAACCAAGAATATATCAAACTGATTACTAACTATAATACCCAGCTTGAAGAAGAAGTGGTGGAGAAGACCAAACACATCATCGAGATGCAAGACCAACTCGTCTTAGGCATGGCCACGATGGTTGAAGGTAGAGACAATTCTACAGGCGGCCATATTAAAAGGACAAGCGACGCGATTAGAATCATCGTTGAGGAGATTAAGAAACAAGGTTTATTCAATCTCTCTGACTCATTCTGTAATAAACTGATTAAAGCCGCGCCTATGCATGACTTAGGAAAGATCACAGTCGATGATCAAATATTAAGAAAACCAGGAAAGTTCACTCCTGAAGAATATGAGATTATGAAGACCCACGCCCCCGAAGGAGCAAGAATCGTTTCTCGTATCTTAGAAGGCTTTGATGATCAAGAATTAAAGAGTATTGCTGTTAATGTCGCTCATTATCATCATGAGAAATATAACGGCCTTGGCTACCCTGATAAATTAGCGGGAGAACAAATCCCTGTTGAAGCCCGTATCATGGCCCTCGCGGATGTTTATGATGCTTTGATTAGTAAGCGTGTTTATAAAGAGAAATTCTCTTTTGAACAGGCTAATGAAATCATCCTTTCTGAGATGGGCAAACAATTTGATCCACGATTAGAGAAGATATATTTAGCATGTCGTGATAAACTAGAAGAATATTATAGCAGTGTGGATTGCTAAAAAATCGAGATTTGCAGTAAAAATAATAACAAAAATCAAATATTTTAGAGGGTGAGGAAAGATTATGAAACCATCATTTAATGAAAATTACACTTTAGAAGCATTTAAGAAATTAGTTGATGTTGATTCGACAACTGGCAAATGTGACGACATTGAAAAGCTTGTTGTGAAGCTAGTTGAAGGATTAGGTTATAAACCATATTTATGTCAAAAAGGCGGAGTGATTGTCGACCTTGGTGGAGAAGGTAATCCACTTGTGGTGACTGGCCATTTAGATGCGATTGGTTTAATGGTGAGACATATCAATAATGACGGCACGTTAAAGGTCGTGACAGTTGGAGGATTATATCCAACTTATTCGGTGACAGAGAATGTAAGAATTTACACTAGAGACGGCAAAGTCTATACTGGTCAAATTGGTCGTAAACCAAATTCCGTTCACGTCTCTGAAGATGAATTAAGAAAACAACCTGCGGATTTTGCTAAAGATGTCTGCATCGTTTTAGATGAAGATGTTCATAATGCTTCTGATGTAAGAAAGCTCGGCATTGAAACTGGGGACGTAATCGCTCTTGAACCAAGAACAGAATTCGTCAACGGTTATATTAAATCAAGATTCATCGATGATAAAGCTGCCGTGGCAATTATGTTTAATGCGATGAAAGCAATTAAAGAGAATGATATTAAATTAAGCCGCAAGGTCTATTTCTATTTCGCTGAATATGAAGAGATTGGACACGGTACTTCTTGGCTCCCAGACGGTGTTAAAGATATCTTGGCGATTGATATTGCCCCTACTGGAGATGAACAAACTTCTGATGAAAGAAAAGTAACCATCTTCGCGAAGGATTCTCGTTTCCCATATCACTATGAAATGACCAATGAACTTAGAGACGCAGCTAGAAATAATAATTTAGATTATGTGATTGATATCTTCACTCCACATTATGGAACGGACTGTGATACTTCTTTAGTCGCAGGACATGATGTCCGTCATGCGGCGATTGGTTTTGGGACGATGAATAGTCATGGATATGAAAGAACCCATGTTGATGGATTAAAGAATACCTATGAACTATTAATGGCGTATCTTCTTAAGGAATAATTTCTGGATGTATATCCTTATACCCCTTATCTCGGACCTGCTGGATCTGTTGCTATTTTTCGTAATACCTTCAAATCTTTTGGAATGTAGATACTCATCGCGATTGCATTACTGATTGTCGCGATTACCCATGTGATGGGGAATAAAGCGTATAACCACATGATCGTATGGAAATAAGGAAGTGGGAATACTGTTAAGATTAAGATAATTCTCAGTACAGTACAGGATAATAGGGTAGTGACCATCGGATAAGTCGACCTCTTCATACCTCTAAGGACATGGCCAGAATAATTCATCGTGAAGTCAAAGAAATAGAATAGACCCATAACATATAGTCTTGTTCTTCCTGCTTGTATCGATTCTTCATTAGTGACAAATAAAGATAATAACGGACGATATAAGAATCCAGTAACTAGTCCGATGATGACACAGCCAATACTTCCCCATATCGCTCCATAGAGGATGCATTTTTTAATGTTGTCTGGCTTCTTCGCGCCGATATTAGCAGCGATGAAGGTCATCGTGGCAACGCCGATACCATCGACTATCGCATAGAAATAGCCTTCGATATTGCTAGAAGCAGTTGCTCCATTTTCTAGATTCACATTGCCGGGATCAATCGTATATAAAGAAGATTGAATAAAGACGTTTGGCAAAGAGAAGAAGAATCCTTGTAAGCCTGCTGGGATACCAACTCTAAGGACTTCTTTTAAAACTGGGAAATCAATCTTTAATTTCTTGAATGAGAAGTTCACATAAATTTTCTTACTGAAGATGAGGACTAACATGCAGATAATCGCACTGATGGCTTCAGCGATGATTGTAGCAAGGGCAACACCCGCAACACCCATATGAAGTGGGAAGACAAATATTAAGTCTAATCCGATGTTAGAAAGACCAGCGACAAACAAAGCGATGAAGGGAGAATGGGAATCACCTTGGGCTCTTAACAACTGAGCGGAGTAGTTATAAATCATGAGGAATGGCAATCCGGCAAAATAGATTTTTAAATATAAGGTAGCCTTTGCAAAATAATGTTCCTCAGTACCCATTAGTTCTAATAAGTTATCAGAAATAAAGAAACCAATAACGCCGACAATAATTCCGGTGATAAAAGCAAAAATCATCGAGGAATGCAGGACCTTTTCGGCTTTTTCATGGTTTTTTGCTCCTTTAGCTTCGGAGAGAATGACGTTCGCGCCGATAGAAACACCCATGAAGACAACGACGATTAAATTGATTAAAGCCGAGTTAGAAGCAATCGCTCCCATGGACTCAGCAGAATCGCCATAATGGACGCTGGTTAAATCAACTGTGACATATAATAGCTGCATCACTTGAGTGAGCATAATAGGAAGCGCAAATAAAATAATTTTCCAAAAAAGATTACCTTCGGTCATATCAGTATCTTGATGGAAAAATTTTTTCAAATAATTAGTCATGCGAAATAATTATATTCTTCTTGCTTAACTTAGCAAGAAAGATGATGCTAGATATTTCCTTTTAGTGGTAGAGAGTTGTTAATAATGTTTTCACCCATCAGTGGATCGACGTTGAGGAGGGAAATACCTTCCGCAGCAGCTTCGTAGCTGTATGATCCGTTTTTAGGAAGATAAATGTCTACACTTCCGTCAGCGTATTCTTCTGCGGATAATATATTGCTAATCATGGTGCTATCTTTATATTCAAAAACTACTTTGTTGAGGTTATTTTCAAATAGTGAGAATGATGTTGGTTTTTGAATGTGAAGAATATAATATGTTCCATCATTGAATTTGCATTTATTTTCACCGAGGAAGCGCGAATCGCATGTGCAGAGCAAAGAATAACTTACTTCTGGTTGGTGAGTAATCATGAGCCCCATCGCGTTGTCGCGATATAGAAGTTGGGCTAATATATCTTTTCTTTCGATGAATGAGCCAGGAAGATATGCAAAGAAATCAAGGTTGTTAATATATAAATCCTGCACGTCTTCAAATGTTTCTTTATTCGCACCAAAGATTTGTAGTAATAAAAGTTGCACATCGGTCGCGAATTCAACGCTTTTGTCGGTTCCTAGTTCGATAAATAGATTCTTGACAAAGCTATATTCAAAGATGATGTCAATAATTGCGCTAGTGTCTATCTTTTCAATTTTTGGATTTGCACCATACATTGTTGCTATTAATTCTCTTAATCCGCTTTGAATATCTTCATAATAGGTGTCTCTATCAATAAAACCATATAAAGCAATATTGTCTATCAAAGTGTGAACAAAACGGCCTAGCGACGGGTGAATACTTTTGCGTGGGAGTTCGTATTCAGTAGCAAGGGATTCACCGACATCAAAGAATTTCCAGTCGTCAACAGTGTAGCTATGGAATTTGTCTGCGCCATAAGTGAAGTGGTACAAACTAAGTATTTTCTCTCTTTCAGTTGTATCAAAATAAATATCGTTTATTCGGTCTGAATAATAATGGTCAGTGCCATATCTTACAAAGCCCCATTGATAAGGAGCAACAAGGGGAACGAGGTCATTAAAATTGACGAAATTATGGATTCCTTGATATAAAGGGGAACGCGCTTCTTCAAGCGATGCGTCAACCCCCATTGGTGGTTCAAAGCAATATGCGTATATATCGCTTGTTGAATAATTATATTTGTCAGTGGAATATTGTCCGTTTTCGGTACGGTTTAATAATTTACCAGCAGTCATATTAGATGTGATACCCGCGCGAGAATATCCGGATATCCACACTTTAACATGCCCGTTAATTTGATTTGTTGCCACATACTGGTCAAAACCTGCGACTACTTTGTCACTAGCCTCATCAAAACCTTGTGAGTTGCCTTTTTCTCCAAGTGTGAAGTTGCTGGTCCATTCTGCTTCGTAATAACCGCCTCTAACGGCAATAGCAATTAAAGTAAAATCACCTATCGTTTTACTAGCAATCCCAAAAGCGATACTGTCGGTTTCAGGTTTAACAAAGAAATAATCGTTAAAATATAAATTAGTAAAACCTTCTTTTTCCCATAATTCTTTTAAGTATTGGTTGTGGGTTTCGTATTCTGGACCACTTTTAAATGTTGAAAGCGCCATCGCGTGGCTTGCTAAAGCAATTTCTTCATGGACTTCTTTATTATCAAGCAAAAAATAGTTGTCATTATAATATGTATCAAAAGTAAACTTACCAGTTGTGAATGATAGTTTATCGCTTTGCTGACATCCGCTTAGAGTTAGTAGAACGGGAACTAATAGTAAAAAACCAAATTTATTTCTCATTTAAATCTAGTATACTATATTTAGAAAAAATGAAAAATTATAATCTATATTTGATTTCTTTAAGAGAAAATAAGGGTCTCACAATCAAAGAGGCGGCCAAGCAGATGGGCATGTTCCGCACGACGCTTTTTTGTTATGAAAAAGGCTATTTTCGTCCGAATAAAAAGAATCTCGAAAAAATAAATAAGTTTTATGAAATAGAACTATCCTTAAAAGGGCTTGATGGGTATCCTGCCGCCAGCAAAGAACATCTCATGGGCAAACGTAGTAAGAATCTCAAAGGCAAAAGAATTGCTTTTGGAATTGTTTCTGCTTTTTTTGCGTTAGTCATTACTGCAGGTGCTTTGCTATTTTCAAGATCAGTAAATAACACCAACGAATTTTATGGTCAGACATATCAAGATGTAAGAAACGCAGTCATTTCCAAAGGATCAACTGGGCACGATATTGTTACTGGCATGGAGTATTATTATGTTAATGATAGTGTTAATGAGGCCGATGGTTCTACTATCATGTTTTACCAAAGCAACAATATCTTGTATTTTAATGATTTTACATATTCAAAGACCATCATTGATGAATTGACTTTAACTTTTGAAAGGTTTGTGTACCAATTTGGTGGAAACCTTGGAGTTAATTCTTATCTATGTCGTTTCACATTTGGAGATGTGCTTTTTGGTACACACTTCACATGTAGCTTTGTGTTTGATGGGAATGCGGTTAATGAAGTTAGTAAAGTCAAAATTGTTACGGAAGGATTATCCACGGAGATTGATCAAAAATATTTGCTTAATAAAGTAAATAAAGGTGCAGGTGAAATAAATGCCGCATTTTCACAACTTCTCAGTAATGTTTCTGGTAAATCCGTAGATTTTTATAGTGACTTTTTACCAGCTCGTGAGCAAGGTCGTACGATGAATTTCGTTCTTCAAATAGTTGGTTTGGTTCTCCTATTTGTCGGTATCACTTTCTTCTTTATTTTCTTCTCTATTTTCCTTAGATTATTATTTGCTAATATCAAACCACGACTTATTAGTGCAACACCGACCAGTGAAGAAAATAGCGAAGTGCCAGACGATTGGAATATCCATGTTGGTATCCCAGATGCAGTAATTATCATTTTTGGAAGAATTGTTCGTGCAGCTTCAATTATTTTATTCATACTTGCTTTATTAGCGACTCTTAAGATTCCAGCCCTTTCTGCTTTAGCAAATCCTGTTTTGCTTGAGACGTTTAAAACGGCATGGGCTTTGTCGATTTTCTTAGATTTCTTTATCACGGTTAGCCGAGTTAGAAAGCCCACAGATCTTATTCGTAAACTTCTTTATAATCTCGCGATGTTTCTATATATTGCGACAGTTGAAACTGTTGTTTTAGCCATCGTTACCGCATGGGGATACGATTTAGAAGGGCTCGTTTATAAATATGTTCCTGGTAACGTTTTCCAAGTCGTCGCAATTAATTACATCATCTTGCTGTTTTTATTCTTCCAGCCTGCCTTCCTTGATAACAAAAAGAAATATGTTCGCTTTTTATGGCATTCCCTTTCTTTAATTCCTTTAGGAGTATTGATAACTATATATTATTTTTCAAATCGTTATGCGATGGTGTATGGGGTTGAAGAAAATCTCCTTATCAATTTCTGGTTCCCTAACGCATATTTGCTTCTCTCTGTTGTCAGTGTGGTTTTCATGTATATCGTGTTTTTCCTCAGACTTTTTTATGAAAGGAAATACGGCATGCACAACTCCCAAATTTTCTTCCATGGGGATAAATTTTCATTTTTCCAAAATGTCGTATGCGCTTCTTTGATTATCTTAGTTGCTTCTTTAGATTTCATTTTTGTCCATAATCAACAAGCTCATTATCTTGGGCTAGGTCATAATTACTGGATGTTCGTTCTTGTACCATTTATCTTGCTATGCAAATATAGTCCAAATAATCAGCAAACTTTCTTATTCGAATATGAATTTGAAAGATACTTACAAAAAGAGGCATAATACCTCATTTGTAAAATTGAAAATAATATTCAGTGATCTTCTCTGGGCTTAGTTCATAACCATGTCGGAGATAATATTGAAGTAAAGCCGTATAACCATTGATATATTGATGAATTTTAATTTCTTCGGGAATAGGATTATTGCCGATTATTTTTTTATTAACCATCGCGAGAATAAATGGTTTAAGCCTTTTTCTAAGTCTGGACATGAAAATGCTTGATGCGTTGCTATTGAGGATTGCTAGAACAATCTCTCTTTCATCTAAAAAACATTGGAAGGATTTGACTAACATCGCTTTTAAATTATCAGCTTTATCTTTATTGAAATCGTGATTCTTTTCTTTGGTTAAAGATTGAGTGAATATCTTATTAAAGATATCGTCACAGATATACATCACGACTTGATCCTTGTTTTTGAAATAGGAATAGAATGTGGAACGAGACACTCCAGAAGAGGCAATAATCGTGGAACAATTAAAATCGTTATAATTCTTGTTTTTGATTAATAGGGCAGTCGCGACATAGATTTTATCTAAGGCGCTTAATTCATCTTTTCTGTATCTCATAAAATAATCGAACACATTATACTATTTTTGTTTCTTTTTTACTAGGCGCTTATCATTTGTATCTTATAAGATAGATATGCTATGAACGAAACTAGAATCATGACATTAACAAAAAAGAGAACATTAACATTATTGATTCTCTCCATTTTGTTAGTGGTTTTATTCATCGGTTCTATCTTTATTGGTTCATCACATATGTCCTTTATTGATGGCTTAAAAGGATTGTTTGGAATTGGTGATCAGACTAATGTCATCATCGTCCAAAATATTCGTTTACCAAGAGTGATAGCTGCGGTGCTTGTTGGTGTGGCGTTATCTATTTCTGGTGTCATCATGCAGACGATGAGCAACAATGTGATGGCTTCACCTACCACATTGGGTGTTTCTAACGCGGCTGTACTAGGTGCGAATATCGCGATTATTATCATCGGTGGCGGGACGATTGCTTTTAATGGTGGTAATATCACAATCACCAACCCATATTTCACTTCTGGGATGGCGTTCTTATTTGCCTTATTAGGAATATTATTAGTATTAGGTTTATCGAGGATTAATAAGTTTAATAACGCGACGACTGTTTTAGTGGGTATTACTTTTGGTACATTCTGTACAGGTATCACAACTTTGATTCAATATTTTGCAAGTGACACAACATTAGCGACAGCGGTGTATTGGTCTTTTGGTGACCTTGGTAGAGCGAATTATATCGATGACTTGATCATCCTTGTGGTCACGGCGATATCGTTAATATTCTTCCTCATATTTTCTTATCGCTATAATGCGATGCTGCTTGGAGAAGATACTTCTTCAACATTAGGTATCAATCTCAATGTCTTTAGATTCATCTCCTTGTTATTGGCCTCATTATTAACAGCGGTATGTGTCTCTTTAGTGGGCATTATTGGTTTTATTGGCTTAATCGTTCCTCAAGTAATGCGAAAGCTTGTTGGTAATGATCATAGATTTTTGATTATTAGTTCTTCTTTAATGGGGGCAGTTGTTTTACTGTTCAGCGATATCATCTCGCGCATTTTATTAAGTGGCTTCTCTCTACCTGTAGGAGCGATTACGTCTATATTAGGCGCGCCTATATTCATCATCATCTTATTAATGGGGAGGAAGAAACATGCTTAAAGTTAATAATGTCTCTTTCTACTATCTTAAAAACAAACTCGTTTTAGATGATGTCACTTTTGATGTTAAAGAAGGGGAGTGTGTCATCCTTCTTGGCCCTAATGGAGTCGGCAAGACAACCTTATTATCTTTGCTCCTTGGTAACAACAAACCAAAGGCAGGTTATATCAGCTATAACGATATCGATGTTAAAGAGTTAAAAGCCAAAGAGAAAGCGAGTTATATCTCTTATGTTCCTCAACTCATCGCGGGTAATGATTTAACAGTTTATGATACGGTGTTACTTGGACGATTACCATATTACAAAATCTATCCAACAAGAGAAGATATCAAACTCACGAATGAATATTTATCACAGTTTGGATTAGAGGAGTTAAGAGATAAACAAACTAATCAAATATCTGGTGGAGAAAGACAGATTGTATCTCTGGTGAGAGGCTTAATTCAACAGAGCAAATTATTGATATTTGATGAACCGACTAATAACCTTGATATCAACGCGCAGCTGAGAGTACTCGATATCATCAAGAAAGAAAAGAAGAATAACAAGAGCTTCTTAGTATCTATGCATGATATCAATCAAGCTTTAGAAATCGGGGATCGATTTATATTCATGAAAAACGGCAAAATATTCGCGATTTGCAATAAAAATGAAATAAAAGAAGCGATTATTGACGAAGTTTATAACGTCAAATCACATATAAACAAAACAGAAAAAGGAGAGTTTATAACATATGAAAAGTAAATCTTTATTAACAGTGCTATTAATCCCATTCTTAGTGGGATGTGGTAGCAACAATCCAGAACCAGAAAGAGTGGTTATTCTTGATGGACAAGGCAGAAATGTCGAAATCGTCAAAGGTAAGACTAACCGTGTAGTTTGTATCGGCGCGGGCGCTCTTCGTTATTATTCGTATATCGGCGATTTAAATAAACTCGTCGGTGTGGAAGAGATTGATAGTGGGACAACATTCGGTGTTGGTCAAGCTCTTAGACCGTACTATATGGCAGGATATGAAACATTTAAGAACTTACCAATTATCGGTAAGGGTGGCCCAATGGCTCAGGTAGCGGATGCGGAGAAAATAGCCGCGGCTAAACCAGATGTCGTCGTCTCTTTCTTATCTGCGGACGCGAATGATGAATTACAAAAGACGATCAATGTTCCAGTCTTTGGTTTAAAACAAGGACCAGATGGTGTCTTTGATACAGTGACAATGAATTCCTTCCTCGCTTTAGGTTTGTTATTTGATAAAAATGAAAGAGCGCATCAACTCACCAGCTATATTGAAGATTGTGCAGATGATTTCAAAGATTTAACTTTAACTGCGGATACTTATTATGCTGGTGGCATTGGTAACTGGGGTCAAACTAGCATGTATGGTTCTTTCCTCGGCTTCCCAGTGTTTAAATATGCGAAAGTGAAATCCGCGATCGACGATATGGAATTCAAAGATAAAGACGGTAAGGTCATCTCTAAAGGTCAAGTAACATTAGATATGGAAAAATTACAAGCCGCTAATCCAGACCACATCTTCATGGATACAGCGGGTATCAACGGCTTCATCGCTGATTACAAAAAAGAAGGTAATCAAGCTAAATATGATGCTTTAAAAGCGTTCACGACTGGTGAGACTTATCAACTAATGCCATATAATGCTTATTATTCAAATTTAGAAATTCAACTTATGTCCACTTATTATGTAGCTTCTGTTGCTCATTCTTCTTTCGAGGTGAATTTAGATGAGAAGATGAATGAAATAACTGACAAACTCTTAGGTGCAGAAATGTATAATGATATCAAAGCGCATCAATATGGGATGGGTGGCTATAAGAAAGTTGATCTTAAAAGTATCGTAAACGAATAATGAACGAAAACGTAAAACAATTCTTTGATGAAATCGCGATTAATTATGTCCATGATGACACTTCTTTAATCGACGAGTTATTAGATTCTATGTACTTTTCTACATGTAAGAGAATTCTTGACCTTGCATGTGGTAAAGGCATCATCTCGAAAAAGCTCGCGGATAGAAATAACGGAGAAGTGATCGCTTTAGATTTATCTAGCGAGATGATTAGACTTGCTAAAGAAAAAGTAAATGATCCACGTGTTACTTTTATCAATCAGGATTATTACGAATTTAACGTGGAACCATTTGATGCAATCGTGTGCTTTGATGCTTTCCCTCATTTTCTTGATGTTGAAGGATTTGTAGAGAAGACCGACCAATTATTAAAAGATGATGGCTTATTAGTGATCGCACATGATATTGGTAGAAATAAATTAAACGCGCATCATAAGCAACAGGCGATGGGGATATCGCGTAGATTAAAGACACCAGAAGAAGAGATGATTCCCTTCCTTAAATATTTCAAACCTATCGAACTCACTGAAAGCGACAATTATTACAAATTAATAATGATAAAAAAATAGTCAAATCGCTTTCTCTTATCATCTTATTGATTATAATCAAAATATAGAGGCAACTAATATGAAAGTATATGAAAGAATTATTGATACGATTGGAGGCACTCCTCTCGTTGAACTCAAGAACATTGAGAATAAATATGATTTAAAAGCAAGAATTATTGCTAAAGTTGAATATTTTAATCCAGGTGGAAGCGTGAAAGACCGTATTGCTAAAGCCATGATTGAAAAAGCGGAAAAAGAAGGCTTAATCAATAAAGATACAGTTTTAATTGAACCAACAAGTGGCAACACTGGTATTGGTTTAGCTATGGTGGTAGCCTCTAAAGGGATGAGAATTATCATCTGCATGCCAGAGACGATGTCGATAGAAAGAAGAAACTTGATGAAAGCATATGGGGCCGAACTCGTTTTAACTGATGGTAGTAAAGGCATGAAAGGCGCAATTGCAAAAGCGGAAGAACTCGCTAAAGAAATTCCTAATTCCTTTATTCCTTCACAGTTCACCAATATGGCTAACCCAAATATCCACTATTTAACAACTGGTCCAGAAATTTTCAAAGATTTAGATGGTAATATTGACTACCTAGTAGCAGGCGTAGGTACAGGCGGTACTTTATCGGGTACGGGTAAATATTTAAAAGAAAACAAACCAAGCATTAAAGTAGTGGCAGTTGAACCAGAAACTTCCCCAGTTTTATCTAAAGGCACACCAGGTCCACATAAGATTCAAGGTATCGGTGCGGGATTTGTTCCTCAAACACTAGATACATCCATCTACGATGAAATTATCACAATCGGTAATGAAGAAGCGATGGAAATGGGCAAAGAATCCGCAAGAACAGAAGGATTGTTAGTTGGTATTTCTAGCGGCGCTGCTATTAAAGCGGCTATCAAATTAGCGCAAAGAGAAGAAAATGCTGGCAAAACAATTGTGGTAATCTTGCCAGACACTGGTGAAAGATATTTGTCCACTCCAATGTTCCAGGAATAGTGATAGAAAAAAATTTAGAGAAAAAGCGCTGCGGCGCTTTTTTTATATCTAAAGATATATTTATATTCTAAAAAAGACAATATACATAAATATTTATATAAAACTAGGTATTTATTGACAAAAGACCTAGAAAAATATAAATTATTAATATGATATATAGCGCTAAAGAATTGTTTAAGAATGGGGAGACACAGTACTCTATTAGAAATAAAATTTCTAAAGGAGACCTTTTTTGCCTTGAACATGGATTATATAGCAGTGATCCGGAGCCATTTATAGACGAAGAATATATCTGTAAAAAATATCCACAAACAATCTTAACTGGTTTATCAGCTTTTTATATTTATGGACTAACTGACATTATTCCAAATAAGTTTCATTTAGTGTCAGAGCAGCACAGTTTCCCAATTAGGAGAAATGATGTTGTACAGTCTTACCAAGATTCTTCCTTCTTTTCTGTTGGGAAAAAGAAAATGAGGTATGGAAATAGTTATATTGCAATTTATGATTTAGAAAGAATGTTGATCGAGTTAATAAGACTAAGAGAAAAATATCCTCCTGAACTATATTATGAAGTGATTAATTCTTTTAGAAAAATTAAGGATAAATTGGATTTTTATAAGATTAATAAATATCTAGAAAAATTTAAGAACGGCGAGTCATTACAGAAAAAGATAAAGGAGGCGATCTAAAAATGAATCTTAAAGAATTGGTCAAAGAGAAAATGTCGTACGGATATGAACTGAAAGATGCTCGTAATTTAGTTGCCGAAGAAATAGTTATAAAGAAAATATCCTCTTCAGAGATGGCTGAGCGCGTCACACTAAAAGGAGGTATTGTAATATACAACCTCTCTAAAAGCGATAGAAGAGTAACCCAAGATATAGATTTTGATTTAATTAGATACTCTATTGAAGAAGAATCGATTAAAGCTTTTATAAGCAACATGAATAAAGTGAACGACGGGCTTTTGATATCGATAGAAGGCAATATTGAAAATTTGCATCAGGAAGATTATCGAGGGGTGAGGGTTCATCTTCTTATAAAAGATAAATACAAAAATAGTTTAAGAATCAAACTTGATATCGGAGTGCATTCTTATACCGCTATTGAACAAGAGAAAATGGTGTTTTGCTTTTCTTCAAATGACAAAGGTGTTTCTATTAAAGCCAATCCACCAGAACAAATATTCGCTGAAAAATTGATTTCATTGGCTCGTCTAGGGGCAATCTCAACCAGATATAAAGATATCTATGATTTTTATTTTTTAATTGAAGAATGCAAAATATCACCAAAGAAAGTGTTTGATATCTTAGATTTGTTTTTTACTAATTCAAAAAAGAAGCCAAAAAATATAATTGATTTAAGGAACGCTGTTGAAGCTGCGTTAGGCAACAGAACTTTTATTGAAGAAGCCTCTAAACCAGCCTCAAGATGGATTGATAAGGACATCAATGACATTAAACAAACCATATTAAATTTTATAGATTTGCTTTAGATAATTCAGGAGGCACTCTTGCGATATTTACATTTGCCCCCAAATGTCTTATTCTTGGGTTAGAAAGGCTCTTTATGTTTGACCAGCAGAAATATATTAATAGCTTCATAAAAGATAATTATAAGACTTTAAAAATAAGGATAAGGAAAGACAACAAACTCCTTATGCAAAAGATTAATGAGGTTGATAACGTTAATGCTTATATTACTTCTTTGATTATTGAAGATATATATAAGCATAGAGTCTACCATTTCATAAATAATGAAGTGGAGATAGATTTTGAGCTTCCAAAGGTTATTCAAAACCTTGTTAACGATGCAGAAAAAGCTGATATGCTAAACGACTACGAACTATTTTCCAATATCGTAGATGCGATTGACGTTAGAGCAAAAAAAGAAGTTGCCCATCATCGAATGAGAGAGAATGAGTGGAAGAAATTAAATAAGAGGTACGGCATATGATTGAAATGATAGATTTTACAAATTGTGAACTCAGCCCAAGAAACCTCGAATATGGTGGAAGAGCGGGTGAGAAGAAGGGAATTATTTATAATGGTGATTTCTGGTTTTTGAAATTCCCAAAAAATACAAACGGAATGAATAACATAAAAGGGTTATCATATGTAACCTCTCCACTCAGTGAATATATTGGTAGCAACATCTACCGCATCCTTGGATATGATGTTCATGAAACTAAGTTAGGTGTTTGTTTTGATGGGAAAAGATATAAAGTGGTCTGTGCCTGCAAAGATTTCATCAAAGATGATAAGAACGAATTATTGATCCCATATACAGCATTAAGAAATGATACAAATCCAGATATTATGAGCCATCGCGATGAAGAGATGTCTCAATCGGCGTCCAACATCAACGATATTATTTATCAGCTTGATCACAATACAATCTTGAGCAAGATACCTAATGCTAAACAAAGATTCTGGGATGTTGTTCTAATTGATATGCTAATCAACAATAACGACCGTAACGAAGACAACTGGGGAGTTATCAAAAACAAATTAGATAATTCCTACAGACTCGCTCCAATCTATGATTGTGGCAATTGCTTTTATAGCAAAAAAGGCGATGAACAATTAGCATATACGTTGAGTGACGAAAACAAACTTCTAAGCAGTGCGTTGAACGGCATTACTGCTTATGATGACGACAACGACAAATCCATCCGTAATGAAGACATTGTAAAAATAAAAAACAAAGACTTAGAAGATGCAATCTTAAGAGTCAAAGAACTCGTCTACCAAAAGTTTGATGAAATAGTGGATTTTATTAATAGCATCCCTTCTTCCTATATGGGTATTGAGGTGATGAGCGATATAAGAAAGAAATATTACATAGAGACTCTTGATATTAGACGAAAGATAATTCTTTAACCCTTTTATTTATTTATAAAATAACTGTGCTACAATAATTAGGTATGATATCTAAAACTAGATATATTGAAGATAGCAAAAATCTGACTAGTTTATTACCTTCTATTAGATATGTGGATCCCAAATATCTTTTTTGTCCTGTGACAAATGCAAGATGTGCATCCGCGGATATCCTTATTAAAGAAGGTGAACATGTCAATTGCTGTCAAAAGATTGGGGTGCGTCATGGACCATTCTTTGACCAACCTATTCACGCGCCTTGTTCTGGAACATATATTGGACTTGAAAAGCATTATCATCGTAACGGCAAGCTCGTCGATTTCATGAAGATTGAAAATGATTTTCAAGAAACATATGACCCATCTGTGAGAACAAGAACACCAGAAGAGATTGCCTCATTATCTAAAGAAGAGATAACACAGATTATCAAAGACTGCGCCTTAGTGGGCTTAGGTGGTTCTTCTTTCCCAACCTATATCAAATTACAAACGGATAAACCAATCGATATGATTTTAATCAATGGTATCGAATGTGAACCATATATTACAGCAGACCATAGATTGATGCTTGAATATCCATATCGCATTATGGACGGCATTAAATATGTGATGCAGGCTTTTAACTGCAAACACGCGAAGATTTGTATTAAAAAGAAATATCATGATATCAAGATGGTCTATGACCAAGTGATAAAAGAATACGCTGGTTCAGGTATTGAACTCTGTTTAGTGGGCAATTATTATCCACAAGGTTGGGAAGTGGAGATGATTAAGAATGCCACTGGTATCAAGCTCAACCAAGGTGAACTCCCATCTAATAGAGGAATTATCAATTTCAATGTCTCTACCATAGTTGGTCTATATAAGGCTGTTAAATATAACATGCCAGTCATTAAAAGAAATATCACTATCACTGGGGATGGCATCAATTATCCAAAGAACTTCAGAGTTCGTGTGGGTACATCGATTAAAGAATTAATTCCATTATGTGGCGGATATAAAAATCCAGATAAAGAAAAAGTGTTCATCTTAGGTGGACCGATGATGGGGGCTTCTGTTCCTAATGATGATGTTATCATCTCGAAAACTGTGACATCCATCATCGTCTTAGATAAGACTGAATATCATGAAGAACCATGTGTCAGATGTGGTTCATGTGTTTTAGCTTGTCCAACCCATCTAGAACCAGTGCAGATTATGAATGCGGTGAAAGCGATGGATAAAGAAAGAGTGAAGAAGCTCAATCCTCTTAAATGTATTGAATGCGGTCTATGTTCCTATACATGTACCTCAAAGATAAATGTTACTGATTTTATCAGGAAAGCGAAGATCATGGCGAAGTTATGACGATAGTAAAAGAGAATTCCCCACATCTAAGAAAAAAAGCGGATGTTAGTAGAATGATGCTTGATGTCTTGATTGCATTATTCCCGACATTAATCTTTTCCTTTGTCGTCTATCCAATCAACACGCTTATCTTCTATGCGATATCTTTATCTATAATGATTCTTTCTGAATTCATCTATGTGGGCTTACGTAATATGCCTCCAAAGGATGGAGAGAAGAGAACGTTTAAAGAGTGGTTTAAATATGCATATAAGGATCATCATTTTAATCGAAATAATGTATTAAGCGCTTCTATTACGGCGACGATATTCACTTTAGTGATGCCAGCCGGCGCGCCTATATATGCGGTTATCATTGGAGCGTTAGTGGGTATCGTCTTTGGTAAGCTCGTCTTCGGTGGACTTGGTAGCAATATCTTTAACCCCGCAGTGGTTGGTATGTTATTCGCGAAGCTTTGCTTTGGTAGTCAATATGTTAAATATGTTCCAACTTGGTTCTATAATGCGCCTGATGCAGTAGCAGGACCATCAATGTTATCAGGTGGCTTATCTTCTACTTTAGATAATTTTGTGAGCAATATGGATTATTATTCCTTAGGAGATTTATTCTTAGGAAGAATTCCTGGTACGCTTGGTGAAGTATATAAGATTACTATCTTAGTCGGTATGGTTTATCTATTAATTAGAAGAAGCGCGGATTACCGCATCATTCTTTCTTATTTAGGAACGTTTACTTTATTATCTTTAATCGTTGGTTTAAGCGTATATGGCAAGAACAACAATGTGAACCCATGGATGTTCACTTTATATTCTTTATTCTCTGGTGGTGTTCTCTTTGGCGCGGTATTTATGCTTACTGATCCAGTCACTTCTCCAATCAATCCACCTTCCAGGGTGATGTTTGGAATGATTGCCGCGATATCCACAGTATTTATTAGATTTTTAGCCGCTCTTCCAGAAGGTGTGGGTTTCTCCATCTTAATCGCCAATATGTTAGCCTGCGTGTTAGACCATTATGAATGGTCATCATCGAGGTATACAAGAAAGAAGATTATCGGTATGGTATGTCTAGTGGTAATACCTGCTTTAATCCTCTTCTTATGCATCTATTTTGGAGGTGTCTATAATGGATAAAACTAAGAAACATTATATGATCACCGCGATCACTTTAGGATGCATCGCTGCAGTCGCAGGTGGTATCATCGGTCTCACCAATATGATCACTAAAGATAGAATCATCCAAAATGAGAAGAATAAGATCAATCAAGGTATCACTGCGATATATGGTGATAACATCACTGTCAGTGAAGAGAAATCTTTATCTAATACTTATAAATATGTCCAATATTATTATGAGGTGAAAAAGGGTGACGAATTAGTTGGCCAAGTCTTTAGAACCAGTGGTAGTAATATGTACGGCAAAATATCTTTAATGGTGGGCTTTACAGGTAGTAGCCAAGTCTTTAAAGGTTTATCCATTGTCACTAATGAACAGACATATGCGACCACATTAGTGGATAACTATATCATTCCTCTTAATGCAGGGGAAAGAGATTTAAGCGATGTGAGCTGTGGAGCGACATACGGAGCGAAGCTTGTGAGAGACATGGTTAACGAAGCGACAGAAGCAGTAGGAGAGACGATGTATGACTGATAAGATCAAAAGAGAAAAAGGTTATACTAAGGCTAATTTCCTCAAGGGTTTATTCATTGAGAATCCTTTGTTTGTCTCTATCTTAGGTACTTGTCCTGCTTTAGCGACAACCAAGACCTTAGAAGCGGCGATTGGTATGGGCTTATTATTTACAGTGGTTTTAATCTGTTCTAATGTCTTAGTCTCTTTATTAAGAAAATTAATACCAGAAGAGATTAGAACCCCTTCTTATATCGTCATCATTGCCACATTTGTCACAATGGTGAAGATGTTCACCAATGCTTTTTTACCAGAACTATATTCCACATTAGGTGTATTTATCTCTTTAATCGTTGTTAACTGTATCGTTCTTGGTAGAGCAGAAGCATATGCATCTAAAAATAATGTCTTTGATTCCTTCATCGATGCTTTAGGCATGGGTGTTGGTTATACCTTAGCGATCATGTTAATGGCGATATTTAGAGAATTTTTAGGTACAGGTGGTTTCTCTTTTGGGACGATCTTTACCTTTATCCCTGCTGTTAAATTACAAATCATTCCTAAAGGATATGAGATATCTTTATTCCAAACTCCTGTTGGGGCCTTTATCGTCTTTGCTCTTATCCTTGCAGTGATTGCCTTTATTAAGAATAGAAAAGCGGAATATAAATTCGCGATGGATAAAAAAGAAAAGATTAGAAAAGCTCAAGAGGCAAAATTAAAAGCTGCTGAGGCTAATGGAGGTAACAAATAATGGTGATGCAAGGCATTGTTTCTTTCCTTCTTGCGATTGTTTCTTCAATGTTAATTGATAACGTTGTCCTTTCGCGTTTCTACGGCATCTGTCCATTCTTAGGTGTTTCTAAGAAGGTGAAGTCTTCTTTAGGCATGGGTATTGCCGTTGTCTTTGTTATTCTTTTAGCGACTTTAATCTGTTGGCCTTTATATCATTTCATTCTTGTTCCTGCTGGTATTCCATTCTTAGATACAGTGGCTTATATCTTAGTGATTGCTTCTTTAGTCCAATTAGTGGGTCTTTTCATTAAGAAATATTCTCCTTCTTTATATAAGTCTTTAGGTATTTATTTACCGCTTATCACTACTAACTGTGCGGTTTTAGGTGTTGCTCAAGGTAATACAGATCAAGGACTTGATTTCCTTCAAGCCATTGCAAACGGCTTAGGGACATCAATTGGCTTCCTTCTTATCATCGTCACTTTCTCTTGTATTAGAGTGAGACTAGAAAGTGCGAATACTCCTAAAGCCTTTAAAGGTTTACCAATTGCACTTATTACTGCCGCGATTATGGCGATTGCCATGATGGGCTTACAAGGATTATTTACGGGAGTGATTAAATAATTATGAGTCAGACCGGTTATTTAATTATTGCGATATCTATTCTTGTCGGATTACTTATCATCTTTATGGTTTCTTTTGTGATATATCGTAGAACACCTGTTCCTAAAGGATGTGAAGATATTGTCGCTAGTGAAGAAAAATGTGCATCATGCAGCAATCATACCTGTCAATTTAATCGAGATAAGGAGAGTGAATAATTATGGAAATATTATGGGCGATACTTATCTTATTAGGTTTAGGACTTCTTTTAGGTTTAGGACTCGCGATTGCCGCGAAGGTATTACATGTAAAAGAAGATGAAAGAATTGAAGAAGTGGCAAAAAGACTTCCTAATTATAACTGCGGTTCATGTGGCTATGCGGGTTGTCATGATATGGCAGAAGCGATCATTAAAGGTGAAGAAACTAATTTAAGAAAATGTAAACCTGGCAAAGAAGATAATAACTTTAAACCGATTTTAGAATATCTTGATTCTCATCCAAACGAGGATGGTAGTAAAATAAAAGCCCATCTATAATATGAGCAAGAAATTATTCCCAATATTATTAATTACAACCTTAACATCTTGTTCCGTTAATAGAGTCCCTATTGAGAACAGGATTTTTTGTTTTGATACGACAGTGATATCTCAGTTATATGAAGGGGATCAATCTAATTTAGATGATATTAGAGATATCTTACTTTATTACGATAGGGTGTCTGATAACTATAACGTTAGAGAAGGAATCACTATTAGGAATATATCTACTTCTCCTATTAAAGTAGAACAAGAGTTATATGATTTATTAAAAACATCAGTGGATGTCTCTAACTTAGGCGCGACATATTTTAATCCTTTATGTGGCTCTCTTTCGAAGAAATGGAAAGAAGCATTAGGAAAGAATGAATTATTATCAACTGATGTGATTAATAGTGAATTAGAGAAGATTAATAATTCTTCATTAATATTTGATGATGATTATATCATCTCTAAAAAAGGAGAAGCGGAGATTGATTTAGGAGGAATAGTGAAAGGCTATTCCTTAGATAAGATAAAAGAATATCTATCTAATAAACATATTGAGAAATATTTAATCAATGCCGGATTCTCTTCTATCTTATTAGGTAAGAAAGATACTAGTGATGGATATTTTACAGTAAAGATATCTGATTTAGATAATGCCTATATCAAATTACAAAATTGTTTTATCACCACCTCATCTAAATCCGTCCAAGGGGTGAAGATTGGGGATATTACTTATTCCCATATCATCAATCCTCTTGATGGATCAGCGATCAATATTAATGACGCAGTAATAGTGGTATCTTCTTTAGGCTATATTGGAGACGCATTATCCACATCGATGATGATGAATACAGTGGATGAAATCAAAGAAATAGAAAAGAAACAGAATGTAAAAACTGTCGTGGTACGTAATAGACAAGTCATCTACTGCAATGAATGGTTAGAACTTTATCATGGATAAGAAGAAATTACGTAATGATATCATCCTTGTTGTTTCTTTGCTTCTCATTACAGTTGTTTCTTTAGTTATTATCAATGTCAATGCGAATAGAACTAATTTAGTTGCCAGTATATCAGTACAGAATAATGTGGTAGAGAAAGTTGATTTATCTCGTAATGAAGAGAAGGACTTTTATATCAAAGGTCTTAAAGGTGAAGTACATGTCCACAGCAAAGATGGGGCGATCGCGATTATCGAATCAAACTGCCCTCATCAAGACTGTGTAAAGATGGGGTATATAAAAGAGTCTAATCATCCGATTATATGCGCGTATAACGCGGTATATATCGTGATAGAAGGACAGTCTAATTATGATGTGGAGTTAGGATGATGGAAGAAAATAAGAAGTCATCAACTTTTAACGTTCATAAGATTGCCTTATTAGGCGTTTTAACCGCGGGAGCAGTAGTGATAGCCATATTAGAATCATTCATCCCTTCTATCGGCATTCCTGGTATCAAATTAGGCCTCGCGAATATTGTGATACTAGTGACTCTATATGAACTAGGGATATTAGATGCGATTATCGTTAATCTTATCCGTGTCGTAGTAGTGGGACTAGTGAGAGGGACATTTATGTCATATGGCTTTTTAATGTCTCTATCAGGTGCGTTCTTATCCTTATTAGTAATGATTATCTTTTATTTATTAATTAGGAAGTTTTCTATTATAGGCGTATCTGTATTAGGTGCATTAGCCCATGTCATCGGTCAAATATTAGTAGCGATGATATATTTAGGAACATCATATGTTGTTTTATATCTTCCTGTGATTGGTTTATCTGCGATCATCACTGGTGTATTTGTCGGATTAGTGTCATCTGCGATTATCCATACAGATGTCATCAAAAAGCAAAGAGAAAGATATCATTATTAGAAAATGTGGAATGTAATCTACATTTTCCATATATAAAATGCTGAATATAATCTACATTTTCCTTGATTTCTTTCTCTATTAAATTACAATTAAAGTGCTAGAGGCGGGATCCAATGGTGATGAATGAAGAACAATTAATATTAAGAAATATTCAGGAGCAAAATAGGTGGTGGATTACTGGCAAAGTTGATACAGAACTAGCTCCATCTTTTAAGCGTAATGAATATAAAAGAGTGAAGTATGTTTTCTTTAATAAGATTAGACGCTTCCCTGTTCTTTCTGGTCCTAGACGTGTTGGTAAATCAACTATTATGTTTCAAATAATTGATGAATTATTAAGCGAAGGAGTTAAGCCATCGAGAATATTGTTTTACACCCTTGATGATTTTCCAAACGATAATGTAACCATCAAAGAAGTGGTGAGGGTGTATCAAAAGTTTGTCTATCCAGATCAAGATTATTATCTATTCATTGATGAGGCTCAAAAAGATAAGACTTGGAAAAGTTATGTCAAAGAGATATATGACCTCAATAAGAAATGCTTAGTAATGATTAGTGGCTCTTCTTCTGTAGAAATTGAAAGAGATAGCGGTGAATCTGGGGCTGCCAGATTTTTGACGATCAAAATACCGACTTTTTCTTTCTATGAATTTTGTGAAATTAATGGCAAACATTTAAATCTTCCTAATGTTGATGTATTCAAACTTCATGCTTTGCCTCTTGATGAACAAACGATGATTTATAACAATATAGCCACTCTTAATAGTGAGTTTTATCGCTATCTTCGTTTAGGCGGATTTCCAGAATATGCTTTGAGCGAGGACTATAATTATGTTTCTCGTCTTATCCGTGATCAAGTGGTGAGCAAAGCTATTCGACAGGATATTCCTAGTTCCCATCCTATTAGAGATGTTGATGCTTTGGCTAATCTCTACGCCTATTTCTGTTATCATAGTGGCGACATTATAAAGATTGAGACTATTTCTAGTAGCATTGGTATTGATCGAAGCACATGCAACCTTTATATCGATGCTTTAGAAAAAGCTAATCTCATCTATATCTCTGATCAGCTTGACGCTAGTGGCAAAAAAGCGTTGAAACCAAAAAGAAAAATATACATATCTGATTATGGTGTTAGATGTGCAGTAACACGCATTAACGATATCGTTACCGATGATAATGAACTTGGTATGGCTATTGAAACCGTATCATTAAAACACACGAGAGATTATTTCTTATCGGTTGATAACGAATTATATAATGTCGGTTATATTAGGAATGACAAAGGGCAAGAGATTGATATTATTATCCAGGAAAATGGTAGAGATATCCAGTATGTTGAGGCTAAATATCGACACAAGGCTCATATCAAGGATAGTGACGGTATTATCGTCTATGGCATGAAAGATGTGCCAGGATATGTAGTTAGCAAAGAAGTTGATGATTTTGGTCTATTTGATAGAAATGGTACTAAATTATATCGTATACCTGCATTAGCATACGCTTATTTACTTGGCAAAAACAAAGAGTAGATTGATTATTTATACTACATTTATTATTTTTTCCTATTTTTCCTAGATTTGTAATAATATAATATATATTAATAGTGCAACGCACATGCATATTCGTGTCATGATAAGAAACAGGATTGGGGGAAAGAAGTGAAAAAAGCTTTAAGCGTTACTTTTGTTTTGTTCGCAATATTTTCTTTAGCATCCTGTGGTAGTGGTAATACTACTTCTAGTGAATTATCTACTACCAGTAACACGACAACGAATATGTCCACTCAATCATCGATAGAGACTATAAGCTCTGATGAAGGGGAAGAATTCAGCATAGAAACGTCAAGTTCTAGTGAAATTGAATATTCTTCCGATGAACCTATCTCTTCAAGTGAGGAAGAGGAATCCTCAGTCGAAGAAATCAGTTCTTCAGACCCCGAGCGAACATATAGTTCCTACACAGAGGATTCGAGTGAGTCAACACCAGTAGCATATCATGTAACTTTCCAAAACTATGATGGAACTACGTTATATGAAACGGATGTTGGTGAAGGCGGTAATGCAATATATGTAGGCGACACACCTACAAGAGAGGGAACTGATACTGTCTCTTATACATTTAAAGGATGGGATAAGGATTGTTCATCGGTAACCTCAGACCTAACGGTAACAGCAACATATTACGCTGTTGAGAAAGATAGCGACAGTGGATGGGGCTCAATCCGATGGCCAGATTAACATGGAGGAAAATCTTAATCATGGAGGAAAAGAAAAAGAAGTTTTTAAAACCAGAATTAGAAATATTCGATTTTAAAAACGATGACATTATAACGGGGTCAGGTTTAGCTGAAGCTCAAGGTAACGCCGGTTGGACTGACGAAGACGGTGAGACATTTGGAGAATAAGTAGGAGAAAATATATGAAGAAATTATTATTAACTTTGGTTCCTGCTTTAATGCTCTTAGGATCTTGCGCAGGAGCCCAACCACAAGTCGAAAACGGATTATTCCACGAAGACACATTAGCCCATGAAGAAATTTTTGGCAACATCCAAGACGGATTAAAGAAGGTTCGTAAGAATGCAATCAATCCAGGGTATCCAGGCGTTCCGACAATTGGTGTTCAAACAAAAGAAGCAGATGGTAAAATTTCTCTTAGGTTTATTGCTGCTGTTAAATTAACTGATTTAACATCTACGTCCGCTTCTTGGACTAGAAGAATGTATGATGAAGACGGTGATGTGTTTGTGGTAAACGGACAAGAAAAAGCAGTAATCGAGTGCACAAAAGCTTATACTAGTGTTTACAACAACAACGTTGAGTACGATATGTCTGCATTCGACGAAGAACAAGGTTTAGCAGAGGCGTCTGGCTATACTCATTTCTTGGCTTATACAATACTTAATATCCCCAAAACTACTTACAAAGATTATTTTTTAAACGCGTATTTAACTCTTAATGGCGTTAAAACTGACATGTTGGCAACATTGGTTGACCAATCAAAACAGTTTTTATTCCCTGCTGAACAGACTGGTTATTTCCTTAAAGGACAAATAGGTGGTGAGCCAGGAGAAGTGTTGGGTGAAGATGATGACTATGACACTAACCCTTTACCAGATGGTAAAGTAGCTCGTTTTACAACATCGCTCACTTCTGAAGATAATTTCTATCTTGTGTATAATCACGATGTTAATACATTAGGCGAATCTAAGTTTATCGTTTATGATTCTAACTGTCTTAGCACCAATCCATATTTCTTTAAAGATGATGGGTCTACAACGAAAATAAAAACATGGACAACCCGTGATTATGTTTTTTATCTTAATAACAGTGGTGAAATCGATGTCGAAACAGGATTTACATTAACGTATACGGCTAATGATAGCTCATCTAACACGATTCCTTTACCATTTTGGGGTTTTGGTAATAATAATCTAAAGAATTTTAACGTTAACATTTCTCCTAAGACCAACACTCAATTGATTTTCTCATATGATGGCAATGTAATATCAACTGCTTCTATTACTCCAGATGAAGGAGCAAACATTAATGAATCGGGTTACATAGTTAACGGAGGATCAAATCTTGGGTTATGGTTTAAAACATATGATTATGTAAGTTATGCGTTGTGGCTGGATTATCCAACAGATTTATCCGCTACCAAAGGTGGTAAATCAATAAATCTAGATAGTTATTCTGTTGAAGTTGAAGATACCGACAACAATATTGCCCAGTATGAGATACCTTTAGAAAAAGGCGAAAGAATTGCGTTTATTAGAGGGTATGACGTTATTCTCGAATTCCCAGATTGTGGTAGTAGCAAATCTTATGTCGCGTTAGAAAGCGGGACTCATACATTCTATGTGAACAAAAGTTATAAATTATATGTAAGCGGTCCTATTATTACAAGTTCAATTACTGTTTACTTTACTAACTCAGATGGCTGGTCAAATGTTAATTTGTATGCCTGGAAAGCAGATGCAAACCCTGAAGTTAAGAACGCAGAGTGGCCAGGAATCGCTATGACGGTCGATCACTATAATGAGTTTGATCAAGCCGTTTACAAATTAGACAATGTAGATTTTAACACATATGACTATATTATTTTTAACGGCAGCAAGAATTCATATTCTATTCAAACGAGCAATATTAGTTTGAGCGATATCACAACAAATGGTTTTTATGTTTGGTATGATGAAAGCGCTGATTGGGCACAGAAAATAGGTCATTATGTATATGTTGCCCCAGAAACACCTGCAGAATAAATCAAACAAACATATTAATCTCTAAAAACAAATTATAAAAAGGACTTCGCAAACGACGCGAGGTCCTTTTAATTGTTTTCAATACGATATTATGAGTTACTTGTAACTACTTTTTGCACATAGAAATAATCATAATACCAACCTTGATCAGTTCTTTTATTTGGGTCAAAGTAGATGATATAATTGCCTTCTGAGTCAATTGAGTAGTTATTATCTTTACCATCAGGGTACCAAGTTGGCGAATCACTATCAGAAGTAACTTTGAATGTTTCTGATTTTGAAACGCTAAAAGCTAACTTATATTCAGCATTATCGGTTATGACCAATTTATAATTGCTATCTTGGTAAGCCCATGAATTAAATGAACCTGATAAGAAATAATAAGGATACTGAGTACCGAAATATATGATTTTTTGGTCAATCTTTACATAAACATCTACTTCAAAATCTTTAAGTGCGGTATAAACACCATCATTATATGAAATGTAGGACTTGTAAGAATCCTTTGTTCCAAACGACCATTCGTCTGGACCATATTCTAACAAGTTGCCACATTTATCATAAGCACTGAATGATTCACCAGCTTTAAAAACGGCTGGGGTTCCACACCATTCGTTTGTAGCTGACTTGAACCATAATGTACGGACACCGCTCGCAGATCTATTAATCGTATATACTGGATTATCAAACCATGTATCATAACCTGACCCATAGTCTTTGAGGTATAAGCTTAAGTTGGCACCGCCATCTTTTACTCTTAATAAATGTTCATTATTATACTCTAGGTTTCCATCCGAATTAGATGCACCTGGATAAATTTGCACGCCATTTTTATACATTATAATAATGTCATCAGTATTAACGGTGCTTACCAATGAGGCATATTCGGTATAATCTCCTTTGTCAGCACCTTCGCCAAAATCAAACGATCCAACTTTAACATCAGATCTATATACTGCACCTTCATAAACTTTATGTACAGTGAAAGCACATGTTGCTGTTTGGCCATTAGATGTTGCTGTGACCGTTGCTGTTCCTGCACCAACACGAGCAACTGTTCCGTTTGAAACAGTAACAACGTTCGTATCACTAGATTCCCAAGTTACATTATCGGATACCACAGCTGGAGTAGTGACTGCAGTTAATTCAAAAGTTGCATCTTCGTCTAATCCGAGATATAAATCAGCAGAAGAACAAGCAACACCGCCATGTTGTAAAGCGATAGCTGTTGTATGTATTTCATCTGATTGTAAGATATTACTATTATCTAAATATAAGACATAGTCATTTGATGCTTTAACATTAATCTTTGCACTAGTTCCTTCTGTGTCTTCAAAGAATATATTAGCGTATTCACTACCAGTTAAAATTTCAGAACCAAGAATTTTAAATTTAGATTCTTCTGGTGTAGCACCTTCATAATTATAAACAACAAAGAAGTTGTCACTTGCTGCTAAAGAAGTAGTAAAACGAGCTTGATTACCAGCAGGGATTTCACCGTCGTCAGCATAAGTGGTAGCGTTTGGTTCTTCACCGCGTTTTCCTTGTAAGAAATATCCTGAATATGGTGTGTTAAACTTAAATGAAACCTGCTTAGTTAAATCAACAGATGTTGCATATTGCTTACTAGGCTCGCCATTGCCAATAGTTAATGATGCTTTGATAAAATAGCCTGTCTTATTTGTTGGTATTTTTCTGACTGTATATGTTGCAAAATGTGTATACCCTTCATAAGCTGAAATGTTGACTAAACTGCTACCATCATAAATAGATTCATATACCGTTGTAGCTACTAATGGCTTATCAAATGCTTTATGACAGTCTCCATCATCTTCGTATATACCTCTATCCCATTTAATGGTTGTTGATAAATCTGGAAGATTGACAACAGCAACAAACCTAACAGCAAGATATTGCTTAGAATCTCTTGAATCTGTATATGTTTGTTGTTGAACACCAATTAATGGAACTGCTGGGCCAATTGGATCAAGGTTGCGAAATGCTTTTGATTCTATTGCGCTCTCAACAGATCCAAAGATTTCTTCATGAAGCAAAGCGTCTTCTTGGAAATAATCATTTGCTTTTTGGTTTGCACCTCCACATGCGGACAAACTCATTAAAACTGGAAGTATTCCTAATAATAATTTTCTTTTCATCTCAAACTACCTCCTAGAAATCATCCGTATTGGCACCACCATCACCCCATTGTAATTGGTCTGTACCAACACTAGTTGTGATGATGTCATCATTTGTGAAATCAACCAGTTCAGCTTCTGGTATAATAAACTTCTTTTTCTTTTCTCCCATGTACAATTCCTCCTAAAACTCTTGTACTGCTAGAACCAAATTATTGGACTCCACCCTGTTTCATCATCACTATCAACCTCCATCTCAGAACTTGCCTGTTCTTCTGAGGATGTAGATGACTCTTCGTCCGAACTATATGTTCCCACGGGTGAATATTGGGTTGTTATTCTCAAGAGTTATACAAAAATGTATAATAGACCCATATAGTTATGGTTAATTTCAAAATAAAACTAGTAAGATATGTATTTGAGATAAATGCTTTTAATATGACGACTAAAAGATACTGTAAAGATTATCTTGTGGATGATGATGTTAAAGCGGATTATCTAATTACATTAACTGAGGATGATTTAAAAGCTGAAACTACTTATCAAAGTGATGGTAAGGTTTATGTTAATGAAGAGATATCAGCCTTATATAGAAAGATTGCAGATATCCTTGTTGATCATAATATCGTCGTGTTCCATTCTTCTTCTTTTATGGTGAATGGTTATGCTTTTCTTCTCGCAGCAAGAAGTGGTACAGGTAAAACAACACATGCTAGATTATTATCTGAATTATTAGGAGATAAATTTATTTATATCAATGATGATAAGCCTTTACTTGAAGTAGGGGATGATATCGTTATTTATTCTTCCCCGTGGAACGGGAAAGAAAGAAGGGGGAATAATATATCTGCCCCTCTTTCTACTGTGATATTCCTTAATCGGGGGATAGAGAATAGTTATAAGAAGATAAATAATAAAGACAATATATATACTAATCTCTTATCTCAGATATATTTACCAACTGGTAAAGATAAAAGAGAAAAGGCTCTTAAGATCATTGATATAATATTAGAAGAAATTAATTTCTATAATATTAATGTCAATATGGATATAGATGCCGCGAAGATGACATATGAAAGGATTATTAGATATGAGACTGAACAATAATTTTTTGATTCATAAGACTTCTTCTGGGGAGATACTAGTCCCAGTAGAAGAAGAGAGCAAATCATTCCATGGAATTATTAAGCTTAATGAAACGGGAAGTGAGATTGTTCATCTCCTTGATGATAATGATTTAACGATGGATGAATTATTATCTCATTTCTATAATTCTTATCCAGATGAAGATAAAGACCTTATCAATCAATCAGTGAATGATTTTGTGAATAAATTAAGAGAGATCAATGCCATTAAGTAAATTTGAAGATGTATTAGATAAAGACGGAGAACTATATTTCACGAATGTAGGGTTTTCGATGTATCCTCTCATTCGTCAAAGAGAGGATATCTTATATATCATAAAGACTGATATATATCATAAAGGTGATATCGTTCTATATAAATATAATGATAAATATATCCTCCATCGCATTATTAAAATAAAAGATAATATTATCGTTACGGCAGGGGATTATAATTATTTTATTGATAAGAAGATTGATCGATCTTTATTATTAGGTAAATTAATTGAAATTAGAAAGAAGGATGGAAGAGTAATTAATCTAAATAAAGACAAGAAGATGAGAAAGTTCTTCTACTCTAATTTCATCTATATCAGGATGCCGATACAATATCTATTATCTAAACTCCATCTGAGGAGAGTTAAATGAAGAATAAAGAAGTGCTACATTTCATCTCTAATAATATCAAGGGCAATAAAAGAAAGATTGTTCTTCTTTCTATTATTCAGATAATATTAGGGACATTAACAGTAGCGTTCTCTTTTATGCTTCGCTTTTTAATATCGTCATTAGAAGAGAAGAATAATGATTTATTTATCATCTATGTGATAGCGATGTCTTCTATTGCTTTATTACTTGTAGGACTACAAATCTTCTATCGCATCTATTATGAATATTGTTATGTCGATATCGAGAACAAATTAAAAGATAATCTATATAAAACCATATTATCCAAAGACTACAGTGAGATTAAAAAGATTCATGATGAAGAATGGATACATAGACTCACTAGTGATGTATCAGTGATATCATCATCCATTCTTTCCATCTTACCTTCTTTATGTCGTATGGTAGTCCAGCTTGTACTTGCTATCGCGGCGATCATCTATCTATATCCAATATTTGGTTTATCTTTATTACCTTCTATCGTATTTGTAATCCTTCTTACTTATCTACTTAGAAAGAGACTTAAGCTATATCATAAAAAGATGCAAGAAGAGGACGGTAAGGTCAAGATCTTCTTCTTTGAATCTTTACAGGGCTTATCTATCATTCATAGCTTTGTTAAAGAAGATATCTTTTCTAAAAAGAATGAAGATAATTTATCTAACTATAAGAAAGCGAGGATGAAGAGGAATCTCTTCTCTATCGCTTGCTCGATTGGATATATTGTTGTTTATTATTCTTTCTATATATTAGCCATTATCTTCTGCGGAAGAGCGATCCTTGATAACAATATGACTATTGGTCTATTAACCGCCTTAATCGCTTTATTAACTCAGTTAACAGGACCATTAGGGAATATCACTAATATCATACCAAGATATTATTCATTAATCGCATCTGGAGAGAGAATAATGATAGATAGAGATGATGATATATCTTATCTATCTAAGAGTGAGATTGATCAATATTATCGAGGTGAATTTAATAGTATTGAGATAAAGCATATCTCATATTCATATCTTGATAAATATGATCATAAAGTTGAAGCGATTAAAGATTTATCATTAACAATTAATAAGAATGACAAGATATTGATTAAAGGTCATTCTGGGGGAGGAAAGACTACTTTATTTAAATTATTATTATCTTTAATTAAACCTGATGACGGAGAGATATTAATTAACGGTGAACCATTATCTAAAAGATATGAAAGATTATTTGCCTATGTCCCTCAAGATAATTTATTGATGGAAGGTAGAATTAAAGATGTGATCACATTATATGATAATGATGTTGATGAACAGTTATTCAACAGTTCATTACATATATCTGAATCATATGATTTCATCAATAAATTAAATGATAAAGAAAACACAGTCCTTAATGTCAAAGGCAGTGGATTATCTTTAGGAGAGATGGAAAGAATCGCGATTGCAAGAGCAATATATTCTTCTTCCCCAATCCTATTATTAGACGAATGCAGTGCATCTCTTGATGAATCAACAGAAAAGAAAGTGATGAACAATATATTATCTTTAAGTGATAGAACTATCATATTGATATCACATCATAAATATGATGATAAACTTTTTGATAAAGTGATTGATTTAGGCGAATAGATGTTATGGATAAAGAAGTATTTAACAAATATCTATATGATTATATCCATCTACTATCATCATATCTAAATAATGAGAAATTAGATGATATGGATATTGATGATAAACAGTTATCATTCTACATCAAATTTTCTAAATTCCATTCTTTATCAGCATTGTTATATAAGGCTATAGTAGATACAGGTATAAAGATCAATAAAGAATATCTACCAAGATTAGAAGAAGCATATTTATCAAATGTCCGTAAAACAGTGCTTTTTGATAAAGAGAGAAATGAATTATATAAATACCTAAATGATAACAAGATAGATTATCTGCCTTTAAAAGGCATCATCATCAAAGATTATTATCCTGATCCCGCGACAAGGGAATTCGCGGACAACGATATCCTTTTTGATGACAGTAAAAAAGAATTAGTAAAACGGTTCTTTGCGGATAGGGGGTATAAAGTTAAGTCATACGATGTAGATAAAGATGATGTTTACTTGAAAGACCCTTTTTATAACTTTGAAATGCATCGTTATTTGTTTGAACACATAAAAGAATTTGAATTGTTGGTTCCTTATTATGAAGGTTTATTAGAACGATCTCCAATAAAAAGTGACCACGAACATTATTTATCTAATGAAGATTTTTACATTTATTACATTGCACATTTGCATAAGCATTATCAAAATGCCGGATGCGGGCTTAGAAATTTAATTGATTGCTATGTATTCATAAAAAACAATAAATTAAATATTGATTATATTGATAAAGAATTAGAGAAATTAGAATTATTAGAATTCTCTAAAGAGATTAATTCTTTATCTATTAAATTGTTCTCTAATAAAGAGTTAGATGATAATGAGAAGGACATCTTATTATATATTGCTTCTTCTAGTACGTACGGAACATTAGGAAATAAGGTTGAAAAAGGTGTTAAAAATAAAGGAAGGCTTAAATATATATTCTCTCGTATCTTCCCGCCTGTAACAGAATATAAAATCCTTTATCCGTGGGCGTACAAACATCATATATTAATTCCTATCGCTTGGACATTCAGATTGTTCCGAGGACTTTTTAAACAACACGATAAAACACGTAATGAGTTAAAAGAGATCAATAAGCATAAATAGCTATATTATCCTTCGACAATGTAATAGATTAATACAGTAACTAAACCAATAAGGGAGATTAATGATGCTTCCTTATTTTCTTTATATAATCTAACGATTCTATATACAGCATAGATGATTAACGCAATCAATGCGCCTAATCCAACAATGCCAAGGGATCCGTATGTTTGAACATATAGATTATGTGGCATCTTAACTGATCCATTCATAATAGAAAACGCAGTGTTGAAATATCCATGCCCATTACCAAATATGGAATGAACACCCTCTGTCATATTTAAAGTGAGTTCAATTAGAGGTAGTCTGGAGCTAAGTGAACTATTTTTAGTGAAGATAACATTATCGATATAATTTCTGATGACATTTACTGAAAGGTATAGGATGAGTAACGTTAATATTGTTCCAACAACTGATATGATAGCGATATTATTCCTCTTTTCATTTCCTTTATAAGTCACGAACATCTTATAGGCAAATATCATTAAAGAAAGAATAATAGATAGTGTTAAACATATCCTCGACATTGGGAAGAATGTATTGATACAAAAGAATAATCCAATTATCCAACATATGTGTTTGTTAGTAATAGCATATAATCCGTATGAACAGAACGCCGCCCCTAAAAGAATAGCAGCGAAGCTATTCTGATTATTAGTGAGACTCCTTGGGTTATATGTTCTAACAGTCGTGGACATATTTTCAATGAACAACTTATATGTCTCCCATTCTTTGATATATGAATATATAAGCATAAAGAATCCAATTGCTATACCAGCTATACATAGCCACATAAACTGCTTTTTAAAATGTATATGGTTGAGTAGATATATGAATGATATGTATATGTTTAGTAATAACAATAAGAAACATAAGATATACATAACCTTATATTCATTAGTGATAGTCACTAAAGTGGACATAGGATTATCGTGATATACATATTCAAATGTTTTCTCTAACGGGATGAAAATAATCACCAGTAGATTGATAAAGAATAGTGATGATAAAACAATGATTAAAGGTATATTAAATTTTATCTTAAATACTTTATATTCAAAAAATATGAATCCGGTGAATAACAAAGCATCAATAATGGTAAGCGGTAGAAATACTGGGAAAGATAAATCAGTGGGTTTAGTTTGATCCTGCACGCCGCCTAAAAACAACAATATAGAGGTGATATAACATAACAAAAAGAAACAGATGCTTAATATATCTTTCTTGTTAGCTTTTATATAGTTAATAGCAGTATTTATATGTTGTTCCTCTAGAATCATTCTATTAGAAAATAATCTATGTATAAATTAAAAGTATCTGTTTAGCAAATAATGTAATCTAGCCATGTACTTGGTTAGATTTTCTTTTTATCTAGCAAGTATAATCAATATATGCCGTTATCCTGCTATATAAAAGTACAGCTTCGACTGTCAGTCTCTATACTCAGGCATACGGCTTTTCTTTTAATCGCTAATAGGTTGATTAACGCTTTGACGTTCCATTAACAGATGATTCGAAAAGATAAGCTGATATGGTTTATACGGCTAGAAAAGGAGGTCTTATGGACTTTTATGTTGGAATCGATGTTAGTAAGTTTAAACATACTGTTGCTATCATCGATCAAAACGGAGAAATTAGAAAGAAAAGCTTCGATATTTCTAATTCTCGAGAAGGGTTTAG
>SVBE01000006.1 GCA_015059065.1 Erysipelotrichaceae bacterium | reverse complement strand
AATGCCTATTTTATAGCTTTTTTAAACTGTTTAATTGATAAGTTTATCAACCCCTTTCAAAAATCCGGGAACTCAAGTTAAAATAATTAAGATGAATACTTTTATTTTTGATATTGGAAACGTTCTTCTCGATTATTCACCGATTAAAATGGTGAGAAGAGTAGTGCATGACCATCCAGATGCCGAATATCTTGCAGATACGCTTTTTTCGCGTTATTACTGGAAGAGATTAGATCTTGATGAAATCACGATTGAAGATGAGAAGAAAGATCTTAAAAATGTCCTTCCTAGCCACTTATATGAACTCGGATGTCATATTCTTGATAAATGGCTAGAAGAGATCACCCCAATCGGAGGTATTCATGAAGTCCTTTCTTTTTTAAAAGAAAAAGGATGTAAATTATATTATTTAAGCAATATTTGTTCCCAGTTTATTCTTGAAGGTCCGAAATATGACCACATCAAGTCTTTATTAGATTATTTTGATGGTGGGGTGATCAGTGGACCATTACATCTCGTCAAACCGGATAAAGAAATTTATGAACATCTATTTAACAAATATAATATCGACCCTCAAGATGCCTTATATATCGATGATAATGAGAACAATATTAAAGCGGGAAAAGTAGTGGGATTAAATACCTATCTATTCGATGGCGATGCTTATAAATTAGAAGATTATATTTCTAATATAATGTAATAAAAAAGACACAACTGAGTTGTGTCATATTTTTTTTGTTTTGGTGGCCCAAGCAGGAATTGAACCAGCGACACAGGGATTTTCAGTCCCTTGCTCTACCAACTGAGCTATCGGGCCATTAGCAACTTTTTTGGCGGACCAGACGGGAATCGAACCCGCGATCTTCTCCGTGACAGGGAGACATGTTAACCGCTACACCACTGGTCCAGTTGCCTATATATTATCTTAAATACTCAAAACAAAATCAAGAAAAGATTGATAAATTATGATGATAATTAATAATTTTGCGCTCTGAGCTCAAAATAACTCTTTGCATGATGGCAGCAAGGGCATTCTTCAGGGGCTTCTTTACCGATGTGAATGTGGCCACAATTGCGGCATTTCCAAACGACGACATCAGGGGCGATGAAGACTTTGTGACCTTTCACATTCTCAAGTAACTTGAGATATCTCTTTTCGTGTTCTTTTTCAATGGCGCCAACTAAACGGAATTGTTCTGCTAATTCATGGAAGCCTTCTTCATCGGCAACCTTGGCAAATTCAGCATACATTTCTGTCCATTCATAATTCTCGCCATTAGCGGCATCTTGAAGATTGACTTCAGTAGTGGGGACTTTGCCTCCATGAAGAGCTTTAAACCAAAGTTCAGCGTGCTCCTTTTCATTTCCCGCAGTTTCTTCGAAAATAGCTGCGATTTGCTCATACCCTTCTTTCTTCGCTTTGCTCGCATAATAAGTGTACTTATTTCTCGCTTGAGATTCACCGGCAAAAGCGGTCAATAAATTTTGTTCTGTTCTACTTCCTTTTAATTCCATATATTTGTACCTCTTAGTAGACATTTTACCCTAAAAGGTAAAGAATTGAGAACATTTTTTCTTTCAAAGAATGAATAGAATATAGTATTCTATAATAGAACGAGTATGAAAGTTGTTTTAGTAGTAGATTATTTTGGCAATACCACGAATGGCACGACGATGACGGCGCGTCATCTTTATAAGCAGCTTGAAGCATGTGGGCACGAAGTGGCTGTCATCACTGGTGTTGGTAATGGCTGGCCTAATGTTTATGAAACTGGAGTGGCAAGAATTTGCTCTATTCCTATCGCGAGATTTTTCTTTAAAAGCAATGGCTTTTATTTTGGTAAAGTGGATAAGAAGATTATCGCTGAAGCATTAAAAGGGGCGGATTTAGTGCACTTTTTAGCGGATTTCCCTCTTGAAAGAGCAGTGAAGAAATACTGTGATAAACAAGGGATTAAGACCTTCGCAGCTTTCCATATTCAACCAGAAAATGCGACATATCAACTTCATCTAGGCTGGTCTAAATTTGTAAACTGGTTGATTTATATCATCTATCGAAACGCTTTCTTTAATAAATTTGAACATATTCACTGTCCAAGTAAGATGATCGCTAATGAATTAAAAAAGCATCATTATACTGCTCAACTACATGTCATATCTAATGGCATTGGTAATACTTTCCGTCAAATATCAGTCACTCGTCCTGATGAGGATAAAGATTATTTCATCGTCACAATGGTGGGACGTATCACTCATGAAAAGAGACAGGATTTAGTGGTTAAAGCTTGTGCCGCTTCTAAATACGCTGACAAGATTAAATTATTCTTATTTGGTCGTGGTACTTGGACAAAGAAGATTACTAAACTTGCAAAGAAAAAACTTAAAAATGAACCATTCATTGGTTTCGTCACTCATGATGAATTATTAAAGATTCTCAATTATAGCGATATTTATGTACAGGCTTCTGACATTGAAATTGAAGCGATTTCCTGTATGGAAGGTTTTGCTTGCGGCACAGTTCCGATCATCTCTGATTCACCTTTAAGTGCGACTAGTCAGTTTGCTTTATCCGAACATAGCGTGTTTAAACACGGGAATTATAAAGACCTCGCTAAACAGATCGATTATTGGTATGAACATCCTGAAGAAAAGAAGAAATTTGAAAGAAAATATGCGGAATCCGCGAAAGATTATAATTTAGAGAAGTGCAATAAACAGTTGATTCAATTATTTGAAGACTATTATAACGGGAAGATTTAATGGGTAAAAAGAAAGAAGCGCCAATCAAGACAATTTATTATTCTGATTTGTTGAATGATGATTTTTCACGTACAAACAATCTCGATGAAAAGAAGATTGATGAAAGATATAACTATTTCCGTTTAAATAACATCTTCGTGAGATGTTGGGCTAATTTCTTATATTACATCATCGCTAAACCATTAGTCTGGTTAGTCCTAAAATTATATTTTAGATATAAAGTTGTTAATAAAAAGCTGATTAAAAGACGCGGTAAAAAAGGTTGCTTTATCTATGGCAATCATACGAATTATCTTCCTGATGCCGCCTTTAACTCCTTGCTTCACCGCAAGAGGAATTATGTGATCGTTGGCTCTCAGACGGTCAATATTCGTGGCATTGGTAAACTCGTACAAGATTTAGGAGCGATTCCTTTAGGAAGTACAGTGGAAGCGAAGAAGAATTTCTTAGACTGCATTCACCGTAAACTTAAAGAAAATGCTTCAATTACCATTTATCCAGAGGCGCATATCTGGCCTTATTATAATGGAGTGAGACCATTTGGTAGGGCTAGTTTCAATTATCCATTTGATTTAGAAATGCCGGTCTACTCATTAGCGACTTGCTATCAGAAGAGAAAACATGCTTTACGTCCACGCATCATCTTCGTTTTAAACGGTCCTTTTTATGCGGATAAAACATTAGATAGAGCCGAAGGCATTCAAAAATTAAGAGATCAAGTCTATGACTCTTTAATATACGCGACCAATAAGTATTCTACTTATGAATATTATCATTACGAGAAAAAAGAAGATTGATGGAAGAAGAGAAACAGGATATCGAAGTAAAAGAAAAAGAGAAACCTAATAATCATAAAAGGGTTATCGGTTTTATCTTGCTCACACTTCTTCTCACCGCGGTGATGGTGGTCGTCTTTGTTAGTATCGGTGACTTTTCTAAAACTTGGGAACAACTTTTGAAAATGGATGCTGGCTATCTATGGATTGCCATCGCCTGTGTTGTTCTTTATTTATTTACTTGGCCTTTATCATTAATGATATTGACGAGAAAGACCAAGAACAGACCTTCAAAAGTGGATGACTTTCTCATCGGTGGTAGTGAACATTTCTTTAATGGCATCACCCCATTTGCCAGTGGTGGTCAACCAATCCAAGTATATTTATATACTCAAAACGGTATGTCTGCGGCGCAGTCGACAGGAATTGTTTTATCCAATTTCATCGCTTTTATGATCGCTACTAATATATATGCGATTGCTTCTTTATTCTTTTGGGGAAGATTTACAGAGAGTTTTACCCCAGCGACGATATGGATGGTTATCCTTGGATTCTTTATGAATCTTTTCACTTTGTTCTTCATCGTTGCTATCGCTAGTTCAAAGAAACTTCAACATCTTCTCGTGAAGATATTTAAAGCTTTTGGGAAGATCAAATTCCTCACCAAGATCATTGAGAAAAGCCTTCCAAAATTTGAAGAATATTGTTCTAATTTCCAATTAGCATCCAAAGAGATTATGTCCCATAAAGGGGATTTCGTCTTAGCGATATTAGCAAGAGGAATATCTTTGATATTCTATTATTCCATTCCTTTCTTTATCCTCAAAGGATTAGGGGTGCAGTTACAGATGGTGGATATCTTCTTTATCTTACTAGCTTCTAGCTTTACGATTACGACGATGGTGTGGGTTCCAACTCCAGGTGGAACGGGGGGAATTGAATTCGCATTCACTTATATCTTTGTCACATTCTTTATGGATTTAGCCAATAAACAAGAGATTATCACTGCTAGCATGATCATGTGGAGATTCTTAACTTATTATTTACTCATGGTCTTAAGCGGCATTGAATATGCGATATATGAAATCATTATCAAGAAGAGACGTAAAAAGAAGGCATTATTAAATAATGATTGATGTTTTATATACCGGTGATAGAAACGTTTTCCGCGGATTCGCTTTAGCGGTTCTTTCTTTAATCAAATATACTCCTGAACCATTCCGCGTCCATTTTATGACTGTTGGAGCGAGTTGGGACACTAACTGCAAGCCTCTACTTGAAGAAGACTTTAATAAAATTAAAAAGGTTTTAAAGGAGCAACGTCCTGACTGCGAGATGAAATATTATGATGTCACCGAATCTTTCGCGAAGCATTTTGAATATTCTCCGAATAAAAAACCGGTTTATTCTCCGGCTTCAATGACGAGACTTCTTTTAACAGAAGTGATCAAGGATGTCGATAAACTGATCTATCTCGACTGTGATACGATGGTGGTCTCTTCTTTAAAAGCTTTTACAGAATTAGATATATCTAATTATGAGATGGCGGTTTCTCTTGATTTCATGGGCCATCGCTGGGTAAAAAGAGATTATTTCAATTCCGGTGTTCTCTATATCAATATGAAAATGGTAAAAGAAAGTCAGCTTTTTGAAAGAGCAATTGCTCTATTAAAAAAGAAAAGATTCTTCTTCGCGGATCAAACTGCTTTATATAAATGTTCTACTAAAAGGCTCTATATCCCTTGGAGATTTAATGAACAGAGGAAGATTAAGCCTGATACGGTGATCAAACATTTCAATAAAGGAATTAGACCTTTTCCCTTTTATATATATAACGTCAAGCAGTGGAATGTGAAGAAAGTGCATTCTTTCCTCAAAATCCATTATTTCGACGATATTTACGATATTTACGATAAATTATTTGGTGAATACGCACCTTTAGATAAATAATTAACTTGCTAAAGCAAGTTTTTTATTACCCACTTTATTAATATTATTTTAAGCATAGCTTATTAGTCAAAATTTAGACAGTGTATAGTTTTTTGTGTTCTTCTCTCTTGCAAGTATATAAAAGGCTCTTATAATGTAGGCAACATCTGAAATACCACTGGTCCGCAATGACGTTAAACTATGAGGAGGATACAACAATGGTATTATCAGAAAGCATCAACTTACTCTACGCTAAACACACATACAGTCTTGAAGGTGTTGGTGTAAAAAGAGACAGAAGCTTCAACAGAGTCTACTTCACTCGCGAAAACGCTGAAAAAGAAATGTACCGCTTGATGAAAAAGTATTCTACGCACGCTGTCAAAGTTTACGAAGACAACCACGACAAGACATATGTCTGTGACAATGGTGCCACATTCTACATCTGTAGAGCATAACATAACCTATCTATTATTTATTACAAACGTTTGTTGTTAACAACATGCCTCTTCCCAAGTTGAAGAGGCTTTTTTTGTACCATAAGTAGTGGAGGATAAGAAAAAAGCACAACCGATTGATTGTGCTTTGTTTTTGAATTGGTTCGTAGAATTATAACTTACGGTTATAGTATTCAACGATTTGAGCTTCAGTGATGTTTTGATTGAGTTCGTTTCTTTCTGGTTCTCTAGTGAGTTTACCGACGAACTTAGTTTCATCAAATTCGACCCAACCGACTCTGTTCGCAGTGGCTTCGAGAGATTCTTTGACAACTTTTAAGCTTCTGCTGTCTTCTTTAAGAGAGATTTCATCACCAATCTTCACGAGTAAGCTTGGGATATCAACTTTCTTACCGTTCACTAAGACGTGACCGTGGTTGACGAGTTGTCTAGCACCTCTACGAGTACGAGCGAATCCGATACGGTAGACAACGTTATCTAAACGAGATTCTAAGAGCTTCATGAAGGCAAAGCCTGTGACTTCTTTGCTCGCGAGAGCGATCATGAATAAACGTCTGAATTGTCTTTCGTTGACACCATACATTTGTCTGAGTTTTTGTTTCTCGACTAATTGTTTACCATATTCACTTGGTTTCTTTTTACGATCAGCGCCGTGTTGGCCTGGGCCATAGGAGCGTTTTTTGAATTCCTTATTAGTTTCTAATAAAGAGACACCTAAACGACGAGATCTTTTCCAATCTGATCCAGTATACTTCATATGTACTTCCTTCCTTTCCTTTATTTTTGCAAATAATGATAAGGTGTAAATTCCTCACTTCGCCTGTTTGAATTATCTTTTCACCTCTGAGCTTTGGTTACTTGGTCACATTTGTTTCAAACATCGGACAAGCTGTATTTACATGCTGCATTACATGCAATGAATACTATAAATGAAACGGAGAAGAATCGCAATATGTAATTTAAAAAAATATAATTTTTTACCGAATATATAAAAAAATGCAAATATTTGATGATATCTTTTTCACTATAGTGATAAGATATAATGAGATTATGGTAGGATTGATTGTTGGCATTGTTGGAGGAGTAATTGGATTAGGCGTCATCGGCGTCCTTTTATATATCTTTGTCTTTTCTAAAGCAAAAATTAAAAAACAGATCAAAGAAATTGAAAGAAAATTCTCCTATCTCGATGCTTTATTAATCGGTCAAGATAGCCAATATATTCACCGTTTAGAAATCATTTCTCGTACCAATCTTTTATATGTCGATAAACATGCGACATTCACAAGAAGATTTAGAGAAATCTATGAAACCGATGATAAATTTGTCGAATCTTTGATTAGACAACTCAATTCATTAGTGGCTAATAAACAATATAAAAATATTAAAAACACTCTCGTGGAAGCCCGTAAGGCATTAGAAATCTTTGAAGAGAAGACTAATCAACTTGATAAAGATTTATATGAACTCATCAAACTTGAAGAGGATTCTCGTCAAACAGTCTATAGATTAAAAGAGCAATATCGCGTAGTGAAACAATCCTATTATGCGAAGGCTAATGAATTAGAATTAGCGTCTTCATCCTTTAACCGTGCATTTGATAAATTAGACGCCCAATTTGTGCAAATTGATGAACATATTGAAAGTGCTGAATATGATGAGACTGGTGAAATCATTCCTGAAGTGATCAATGTTATCAATGCTTTAGGCAAGATTATTGATACTCTTCCAAATCTCTGCTCTTTAGTCCAACAAGTGATCCCAGCAAAGATTGAAGATATCAACGCCGTATATCGTCATATCACATCTCTTGAGATTCCTGTTTATCACCTCAACGTCAAAGAGAATATCAAGAAGTGGAATAAAGATCTCGATAATGTGAAACAAAAGATTAAAAATCTTTCTATCGGTGGTTGCCAAAGAGAATGCACTCGCATCATCTCGGAAATTGAAGAATTATCTAATCTCCTCGCTAAAGAAGAAAATGATAAAAACGCTTTTGAAACTGAAAAAGATCATCTCTACCAAGAAGTTAAAACCCTTGATGATGAATTCATCAAGATTTGTTCCATTCTTCCAAGAGTTTATGAATATTATGTGGTTGATGAATTCCAGAAACAAAAATTCGATGTTTTAAATCGCAATATCGACCGCTTATGGTCCACAAAGCGTTCTTTGGATGGGTTTATCCATAGTGAGACCAAACAACCTTATAGTGTCCTTCAATCTAAGCTCGATGATTTAAAATCTGATTACAATATTTGTTACACTGGTTTAAAAGAATTTAAGACTTATTTAGATTCCTTAAAAACCACAAGCGAAGAAGCTTACTCTTTAGTTTCTATTTATTTCTATAGAGCGAAACAAATCGAAAACACTTTAAGATTAATCCATGTTGATACAGTGGAAGAACAATATGCTTATCGTCTTGAAAGCGTCTTTAAGACTCTTAATGAAATCAATCTTTTGCTTCAAGAGAAACCAATTGATGTTAAAAACATCAACGATAGAATTGAAGAACTCAAAAGAAGCGCGAACGAATTCTTTGAAGAAGTAGAGAATAAGTTCAGAGATTCTCAACTTGCAGAATCTGCGGTTGTCTATGCGAATAGAGATAGAAATCATCAAACTGATGTTCATCAACAGCTATCGGTATTAGAAAACGAATTCTTCCAAGGTGAATTCGCGAATGTCTATAAGAGTGCGAACTCCATCTATAATCGTTCACACGTCGAAGAAAAAGGTAATGGCTAATTTAATCTATTTTGATCATGCGGCGACTACCTCTCCTAAAAAAGAAGTGGTCTCTATATATAATGAAGCCTTAAAGACTTCTTTTTATAATCCCGCGAGTGCGCATCAAGCGGGAACATTGGCTAACCGTGAATTAGAGAATGCGCGTAATGACATCTTAAAATCATTCGGTTTAAATAATTATTCTTTAATTTTTACTAGTGGAGCGAGTGAGGCTAATAATTTAGCGTTAAAAGGTTTTGCTAATCGATATAAGAAAAGAGGAAACCATATCATCACTTCTAGCTTTGAACACCCCAGTGTTTCAAATACCTTAAAGGCTCTAGAAAATAACGGCTTTAAAGTAACATATTTACCTGTTAATAACGGTCAAATATCATTAGAAGAATTAGAAAAAGCGATTACTCCAGAGACGATATTAGTCTCGATTATGGCGGTTAATAACGAAGTTGGATTTATTCAAGATATAAAAGGGATTAGCAAGGTTGTTCACAGTCATGGAATTAAACTACATATTGATGCAGTTCAGGCTGTTGGTAAGATTCCTGCTCCATATCAAGAAGCCGATTTAATCACCGTTTCTCTCCATAAGATTGGCGGGCTTAAAAGTAGTGGTCTTCTTCTATTTAAAAAAGGCATTGAACTAACCCCATTAATCGATGGGGGAGGTCAAGAATACGGCATTAGAAGTGGGACTAATGATGTGCCGATGGCATTAAGTAGTGCTTATGCGATTAAAGATGCATTAAAGAATCAAAAAGAAAACTTCATTTACTGTCAGAAACTTGTCGAACCTCTATATGAATATTTAAATAAACACGAAGATTTATATGAGATTAATTCAACAATTGATAATCCATTTATTGTTAATTTCTCTTTTAAAAATAAAAAGGCCAGTGTCTTTGTTGAAGCTTTATCAAGTTTGGGCATTATGGTCGCTAGTAAGAGTGCCTGTTCCTCTCGTCTTGATAAAGGCAGCGTCTCCTTATTAGCATTAGGTAAATCCTCACAGATTGCTAATAACGCGATGAGGCTATCTTTTGCCTCTTCTAATAATGAAGAAGAGATTAAAACATTTATTGATAATTTAGATAGATTAGTAAAGGAATTAAGAGCATGATCAAATATTCACATATCATGATTCGTTTCGGCGAATTATCGACAAAAGGTAAAAATAAATCGAGTTTTATCAGGGTTTTATATGAAAATATTAAACATGCTTTAAAAGATTTCTCTTCTTTAGAAATCGAATCTCGTTATGATCATATCTATGTTTATTTAAATGGTGAAGATTATGAGCCAGTGATTGCTAGATTACAAGATGTAAGCGGCATTCATGCGATGTCACTTGTCTATCGCGTTGAGAAAGATATTGAAGCGATCAAACAATCCGCTTTAGAACTAATCAATCAAGAAGAAGGAAAGACATTCAAGGTAAATGCGAAAAGAGGAGATAAGAAATTTCCTCTCCATAGTGACGAAGTTGTGAGAGCAGTCGCCCCAGTGATTTTAAGAAATACTCCATTAAGAGTGGACGTTCATCATCCAGATATTTCAGTGAACATCGAAATACGTGATGAAGCAGCCTATATCTTCACCCGTACCTACCCAGGTGCAGGTGGATATCCATTAGGAGTAGGTGGGAAAGCTATGCACATGCTTTCAGGAGGTATTGACTCTCCAGTTGCTGCCTATTTATTAATGAGACGTGGAGTGAAGATTGAATGCATCCATTTTGCCTCTCCTCCATACACGAATGTAGGAGTGATATTTAAGTTAGAAGACCTACTTAAGAAATTAAATCGTTATCAACCTACAATTCGTTTAAACATTATCCCGTTTACCAAGATTCAAGAAGCGATTTATGATAATGTGCCAGAGAGCTACTGCATTACCATTATGCGTCGTATGATGTATCGCTTAGCGAGTCGATTGGCTAGTAGAAGAAACTGCCCAGTCATCTCAAGTGGCGAATCAGTCGGGCAAGTCGCGAGCCAAACGCTTCAATCCATTCATGTCATCAATGAGGTGACTAACACTCCAGTGATTCGTCCATGTGCGACGATGGATAAACTCGATATCATCGATATCAGCAAAAAGATTGATACTTATGAAATATCGATTAGACCATATGAAGATTGCTGCACGATATTTACTCCAAAAAATCCAAAGACTGCACCTGATCTAGAAATGGCTAAGGAATTAGAAAATAAATTCAACTTTGAAGAGCTGATTAATGAAGCCCTTAATAATGTTGAAGTAAAAATAATCGAAGAATAGTTTAATAAATATTTAGTATTAATTGGGAAATATACCCTTTTATGAATATGCGATTAAATAGTAAAATGAAAAAGAGATATGAAAAAAAGCATTAATTTGTTAACTTTATCTTTATTTGTATTAAGCGGATGTGGGACATCAAATATTAGTTCGTCACTTTCAAGCGATGAACCTTTTAGTAGTTTGTCTGAAACAACCAATGAAGAAGAAAAGCAAATATACCAAATTTACGAACTTTATGTATCTAATGGTGGAACGATGACTTACGAAGAGTGGTTAGATTCTATTAAAGGTGAAAAAGGCGATAAAGGTGACACTGGAGATAAAGGTGAAAAGGGCGATAAAGGTGACACTGGAGATAAAGGTGAAAATGGTTTAACCCCTTATATAGGCGACAATAACAATTGGTGGATCGGAGAAGAAGATACTGGAAAAAAAGCATTAGGTGCCGATGGAACCGATGGCGTTTCTATTATCCAGGTAGCATATAATAGTCAGCAAGAATTGATTTTTACCTTTTCTGATGGCACAGTAAAAAACCTTGGTAATATCTCAAATGTAGTAACGTATGACGATTATTCCAATGGTTTAGTATTTACTACAGGTATTTTGAATAATAAAGCAGTCGCCATTTTGTGCGGAGTTTATTATCTTGGTTTTGGTATTGAAAATGCTAGTTCTTCTAGACCAAAAGTAGTGGTTCCCGCTATTTTCGATGGAAAAGAAGTTCAAGTAGTCTTTAATGACTATAACACTGTTTTGCCTAGCAACTTTGATGTTGAAGAAATTGTTTTGCCGGAAACAATTCAAGAAATCGGTTCATACGCTTTCTCTGGCAGTCGTCTAAAGAAAATAATAATACCGGATTCTGTTAGACAAATTGATTCTTATTCATTTGCAAATTGCAGTTCATTAGAATCGTTTACTGCATCAGATAAATCTTTATTGGATCATATTAGTAGGGATGCTTTTTATAATTGCTCAAAATTAGAAAAAATAACAATATCTTCAAAAACGATAATTGATGGAGATTCATATGGTTGTGGTTCATTAGAAGAGATTGAGTTTGTTGGCGAAGGAGATCCTAGAGTTATTCCTTATGGGTCGGTAACACAATTTGTTGATGAGGGTGTTTATTATTATAGCTCTAAAAAATGGGGAAGTTCTTTACGATGGTATCCTGAAAATAAAAAAGATGCCATTTATACAATTAAAAATATAGATTACCAATCCTTTAATTTTTGCCGAAGTTTGTTATCGAATAAATATCTAAAAACTCTTGTTTTTCCACTTGATTGCAACGCAACTCATTTACAAACTAGCTTATCCTTTACTGATCCAAACGATTTTATTGATACTGGGATAGTTAATATGGTAATTCCTTCAAGCGTTACTTATTTAGACCCATTTCTTCTCGGAAAAAACAAAACTAGTGGTTCTAAGCCAAACACCTTAGAAAAAATATTCTATGGAGGAACTATTTACGAGTGGAATGAACTGGTTGATAATTGTACTTCCGGAATATATGACCAGCTGCATTTTATTGATGAAAACACCGAAGTATTTGCATATTCTGATAGTTCTCAAGCAAATTCTTGGCATTTTGTTAACGGGGTCCCAACTATTTGGGAGTAGATTGGTTGGCATAATAAAACAAATCAAAAAAGAGGCGTAAGCCTCTTTCTTTATTTTGATGACAATTAATTACTTATTTCTTTAATTGTTTTTTGGCAGTGTTCACTAAGGAAGTGAAGGCTGCTGGATCATTGATCGCTAATTCGGATAACATTTTTCTGTTAACTTGAATGTTGGCGAGTTTTAATCCGTTCATGAATCTGGAATAAGAGATATCATTCATTCTGCAAGCAGCGTTGATTCTTCTAATCCATAATTTACGATAGTCTCTTTTGATGTTTTTACGAGAGACATATGCGTATTGAAGTGAGTGCATCACTTGTTCTTTTGCTGTTTTGAATAACAAGTGTTTGCTACCGAAGTAACCTTTAGCACGTTTTAAAACTCTTTTTCTTCTTGCACGTGTGACAGTGCCACCTTTTACTCTTGCCATTGTCTAGTTACCTCCTATTGTTGAATTAAATCCTTGATGCGTTTGACATCTGATGGATGGACACTAGTTTGTTTCATTAAGTGTCTCTTTTCTTTTGTGGTTTTGCCATAGGCGCGGTGTCCAGTACGAGCGTGATGTCTCACGAGTTTGCCTGAACCAGTAACTTTTACTCTCTTAGTAAGCGCCTTTTTGCTCTTCATTTTTGGCATGATACATTCCTCCTATTTCTTGGGTGCTAATACCGCCACTAACCAACGACCATCTAAAGCCGCAGGTTTTTCAATATTAGCAGCATCTTCTAATAAAGCGATAAATCTATTTAACGTTTCTTCACCGACTTCGACGTGACTTAACTGTCTTCCTTTATATCTGACGCCAACTTTGACTTTATTTCCTTCGGAAAGGAACTTTCTTGCGTTCTTTGCCTTAGTTTCTAAGTCATGGGCACCGATTTGAGGAGTGAGTTGTACTTCTTTAGTTGTTACAACATGTTGATTCTTCTTAGCTTCTTTAGCTTTCTTTTGCTGTTCGAAGCGGAACTTGCTGTAATTGATGATTTTGCACACTGGTGGCTCAGCATTTGGTGAGACACAGTAGAGGTCCATCTCGTATTGATTCGCCTTGAATTGGGCTTCACGAGAAGACATGATACCAAGTTGTTCACCATTAGGACCGATTAAACGGACTGATGGGAAGCGAACTAGTTCATTGACTAAATCTTTGTTTTCTTTGTTTGGCTTCTTGCCGGCATTAGGATCGTAAATAGTTATCATCTCCTTACTTTATTAAACAAAAACGGATGCAATAGCGCACCCGTATATCTCAGTATAAATACTTTGATGTAGCATTTACCAATCGATTAGTCGATCTGGTGAGAAGCGGGTGTTCTACTTTCTACCTTTATTTGCGAGATAATCTTATCAAAGTGATGATAAGTAGTCAAATATAATTTGTATTATTTTCTGTTTTTCGTCACATCGGTTAATAAAGCGATGAATTCTTCAACGGAAACAGTGATTTGTTCCTTCTCACCATATTTGCGGTAAGTGACTTGATTGTTGTTCTTTTCGTTATCTCCGATAACGATAGTATATGGAATCTTATTGATTTGGCTGGAACGCATACGATAACCAAGCTTCTCGTTTGAATCATCGATCTTCACTCTAAATTTGTGTTCTCTGAGCTCGTCAGCAAACTTATTAGCGAATTCAAGATGGGCATCGTTATTAACAGGAAGGACATTGACCTGAGTTGGAGCGAGCCAAGTTGGGAACGCGCCTTTAGTCTCTTCGAGAAGGAAGGCGATAAATCTATCTAACGAACCTAAAATTGCTCTATGGACAACGACTGGACGAGCTTTTTCGCCTTTTTCATCAATATAGGTGAGTTCAAATCTTTCTGGAAGTTGATAATCGAGTTGAATGGTGGATAAGGTGACATCGTGACCGATTGCCGATTTGACTTGAACATCTAATTTTGGACCATAGAATGCCGCTTCGCCAATGGCTTCATAATATTCAACACCAAGTTCTTTTAGAACTTCACGTAATTGATTCTCACTCTTTTCCCATAATTCATCATTACCGAAATATTTTTCGACATCGTTTGGATCTCTTAAAGAGAGACGGAATTCATAATCGTGGAATCCGAAGTCGTTATAGACATCTAAGATTAATTTGGTGACTTCTTTAAAGACATCGCCGATTTGCGATGGCATACAGAAGATATGGGAATCGTTTTGATAGAAAGCTCTAGTTCTTTCAATTCCAGTTAAAGCTCCAGAAGCTTCGAAACGGAAATCTGCCGCAATTTCTGCAATTTTAAGAGGAAGTTCTCTATAGGAGTGGAGAGCGCTTCTATACATCACCATATGATGTGGGCAGTTCATTGGTCTAAGGACATAGGATTCATTATCGACATCCATTTTTGGGAACATATCTTTTTGATAATGGGCCCAGTGACCAGAAGTTTTATATAATTCCACATTTCCTAAACATGGGGTGAGGACGTGTTGATAACCTAACGCGATTTCTTTATCCATAATATAGTCGCTTAATAAACGACGGACGATAAAGCCGTTTGGTAGCCACATTGGTAAACCTTTACCGACTAATTCATCATACATATAGATGCCGAGTTGTTTACCGAGGATACGGTGATCTCTGGCCTTTCTTTCTTCAAGCATCTTTAGATATTTATCTAATTCTTCATGAGAATACCAAGATGTGCCGTATATTCTTGTTAATTGTTTGTTCTTGCTATTGCCTCTCCAATAGGCACCTGCTAAAGATAATAATTTGAAGTGGCGAATCAAATTAGTGGACAAAAGATGTGGTCCACGACAAAGGTCGATGAAGTCACCTTGTTCAAAAGTGGTGATATCTTCATTGATACCTTCGATTAATTCCACTTTATATGGATTATCTTTAAATACTTCTAAGGCTTCTTCTTTACTTAATAATTTACGAACAATCTTATAATCTTTGCTCGCGAGTTCTTTCATCTTCTTTTCGATGACCTTTAAATCCTCATCAGTGATTGGATTAGAAAAGTCGATATCGTAATAGAAACCTTCATCAATGGCAGGGCCAATACCAAATTTGGCATCTGGATATAATTCTTTAATGGCTTGCGCTAAAAGGTGAGCAGTGGAGTGATTGAGCACTTCAAAAGCTTCTTTTGTCGATCTATCAATCTCAACGATAGATCCATCATGGTTTTGTATTTTCATATAGTTCTCCTTCCCTCCGCAATACAAAAGCGGGCTTATTGATAATTTATATTATAAATTTTCAATTTAAATAATTATTGTAACATGTCGATTAAGTCTCTTAATCCATGTTTGTGACGGTGTTTCATCTCCACAGCTTCCTCAATTGGGACAGTGGTGTATTCGCCACCGATAGAAGCTGTCACAACTCCGCCGCCGCCATCGACGAGAGTTTGTACGGCTAATGCACCATATCTTGCAGCAAGAATACGGTCATGGGCAGATGGGGAACCACCTCTTTGAAGTCTACCGAGAACTTCTGTTCTAGTATCAAAGCCAGTGGCTTCTTCAATTTTCTTGGCTAATTCTTTAATGTCGTATAAGTTTTCGGAGACGAGGATGATCGCGTGGCTCTTGTTCATCGCTTTCATCTTTCTTAATTTTCTAAATAATTTATCTTCGTGAAGTGGGTGTTCAACACAGATGACACCTTCAGCACCTTCTGCTAAAGCAGCATACATTGCAAGGTCACCACAGTCACGGCCCATAACTTCAATTAAAGAACAACGTTGATGTGAACCAGAGGTATCTTTGAGTTTATCAACACAATCACAGATGGTGTTGAGAGCAGTGGAGAAACCAATAGTTTCTTCAGTGGAGCCAACGTCGTTATCGATTGTGCCTGGAATACCGACGACTTTAACACCTTGTTTATGAAGGGCAGCAAGTCCGCGATATGTACCATCGCCACCGATACCGATTAAAGCATCGATTTCATAGTCCGCTAAGATTTGCGCACATTTCTTTTGTGTGGCTTCTTCTTTCATTTCTGGAACACGAGCGGAACGGATGATTGTACCGCCACGGTTGATGATGTCGCTTGTGAAGTCCTTGTTCACTTGTTGAATATCGCCTTCAAGAAGACCGCGATATCCATCATAAATCACGTACATTTCTTTGCCATGATATAAACCAGCGCGGATAACGCTACGTAAAGCCGCGTTCATGCCTGGGGCATCGCCGCCGCTAGTTAAAACTGCAATTCTTTTTACCATAAAAAGTACCTCTATTAATATAAATATAACAAAGTTATCTTTATTTGTGATACTAAAAATTGAAACAATTATTTTTTTGTATATTTGTTTTCCACAAAATGCAATGTGGATAAGTATGTGAATTAAGGTATAGATTTACATAGTAAATCATTTCGATATTTGCTGTGGATAACTCATAGGGAATATATGTGCATTATTTTTCCTTTTGAATAGTTAATTAACTATATGGGATAATGGTTTCACACTTTCAGGAGGCAAGATGGTACTCATTCATAATACAGATATATTTACAGTTCGTCTTGTCACCCTCATCGCTGAGTATGACCGTGATACGATGGTTAATCTTTATCAACCGTTAGTCGGTCATGAAGCGGTTTCTTTATTTTTTACTCTTTGGAGTGAGGCTAATAACCAAAGAATCGTTCCAACTGCCTCTCATGAATCCTTATTCGTGAAGACACAGTTCACTGTCGGTGAATTCGTTAAAGCGCGTAAAGCATTAGAAGCCGTAGGTTTACTTAAAACCTATTTAGAAACGAGCAATGATGGAAGATTTTTCCATTATGAGTTATACGCTCCAAAAACCCCTAATGATTTCTTTAATGACACACTCCTTTATGGATTACTCATTAAATGCATTGGAGAAAAGGAAGCGCAAAGAGCAAAGAATATCTATAGCATCGCTAACCTCAACAAGAATGGCGAAGATATCTCGGCATCATTCCAAGAGGTGTTCCATCCTGATTTTGAAGATCCAGCATTCTTAAAAGCGATCAAAACGAGCAAGGCTGCTGGACGTAATCAAGCGAAGATTGAAACCAAATTCTCATATGAGAGATTATTTGAAGAATTAGCGCAAATCGGACAAATCGGGGAAAACGCTTTCTTAAAGAAAGACCTTAAAGAAATCGCTAGACTTGCCACTTTATATGGCATTGATGAAGTTACAGCAGCTTCCATTATCAATAGTTTCTATAATCCAAATGTAGAAAAAGCAAAGCGTTTGGATTTTGAAAATATCACTAAAGCATTCCAGGAAGAGACGAATATCGCATATTTATCCTCTTCTAAATCTGTCAGCACAAAGCCGAAGTTTGTCTCTTCTCCTGGAGCGTTAGCGAGCAAGATTAATTTGATGGAGAGCATCTCCCCAAAAGATTTCCTCTCAATCTTACAAAACGGTAGTGAACCTGCGACCCCTGATTTAAAACTAATCGACAATATTTCCAAGAAATTTAGACTGAATAATTCGGTGATTAATGCGGTTATCGATTACGTGTTAACCACTAATAATAATGTTCTTTCTCGACCATACTGTGAAAAGGTTGCGGCTTCTTTAGCAAGAGAAGGCATCACTTCAACACTAGATGCGATGAATTATCTTAAGAAGATATCTTCGGGTAGTAAAGAAAGACATAATAGCCAAAACAAAGACAATGATGACTATGTCACAGTAGATAGTAAAGATAAGGATGAAAATCTCAACTGGGAGCAATTAATAGATGATATCGATATCGATGGAGGAGACGACAATGGAAAAGCTTAATGAAGAAATTGCCAAGAACGCGAAAGACGAAAGCCTTAAAGCGATGACGAGGTTTGGTAACAATGAAGCACTTATCAAAAAGATGAAAGATGCCTTTTTGGATTGCCCAACTGCGAAAAAATACATTGCCTCTTTAAAAGTTGATGATGAACTCATCGATAAAAATATCAATAAAATCTATGATTTTGTCAGCGATATCAACGCGTGTAAAAAATGCCCAGGCATGAGCAAATGCACGAAGAATAATCCATATTTAGTGACTAAGATCGTCTATGTTGATGGCATCTTAGACCGTCAACTTGTACCATGCAAAGAACTCGTCAAAAGAAATGAATTCCTCCACGAATTCCGCATTCGTGATTTTGATGATAGCTGGCTTGAAAGCAAGATTAGAACATTAGATGAATCAAGTGCGAGAGCAAAAGCCCTTAAAAAATATGGTAACTATGTTAAAGGTGAATCCGCTTCTTGGATTTATCTTTGTGGAGAACAAAATAGTGGTCGTAGTTATCTAGCAGCAACATTTGCCGTTGACCTTGCTAATAGAAAGAAAGGACCAATCTGCTTTATCAATACTGCGAAAAGAGTGAAGGAATTAGCAGATGCAATCTATAAGAATAATGAGAGATTCCAAAGATTGATGGACATTTACTGCACTTGCAATGTTCTCGTTCTCGATGATTTTGGTAACGAATTTAAAAATGATTTAATCCGTGATTCGATCATCTTTGAAATCATCTCTAAAAGAAGCGCGGCTCATTTATTCACCATCTTCACAAGCGACTTCATGATTGAAGATATCGTCACTTTATATAGCACGAGCAAATCTGCCGCCTTAAGAGCGAAGCAAATTGGTAGGCTAATAAAAAATAACGCCCAGGAAGAAGTTAACCTAGGCGAGATTTCAATTTATTGATGATATTTTGTACTTGTTTTTGAAGCTCTTTTAGATTCCCATCATTATTAATGATGAATTCTGCTTCTAAACGATGTTCATCGATCACATTAGATTCATTGATTTTTTCTAAAATAGAGGCCTTATCTCCGTCTCTATTTTTTTGATGTTTGAGACGGTTTTCCTTTTTGCTTTCGGTGATAATAATGCTATCAAACATACGGTCCATCTTCGATTCGAATAATAGAGGGACTTCGACAACGCGAATATCGTTTTTATCTAAAGATAATAAGCGCGCTGTTTCTTTTTCCACTAATGGGTGGATGAAGCGTTCTAATTTCTTTTTATCTTTTGGATTATCTTTTAAATGATTTCTAAGGATTGATTTATCAACTTCGTCATTAATAAAAGAGATTGAAAACATCTTAGAAATCTTTTTAGCGATATCTTTATTTTTATATAAAGAAGCGACGATTTCATCAGTTGATATCGTATAATAACCGTTTTCTTTAAATACATTTAATACTTCTGATTTTCCAGAAGCGATTTTGCCTGTAAGAGCGATATTAAGAGGTGTACCTAATTTCTTTTGACAAGACGGACAGAAAGTCGTGCCTCGACCACCAGTAGTGATAAATCTAAACTTCTTCCCACATATTGGGCATATCGCACCAGCTTTGCCGTATATTTTTATTTCGTTTTGGAAATTACCATCAATATCCTTTCCAGGATGATAACTCTTGATTGTTGAGCCGCCCATTTGGATAGCTTTATTCATCACCTCGGAAGCGCTTTTGATGATGACCTTCCAATCGTTTTTACTTATTAAGTAAGTTGGGGTATGTGGATGAATATTACTAGCGTAAAGAGTTTCATCGACATAGATGTTGCCTAACCCAGTAATCAATTCTTGAGATAATAGGGCAGATTTAATCGGTATACGCAGTTTCTGGGCTTTTTTATAGATAGGGGTCGCATCATTAACCACGAATGGTTCGGGACCGAGCTTTGCTAATCCTTTATCTAAAAGATAACTATCTTCATCCGCGAGTTTCATAAAGCCGAAACAACGCGAATCGTCGTAGATGAGCTTTTTATTGTTGTCGAGATGAAAGACAATGCGCGCATATTTGCTGTTATCTTCTCCTTCATCATATTCATAATATTTGCCTTCCATTCTTAAATGGGAGATGATGACGAGATTATTAGATAGATGAAAGATTAAGAATTTACCAATGCGAGTGACATTATGATAAGTTTGTCCAACAAGAGTATTAACAAAAGTAGTGGGATCCCCTTCGATATTAGAGGATCTTAAAACATCGATGGACTTTATCGTCCTACCAGGGACTATTTTGTTTAAGAGATTTTTAACTGTTTCAACTTCAGGTAATTCAGGCATAACTATTTACAGGAGTACCAATCTTCTCCAAATCCTCCATCGACTTCTAAAGGAACATTGATTTCAATCGCGTGTTCCATAATATTTTTAATGAGTTTATATACTTCATCTTTTTCTTCTTTTGGGACTTTAAAGATTAGTTCGTCATGGATTTGTAGAACCATCTTTGTTTTATAGCCACCTTCTTTAAGAGCTTTATTGACCTTGATCATCGAGATTTTGATTAAGTCTGCAGCAGTGCCTTGGATTGGAGCATTCATCGCGGCACGTTTAGCGAATTCTCTCACTTGATAATTAGCATCATAGATTTCGCGTAGATATCTTCTGCGATTGGTGAGAGTGGAGACATATCCATTGTCTCTTGCTTCGTTAACGATATTGTTGAAGAAATTAGCGACTTCAGGATAATTTGAATAGAATTCGTTGATGATTGTTCGCGCCTCTTTTGTAGAGACTCCAATTTGTTCTGCAAGACCGAAATCAGAGATGCCGTAGATGATGCCAAAATTCACAGCTTTGGCTTGCCTTCTTTGTGCATATGTAGGTTGGTTAACATGGAAGACCGCACTGGCGGTTGCAGTATGGATATCAGTGTTTGACATGAACACTTTCTTTAACGGTTCACAGTTTGAGAGATAAGCGAGGATGCGGAGCTCAATTTGCGAATAATCTAAAGAGAGAATCTCATATTCGTGATTTGGATAATAGAATGCTTTTCTAATCAATTTGCCTTCCTCATCTCTAATGGATATGTTTTGAAGATTAGGTTCAGAACTAGATAGTCTTCCTGTTGTGGTCTGTGTTTGATTGAAGTGCGCGTGGATTTTGCCGTCACTATGAACATGCGGCTTAATGCCTTCAACATAAGTCGATAATAGTTTCGCGTATTTGCGATACTCTAATAGTTTTTCAATGATTGGGTGTTCATCGATGAGTTCTTTTAAATTATCAAAAGAAGTGGATGAATTTTTATTACCTTTTAAACCTAATTTGTTATAGAGGATTTCACCAACTTGTTTTGGAGAAGCGATATTAAACGATTCTCCCGCGAGAGCATGAATCTCCTTAGTTAATTGGTTGATCTTTTCTTTATATTCCTGACCGAAATTATCAAGGATAGTGACGTCGATCGGGAATCCTTCAATTTCCATCTCTGCTAAGGTAGATGTGAGAGGAAGTTCGAGTTCATTAAAGAGAGTAACAGCGTTGATCTTCTCGAGTTCCATATAAGCTTTTTCATATAAATGGAGGGAGAAATACGCGACTTTTGCAGTAAATTTATCGTTATTTGCGTTAAATAAAGTTACTTCTTCTTTTTGTAGGTCCACTCCAAAAGCATTCATTGCTTGGAAGATGTTATTCTTTAAAGAACTATCTAATAAATAAGCAGCAATTAATACATCGAAAGCCAATCCTTCGATTTTGATATCGTATCTACTTAATGCGACTTTGATCGCTTTATAATCAAAACAATATTTCTTAATCGATGGATCTTCTAAAAGTTTTTTAAGTGCTTCATCATTTTTGGCATCATCGATAGAAATGTAATATGTATCATTATCATCACAAATGGCGATACCATTGACGGGGTCAATAGAATAATTGCCGTCAAGATCAATTGCAATACCGATTTTGTCTTTAACTTTTATGTCTTTAAAAGAAGTGACTGTATGTGGATTAATTTCAACTTCGTCCATTGAAGTCTTTTTCCATTTCTGAGGAATTTTGTTCATCAGTTGTTTTAAGGAGAACTGTTGGGCAAAGGCATTGAGTTTATCAAATTCATAACCTTTATATTCAAGTTCATCGATTTTAAAAGGAAGAGCGACATCGGTTTGAATGATGGCTAGGTCACGAGATACGCGACCTTGTTCAGCGTTGTTTCTAATGTTTTCTCCAAGCTTGCCTTTTATCTCATCTGCGTGAGCGATGATGTTATCAAAATTGTTATATTGTTGGATGAGAGCCACTGCGGTTTTCTCTCCGACACCTGGTATGCCTGGTAGGTTATCACTTGGATCGCCTCTAAGACCCTTGTAATCAATGATATTAATTGGGTCAAAACCATATGTTTCTTTGACACTTGTGGGGGTCATCAACATCGTATCTGATAAACCTTTACGGATGATATTTACGGTGATTTTATCATCGATTAACTGCAAATAATCTTTATCGCTTGTATAGATTAAAACTTCGTATCCTGCTTCTTCCGCTTTTTTAGCGACAGTACCAGCGATATCATCACCTTCAAAGCCTTCTTTTTCATAATGGAAAACACCGAGACTATCTAATAAATCTCTAGCGATCGGGAACTGTGTTTTTAAATCCTCAGGACAAGGCTTACGGTTTGCTTTATAGGAATCTAATTGTTCTTTTCTAAAGGTGATTCCGCCAGTATCAAGAGCGACAAATATTGCTTCTCCTTCTTTTGCATTATTGAGGATTTTAATCATCATATTGGAGAAAGCAAAGATTGCATTAGTGGGGATGCCTTGTGGGCTTCTCATGATTTCCACACCTGGATAGGCGGTCGCGTAATAAGCGCGGAATAAGAGGGAATAACCATCGATAATTGTAATTTTCTTCATAATTATTGCTCGATAAGTTCAATCGTACTAACGATAAAACTCGTCTCTCCTTTGTTAGTTTTATTGCTACCTTCTAATAGAAGGATGTTGTTCTTTTTAATATAGGCCATATTATCGCTATAAAGGTCAGAGAAAATAGTGGTTTCTAGTTCTGCTGATTGATCGAATAGTTTAACGAAGGCCATTGGAGTGCCTTTTTTGGTATTGATCACTTTGACGGATTTAACTATACCCATCACTTTAAATGTTCCTCTAGTTTCATTTGCCTCACTTAAAGGGACGAGATTATATTTATCATATAAATCTTGTCGATATGAGAGAGGATTATTGCTGAGCATGATACCCAAAGCTTCATATTCATCATTGAGGTTATCAAGAGGATTATCTTCCACCTTTAATAATTCTGGTGGAGGTATTAAAGATTCATCTAAAAGCACTTGACCATGTCCATTGGAGATGATTTCAGCGTACTGTAACCCTTTAGTGATAGAAGCGAGAAGAGAAGCTCTTGATGGATTGAATTTATCAAAGACGCCCGCTTTGATGAGATGAGTTAAACTCGATTCACTGATGCCATATTTAAACATCCTGACGATAAAGTTGAAATAGTCTTTAAATGGACCATTTTCTTTTCTTTCTTCAAGGATATTGTTAACTAAGATATAGTTGATTCCTCTGATTTCTCCAAGAGGATACATCAAGCCATCTTCATAAATGAAGAATTCTTTTTCACTGATGTTGATATCTGGTAGATAGACAGGGATATTTCGACTACGCATTTCCGAGACATATTCGGCGAATTTAGAATCGTTAGTGGAATATGCTGTCATCATGATGGAAGCATAGAATTCGAGAGGATAATGGGCTTTTAAATAGGCCATTTCACAAGCTAGATAAGCATAAACAGCCGCATGAGATTTATTAAAGCCATAATTAGCGAATTTCATAATCGCTTGATAGACAGTGCGGCTGAGCTTATCCGAATAGCCGTTCTTCTTACATCCCAAAAGGAATTTCTCTTCCATAGCTTTTAAGACATCGGCTTTCTTTTTAGAGATACCACGTCTAAATAAATCAGCTTCCGAGATGGAAAAACCCGCCATCTTCATCGCCACTCCAGTGACTTGTTCTTGATAGGTGAGAATGCCATATGTATCTTCAAGGACCTCTTTGAGGTCATTAGAGATATATTTCACAGGTTCTAATCCGTTTTTACGCCTTGCGTATGAAGGAATTGAATCCATTGGTCCTGGTCTAAATAAAGAGATGACGGCTACGACATCTTCAAAACGCGTTGGTTTAATCGTTTGTATCGCTCTTCTCATACCCGCACTTTCGAGTTGGAAAACACCGGTTAATTGACCTTTAGAGATTAATTCATAGGTTTCTGGTTTATCGAAATCGATATGCTTAGGATCGAGATGTAAACCAGGATTTCTTTGATTGATGAGCTTAACGCAGTAATCGATAGTAGTAAGGTTTCTTAAAGAGAGGAAGTCCATCTTTAAAAAGCCTTGCTCTTCTAGATAGATCGATTCAAATTGTGTGACATAGTGGTCATCGATATCATAGGTAATAGGTAAGCAATTTTCCATCGGAGTATTATTTAAAATAATACCCGCGGCGTGTAATCCGTTTTGACGCGGTAAACCTTCAATCTTTCTGGCTAAAGAGACGATCTCTAAATAATATGGGTCGCTGTCGACGAGCTTTTTAAAAGCAGGCAAAGTGCGATATGCACTGGCGAGATCGAGTTTTGGATTGGTGATAGCTTTTGATAAATTGTCGACGAGCCAATCGTGATATTCATAGATTCTTCCGACATCTCTTAGAGCTTGTTTAGCCATGATTGTTTGGAAAGTGGAGATTTGGGCGACCCTATTTTCCCCATATTTCTCTCTCATATAATCAATCATTTCATTTCTTCTGATATCCATGAAGTCAACGTCGATATCCGGCATTGATTTTCTTCCTGGGTTTAAGAAGCGTTCAAACTGCAAATTGTATTTGATGGGATCGACTTTCGTGATGCCTAAACAATATGAAACTAATGAACCCGCGGCGGAACCTCTTCCAGGACCGACTAAGATATCGTGCTCTTCAGCATATTTGATATAGTCTTGAACGATGAGAAAGTAATCGGCGAATCCCATAGAGGTGATGACGCTTATTTCATAATCTGCACGTTTTTTATATGTCTCGTTATCAATATTTCTTTCTTTTAATCCTTCATAGACCTTATCTTTTAAGGTTTGAATGGAATTGTTAACAGGAAAGTGGAGCATTTCTCCTCTTTTCTTTTTGAAGTTGAGAGTAGAAGATTTCACTATTTCGACGGTGTTTTGTAGCTCGCTTTTGCTATATATCTTTTGATAATCATTTTCCTTCATGAAATAGTGCTGACCAGATTTAGTTTTCACATTAATCTTTTCGTTAAAGTCAATCGCGTGAAGGATATCTAAAATAATGGCATCCTCTTTATTTAAATAAAGGATACGAGGAAAAGCGATCGTGGAATAAGTATATTCATTCGCGAATTCTCTAACTTTATTCGCATAATGTACTTCTTCTTTTGAAGTGACTTCTACTCCGAGATAAAAAGCATCGAACATTCTTGATACTTCAAGAAGATATTTGGTGAATTTCGTATCGATTTCTTGATTGAATTTATCTTTAAAAGAACCTTCGTTAGTGGAAAGTATTCCAATGAGACCTTGATGGTTATTTTTTAATAACGATTTGCTATCCCCTTGCTTCTGCACGGATGCAGATAATAAGCAGAGGTTTTGATATCCTTCCTCACTAGTCGCGTATACGCTGATAGAGTCTCCTTCAAAGTTCATTTCCATACCGACGAGATATGGCTTTTTGATGTCGTCCATCATTTTGATGAATTTAGGAACGCCGTATAGCACTTGCTCATCGGTTATAGCCGCACCAAAATAATCGTTTTCTTTGATCGCTTTAACGATTTTTTCAATCGTTAATCCGCTTTTAAGAAAAGAATATCCACTTATGATGTGAAGAGGAGCAAAAGTCATAAATATTATTTAAATAATTCGTCTAAGTCTTTGATTAGAGCTGGTAATTGCTCAATCTTTTTAAGTTTGGCACCTGAGGCATTTTCGTGACCTCCGCCATTATAATTTGCCGCTACTCCATTAATAGGAGTATTTTTACTTCTTAATGAGATACGCCACTTCCAGACTGGATCATCGACATCTTCAGTAGCGGAAACCCAAGCATTGATACCTTCGATATTAGCGAAGATATTGATGCTTTCTTTACCTTGTTCGGTTTCAATACCGAGTTCTTTTTGAATCTTATCTGTGAGGATATAATAAGCGACACCATGCTCACTTTCTTGGTAATTATTGAGGATGTATTTCTTTAAATCCAAATCGTTACGTGGCTTTAAAAACATGTTTTGGGTGACTTCAGTAACATTAAAACCAGTCTTCACAAGTTCACCAGCGATATAGAAGGTACGAGGTTCAGTGTGTTGATATCTAAATCCTCCTGAATCTCCGACGATACCGATATAGAGATTTCTCGCTGTTTCTTCAGAAAGAACATATTTATCTCGAAGAGATAAGAACATATTACCAAGTATCTCCGCACAGGCCACATATGTCTCATCGATCAAAATGACTTTGCCCCAGTTTTCGACTTGTGGGTGGTGGTCGATTCTGATCTTATATTTGGCTTTTTTGAATCTTGGATCGGCAACACGTGGAGTATTGGCCACATCTACAAGTATCGCTAAAACGGGATCATCAAACCAATTAGCGTTCACCCGATCCATCTCTTTGAAGACGCGAGGAGTGTAACTATAGTGGTTATCGCCTAAACAGATCACTTCTTTATTTGGGAAATTATCTTTAATCCAACTGGCAAAGCCTAGTTGACTACCTAATGCATCATAGTCAGGAGTGGTATGACGAAAGATGGCAATCTTATCATATTTCTCTATCGCTTTAACAATCTTGCGATATTCTTTCTGATATTTTTTGCCTTCGCTTTTAATGATGTCAGGAAGTTTTTTATCCATTAGTTAGATTTCTTTCCTTGAACGATGCATAAATCATAAGCATCGCGGGCAATCATCACTTCTTCATCAGTTGGGATGACGACGACTTTGATCTTGCTGTTTGGAGTGGAGATAAGGCCTTCTTTACCTCTTAAGTTCTTGTTAACTTCGTTATCGATTTCCACACCTAACGCTTCTTTTAATAATTCTCCGACAGAGGCTCTTGTGCGTGGTTCATTTTCTCCAATACCAGCGGAGAAGATGATTAAATCACATCCACCTAAACGGACATAGTATTGACCGATGTAATCGGCGATTCTTCTATTGAATAAGTTATTGGCTAAAATGGCGTGTTCATCACCTTTTTCCACAGCGGCGAGAACATCACGAGAGTCGTTAGAAATACCTGAAACACCTAAGAATCCGGATTTCTTGTTGAACATTTGATAGACTTCTTCAGCGGATTTACCAGTGACGGAGACTACATAGTTGAACACGGATGGATCCATATCACCAGTACGGGTGCCCATCATGATACCACCTAAAGGTGTAAGTCCCATAGATGTGGCGACACATTTGCCGTCTTTAATGGCAGTGATGGAACTGCCTGAACCGATATGACACGAGATGATGCGTGGGTGTTTAACGCCTTCAAGATATTTCAAACCTTCTTGAGAGAGGTATTGGTGGCTAGTGCCATGCGCACCATAACGACGAATGTCGTATTTCTCAGTCAATTCATATGGAATTGGGAATGTATAATCTTCTGGTTCCATTGTTTGGTGGAACGCTGTATCGAATGTGGCAATTGCTGGACAATCAGGAATGACATTCTTGAAAGCTTGGAAGCATGTTAAGTGGGCCGCATTGTGAAGTGGGGCTAGTGGAATTAAAGAACGAATCTTTTCTTCTGTATCCTTGTTAAACATCTCAGAATGTGAGAAGTATTTACCACCTTGAACGATACGGTGACCAATTGCTTTGATTTCATCGAATGATTTGATGATGCCTTTTTCCACCAAAGCATCTAATAGAGTTTGCGCAGCGGCTGCATGATCTGGGAAGACAGGATAAGTGACATCTTTCTTATCACCATATTTAATAGTGAAGATGCCGTCTGCATTTCCGATTCTTTCACAGTTACCACTGCAAATTACTTTTTCTTCAGGCATTTCATAAAGTTTAAATTTTAATGAAGATGAACCTGAATTGATTGTCATTACTTTTGCCATAAAATATCTCCTTATTTGACTCCATAATATATTATATGATTTATAGGCTTTTTTAAATATTTATTTAAAGTAAAGGATAAGAAAAACAATAGACAAACGGAGGAATTTATATATTGTTTTAAAAACCAAAATATTTAAAATAGTAGGTTATTTATATAATTGGATAATCACTCTACCTTATTAACCTTTATAGTGGTATGATATACCTATGGAAAAAATAACGACTATCGTCAATGAAAAGACCGCGAAAGAATTATCGATGAAGAACCAGATTCTCGCTATTGGAGCGTTCTTCTTTGGTCTTATCTGTATCGGAATGTATTTCCTATTCTCTTATTTAGATGGTGATTATAGCAAGATCCTCTATGTTATCCTATTAGGTTTAGGAGGAATGTTAGTGGGTGTTTCTATTATACTAGAAATAGGATTACTTAAACGCATACGCATATATAAAGAAAATGGCTATGAAGCCACTTATGAATTTTTCGATAGGAATCTTACTTTACAAGCTTTCCGTAACGGTGAGAAATTCCAAGATGCAAAAATCAAATATGAAGACATCTATGGATATTGGGAACTTAAAAACTACGTTATCATCCGTCTACATAACATGGATGCTTTACCAATAAGCAAGGTAAGTGGTTTAACAGAATTCTTTGATTCAAAAGGTGTTCTCCGCAGAAAAAGATAAGCAATAATATAAGGCATATTTTAGTAAAAATAGGTTAAATACATCATTGAATCGATAAAAGTGAGGGACGTTGAGGTCCTTTTTCTTTATAGTTTTTTACTAATTCTTATAGTTTTTCTTTCAAAGAAAGGGGGTTTATGTTTACAATTAAAGTAAGTGGAGGAAAAAAGCTATGGCTTTTGGATTGTTATACGACTATTTGATGGGTCAATGTATCGATGCCTATCAATATTTTGGTGCTCATTTTACAGAGCAAAAAATCGATAAGAAAAATGTCCCTGGTGTCGTTTTTAGATTATACGCGCCTTTAGCGGACGACGTGAGCGTCATCGGTGAATGGAACTTCTGGGACGTCGGTGCCCATAAGATGCACAAGGTTGATGACTGTGGTGTTTGGGAAATCTTTATCCCAGGATTACAAAACTATCAATCATATAAATACCATTTTAGAGATGCACGTGGACATTATGTCGACAAAATCGACCCATTTGCATTTTATGCAGAAGTTGCTCCAGGCACTTGTTCCCGTTTATTCGACAACAGAAACTTTGCTTGGCATGATGATCCATGGCTCAAGAGTAGAACTCGCAACTTTGATAAACCAATGTCTATCTATGAGATGCACATCGGCTCCTGGTATGGCAGAGCCGCTGATGGTCATAGAAGATCATATGAAGAAATCGCTGATGAGTTAGTCCCATATTTAAAAGGCATGGGATTCACCCATATTGAAATGATGCCAATCACTCAATATCCATTCGATGGTTCTTGGGGATATCAAGGCACAGGTTTCTTCGCTGTTGACTCAAGATTCGGAAATCCTTTCCAATTAATGAGTTTAGTCGATAGATTACACCAAGCGGGAATCGGCGTTATCTTAGATTTCGCTCCAGTGCATTTTGCCACTGACGAGTGGGGCTTAAAGAAATACGATGGTTCTTGCTTATATGAATATGATAATGAATGGAGAGTTTCTCCTTGGGGTTCATACCAATTCGATTTAGGTAAAGATCCTGTGAGAAGCTTCCTCATGTCCGCGATGAATTATTTCCTCGACTATTTCCACTTTGATGGTATTCGTGTCGATGCGGTTAGTAACATCATCTACTATAACGGCGATTGTTCAATCGGCGAAAATAGTGGCGCTATTGAATTCATTAAGAGACTCAATGCGAAATTACATATCGCTCACGATTCCATTATGATGATCGCGGAAGATTCCACAGCTTATTCCGGAACTACTAGACCAATCGAATACGGTGGTCTTGGCTTCGATTATAAGTGGGACTTAGGTTGGATGAATGATACTCTCAAATATTATTCAAAAGATCCAATTTATAAGAGATATGAGCATAACAAACTCACATTCTCCATGGCTTATTTCTATGCCGATAACTTCATGTTACCTCTTTCACACGACGAAGTCGTGCATGGTAAAGGTACCATCATCAACAAGTTATGGGGCGATTATGATAATAAGTTTGCTTTATTACGTAACTTATATGCTTATCAATTTGGTCACCCAGGCAAGAAGCTCAACTTCATGGGTAACGAACTTGCAAGCTTTGATGAATGGAATGAACAAAAATCCTGTCCATGGGAACTCAAAGCCTATCCAAAACACGATAGTGTCACCCGTTGTATGAAGGACCTCAACTTCATCTATCAACATGAAAGACCAATGTATTTCGAAGAACACAATCCAATCCACTTCCGTTGGTTAATTGTTGATAACGCTGATCAATCTGTCTTCGCCTTCCAAAGACAAGTCGATGATGAAATCATGGTCTTCGTCTACAACATGACACCAAATTATTACGAATATTATGAAATTCCTCTATTCGAAGCTGGTAAATATGAGGAAATCTTCAACTCTGATAAAGATATTTATGGTGGTTGGAATCAATATAACGGCTTACCACTTGATTCCTATCCAGTCGATGATTGGGAAAAGCCACACCGCATCTGCATCAAACTCGGTTCATTCGCGGCGTGTTTCTTTAGACGTGTAAAACCAGAACCAGCAAAAAAAGAAAAAGAGAAGAAATCTAAATAGTTTTATATATCATAAATCTATATAATATGTATCAAAAAGGAGTTTACTATGTTCGAAAACAAAGACAATTTTAAGAGAGAATTCCAAAGAAGAATGTTAGAAAGATATGGTACGAGAATTGATAATTCTCATGTCATTGAACAATATACCATTTTAGGTGAAATGGTGAGAGACTACTGCAACATGGACTTCATGAAGAGCCATGATAACTCAGTTAAGCATCACCGTACATTGATCTATTTCTCAATGGAGTTCTTGATTGGTAGATTGCTCGTCAACAACATGCAAAATAGAGGCATCTATCAAGTTGCAAAACAAGGATTAGATGAATTAGGACTCGACATCCACGCTTTAGAAGAAGTGGAAAGCGACGCTGGTTTAGGCAATGGTGGTCTTGGTAGATTAGCCGCCTGTTTCTTAGATTCTATTGCCTCCCTTGGCTATATCGGTCACGGTAACTGTATCCGTTATGAATACGGTTTCTTCCGTCAAAAATTCGTCAAAGGCAAACAAACAGAACTTCCTGATCAATGGCTCACTAATGGTAACGTCTGGGAAGTCAAGAAACCAAAATATGCCGAAGAAGTCAAATTCTACGGTAATCCTGAAACTTATCTCAAACCTGATGGAAGTTACGGCATTAAGACGGCGAATGCTATTTGCATTCGTGCAGTCCCATATGATATCCCAGTCGTCGGTTATCGTAATGGCTTAACTAATGTCCTCAGACTCTGGTCTGCTGAACCAAGTAGCCATCATTTACCAAAGAGTATTTCCTTCCAAGATTATTTAACAGCTTTAAAGGAACTATGCCACGGCTTATACCCAGATGATTCTACTGAAGAAGGTCGTATCTTAAGACTTAGACAACAATATTTCTTAGTTTCTTCTGGTATTCAATCCACTTTAAGAAGCTATTTCCGTCATAACAACACATTAGTGGGCATTCATAATGACTATGTCTTCCAACTCAATGATACCCACCCAATCTTAGCCATTCCAGAAATGATGAGAGTGATGCTCGATGAATACAATATGGAATGGGATGATGCTTGGAAAGAAGTGACACAGTGTATGGCTTATACTAACCACACAGTCATGCCTGAAGCATTAGAAAAATGGCCATGCAGATATGTGCAAATGCTCATTCCACGTTGTTATATGATCATCGAAGAAATCAATCGTCGTTTCAATTTAGAGATGAATGCGAAAGGTGTCAACGAAGTTGATAGAATTGCGATGAACATCATTAAAGATGGTCAAATCCATATGACTAATTTAGCCATCTATACTTGTTTCTCCGTCAACGGTGTTGCGGCACTTCATACAGAGATCTTAAAAAGAATGACATTTAAAGAATTCTATGCTTATATGCCACAAAAATTTAATAACAAGACTAATGGCGTCACTCATAGAAGATGGCTTGTTAACGCTAATCCAAAACTCACTGAGCTTATCACAAGCAAAATCGGTGATGCTTGGATTAAAGACATGTCCAAAATCAAAGATTTTGAAAAATTCGCTAACGACAAGGCTGTGCTCAAAGAGATGGATAACATCAAACTTGAAAACAAGAAGAAACTTGCCGCTTTTGTGAAGGAAAATTATAAGATTGATGTTGATGTCAATTCCATCTTTGACGTACAAATCAAACGTTTACACGCTTATAAACGTCAACTCATGAACATCTTCCATATCATCTATTTATATCAAAGAATGAAGACAGATCCTTCTTTTAGAATCTATCCTCATACTTTCTTCTTCGGTGCAAAAGCTGCTCCTAGCTATGAATACGCCAAGAAGATTATCGAACTCATTTTAGCGGTTGCCGCTTTAGTCAATAACGATGAAGAGACTAATAAATACCTCAAGGTCGTCTTTATTGAAAACTATGGTGTCTCTCTCGCTGAACTCATCATTCCAGCTGCCGATGTCTCCGAACAAATCTCCACAGCCGGTAAAGAAGCTTCTGGTACTTCCAATATGAAGTTCATGATGAACGGTGCGATTACATTAGGTACTTTAGATGGTGCGAATATTGAAATTGCTGAATTAGCAGGCAAAGAAAACTGCGTCATCTTCGGCTTAAAGGAAAACGAAGTGGAAGAGGCAAAACGCAACGGCACTTATGACCCATGGCAAGTCTATAACTCCGATTATAGAGTGAAGAACATCATGGATTCTCTGTTCAATGCGGAATGGGCTCAAACTAGTCCAAATAGATTCAGAATGATCTTTGATGAGATCATGAATCGTCGCGATGAATACTTCATCCTCGCTGATTTTGATTCCTATGTCAAAGCCCACGAAAAAGTCATGGAACTCTATCAAGACAAGATGAACTGGCAAAAGATGGCCTTATATAACATCGCCAATAGTGGTTACTTCTCTTCTGACCGTACTATTGAACAATACGCTCAAGAGATTTGGCACTTAGAGAAAGTTAAATAAGATGACTTTTCTAAAAGAAACGCAAATGGAAAATACTGAGATCGCTCATTTAGGACCGCTTTTTGATTCACAAGCGCGACTTGATGCCGCCATTCACGAGAATCATAAAGTGAATTATGAAGTGACGCGTTCTCGTCGCATTTTAGCCCTTCTAGTCGAAATCGGTGAATTTGCAAACACCACTCGTTGTTTCAAATATTGGTCTAATAAAGGAATGGAAGATAAAGAAGTGGTCCTCGATGAATTCGCGGACGGCATGCATTTCTTCCTCTCCCTTGGGATCGATATCAAAACGACAAAAATCGATTATGAAGTCGTTAATCCAAATCGCGATTTAACATCGCAGATTCATCTCGTTTATTCCCGTATTGAAGATTTTAAAAAGACGCAGGAAGAAATCCCTTATATCAAAGCATTCTCCGCTTTCTTAAATATTCTTCCAATTATGGGTTATTCATTCCATGATGCGGAACTTGCATATTATAAAAAATTAAACGTTAATTATAATAGACAAGAAACGAATTATTAATACTTAGTATTAAAGGTAACAAAAAAAGATTGGACTTAACCAATCTTTTTTAACGTTTCCTGAAGCTATTTATTTCTTGCTACTATATAATGCGGCGGCAAGAGTAGTCACACCAGAGGCTAATCCTAAGATACCAGCGATGAGAGCTGAAGTAGATAATCTAAAGCCGCTTCCAGAAACAATGCTGCTGCTCCAGCTGCCTGTACCGTTTTGATTGTTGAAGAAAACTGGCTCTAATAAGATTAAGGCGCTGCCAGCGAAGAGAATGACTGCAAAGAAAAGGAAGAGGAAAAATTTCATATTCTTATTCTTTAAGTCAATAAAGGCTGACCCACAGACTAATAGACCACCGATTAAGACGAGTAAATAACCGATGAATCCGGCGATAACACCATCTTTACCGAAGAATGTGTCACTGAATGAGAGAGTGGCAGTACCTTCACCACCAAGGATTTTGATAGTGTAAGAGAGTTGGTCTGTGAACATCAAACCGAAACAAACACCCGCGAAGATGAGCGCTAAGACTGCTAAGCATGTTGATAATGAAAAATATTTTTTCATAATTAAAATTATCCTTTCTGCAAGTAATTATAGTAAGTAGCCTTATTTAAATAAAGACAAAAAGCTTATATTTTTTACAAAAGTGAGGATATGTCATTCTCACTGATTACTCTAATCCCTCTTTTAGAGAGATATTCGGCAGTATATCCTTGACCGTTAATCGTTTTATGTGAGAAAGAACCATCATAGATGGTATTAACTCCACAGGATGGGGAATTTTCTTTGAGGATGGCGATTTTGATCCCAAGATACATGCAGATGTTATAGGCTTTTTCTGCCCCTAATTCAAAGTATTTAGTAACATCTTTTCCGTTTTGATTGATGATTATATCACCTTTTCTTTCGCTTGGAGTGCGAGGGATAGATAAACCGCCTTCGACTTCAGGACAGAAAGGGACGAGTTCGTATTTCTCTAATAATTCTTTTACTAATGGAGTGTAATTGCTTTTTCCATCATATTTGCATTTGTCGCCGACGAGGCACGCTGATATTAAAATCTTTTCCATAAACATTGACATTCTATATTTAAAAATATAGTTAATCAAGTTATAATTGGCACATGCAAAAATTGTTGTCTATTACATATCTCAATAAGGAATATCGCGTCATCATTGAACATAAATCGATGCGACATAAATCGATTAGGTTTCGTCTACGCGATGGCACTTTTATGATCTCTGCTCCTTATACTGTAAGCGATAAACATATCGTGGGATTATTAGAAGATAAGTACGCGCCTTTATTAATTGCCAAAGAAAAACCACCAGCAGTGGGAAAGGATTTCATCTATCTTTTTGGGAGTCGATATTATTTTCCAGAAGAAGGACAATTCACTTTTTCAAATGGAGAAATTTTAGCATATAAAAACAAAGAAGAATTTAATAAAAAAATTAGAAAATTGTATTTGAATATTATCACTGAAAGAGTACGTTATTATGAACGATTAATGAAGACCAAAGAACACACTGTCAGAGTGAGAAATATGTCGACGAGATATGGGACGAATAGCAAGAAGACAAATACGGTTTGTTTTGCCTTAGCTCTCTATAGTTATTCCTATCCAATAATCGATGCGATTATCGTTCATGAATTAGCTCATGATTATTATTTTGATCACTCCGCTAATTTCTATAGAGTTGTCTATAATTTCTGTCCAGATTACAAACAATTACATAAAAAACTAAGAAAAGGAGAGTTCCAATGATAAAAGTTATTACCAGCAAGAACAACGATAAGATTAAATATGTCGTCTCTTTAAAAGATAACAAAAACCGTAAAAAAGAAGGCAAGTTTATCGGAGAGGGAAGAAAATCTTTAGAGCTTGCTCTTCATGCTGGTTTAGTCCAAGAAGTATACACTTATGATACTTTATTAATCGACGAAAATATTCCGCAATATCTCGTTAATGAAGAAGTGATGAAAAAGCTCTCCTCATCGGTCAATCCTGAAGGTATTGTTTTTGTCGCAAATGTCCCTTCATTCAAAAAAGACAAATATAATAAAATATTATTCTTAGATTCCATTAATGACCCAGGTAATTTAGGCACCCTAACGAGGACCGCTCTTGCCTTTGGTTATGATGCAGTGGTGACATCCTCTGATAGCGTTTCTGTCTATAACGAGAAAGCGTTAGCGGCCTGTAAAGGAGCAAATTATCTCATCCCTGTTTTTCAAGATGATTTAGAAAATTATAAAGACAGTTATCAAATTATTGTTTCTACACTTAAAGAAGAATCTATTGATGTTGAAGAAGTGAAATTAGAAGAAAAATATGTTTTAGTTCTTGGCAATGAAGCACATGGGGTGAGCAAAAAGAGTGAAGAGCTTGCTGATATCTTTGTAAAAATTCCAATCGAAAACATCAATTCGTTAAATGTCGCAGTGGCTGGTGGCATATTAATGTACAGCTTTCATTAATATCGGTTGACATACTTTTTTAAAAGATTAAGATTATCTTTGAGGATAAATCCTCGAAGATTTTTTGTATCATATCAAGGAGGAGAAAAATGGCTGATTGTGATCATAACTGTGAAAGCTGTGGAGTAGAAGGCTGCGAATCTCGCATTGAAAAGGCGGTTCTTAATGACCGTTCCCACATTAAAAGAATCGTTGCTGTACTCTCTGGCAAAGGCGGTGTTGGAAAATCATTTGTCGCTTCCTTATTAGCGACCTCTTTATCCCGTAAAGGATATAAGGTTGGTATTATGGACGCTGATGTGACTGGACCAAGCATCCCTAAATCTTTTGGAGTTAAAGGGCCTTGTGAAGGTGAAGATGGTATCATCTATCCAATTGAAAGCAAGACTGGGATCAAAATTATGTCCGCGAATCTTCTTCTCGATAATGAAGATGATCCAATCGTATGGAGAGGGCCTTTGCTCGGTAATCTCGTCAGACAATTCTATGAGAATGTTTTATGGGAAGAATTGGACTATTTAGTGATCGATATGCCACCAGGAACAGGTGATGTCGCGTTAACAATATTCCAAATGTTACCAGTTGATGATTTGATTATTGTGACTTCTCCACAAGACTTGGTTTCACTTATTGTGAAAAAAGCCTTAAAGATGGCAGAGATGATGAATATTCATGTCCTCGGTGTCGTTGAGAATATGTCATATGTGCTCTGCCCAGATTGCGGTAAGAAAATCCCAGTGTTTGGCGATTCTCATATCGATGAATTCGCAAAACAGATGAACTTCAAAGTTCTTGGAAAATTACCAATCATCTCCAGCAATACAAAACTAGTGGACCAAGGCAAAGTGGAAGCTGTTAATCTCGAGGAGATAAACGATCTAACAAAAGCCATTATTGGTAAATAAAGGAGTATTATATGAAAAAAGCAAAATTATTAAGTTTGTTATTATGCGTTGTTCCAATGACTGCATGTGGTGCGCAAGGCGTGGAAACAATCAATAACGAAGAAGCCCTTAAAAAGGAATTACCAGAATTAGTGAAAACCACAGCTGATGCTTATGGGGATAACGAATGTGCGACACTTACTGTTGACATCAAATCATTCAATCTTGATGTCACACGTGGTGATTTAACTGCTAAAGTTCCTGTCTCTGGTCAAGTCGTTTTAGGAGCGAAAAACGTTTACACAACAGAAGCCCCGAAATTAGAAGCAGGTATCGTCTTCAAGAACTTCTCCTTTGGAGTTGACTATCAAAAAGCAGAAGGAGAAAAGAAGAGTTATCAAGTTAAAGACTTCTCCATGGGTGCATACCTCAATAATAAAAACTTATATGTCGACATCTCTAGTACTTCATTGATGGATGGTCTTGTTTCCATCGTTAGTGATCTTCTTGGTGGCAACCAACTCATCTCCTCAGCCTTAAAAACAGCTTTAGGAAAAGGCAAATATGTGATCAAAGATGTTATCAAAGATGAACAATTCCCAATCGTTAAAAAAGAAGATGTCACTCTTGAAAATATCTCGACAAGAATCAATGATTATGCAGAGTTAATCGAAGATGAAGATTTACAAAAGATTATGAGTTTAACTCATAATAAAGGCGACAATACCTACACTTTAAAATTAACTTTAAATGACCCAGCTCTCATCAACAAAGAGATGAGTGAACAAAGCAGCCTACCACTTCCAGTTAAAGGTCAATGTGATGCCATCAATTTAACTCTTGAAGTGACTACTGATGGTAAGGGTGTCTTCTCTGGCGTTAAAGTTGCTGGCGACATTTCCTATAAAGGTGATGATGCAGAAAATCCAACAACTAGCAAACTTTCTCTCGATGTCGAAGCGAAACTCGACTTCAGCAAATATGGTATTGAGACACCAGATTTCACTGACTATAAGAGTCCAGAAGCCTTGATGGGATTCATCTCTCAAATCATCGGTGGTTTAATGCCAAACGGTGGATCTGACGCTGAATAGTTTTTAGACCAATAATATATAAGAAAAGCAATATTTATTTATTGCTTTTTTTGTGCTATAATCTTTTAGATTACGAGGTGAATGTATGGAAAATTTAAAAGTAAAGGAAATCGTTGATCGCGCCTTAGAAGAAATTTCAAAAGCGGATAAAGGCGATGTGATCAATGCGATCCGTAATAACTACCTAGCTAAGAAAAGCGAACTCATGGGACTGATGTCACTCCTTGGTTCTATGTCCCCTGAAGAAAGAAAAGATTTTGGTAAATTAGTCAATGACGCGAAGGCTCGCATCAGCGAAGCTCTTAACAAGAAGCAACAAGAGATTGCCAATATTGAATTATCAAAACAATTAGAAAGTGAAAAAATCGATATCTCTCTTCCAGGTAAGAAAGTGGAGTTGGGTGGCAAAAACCCATTCTATATCATACAAGATGAGATGATTGAAATCTTTACTGGCATGGGCTTTTCCGTTGCTAGTGGACCAGAAGTGGAAAGCGATTTATTCAACTTCGAACTTTTAAATATTCCAAAAGATCACCCTGCTCGTGATATGCAAGATACATTCTATATCGATAATAATACATTATTAAGAACCCATACTTCTCCAGTGCAAGCCCATACGATGCAAGAAGCGAAAGGTCAACCTGTGAAGATCATCTGCCCAGGTAAGACATATCGTCGCGATAACGATGATGCTTTCCATTCCCATCAATTCGCCCAAGTGGAAGGTTTGTTAATTGATAAGGATATCAACATTGGACACTTAAAAGCTTTGCTTTCCTTATTCGCTAAAAAGATGTTTGGTGAAAAGAGAGAAATTCGTTTAAGAAGTTCTTACTTCCCATTTACTGAACCAAGCGTGGAAGTGGATATCTCTTGCTTCAACTGTGGTGGTAAGGGCTGCTCGATGTGTAAAGGCACCGGGTGGATAGAAATCCTTGGTGGTGGTATGGTCCATCCAAATGTCTTAAAGATGAATGGTTATGATCCTGAAGTGTATTCTGGATTAGCCTTTGGTATCGGTATTGAAAGAGTCGCGATGCTTAGATACGGCATCGACGATATTCGTAAATTATATACAAACGACGTGAGATTCTTACGTCAATTTGAAAAGAAAGCCTAAGGAGGAAGAGACCATGTTAGTATCAGTTAAGAAATTAAATGAATATGTTGATATCAAAGATATCAGTGTTGAATCCTTAACCAAGGGCTTAACATTTGCTGGAGTGGAAGTAGAAGAATGCGTCACTTTAGCAAGCGGTACGAATTTAGTGATTGGTGAAATCATTTCTTGTGTCAATCATCCAGATAGTGATCACCTCCACGTTCTCAATGTAAATTTAGGGGAGAAATATGGGGTTAATCAAATAGTATGTGGCGCGCCCAACGCGCGAACTGGCCTAAAAGTCATCGTCGCTCGTCCTGGGGCAAAATTACCACAGATTGAAATCAAACCATCCGTGATTAGAGGAGTGGAATCTAACGGCATGTGTTGTTCCTTGCTTGAACTCGGTGTTGATAGCAAATATTTATCTGAATACCAAACTAAAGGTATTGAAGAACTGCCTAATGACGCTCCTGTTGGTGAAGAAGATGTTTTAGGATATCTTGGTTTAGATGATACGATCTTAAACCTCAATGTTTTAGCTAATCGTCCTGATTTATTATCCATTTATAATGTGGCTAGAGAAGTGGGAGCGATATTTGCCCGTCCTGTATCTATTCCAACTTTTGAACATAAAGCTGATTTTAAGACAGAACTCAAAGTTGGTAGTGAAACTCCTTCTTGCAGTCAATTCTCCGGTTGTGAGATTAGAGGAATAGTCACTAAACCTTCTCCAAAATATATCTCAGAATTCCTGATGGCAGAAGGAGTGAGAAGCATCAATAATATCGTCGATATCGGTAACTATGTGATGTTGCTAACCGGTCAACCTCTCCATATGTATGACGCTGATAAATTAGCAAAGAAAGAATTAATTGCTAAAAGCAATTATCAAGGTGGATTTGTCGCTCTTGATGAAAATAATTATGATCTTATTGAAGGTGATATCGTCATCACTACAGATAATAAACCAATGTGTTTAGGTGGGGTGATGGGCTCATTAGAATGCGCGGTCGATGAATCAACCAAGAACATTTATATTGAAGCTGCTTCTTTTGATGGTGCCTCTATTAGACACACATCGACTAGACTCGGTTTAGTCAGTGAATCAAGCCAACGCTTTGTCAAAGGGACAAACCATTTCCAATCCGAACAAGTCATCGCTTTAGCTTCTAAACTTTGCCGTGAACTTTGTGAAGCCACAGCAGTTAGCGATATCGTCACTTATCAAAGCGAAGAATATAAAGAACAAGTAGTGGAAACGACTATTAATAAAATCAACGCTCGTTTAGCAACTTCGTTTACGAAAGAACAAATTGTCGATGTCTTAACAAGATTACAGTTTGTGGTTAAAGAAGAAGGCGATAAATTATTGGTCAAAGTTCCATCCTTTAGATTAGATATCTCTGGTAATGCCGATATCTCTGAAGAAGTGATTCGTCTCCTCGGATATGATAATGTCGATATGAAATTGCCAGTCTTACCAACAACTGTTGGAGGACTTACATTAAAGCAAAATCGTCAAAAATTAATCAGGGATTATCTCCTCTCCAGCGGTTTATGTGAAGCTTTAACTTATTCACTCGTGAATAAAAATGAAGTCAATTGCTTCAATTTACTCCATAACGAAGAAGCTTATCAACTCCTCAATCCACTTATGGAAGACAGGGAGATGTTCCGCACCCATATCCTTCATAGCTTACTTGAATCGGTGAGTTATAATGTCGCTAGACAAGCGAAGAATATTCCACTTTTTGAAGTCAGTGAGATGATCAGTAAGAAATCTCAAACTACCCATCTCGCAATCGCTTTATGTGGAGTTAATAGTAAACAAGGATTATTAAAAGAAGAACCATATGATTTTTATCATATGAAAGGCTTAGTGGAAAACCTCTTCAGCCTCTTAGGAGTGGAAAATAGCCGTTATCGTTTCGACGTTAATAAACTCCAAGGCGAATTATTACATCCTGGTAGATCCGCGGAGATCTATTTCCAAAACCAATTAATTGGACGTTTTGGTGAACTTCATCCACGTGCCAAAGATAGATATGAATTAGGAAAGAATGCGGTAGTGGTGTTAGAGATGAATATTTCTCCGCTTCTTGAAGCGAAAGTCAGTCAAATCAAGATGGCAGAGATTAGTAAATATCCTTCTGTCTCCCGTGACTTAGCTTTATTAATCGACGTCAACATCAATTCTGGAGATGTCATCAAGATGGTGAAGATGTCTGGAAAAGGCATCGTCACGAATGTTGAAGTCTTCGATGTCTATTATGGAGCACCTGTCTCATTGCTCGGAAAGAAGTCTTTAGCGATTCGTATCACCTACGCTTCTAAAGATCATACTTTACAAGAAAAAGAGATCACCTTGGTCGAAGACCAAATCAAATTCGATTTAGCGAAGAATTTCAAGGCGGAATTAAGAGGATAATGTTTCGATTAGTCGTTAGTAATTACGAGATAAATAAGCATTACGAACTCGATGAAGATATCGATTTAAGTAAGGTTACTTTTCCTAGCGATTCACGCATAAAAAGAATCGACGAATGTCATGCAAATATCTCTTTTACCCGTTTTGAGGAAGCTTTTGATATCACCTTAAAAATAAAAGGGACATTAACAGCGATTTGTTCATATACATTAGAAGAATTTCCATTCAAATTTTCTTTCAAAGAAAGAATATCAGCAAGAGATGACGATGAAGGCGATTATAAAATCAATAATAATTTCATCGATTTAGAAGGGGTGATTATTGCTCTTATTGATAGCTCAGTTCCTCTTAATGTCACTAAGCCTGGCGCAAGTAGACCCTCAGATGGAAGTGGCTACCGAGTCTTGAAAGAAGAAGAATTGCAAGAAGAAAGAGCAAAAATGCGTAGGGATGCGCGATGGGCTGCTCTTGATGATATCGATCTCAATTAAAGGGAAAATACTTAAAGGGTTATAGGCCAAAGTCAAGGAAAATACTTAAAGGTTATATAGCAAGGAGAATATTTAGAGAATTAATAAGAGAATTCTCGCTTAATGGTCCCTTAAGGAAAATACTTAAAAGATTAATAGAAAGCGAAAAATAGGAAAATACTTAAAGGTAATATAACGGAGGGCAACCTTCGTTTTTTCATATATGCGCAATTTGTTGTTGACAATGTAGCGTTTTTTAGTGAAAATAAAAGTGCAAGTGGTAGAAAGTGGGGAAAAGTGGTAAATGTTTTTTGGACAATTCAATCATACCATCGATGAAAAGAACCGCCTGATGATTCCTCGTAGAATGAGGGAAGAAGCAGGAGTGAAAGTTTTCATCTTGAAAGGTTTTGATGGATGTATCTCCATTTATAAAGCAAGTACCTTCGAATCAATCGTTGAAAAAATCTCCGCTTTGTCATTTAATCTCAAGGATTCACGTGATTACATTCGTAATCAACTCGCCAGTGCTTTCGAGATCGACGTCGATAAGCAAGGGAGAATTCAGATTCCTACTCAGATCATGAATAAATATGGCTTGTCAAAGGAAGTGACAGTCATTGGGGTTGGTGATCATTTCGAAGTATGGAACGCAGATAAATATGCAGAATACGAAAAGAGTGTTGATGAATCATTTGAGGCAATCGCTGAACATATTCAGTTCGACAAATGATTATGGGAGAACATATACCAGTACTTCTAAATGAAGTAATTGATGGTCTTAACATCAAACCAAATGGTCATTATCTCGATCTCACAATCGGTAGAGCTGGACATTCTTCAGTCATTCTTTCTCGAATCGACCAAGGGTGGTTATATGGATTCGACCAAGATGAAACAGCGATCAAAGAAAGTGGTGAACGATTAAAAAAAATCAGTAGCCATTACAAACTCTATCATCAAAATTTCTTATCCGCCTATTCGACATTGTCTAGCGAAGGGATGGAAGGAAAGTTTGACGGTATCTTGATGGATTTAGGTGTTTCCTCACCTCAATTCGATGATGGTAGTCGTGGTTTCTCATACCGCGTCGATGCTAATCTCGACATGAGGATGGATCAAAGAAGAGAGTTAACAGCTCGGGATGTTGTTAATACTTATTCAGAAAAAGACCTAATTAGAATCTTTCAAGAATACGGCGAAGAGAGATTCGCCCATTCCATTAGTCGAAATATTATTAAAGCGAGGGATATTTCCCCGATTGAAACTACGTTTCAGTTAGTGGAGATTATCAAAAATAGTAAACCCGCGAAAGAATTAAAGAAAGCTGGTCATCCCGCTAAACAAGTATTTCAAGCTTTAAGAATTGAGGTCAACGATGAACTCAACATCTTAAGAAATACTTTAGTGGATGTCACTAAACTTTTAGCCCCACATGGTAGGCTCGCGGTGATTACCTTCCACTCGCTGGAAGATAGAATTGTTAAACAATTCTTTAAATCGTTAACAACTGTTGAGGGTGATCGCATCGATGGTCCATCGATAAGAAAAGAAGTGGATTTCATCCAAATCACCAATAAACCAATCGTTGCTAAAGAAGAAGAATTAGAAATTAATAATCGCGCTCATAGCGCAAAACTGAGAATCATTGAAAGGAAATGAGTGATGAAGGACAAAATCAACAAAACTAATCACAAACGTTGGTATTATACGATTCGTCGTATGAGCGTTCTTTCGCTTTTGGTTTTTGCTGGTGTTGGCTCATTTGCAATTCCAACCTACATCTCCTTGAAGAATTCTGAGATTGAAAGACTGAAAGCCGAAGAGGAAGAAGAGGAGAATGAAGAATCTTCTGAATCCAGTAGCTCCAGCAGTTCGAGCTACCTTACTTACAGTGCATAATATTCTTTCCATTACCTCCTCATTAACGATATAGATTATTGTTAGATCCATAATTAACGGAAAGAATGTTGTCAATAGTGGTCACGATCAGCACTCGTGGCCATTTTCTTTTGATAGGACAATTAGTAGTTTTCTAGTAGTTTTTTTAACGTTTTCTTTAGTTTTTATTAACAAATATTGTTAAATATAGGGAATTGAGTTAGAATACAAGCATGGAAAAACCTATTGCTGTAATTGAGATTTGCTCTAAATGCATCAAACTTGTCGTCGGTTATGTAATCGATGGGCAAGTCCAAATCATCTATACGACCACGAGAAATACGGGTCTTATTTTAGATAATGGGGTAGTGACAGATGAGACAGCTTTATTAAACGGCTTAAGAAGTTTAAACTTCATCGAAGACTCCCAAGCAAAGCTTAAAATCACCATCGGCGAAATCATTTTAGTGATTCCACCTTTCGGTTTAACAGTATATCAAACAAAACAATCTACTAATTTAGTTAGTGAAGGCAATCAAGTCAGCGAATTAGATATTAAGAATTTATATTCTTTGGTGATGAAGAGCCAAGTGGGACTCAATAACTCCCTCGTGGATGCAATCCCATGTCATTTCGATTTAGATGGGGGAAGAACGTTTGATTATATCCCTATGGGACAAGTTTCCTCCTCTTTAAGCGCGGTGATTAGACTTCATAGTTTACCAACTAATATTTATCTCGCCTATAGGAACGCCGCCCATGATGCAAACTTCATCGTCAAGCGTTCGATTATCGCCCCACAAGGCGCAGCGCAATTATTATCCACATACGAGGATATGCCAACGGACTATTTCTTAGTCGATATCGGTAGCAATGTTACAACTGTCTCTTTAATCGGACAGAAGGAATTATATGATTCTCGTTTCTTCTCTTGGGGTGGAGATAACATTACTGAGAAGATCATCGCGAATTTCAACATCAATGAAGCGGATGCGGAGAAATATAAAATATTATATGGATACGACACTCGAGAATATACTTTCGATGCGACGATCTGCACCAGCTTAGATGAAAATGGCAATACAGTGGAACATAAAGTCTCACATTTAAACGCCATCATCAAATCCGAACTCGATATCTTAAGCGGTCAAATCTATAGCTGCATCAAATCGCTTCTTGAAAACTATAAGAATAACGCTTTGGCATATGAGAAGATTCCTCTCATCCTCGTCGGTGGTGGTTCCCTTCTCGGTGGCTTAGTCAAATACATTGAACCAAAACTCCCTAATGATAAAGTGTTATTAGGAACTAATAAAGTGTTAGGAGCAAGGTATTTAGGCCTTGTTAATGCCTTAGGCGTCATCTTATGTCAACATCGCTATCCAAATGTTAACGATGATACCCAACAGAAGACAATTTCTCTATCTCGTGAGAGTAAATAAGGAGGAGGAAACATATGGAAAATTATGATTTAGACAACTTCGAACCTGCGGCTAGAATCGTCGTCATCGGTGTTGGTGGAGCGGGTAATAACGCGGTCAATCGAATGATTGATGAAGAGATTGAAAACGTCACATTCGTCGTTGCGAATACCGATAAACAAGCCTTATCTACCTCTAAGAGCAATAAGAGATTAATCCTCGGTCAAGAGATCACTAATGGTTTAGGTGCTGGTGGCAATCCAGAAATCGGACGTAAAGCTGCCGAAGCGAGCATCGACGATATCAATGAAATCGTCAAAGGGGCAAATATGGTCTTTATCGCGGCCGGTATGGGTGGAGGCACTGGTACAGGTGCTGCCCCAGTTATCGCTCGCGCGGCAAAAGAAGCTGGCGCATTAGTGGTCGCCATCGTCACACGCCCATTTGGTTTTGAAGGAAAAAGAAGATTCATCAATTCTATTGATGGATTAAACAATTTAAAAGAACAAGTCGATTCCATCATCGTCGTGAGCAACGATAAGCTTCTCGTCATGAGCGGCAATCAACCAATCTCTGAAGCTTTCAACGAATCCGATAAAGTTTTAGCTCAATCTGTGAAAACAGTGGTCAATTTAATATTATTACCAGCGATTATCAACCTCGACTTCGCCGATGTGAAATCCACGCTTGAGAATTCTGGTGTCTCTTTAATCGGCTTTGGTATGGGGAGTGGCCCAGGTAGAGCCAAACAAGCGGCAGAAAATGCAGTCAATTCTCCATTATTAGAAGCTTCTATTAGAGGGGCGAAAAGAGCGATTGTGGCCGTGACTTGTGGCCCCCAAGTAAGCCTATTTGATGCACAGCAAGCCGTTAACCTACTGACTAATGCAGCAGGTGCCGATATTGATGTCAAATTCGGCGTCAGCATCAATGACCAATTATCCGATGAAATCTTAGTCAGCGTCATCGCTAGTGACTTCGATCATGAAGTGGACTTCTCTAAACAAGATGTCGTGGCGCCTTCTCCAGCTGTAGAAGCTCCAGTTGCGGAAACTCCAACAGAAATCGCCCAAGAAGAGGTCAAAGAAGAGTTGAGCAGCGATGAGGATATCGATTTCCTCCCAGGTTGGTTAAAAAAATAATTATTGTGAAATATTAATATTTTAGTAGAATATTAAGGTCCTAGAAGACAAGTCATCCTTCTCCTCTATTCCTAGCGAGTTAACGATGGTGTGAGGTTAACAATATGAGAAAGATGGTATCCCTTCTTTGTATGAGTGCTGAACTAATAGTAAGCCTCCGTCGATGTTAAACGATATTAACAAATGAAGCGCTAGACAGAGTCTAGAACTAAGGTGGTACCGCGCTGATGGCGTCCTTAGATTAGGACGCTTTTATATTATAGGAGGTCGTTATGGACTACAAAGACACATTATTAATGAACAAGAGCAATTTTGAAATGAGAGGCAATCTCAATGTTAAAGAACCTGTTCTTGTTAAAGCCTGGGGAGACATCAATCTTTACGAGATGATGAATGTTAATCGTAAAGAAGCTAAAGAATTCGTTCTCCATGATGGCCCACCATATGCGAATGGTGATATGCACTGCGGACATATGCTCAACCGTATCCTTAAGGATATCGTTGTGAGATATAAGAATATGAATGGATATAATACCCCATTTGTGTTCGGCTGGGATACGCATGGTTTACCAATTGAAAACCAAGTGACAAAAAGCGGCGTGAACCGCAAAACAACACCAGTCGTAGAATTCCGTAAGAAATGTGAAGAATACGCCTTAAAACAGGTGGAAAGACAAAAAGAACAAATTAGAAGACTTGGCTTAGTCGGCGATTTTGCTCATCCATATTTAACTTTACAAAAAGAAATGGAAGCCAAACAAATCGAATGCTTCGCCAATATGGCTCTTCAAGGTTTGATCTATAAAGGATTAAAACCAGTTTATTGGTCTCCATCCTCTGAATCTGCTTTAGCAGAAGCGGAAATCGAATATGCTGATGTTCTCTCTCATTCCATCTATGTCGCTTTCCCTGTAAGAGACGGTAAAGGCGTCATCGATAACGATGCGAGAGTGGTGATTTGGACAACTACTCCATGGACTTTACCCGCGAACTTAGCAATCTCTGCTCATCCAGACTTTGTATATGGCGAATACGAAACTAATAAAGGCAAATTGGTATTCTTAAAAGAATTTGCAGATAATTTAAAAAGTGAATTGAAATTAGGTGATATCAAACTCTTAAAAGAGTTCAAAGGTAAAGATATCGAGGGTGTGGTCTGTAAACACCCATTCTATGATCGCGATTCTTATATGCTCGTAGGCACTCATGTCACTAACGATGCTGGTACTGGTTTAGTCCATACCGCTCCAGGACACGGTGCGGAAGACTATCAAGTCTGTTTAGCTTATAACATCAAACCATATTGTCCAGTTGACGAGAAAGGCCGTTTAACTGAAGATACAGGCGAAAGACTTGCTGGTGTATTCTATGAAGACGCTAATGCGATCGTTTTAGATATCTTAAAAGAACATGGTGCTTTATTAAAGCATACGACATTTACACATAGCTATCCACATGACTGGAGAACAAAAAAACCATTAATCTTTAGAGCGACTAATCAATGGTTCTGCTCCATTGAACCAATTAGAGCCAAACTCTTAGAGCAAATCCATCAAGTGAAATGGTATCCAGCCTGGGGTGAAACAAGAATGGTCAACATGATTAAAGATCGTGGTGACTGGTGTATCTCCCGTCAAAGAGCGTGGGGTGTCCCAATCCCAATCTTCTACTGTGAAGATGGTACCCCAATCATCGAAAAAGAAGTCTTTGATCATATCGTTAAATTATTTAAAGAACACGGTTCTAATATCTGGTATGAAAAAGAGGCTAAAGACCTCCTCCCAGAAGGATATAAGAATGCCCATTCTCCTAATGGAGAATTCACTAAAGAGAAGGATATCATGGATGTCTGGTTTGACTCCGGTTCCTCTTTCGCTGGTTGCTTAATCGATAGAGGCATTTCTTATCCAAGTGACCTCTATTTAGAAGGCAGTGACCAATATCGTGGTTGGTTTAACTCCTCCTTAATCGTCTCCGTGGCTTGCTACGGCGTTGCTCCATATAAAGCGGTTGTGACCCATGGTTGGGTTCTTGATGAACACGGCGAACAGATGCATAAATCCAAAGGAAATGGTGTCGACCCAACAAAGATTGCCAACGTTTATGGCGCGGATATCCTTAGACTTTGGGTTGCCACTGTTGATTATCAACAGGATGTTCGTATAGGCGATAATTTAGTCAAACAAGTGGCAGAACAATACCGCAAGATTAGAAATACTCTTAAATTCATCTCTTGGAATTTAGTGGATTTTGATCCATCTAAGCAAGAAGAAGAACTCGAACTCGTCGATCGATGCTTATTAAATAAGAATCAAGAAGTGGTGAACACAGTAATCGACTGCTTCAATAATTATGACTTTGCTGGAGCGATGAGCACGGTGATGACTTATATGAGTTCTGATTTATCAAGCTTCTATTTAGATATCGCAAAAGATACTTTGTACTGCGATGGGAAGAACTCCAAACGTCGTAATCAAGTGCAAACAGTCATCTATAAAGTGGCAGAAACACTCTTAAGAGTGTTAAATCCAGTGTTACCTTTCACCATGGATGAATTCAATAAGAATCTTCCAGGAAATAGAAAAGAAAACGCGCAGCTTTATGATTATCCAACTAAAGGTGACCTCGATGCTTCTTTAAGCGAAGAATATAGCAATATCCTCAAGCTTAGAAGCGATGTTTTAAAAGCTTTAGAAGAAGCGAGAAGCGCATCCATTATCGGTTCTAGCCAAGAAGCGGATGTCACTTTATCAATTAAAGACTTAAGTATTAGCAAATCATTTGCTAACATTAATTTAGATACTCTTGCGAAGCTCTGCGTCGTCTCTCGTGTCACTTTAGGTGATAGTGAAGAGAATAAAGATTATCAATATAGCCACATCAAAGTGATCCATCACCAAGGACATATGTGTGGTAGATGTTGGAATTATTCCGATGATGCAGAAGTGGTTGAAGATGGTACATACATCTGTAAAAGATGTAAAAAGGTCTTGGAGGACAGATAATGAAAGAATCATCCCTTAATATTAAACAAAAACTTGTCTGGTTCTTTAGATCCTTTATTTGGCTTGGATTGCTATTGCTCGTCATCGATATCGTCACTAAAAACGTCGTCGTCGCTAATCGTGACGCAATACTCGGTTCCTCTAATCAAGGCATCGTTTTAATTCCAAACTTCTTAGCGATTAATTATGTGATCAATACCGGAGCGGCTTTTGGCCTCTCTGCAGGCGATTCTGAGGCCGGTTATATCGTTAACCGTGTCATTTATATCGTCATCGCGGTTATCGCCTCAGCGGCCCTTTTATTCTTTTATATTAAAAGATATAAAGATAAGAAGCCTCTCTCCATGTATTATCAAGCTTGCATCATGCTCATCTTAGCGGGTGCGATTGGTAACTTAATCGATAGAATCGCTTATACTCCAGAATATCTAGGCGCCAAGCATAACGGTGTTGTGGACTGGATTAACTTCTTCGGCATCTGGGCTTATAACTTCAATATCGCTGATAGCTGCCTAGTGATCGGTGTCATCATGGTAGTGGTCATGCTCATCATCGAAGAGGTCAGAGATACTCGTAAAAGAAACGCGACAATAAGAAAAAATATTGAAGCAGAAAAGGCAAAATCCTTAGAAGAAAAAGCGAAAGTTGAGGAGCCGAAAGAAGGAACTGCTCCAGAACAACCAGCTGAAGAGACTAGTAAATAGTTAGTAATAAATTAGTAGATATATGTATAAATACATAATTGATGAAAACCAAAAAGACATGCGCCTTGATAAGGCACTTGTTTTTTTACGTAGCGATCTCTCTAGGACCTATATTGGAAAGCTCATCGATGAATCGCGTTGTTTAGTAAACGGAAAAGTCGCGAAAGCTTCTTATAAACTCGCTCTTAACGATGTCGTGGAAATCGATATTCCAGAAATAAAAGAGCTTGAAGTGAATAAAGAAGATATCCCATTAGAGATTGTTTACGAAGATAAAGACATTCTTGTTATAAATAAACCACAAGGACTAGTCGTGCACCCTGCCCCTGGACATTATGAGCACACTCTTGTGAACGCTGTGCTCGCCCATACTGATGATTTAAGCGGCATCAACGGGGTGAAAAGACCTGGCATTGTGCACCGCATTGACAAGGATACTTCTGGTTTGCTTTGCATAGCAAAGAATGATGAAGCGCATGAAGGATTAAGCGAACAACTTAAAGATCATTCCATGTCGAGAAAATATATGGCTTTAGTTAAAGGTGTCATCAAAGAGAAACAAGGCGAAATAGATTTACCAATCGGTAGAAGTCGTGGGGATAGAAAGAAGATGGCAGTGGACCCTCTTAACGGTAAACCTGCAAGGACTTTCTTCACAGTGATTAAAAGATTTAAAGAACACACTCTTATAGAGTGTTCACTTGAAACAGGCCGCACTCATCAAATCAGAGTCCATATGGCGCATATCGGTCATCCAGTGGAAGGGGACCCTCTATATAACAAAAAGAATGCAACTTCTTTATATGATAAAGGTCAATTGCTCGTGGCCTATAAACTTCATTTAACTCATCCGATAACAAAAAAGGAAATGGATTTTGAAATACCACTTCCTGATTATTTTACTAACATTATTAATCATTTAGATTAATATTAGTGACTTCTTCATACGTCTTGAAGGATTTCTTCGCGATTTTATCGAATTCTTCTAAGCCGTATTTTTTTATGAATTTCTTCGCGAATGTTTTCACTTTATCATTTGTCCCTAATGGGAAGTCCATTCCATATTTCTTATTGAGTTTTTCCACTTCGAGAAGGAAGGAATATCTTGCGATGATAGAAGCGGCTGCGACACAGGGGAAGAGCGATTCTCCTTTTGTTCTAAAAGAAATATCTTTTACTTGTGGTTCGCCTTCATCGTTTAGATATTTATAAAACAGCTCTTTGGAACAGAATTCATCGACATAGATACCAACGGTTTCTGGGTGTTTGATCACGAGGTTATGCAAAGCGCGGTTATGCATCTTCGCTTTTAAGGAATTGAGATTCTCATGCTTAGCCATCATCTCGTTAAATTTATCGTTTGGTAAAGTGAGCTTAGAATATTCCACAAAAGTTATTAACTTTTTCGCGACATTTTTAATCTTTTCATCGGACAACTTCTTCGAATCATTAACTCCGAGATTTTTAAGCTTTTGAATGTCTTTCTTTTGAATATAAGTGGCGACGACAACCATCGGTAAAAGGAAATCTCCAACGCCGACTTCATCGCTGCCGATTTGATCATCGAGATCGACCCAACCTTTGCTTGGAGTAGTGCCTTCAATAGCTTCTAAAGAGCCATCATCCCAAATCTTGACTTCGTCAGCAGAGCCTTCACCGTTAAAGACAACCTTGCGATAAGTCTTCTTGGAATTATAACCAGTGATTCTCACTCCATTTTTCAAAGCGACAAAAAGAATGTTCTTGTCAGAGACATGTTCATAATAGTCTTTGTAATACTCTGCGATTTCATAGAGTTTATTGGGAGTGACTTTGATACTAATCATGCTTATATTTTTGCATAGAAACATCATTGATGTTATCATTTTTTGCAAAATGTTGTTATTCCGTGAAGTATTATGCTATTGTAATAGACGTGGAAACGGCTATTAGAAAGAACAATATCAAGGTTATTACTAGCACAGGCATTCTCCTAGCATTAGAGATTGTTTTTCAAATCATCGGTAATTATGTTTCTCTTGGCCCAGTTTCAATCAACTTATCTTTGATACCAATTGCGGTTGGAGCGATATTATATGGCCCGTTAGTGGGTGGTTTTTTAGGATTATGCAATGGCATATTAGTGATTCTCGCTCCAGCGACATTATCATTATTTATGTCCATCTCAGTTTGGGGCACATTATTGACTTGTCTCCTCAAATGCACGATTGCTGGAATAGTGGCTGGTTTAGTTTTTAAATTATTTAAAAATCATAAAATAGTGGGTGGAGTAGTCGCTTCATTCCTCGTTCCGATTGTGAACACCGGATTATTCTGTTTATCCTGTTCTACAATCTTCCGTTCCTTCTTGACCGAGAATTATAGTGCGGCAGGTTATGATAACGCTTTCCTCTTCCTCATCTTAGGGGTAGTGGGATGGAATTTCTTATTAGAAATGGGCATCACTGGTGTCCTCTCTTATCCTGTTAGTCGTGCTTTATTCAAGTTCCAAAATAACGTCTATCGCGAGCAAGATTAATGCAAGATATATATTCCACATTTGAATTCGACAAGATCCTCTCTTCGATAAGCGAGTTCTCAAAAAGTGAAATTGGCAAGGAGAAGGTTCTTTCTTTACGCATGCTTTCTTCTTATGAAGAAGTGAAACGGTCATTAGGGGAACTTGAAGAGATCATGGAAATCACTTTCCGTTTCGGACCTCTTCCCATCAGTAGTTCAGTCGATACATTAAAGCTCATCTCCATCGCGAAGAAAACAGGACTATTATCCCCACGAGATTTATATCTCATCGCGAATGATGTGATCACGAGCAAAGAACTCGTCATCTTTAAGAACAAAATCAACCTCAGTTATAAATATCTCAACGAACAAATATCTCGATTCGTGGACTTGTCCAATCTTGAAAGAGAGATTAGAAGAGTAGTGACCTCTTCTTTAACTGTTGATGACCAAGCTTCCGATAGATTATTTGAAATCAGAAACAAGATTAGAAAAGCCGAGAATTCTTTGAATTCAAAAGCCGCTTCTTTAGCCTATACTTATAGCCAATATTTAAGCGACGAAAATGCGACGATTAGAGACGGACATTTCGTCTTGCCAGTAAAAACAGCATATAAGAACAAAGTTTTAGGCGCTATCTATGATGTCTCTGATACCGGAAATACAACTTTTATTGAACCGCTGGAAATCATCACTCTTAATAACGAGATAACCTCTTTAAAGATTGAAGAGAACGAAGAGGTGAGAAAGATCTTAAAAGCTCTCACCAATCTCGTCATCCTTCAAGAAGGAGAAATCCTTAACAATAATAAGATTATTGGTGAATTAGACTTTGTCTCTAGTAAAGCCCAGTACGCCCTTCAAGAAAATGATGTTATCGCCGTTATGAAAAAGGGACAATATCTCGATTTAGTAAGCGCGAGACATCCACTTATTAGTCCAAAGAAAGTGGTCTCTAATTCCTATCATGTCGATGAAGCGAAGCGGCTAGTGGTGATCTCTGGTCCTAACGCAGGTGGTAAAACCGTCTCTTTAAAGACGATTGGCATCTTAGTCCTTATGAATCAATGTGGATTAGCCCTTCCAGCTTCTAAAGCAGAACTTGGATACTTCAACAATATTTATATTGATATTGGTGATAATCAATCTTTATCCGATAATCTTTCCACTTTCTCTGCACATATGAGTCAAATCGGTGAAATCACTAAACTGGTGAGAGGGAAAGACTTAGTCTTAATCGATGAATTAGGCACGGGAACAGATCCAAGAGAAGGGGAGGCTCTCGCGATTGCAGTGAGCAAACATCTAATCGATTCCCACGCTTTATGTTTCATTTCATCTCACTTCTCTGGTTTAAAAGAATTCGCTCTGACTCATCCAGTGATTGAAAACTCTTCGATGCTCTTTGACGAAGATAATCTCTCTCCGACTTATCGCTTTAAATTAGGCGCGCCTGGAAAAAGCTATGGTATGGAAGTTGCAGAGAGGTATGGCATCAATAATAAAATCATCCAAGAAGCAAAGAATTATCTTTTAGATAATAATAAATCAGAAAGCGATGAACTAATATCCGCCTTACAAAAGAAAGTGGATAACGCTTCAAAGATTGAAGAACAACTGAAAAAAGATAAAGCGGAATTCGATAGACAGTATAAACAATTACAGAACGACCAAAAGGTTCTCAAGGAGAGAAGGGAACACTTGATGTCCTCTGTTAAAGAAGAGAAACAAGAACTTATCGATGAAACGAAAGAAGAATTATCACGCATCATAAAAATGATGTCCAAAAACAATCTCTCTTTAAATGAAGTGATAGAACTCAAAAAACAAGTCGAAGAATTAGAAGACAAAGAGGAAAGCGAAATCTTCAATGAAAAGATTGAAGTTGGCGATATGGTCTCTATCCCATCTTTAGAACTATACGGCAAAGTTGATAGAATTAAGGGCTCTAAGGCGCATTTCGTATCCGATACAGGTATTTCCCTAGAAGTGGAGCTAAATCGTCTCCATAAGGTCGAAAAAAGCGAAAAACGCGCGGTTATCAAAGTCTCTAAGCCTGTAGAAATCGATGTGAAGTCAGTTCCAATAGAATTAAACATCATCGGCATGCATACGGATGAAGGAAGAGAAGCCTTGATGATGTATTTAGATAACTGTCGTTATAAACACATGTCTAAGGTGCGCATTATCCATGGCTTTGGTAGCGGGGCTCTTAGAAAGATGGTTCATAGCTATTTAGATAAACAAAAAGATCTCACCTATCGCCTTGCAGATGGATATGAAGGCGGCGGGGGAGCGACCGTGGTGATATTCAATGAAAGAAAGAATTAAACTCGGCATTGAAAACCTTAAGCATAAGCCAGGCGTCTATTTGATGCATGACGCGGATGATAATATCATCTATGTTGGCAAAGCCAAGGATTTACAAAAGCGCGTCAGCCAATACTTTTTAAGACCTCAAGTCGGCAAAGTCGCCAAGATGGCGGAGACAGCCGATCATTTTGAAACGATCATCACTGAGAATGAAAAAGAAGCTTTAGTCTTGGAGATGAATTTAATTCATAAATATTATCCAAGATTCAATATCATGTTGAAGGATGATAGTCATTATCCCTATATTGCGATTAAGAATAAAGGCGATGTCTATATCCAAATCAAGCGTAATAACAAGGACAGAAACTATACTTATTACGGTCCTTTTCCTAACTCTACAGCAGCCTATCAAATGGTGGACTTACTTAATAAAATTTTTCCTGTAAGAAAGTGCAAAACGCTAACAAAAACTCCTTGTTTGTATTATCATTTAGGTCAATGTCTTGCACCTTGCATCAATAAAATTGATGAAACTACTAATAATCTACTAAAAGAAGAAATACTGAGTTTTTTAAACGGCAATAACTCTAAGCAATATCAAGAGATCAAAGGCAAGATGCTTAAAGCCAGCGAAGAGATGAATTATGAGATGGCTAATGAATATAAGAAGACGTTAGAAGCCATTGAGCACATCAACATGAATCAGAATGTCGAAAATAAGGATAAGACGGATAGAGATATCTTTGGCTATGCGACTAGAGAAGGCTATCTCTCATTAGCGATCTTCACTTTTAGAAGAGGAATTTTATTAGGAAAGAAATCATGGGTTATCGAACAGTTTGGTGAAGTGCAAGAACAAGTCACTCAATTAATTGAACAGTATTATGATAATCATTCCTTACCAAAGGAAATCGTAATCAATGATGAAGATATCGCTTCAGAACTTAAAGATATCTATGATATCGAAGTAGAGACGAAAAGCAGGGGTAAGATCCATGACCTCGTCGTCTCTGTCATCGATAATGCGAACAATGCGATCGATGAATATTTCTTATCCGCGAGATTAGACGATGATAAGCTTGCGATGTTAGAAGAATTAGGTTCTTTATTAAAAATAAAGACCCCATTACATATTGAATTATTTGATAATTCCCATATCCAAGGATTCGCGCCTGTGGGGGCGATGGTCGCATTTGTGAACGGTGAACCACATAAATCGCTTTACCGTAAATTCAACATTGAACATGAGGAGAGCAGAGATGACCTCGCGAGTATGAAAGAAGTCATCACCCGTCATTATGGAAGAAGTAAAAAAGAAAATAAGAAATATCCGGATTTAATCCTCGCGGATGGTGGTCTTATCCAAGTTGAGGCAGTCACAGAAGCTTTAAAAGATATTGAAGTCGATATTCCAGTTTTTGGTCTATATAAAAACGATAAGCATCAAACAGAAGGATTAATCGATGTTAATGGCAATACTTATCCATTGGATAATAAAGCTTTATTCTTCCTTCTTACAAGAATGCAAGATGAAGTCCATCGCTTTGCGATCACTTTCCATAGAAGCAAAAGAGATAAGAAGATGAAGGAATCAATCCTTGATAATATCAAAGGATTAGGAGAGAAAAGGAAAGAAGAGATTAGAAAAGCTTATCCAGACATTAACACATTGAAGAATGCCTCGATTCATGAGCTCTCTCAGCTCTTACCAGAAGATGTCGCGGAAGCCTTATATTTAAAACTTCATCAATAACTATTTGAAAAATAAGAATATTTCTCCTATTATAATACTTGCTATGCCCTCGTAGCTCAGTTGGATAGAGCAACAGCCTTCTAAGCTGTGGGTCAGGCGTTCGAGTCGCCTCGAGGGTGCCATCTAAAGTTAGATCCCTATTGAAAAATAGGGTTTTATTTTGTAATATATAATTGTCAAGAGGGATGGGAGACAATAAAAGACCACCCAATACGTCGGGCCAGAGACCTTAAACCTGTCCAATTCGTGGTGGCGCACCTTAAAACGCTTTTTTTCATTTATGGACAACGTACCTTTCAAAGAAACCATCAGAAATCGATTAATTGAATCAGCTAAGAAATATTATTCTTTGATCAATAAAAAGATCATTATTTCTTCTAAATGTTTTACGATGAAAAAGGAATATATTATTCGTTTTTATGAAACAAACTTTTTGCATTTAACGGGAGTCAAAACCAAGTTATCTTCAGAATGTTTCTTCAATAAATGTTTCAACGAGTCAATATTAATGGAAGATTTTGACTGCGATTCGACTACACAGTTAAAAGGTTTAGTTAGATTAAAAATGAGGAATATGATAAATATCGATTCTTTCTTTATTAATGAAATAGAAGTTCAAGAAGATTTTGAAAAAGGATCGATTAAATGTTTACTTGGCGCTAGTGATAATAAATGCACAATTGGATTTGTTGATGCTAAATATTGCTTAAGGCCAAAAACAATCTTAGATAAAAATCATTTAGACAAAGAAAAGCCGATTATAAAAGTCGTTCCTATCATTAAATAAATAACATTTTTAAGCAGATAATTTACTAAAAACTACAGATTTGAGCATAAACTATCATGTGAGTTAGAGCTAGGCATTGATTTAATTCCCTATTCTAAAATAGGGTTTTGTTTTGTATTATAAAGTTGTCAAAAGGGAAACCTCTTGATAGATATGGTCTGAGGGTAAGACCTTAAAAAGAAATCCCGAATGAAATTGCTTGGATATTCCAAGCTTTTATTATCTTTATGGCTAAAATTGTAGGACTAAGAAAATTTAGGGATTTTTCTTTTTGATTAACGTTTATATGTTGTTATCAATCTTTTATATAATGGATATTACTGCTTTCGCTAACAATCGACACATCTTTTTAATATCTTCTTTTTCTTTGTTTTTATCATTACTATTTTTTAAATGTTCGGCATAATATAGGCAAGTCCCATATATTCCTTCAAAACAGAATACTGATAGATAGTCACTAGGAATATCATATCCACTGGTCTTAACAAGATCGCTTACATAATTCCTATAGTTATCAAATAGAGCTCTTTTAAACATTTCTAAAGGAAGAGTTTCACCTTTATAAGAGAGGTTTTGTATTTGGTTATAATGTTTAGCGACCCAATCAAATGTTGCAACGATTGATTGATATTCAATTTCTTCAAGGTCAGTTTCTCTTTTTAATATCTTTTCGTATTCATCATTATATTCTTTGTTGATGATGTTTACAGAAGCTTCTGCTAATAGGTGATCTTTATTTTTGTAATAATGGTAAAAAGTCATTTTTGTTTTATTAGCCAAGGAACATATCTCGTTGATTGTGATGTTATGATAGTTTTCTTTTTCTAATAATGCGAATAACGCTTTTTCAAATTCTTGTTTGGTTTTATCTATATTTTTCATATCTATAAATTATGCCCTTATTTACATTAAGTAAACAAAAAATTTACTTTGAATAATAGAAAGTATAATTAACGATTCTTTTCCTTGAATAAATATTTATTCTCAATTACGTTTTTAGTGAGTTTATACTCAAACACATTAAATAGATAAATTATCTAAACCACTAAACAATTATTTGAGGAGGTATTGTTATGGGGCAAAGAAAGAAAATATTTTCTAATTATTCTTTTATTTTCGCGTGCGGGCTAGCATTTGTAGGTGCAGGATTTGCTATTGGGGGTTTGTTCGTTAGTAAAAACAACCAAGTAGCTCAAGAAGCACTTGCAGCGGATACAGTTCCGTATATGGCATGGGATGAAAGCAGCAAATCTGTCAAAAGTGTTGAAGGCGGATGTAGTGAATATACTATTGTTACAGATAGCACAACATCTTGGACAGATGGATGGTATGTTGTTAATAGCAATGTAAATATTAGCGATTTAATTGAAGTAAGTGGGACAGCCAACTTAATTCTTTGTGATAATTTTGAATTAACTGCAACCAAAGGCATAGGTCTTACCGAGGGAGCAAGTATAAAGATTTACGCACAAAGTGATGGAGAAGATGCTGGTAAGCTCACCGTAACTGGTTCTGGTCGTGCCGGTATTGGCCCCAAGTATAATGTTGCTAGCGGTGATATCACAATTCATGGTGGTATTATAACTGCAACTGGTAAAAGTAATGGTGCCGGAATTGGTAGTGGTTCTCACTCTTCAGTCGGTGCAATTACAATTCATGGTGGTGTGATTACTGCAACAGGTGGTGCGGATAATGCTGCTGGTATTGGTTCTGGTTTTGATTATGATCATGAAGCTACAGTTGACACAATCACAATTAATGGTGGTGTGATTACTGCAACAGGTGGTGAGCGGGCAGCTGGCATTGGTGGTGGCAGTAGTGGCAATGGCGGAACAATCACAATTAATGGTGGTACGATTACAGCTACTGGCGGTGCTGATGGCAATACTGGCGGTGCTGGTATCGGCGGTGGCAATCTGTGCAAAAGTGGAACAATCACAATTAATGGTGGTGTGATTACTGCAACAGGTGGTGAGAAAGCTGCTGGTATCGGTGGTGGTGATTGGGGAGTATATGAAAATATCACAATTAATGGTGGTGCGATTACTGCAACAGGTGGTAGGAATGGAGCTGGCATTGGTTGTGGGGATGGTGAAAGTTGTGGAAATATCACAATTAGTAACCAAGTCACTTCATTAACAGCAACAAAAGGCCCTGATGGAAATGGCAATGCTATTGGTAGAGGCAATTCTGGTTCTTGTGGCACTGTTACAATTTGTGGTGCGGAAGGTGAAATTTCAGATAGTCCTTTTACTGCACAAACAATTACATATCATTTAAACGGTGGTGAATTTAGTGGCGGATTTCCAGGCATATACATGACTGGAGCAGAAGTAACTCTCCCAACTAATATAACAAAAGAAAACCATATCTTTGTAGGTTGGTACGATAACTTAGCATTAACTGGTGATTCTGTAACAGCAATTGGTAAAGATGCAATAGGTAATAAAGAATTTTGGGCTAGTTGGAATCCTACAGTTACATTTAACACTAATGGTGGTACTTTTGCTACTCCAGCTCCAACCTACTATGTTGAAGCTGAAGGATTAGTACTCCCAACTAATATTACAAAAACAGATTATTCTTTCGGCGGTTGGTGGGACAACGCTACTTTTACTGGAGAACCAGTTGCCAAAATTCTTCCTGGTGATAGCGGAGCTAAATCTTATTATGCAAGATGGTATCCAATTGGCTATTATCTTGTTGGTAGTGTTACTGATGGCAAAGTAGTCGAAGATTATTTGATGACCAAAAATACAGCGGTAACTGATGCTGATGAATATTATTATGAAAAGAAATTGACTGCTGGTACTACCATTAAAGCAATTCATGGTACAGTTGTTTATGGTGGAGATGGTAGTGTAGAAGATACATATCCAACTAGTGGTGACTCATATACCATCCCTGAAGATGGTTTCTACCGCATCTATTTGCGTCCAAATGCTGATGGTGGTGATGGATGGTTCCAAAATACTCTTCTAGCAAAAAGACTTTATACACAAGTAAATGGCGTTAACTATCATTCGCTTGCTGAAGCATATAATGTTGTCTCAGCAAACGGAACAATTAAACTTGTTGATGATTTGGATTTAACTGGGGCAGATAGTTTTGAAGTAACCAAGAATATTAAGCTTGATCTCAATGGATTTACTCTTGATATTACAACATCAGGAGATGCAAAAATTATCGCTAAATCTGGCGCAGTTATCACTGTTAAAGATACAAGCGAAACTGTCGGTGGTGTTAAAGGCAGTTTTGGGGTAGATGTTGAAAAAAATTCTTATATTTCTCTCGAACACTGTCGTTTAGATTTATCTGAGCCTACTATCAAAGCAGATTTAGTAATTAATCGTTTGGCCAGTGGTAGTGTTGTTAGAAATATTAACGCTGGTAATCCAGATGCTGATGGTTTCATTTCGCTTGTACGCACTGGAACCGATCAAGAGTTCGCCGACGATGTAACTGAATTAATTGATGCAATCGGTGTTGTTGAACCTACAGTAGCATCAAAATCATTAATTGATTATGCGCGTGAAAGATATGAAGCTTTAACAGACGCTCAAAAAGAATTAGTGCCTGCTGAAAAATATACAGCTCTTTCAAAAGCAGAAAGCGATTATATTGATTTTGTTAAAAGCACTATTAATTCTATACCTGCGGTAGGTTCAATTGTGCTTTCTGACGAACCTGCTATTCAAAATGCTCGCACTATTTATGATGCTTTAAGAAGTAGTGAAAAAACAGCATTCCCTGCTGAAACATATGAAAAATTAACCGCATCTGAAACTGATATTGTGGATTTAAAAACAGCAAAAGCTGTGGAAGATATGATCGATGCTTTGCCAGAAACGATTTTGTTTGAACATGATGATGCCGTAAATAGAGCAAGCGTTCGTTATAACGCATTAAGTAATTATCAAAAAACTAAGATACCTGCTGCAGCCCTTAGCAAATTGCAAGCGGCTTTAGCTGAGATGGCTGATTGGAAAACGGCAAATTTTGTTGTCTCTGAAATCAACGGCTTACCTGCTAGTGAAAATATTGTAATTGGAAATAAGAGCAGAATTGATTCTGCTAGAAATAACTACAATGCTTTAACACAAGATCAAAAAGATAAAGTACCTGGTTCTGTTTTAGACAAACTCGTTGCTGCTGAAAATGCATACGCTCTTGTTAAAGCAGATAACGATGTCGCAGACGTGGTGGAAGTTACTATTTCCAAAATCGGAAAGATTGAACGTACAGAAGAATTTGCAAATAAACTTACAAATGCTCGTAACCAGTACAACGAATTAACTGATAAACAAAAAGCTTTAGTGGAGAATTACTCTACTCTCGTTTTCCTTGAAAATAATTATGCACAATATCTCGCTCATTCAAACGCTGTTATCGATAAGATTAATGCAATTGGTACTGTAGAGAACACAGAAGAGTGCAAAGAGAAAATTGATGAAGCAAGAGAAGCTTTTGAAGAGCTTTATGACGAAGAAAAAGCATTTGTTACAAATTATACTACATTAGAAAATGCAGAAACTGCTTATGCTGTATATTCTGAAACTGAAAATGTCGCAAAGATTGGCGATGTTAACTATACAGATATCCTTACAGCGTTTAATGCAGCAAAGAAAGGCGAAACAGTCACTTTGTTAAAAGATGTTGACCTTTCAGATAAAGCTGCTGGATATATTACTTTAAGAAGAGATATTACGATTGATCTCAATGGTCACGTTTTAAATGTTACTACTGCACCATATAGTTATGTCCTTTGGGCTAGCGATGGTGCAACAGTAAGGCTTGATAACAGCGTACCTGAAAAAGGTGGGATCAAAGGTATGCTTGGTACAGATAATACAACAGGAGCAAAATATGTCTTAGCCAACTGCTTCTTAACTTTATCAAAAGCGAATATTGAGGAAAGAAGTGCTTCTATCGCAATTCCTGAAGGTTATGTTGCCAAAGATCTTAATAATGGAAGACCATCTGTCAATGGATATGTTTCCAATGTTCATATTTTCGGTGATAGAGATTACGCAGATGATGTAGATACCCTTATTAGAGCTATTGGTAAATTTGAATACACTGACGCATGCCATGATTTAATCGTGGCTGCACGCGAAGCCTATAATTTATTAACTCCAGAACAAAAAGCTCTTGTGAGATACTTATCACTTCTCCAAGATGCTGAAGAGCAATACGCTTCTTTCGTTGCTAATGATATTGAAACATTAATTGATGATGAAATTACTATTGCTGATAAATATAACATTGAAAAAGCAAGTGATGAATTCGACGATATGACTGAAGCGGAACAGGCATATGTTCCAGCTGCAACAGTCACCAAACTTGATGATGCAAAAACTGCTCTTGCTGAGATTATGGAGCATTATACTGGTGATGATGACTGTACACATAGTCTTGCTAATGTAACTAGCACTGTAACATCTAAATCCGAAATTAAAGATTATGCGTATGCAAGCGATGATGCCGCATATTCATCTATTGGTAGAAGAGTTAATTTCCCTCAAATTCCGAACTGGACAATTACTCCAGGTAATGCAACTATAACTGTTACATTTGAATTACCTACTGCACAAGAGGTTGAAGTGTGGTGGAGATTTGAATACCAAGGTGGTTACCATACTGCTCGTGCAACCATCACTCATAATTCAGATAGCCCTATTGTTTATAATTTAACAGATAGTTCATGGAAGATAGATCGTTACTACTGTGAAGCAGGAACTAAAGTCTTTACTTATAGATTGGATGTTGACAAAACAAACTGGAAAGAAATACCACAGGGCCGTAACTTCTATGTCGTTCCAAAATGTATTTCCACATTTGATGAAAATGGTATTTGCTCGCTTTGTGGTACAAAATGTCTCCATGAAAGAATTGGTAGATTCTATGATGATTTAATCGACGAATACCATTTTGGATGTAGAGATTGCCATAGAAAAATAGATATAGCTACTCTTCCTTATGAACAAGAAATATCTTTTGATTTAGCACGTCAAGCATACGAAACTTTAACTGTTGCACAAAAGAATAAATTCTGTTCTTCAGACCTATTCAAACTTGAAGCACATGAAATGCTTAGAAATGTACAAAGCACAGAAGAAAAGAATATAAATGATGCGAAACTTGCATTCAAAGTTTCTTCACTTATCAATGGTTTACCAGCAGTTGCTAATGTAACTTTACTTCATAAAGATGATATTGAAACAGCGCGTGTAGCGTACGATGCCTTAACTGACGCTCAAAAAGCATACGTTACCAGTGAAACACTTTCAATCTTAACTGATGTCGAAACAAAGTATAATCAAATCGAAACTACTGCTGAGAACCAGGAAGTTACTGATGTCATCAATTTAATCAATTCACTTCCGGCTTTAGATAACATTAGTTTTGAAAATAGACACCTTATTGAGCAAGCGCGTTATGCTTATAATCTACTTACAGACGCACAAAAAGCCAATGTTACAAATCTTACTACATTAACAAATGCTGAGATTAGAGGTGAAAGAGAAAGCTGGACAGATAATATTACCCTTGAAAAAGGAACATATATCTTTGTTTCGGCTACCGATAGTACAAAAGCAATTTTAAACTACGATGGCTCAACTATTAAAGTTGCTGTCTATGATAGTGAAACAATCAATAATAACAATACTAGCAATAGAGCGTTTAAATGGAAAACAACTATCCAAGGCACAAATGTTTACTACTCATTAGAAAATATTAATGACCTTAGTGTTGCAAATAGACTTTTAGATGTTGCTTCAAATGGCACAGCGCTTACTGAAAATCGTGCTCTTGGTCTAGTTAACATTACTACTGCACTTAGTGAAAACAATACCAATGTCTTCCGTTTCTCAAAACGTAAAGGCGTTGATATGGAAGATAACGAATATTTTATTCGCTGTGTTGTCACTGACCAAAATAAATATGATTATGTAATCACTTTACGCGACAACGATACCAACATGGGTTATTATGTTGCGACTAATGAAAAGCAAATTTGGAAAGTCATCCGTGTTAATGGCGACGATGAATTTGGAAAGATGGTGGACGATGAGATTGATGTGTTACCAGATTATAGCGGAACTACTTTAGATAATGAAGAGGCCGCTATTCATGCTAGAAATTCATATGACGCTTTAACTGATTATCAACGAGGACTTGTTAAAAATCTTTCTCATTTACAAGCCGTTGAACAAAAGATTGTTGATATTAAGGCCGCTAATGCAGTGGATGATAAAATCACTGCCATTGGTGAAGTTGCTGATACAGCTGCTAGCAAAACTAAGATTGATACAGCTCGTACCGCATATAATTCATTAACTGTTGCTCAAAAACTCCTCGTCACTAATTATGTTACATTACAAGCAGCTGAAGAAACATGTGCGGGATTTGTAACAAGCGCAATTAATGCCCTTCCTACTCCAAAAGATATCGTCGTATCGGCTGACGCTAACTTAGTGACAGCCGCGAGAGCAAAATATACTGCCCTTACTACTGAAGAAGCAGCGTATATTACTCAAGGCACTATTGATAAATTAGTTGCCTCTGAATGGACTATTACTGTTAAGTCCTTCCCCCCTATTGCTGAAAAGATTCCAGGCGATGGTGAATTATCACTTTCTGATAAACCAGCAGTGGTAGCCGCAAGAAATGTTTACGATAATTTATCTGAAAACCAAAAGACAATTATTGGCGATGTGGTATTAAAGATATTAACTGACACTGAGACTGAAATTGCCAACTTAGAAGCAGCTCAAGCAGTTATCGATGCAATTAATAACCTTCCTAGTAAAGAAGATATTGCTGCTACTGATGCGACAGCTGTTAGCAACGCTTTAGATGCTTATACTGGTCTTACAGATTATCAAAAAGGCAAAGTTCCTACTGCTTTATATAATAAACTTATTGCTTCAAACGTCGCAGTTGAAATTCTTAACCTTCCTGCGCTCGATGACCTCGGTCTTGATGATTATACCGCTGTTGTTGCTGCAAGAGCTTCTTATGACGCATTAGACGTTGACCAAGAAGCATTAGTGTCCGATACAGTTTTAAATACATTAACTGCTGCGGAAAAGAGAATGACTGATATGGCCGCTGCGAAAGTCGTCTACGATTTAATTAACGATATTGGAGAGGTGACATATACCGAAGCAAGCCATAACAAAATTGTCGCTGCACGTGAAGGTTATAATGGATTAATTGCAGATCAAAAAGTATTTGTTACTAACTACGATATCCTTGTTGCTGCCGAAGATACTTATTCTGCCGCAGCTGAAGCATCAATCAATGCTGATTTAAAAGATATCGATGTTTCTACAATTACCATTGATGATAAAGACATTATTGTTACAGCAAAAGCTAAATATGACGAACTCACAGATGAAGAAAAGGCAAATATTAATCAAGATACAGTTGATAAAGTTCTCACTGCTTCTTTAACTATCGATGTCTTTGAAATTCTTGGCGCAAGTGATATTGATGAAGATATTTCAGCTACAGATGCAAAAGCAATTAAAGATGCAAAGAAATTCTACGACACTTTATCCGTTGGCCAAAAAGAAATGTTAGCTGACTCAATTGTCGATAAGTTACTTTCTTCTGTAGCGGCACTTAATATCATTGAACTTCCTGATGGTCTTGCTATTCAAGTAACAGATAGAGATGCTATTAAAAATGCAAGAGAGAGTTATGATATTTTACTTCCAAAACAAGAAGCTTTAGTGCCACAAACAACTTTTGATAAACTAGTTGCTGCTGAAAACATTTTAGCTGTTATTGAATTACCAACTATTAGTGAAATTGCTGATGGTGTTACTGCTAACGAGAAGAAAGCTATTCTTGATGCAAAATCAGGATATGATGCTTTAAGTGATGAGCAAAAGAATCTTGTTCCTAATGAAGTTAAGGATAGATTATTTGCCTCTAACGCCACATTAGCAATCGTTGATATTCCAGCTGCAGCAAACATTACTTCTGCTTCTGAGCAAATTATTCAAAACGCAAGAACTACTTTTGATGCGTTAAGCGATAAGCAAGAAGCGTTAGTTCCAGAAGCAACTCTTGATAAACTTATTGCTTCTGAAGCGGTGCTTAAAATTGTTAAACTCCCTGCTGGAACAGATATCAAAACAACTGATGAAACTGTAATTGCAGCAGCAAGAACTGCTTATACAGATTTAAATCCTGCTCAACAAGCTCTCGTTCCACAAGCGACATTAGATACTCTTGTTGCCGCGGAAACTACTTTACAAATTGTTAAACTCCCTGCTGGAGATAATATTAAGGCAACTGATGAAACTGTAATTGCCGCAGCAAGACAAGCCTTCACAGATTTAAGTGATGACCAAGAAGCTTTGATTGCTCAAGGTACTATTGATACTCTTGTTGCCGCGGAAACCACATTAATTATTGTTAAACTCCCTGAAACAAGTGCAGTTACAGCATCTGATGCAGAAGCTATTGCCTCAGCGAGATTTGCATATAACGCTATAACAGAAAATCAACAAGCTTTAGTCCCACAATCTGCTAAGGATAAACTTATTGCTTCTGAATTCATCTTAAGCATCATTGGACTTCCAACGGTTGATGAAGTTATCAGTGGTGTTAGTGATGAAGTGAAAAATAATGTTGTTAATGCCTGTGATCGTTACTTAAAATTGACCGAGGCTCAACAAGCTCTCGTTCCTGATGCTGCTAAGAACAATTTATTAGCCTCAGCAACAATTATCTATTGCGATAGAATCTTACCAGCCGAAAATATCGACGAAAATATTACCCCTGAAGCTGCTAACGACATTAAAAATGCTAAGAAAGCGTATGAAGCCTTAACAGATGAACAAAAAGCACTCATTCCTGCTGATTCTGTTGATAAAATCTACACTTCTGAAGCGACATTACGAATTGTTGAAATTCCTGATATCGATAAGATAGATGTTTCATCTGCTCAAGCAGTTAATGCCGCTAAACAATCATTTGATGGATTAACTCCAGAACAGAAAAATATGGTTCCAGAAGCGAAAAAGAATGTCCTTGCCGCTTCTATAGCAGTATTCGATATCGTTAAACTTCCTGCTGGTGCTGACATTAAAACAACTGATAAAGCAGCTATTGAAGCAGCAAGACAAGCCTACACAGATTTAAATAATGATCAAAAGGGTCTTGTCCCACAATCTACTCTCGATACTTTAGTGGCCGCAGAAACTACTTTACAAATCGTTGAATTACCTGCCGGTGATAGTATCAAGACTACTGATGCCGATGCAATAAAAGCTGCAAGAGATGCTTATGACGCATTAGATAACGCTCAAAAGGCTAAGGTTGATTCAACAACTCTCGACACATTAGTTGCTGCTGAAACTACTTTACAAATCGTTAAACTTCCGGTTGGTACTGACATTAAGACAACTGATGCAACTGCCATTGCTGCTGCCAGAACTGCTTATGATGCATTGAGCAATGACAGAAAAGCCAAAGTTGCTCAAGCTACTGTTGACACATTAGTCGCTGCTGAAAAAACTTTACAAATCGTTCAATTGCCTTCTGGTACTGACATTAAGACAACTGACGCAACCGATATTGCTGCCGCTAGAACTGCTTACGAAGCATTAAGCGATGACCAAAAAGCGAAGATCGCTCAAGCTACAGTCGATACTTTAGTAGCAGCTGAAACAACATTACAAATCGTCGAACTTCCAGAAATAACTTTGATTAGTGTTGATGATAAAGAAGTTATTAAAGCGGCTAGAACTGCATATGACTTATTAAGCGACGAGCAAAAAGCCAAAGTTGCTCAAGAAACTCTTGATACTTTAGTGGCATCAGAAATGACATTACAAATTGTTGAATTACCTGCTGTTAGTGATGTTACTTCTGCAAATGGAGATGTAATTCGCGCTGCTAGAACTGCATATGACTTATTAAGCGACGCACAATTAGAATTAGTGCCTTATGCTTCTAGAGATAAATTAATTGCTTCTGAATCTGCCTTAGCAATTGCTGAACTCCCAGTTGGTAACGATATCAAAGCTACGGATAAAACTGCAATTGAAGCAGCGAGAGAACAATATGAAGCTTTAAGTGATAAACAAAAAGGTCTTGTCGCTCAAGCTACGGTTGATACTTTAGTGGCCGCCGAAAAGACTTTACAAATTGTTGAATTACCTGCTGGTGAAGCGATTGTGACAACTAGTAAAGCAGCGATTGAAGCAGCCAGAGCAGCTTATGAAGGATTAAGCGATGACCAAAAAGCGAAAGTTGCTCAAGCGACTGTTGACACTTTAGTTGCCGCAGAAACTACATTAACTATTGTTGAGTTACCTGCGGGCGAAGCAATCATTACTACTAGCAGAGCTGAAATTGATGCAGCAAGAACTGCTTACGAAGCATTAAGCGATGACCAAAAAGCCAAAGTCGCACCTGCAACTGTTGATACTTTAGTCGCTGCTGAAATGACTATTCAAATCGTTGAACTCCCAGTTGATTCAGATATCACTCCTAATAGTAGAGAGACTATTGAAGCTGCAAGAACAGCTTATGAAGCTTTGTCTTCTGAACAAAAGGCCAAAGTGGTGCAATCAACTGTAGATACGCTCGTCGTTGCAGAAACAGTACTCGAAATCGTTGAACTCCCAGTTGGTGAAAATATTAAGACCACTGATGCAACTGCAATCGCTGCTGCGAGAGCTTCATTTGATAAACTCAGTGATGCTCAAAAAGAAAGAGTTCCACAATACACTGTTGATAAATTAGTCGTCGCCGAAGCGGTACTTGGTATCGTTGAATTACCTGTGGGCGATAATATTAAGACCACTGATGCTGATGCAATCAAAGCTGCTAGAGACGCTTATGATGCATTAAATGACGACAAACAAAAACCATTTGTCCCACAATCTACTCTCGATACTTTAGTGGCCGCAGAAACTACTCTACAAATCGTTGAATTACCTGCGGGTGAAGCAATTGTTAAAACTAGTAGAACTGCGATTGAAGCTGCTAGAACTGCCTACGATGCATTAACTGCTGCTCAATTAGAAAAGACTACCCAAGGTACTCTTGACACATTGATTGCTGCAGAAGTGACTTTACAAATCGTTGAACTTCCAGCGACAAGTGAAATTACTCCAGAAAGTAGAGCGGTTATTGAAGCTGCTAGAGAAGCTTATGAGGCTTTATCTGCTGATCAAAAAGCCAAAGTAGCTAAAGCTACTCTCGATACATTAATCGCTGCAGAAACTGCCTTAACAGTCTCTGAACTTCCAGATGTATCTGATATCACCCCAGAATCCGAAGAAGATATCGAAGCGGCGAGAGAAGCTTATGATGCTTTAACTCCAGAACAAAAAGCTTTAGTCTCACAAGATACAGTTGACACATTAGTGGCCGCAGAAACAACTTTACAAATCGTTGAACTTCCAGAAACTAGCGAAATCACAGCGGATAGTGAAGATACAATTAAAGCGGCTAGAGAAGCCTATGATGCTTTAACTGATGATCAAAAAGCAAAAGTTACAAAAGAAACTCTCGATACATTAACTTCTTCTGAATCGACATTAGATATCGTCGAATTGCCAATCGTTGGTGAATTAGTGTTCGAAGATAAAGAAAGTGTCCAAGCAGTTAGAGATGAATATGAAGCCTTAAGCGATGAAGCCAAGGCAAATGTCCCAGCTGATGTGCTTGAAAAACTCGAAGAAGCAGAAGTGGAAATCGCTGATATTGAAGCGGCGAAGGACACTAGTGACATGATCACTGAGTTACCAGACGTTTCTAAAGTTACTCGCCAAGACTTAGAAGAAGTACTCGCTTCTAGAGAATCTTATGATGAATTAACTGAATATCAACAAGGTAAAGTAAGTGAAGAAACTCTTACTAAACTTGAAGAAATTGAAGAAGTCTTTGAATCAATGGATAAGATCGATTCCATCGGTAAAGTTGCTTATACCAAAGAAAGCAAAGCACTTATCGATGATGCGAAAGCATATTATGATTCTTTAAATGCTGAACAAAAACAAGCGATTGATAACACTAACGCTTTAAACAAAGCTGTTACTGATTACTATGCTGTTGATAATGCAGTTACTAAGTCCGATTCTATCGTTGACCTCCGTTATGATGCTCGTAGTGATAGTGCTATTAAAGAAGCGAGAAAAGAATACGAAGCCCTCTCTCAAGATCAAAAAGCTTTATTACCAGAAGAAGCTTTACAAAGAATCGAAGATGGTGAAACAGTTTACGCTACTTTAGATAAGATTTATGCAATCGGCAACGCTGAATATACTGCTGAATCTGAAACTCTCATTGCGGAAGCGAGAAAAGCTTATGACGAAATGAGCGAAGAACAAAAAGCAATGGTCAATAAAGCTGACTTTGCAGTCCTTGAACAAGCAGAATCTAATTACGCAAGTCAAGAAAACACTGCAAATATTATACATATCGTCTTAATCGTTCTTGTTTCTGTCTTACTTGGATTAGGCGCGCCATTATTACTCTTAATGGTTCTATCCAATCTCAAAGCGAAGAGAGGAGTGAAGGCGATGTCGTTCGCATTTATTCCAGTTATTCTCGCGGGATCCCATTATTTAGATTCACGTTTCATCGTCTTATATGTCCTCGCTGGATTATTACTTGTTGTCTTAATCGCCTTGCTAGTGATGTTCATCAAACATCCAGAAGCCTTTAAGAACATTAAAAATCTCTTCAAAAAAGAGAAAAAGATGGATATGACAGCAGCTCCAGCAGTGCAAACTGCTCCAGTTGCTCAGCCAATTCCTCAACCTCTTTTACAAGAACCAGTTTCTGATTCAGAAGAGGAAGAAACAGTGACAGTCACTGATGAGAAAGGCAATATCTTCCAAATCAGATTTGTCAAATCATTCACTGCTAAACTCATTCAAGCAAATGAAGAATCTAAAAAATATTATGAAGAACTCAAAAACTATGTTCTTTCATATAAGAAAACTACTTCTAGAGTTTCTTGGAATTACGATTCCATCAACTCTGGAAGAAACCCAGTTCTTAAATTTGCAGTTAGAGGAAAAACATTAGGTGTATATTTCCCTCTTAATGTGGATGAATATGCTGATTCTAAATATAAAGTAGAAAAGGTTGAATCTAAGAAGTTTGAAGATGTTCCTTGCTTATACCGTATTAAGAATGATAGAAGATGCGAATATGCGAAAGAACTCATCGATGTCGTGATGAATAACCTTGGTTTAGAAAAAGGTGAAGAACAAAAAGAATCTTATTATCTCCATTATGAAGAGAATAAACCTCTTATCGCTCGCGGATTAATCAAAGAACTCAAAGTTCAAGTCAATAAACCAGCGAGAGAAACACAAATCTTAAGCGTCGTCACTAACGCGGATGGTGATGAAGTAATCACTAAACAAGATAGAAATGGTAATATCTTTGAAATTAGATATATCAAGTCATTCACCGCGAAACTTTCTCAAGCTGAACAAGAACTCAAGGATTACTATAACGAGCTTAAAAACTATGCTCTAGGCTATAAAAAGGCCAACAGCAGAGTGTCATGGCATTTCGATTCTATCAATGTTGGTAGAAACCAAGTCATCAAGTTTGCCATTAGAGGTAAGACATTATGTTTATACTTTGCTCTTAACGCGGATGATTATGCTGACTCTAAATACAAAGTAGAAAAAGTGGAGTCTAAGAAATTTGAAGATGTCCCATGCTTATACCGTATTAAAAACGATAGAAGAAGAGATTATGCAAAAGACTTAATCGATACTGTAATGGGTAATGTTCCAACCGAAAAAGGCAAAGAATCTAATGAAGAATTCAGAGTTCCATTTGAAGAAACTAAAGTTTTATTAGAAAAAGGTCTTATCAAAGAGGTGAAAACTAAAGTTGGCCAAAAAGAAGAAATAGTGCAGTCCATCACTGTTGAAGAAGCTGATAAACAAATGTCAGATGAAAAAGCCGAAGCATCTATTGAAATAGATACAGTGCATAAAAAGCGCATCGGTAAAAAAGAAATCATCAACATCGATACTTTATCAAATAGTTTCAATAATGGTGATGAAGTGACCATCGAAGCGTTAATTGCTAAAAAACTTATTCCTTCTAAAACAGGATCTGTCAAATTATTAGCAAGAGGAACATTAAATAAGAAATTAACTGTTTGCTTAAATGATTATTCCCTTCAAGCGGTGAAGATGATCGCTCTTCTCGGTGGACAAGTGAAAATCATTAAATAATATTTAGTAATTCACGATTTAGGAGACATTAATTGTCTCCTTTTTACTATTAATCGTTAATTGTTAAAAAGTGTTTCTTTGTTCTTTGGAGATTACCTTTTGTATTGTGAAAAGAAAAGAATATTTGTATTATATCAAGGATCAAAAAGGAGAAAACTTATGAAACTTAAGTTATTACCAATTGCCCTTATGACATTAATGCTCGGTGCCTGTGGAAGCAAAGAGCCATCTACTCCATCAGTTGGACCAGAGCCATCTACTTCTGAATCTCAACCAACTAAATGGCAATATTTAGACTTTTTAACCAACAAGCAAGTGCGTTTTGATTTATTCGATGTTCCAGCGACTCTTCAATTCAGCTATGGCAATTTCGTTTTAAGCACGAATATCAGCACATCCTCCATTAAGGATAGTGACCGCATCACAGTGAACCAAAATTTAGAAAGCGGTAGCAACTTCCATTTAATCGTTGTCACTGAAAAAGAAGGTAATGTTTCTGCTTCAGTCCAAGTGATGAAAGGATTGGATTGCACTCAATTACAAGAATATTTCAGAGAAACAGCCGGTGATGACCTCGTCGGTGCAGATCGTGCCTATGTGACATTCACTTTTGGTGAAAAAGCGAAATGGACTCATAACCTCAACGCTGATCTCGACGTCAAACTCAGTTCATTAGTTGGTTAATTATCAATTCAATTGATGTTAATAGGGGGTTATGCCCCCTTTTGTTTTGAAATCGTATTGATATGCACATATATGTAAAATATAATACCGATATTAAGGGGAAGATATTATTATGCAGAAATCAAAATTGTTCGTCTATAGTTTATTAGTGTTTTTGCTTGTGGGGTGCGGACAGCAGTCTCCCTCCTCATCTTCTACTAGCAGTGAGTCTTCTTCTAGTTCTAGTGAACCATCTTCTAGCATCGACCCAGATAGGGTAGTGATTGATGGAGTAACCTTTAACCGTAAGAAGATGGCAGCGTTTCTCCGTTCTAAAGACGTGAAGACGATGGTCAATGCTTATTTCCGTGAAGATGGACTTAAAAATATCCCTTATCTCAAATTGTCCGATTTCTATTCTCATCACTTAGGAAAGTTTTTTATAAGTGTGGACGGCTATAAAGGTAAATATACCTATACAAGCGCGGCAGGTGGAGTTGCCATTATCGACACGGTGAATGATACTTTGCTCTCTACCGACCTCCAACAGTTCATCAACACATCTATCTATCGTCAGGATAATATTAAAAATGTCTACTATGATGGTTCACCATTCGTGAGAGTGAAATCTACGTCAACGGATAAGGTCTCCTCTCTGACATATATTTCTTTCAAGAAATATGGTATAGATTTATTCTCTTTAGATAACGATGTCTTAATGCCGATTACTCTTGCTTCTAATCTCTTCCAAGGACCGACGATGCTCACCTGCTTCTATAGTGGGGATAACATCTATTTCATCGATCCTAACGACCCGACTTATAACACAGAAACAGTGGTGATGATGGACGAGGCTTATAATGAGGGTTTAGAAGGATATTTCTCTAACGGTAAACGCAGCCAAGAACAGGCTGAATATTCTTATGGTGAATTATGTTTCTATCTCGATACATATTATGGTAGACCTGGTCGTGAGACTCTTCATAAAGCCTTAGAAGAATATAAATCACTAGATGCCGCTTTGGCCGTATACGATGATATCACTCGTCAAGCGAGAACTTGGCTTAAATCCACTGATCAATGCGAATATATTGCTGGGTTATATCTATTAGATGATTATCTCGCTGATACGGGCCATACAATCATTAATTTAGGCGCGATGATGTATGCGAATAGCCATGAAGATGTCTATAACAAGATTGATGAGTTATTTACATCCATCAACTATACACCTAAACAAAACGCGGCAAAGCGTGAATATAAAACCATCGAAGGCTATTCAGAAGCTTTTGAAGAAGCGAGAAAAGAAAAAGGAATTAAAGATAAGAAAGCCCTTATTGAAGGAGATACGCTTTTATATACATTCAATGCCTTTGCTTATGATGATGCGGGATGGAGAAGCTATATTTCTAAAGAAAGTAGTGAAATGCCACATGATCAGATTGGAGAATTCGTTCGCCTATTAGAAGAATATAAAGATGGTAACACCATTAAGAATATTTGTATTGACCTTTCAGATAATGGGGGAGGTTCAGGTGATGTGGTTTTCACCTTTATGGCCTTAATGGGTAAAGAGCCTTATCTAAACTATTATGACTGTATCAATAAGAATTATGTGCATGTCGAATATGAAGTCGATAAAAACTTTGACGGTCAATTTGATGAAGAAGATAAGAAGTTAGTTTATCCATATAATTTCGCAATTTTAAGTTCTAATTTCAGTTTCTCTTGTGGCAATATCTTACCTGTTCAGGCTAAAGAATCTGGAATTCTCCTTTTAGGAGATAAAAGTGGCGGTGGTGCTTGTGCGGTTTTCGACGGAGTGGTCGCTGAAGGATATTACTCACGTATTGGAGGCTCTGTTCGTCTAGTAGATAAAGAAAAGAATGTTATCGACTTTGGAGTTGAACCTAATATATACACATATCATAACGACCAAGGTGTTATCGATTTAAGCGAATTCTATGACTTATCAGTCATCAAAAAGCATATGGATGAATTCTATAAGTAGGAGATATTTATGAAAAATAAACTATTGTTTACACTTTTAATCCCTGGGTTATTACTCATTAGCTGCAATCAACAAGCTTCTTCTAGCAGTAGTTCATCTGTTCCATCTAGTTCTTCTATTGCTCCGATTGAACCATTAACCTATCGCTTTTATACGATTGAAGACAACGTGAGAGACCTCTCTTTCATTGAGGGTTATCCATGGATTAATACTTCATATGTAGGAGTGGTTGATAATATCAAAAAACCATCTCCAAAAGATGATTATTATCTCTATGCAAATCACGATAAGCTCGTCGGTCTTACTATCCCCGAAGGAGAAGATCAAGCTGGCGGTTTCACAGAGGAACTTAAAAAAACCAACGAGGATAATCTAAATGCGTTATTTAATGATAATACCACCAAATTAGTGGGCATTAGAGATGCTTTAATCACAGGAGCAAAAGATTCTGTGAAAGCCGAAATCAATAAGATTTTATCTTATTCTCTCGATGATATTAACGCATTATTTGCATCTTCTAATATCTTTAAGGGTCTATCAACTTTTATTCAACTCAACAATAATGTCGCGAATGACATCATCACTTTAGGATTCGATGAGATGCCTCTTGTTCCTGGACTTCCAACATATATTCAGGCTCTTGGCTCACTTCCTAAAGACGATCTTAAAAAAGATATCCGCTTTTTGGCAGGAATTGAAGGAGTAGAAGAAAGTAAAATTGATAATATTGTTAATGCGATTGATACGATGAGTGCATTATTTGCTGCGGTTAAAGGAATAGATAGTAAGACAATTCATGAAACCACAGTTGGTTCTCTTGATTCTATATTTACTGGAGCAGTCAATGTAAAAAGTGCATTAAAAGAACTTGGTTACGCTGATGAAATAGTAGTGGTTTATAACGATTACGAACTTGCTTTAATTAAAGAAGTTGATAAATTGGTCGCTTCTAATAAACTTGATGACCTCCGTTATATCTTGGCGGCTAATAAAGTCTCTGATAGTCGTTTCTTTCTCGGTACGAAAGTGTATAAAGAACAAATCAGTGATAAGATTCCTGCTCTTGGTAGAATCACTGCCAATAATCCGGAATTTAAGGAAGATGCGACTGATAATGATGTCGCTCGTGCAATGATTGAAAGAGTGTTCCCACAGGCGATGAAACGCGCTTATGTCACAAAATTCATTAAGGGTGAATCTCGTGAAAGAGTAAAAGTGATGGTTGAAGATGTCATCGGAGAATATGAAAATATCTTTAAAGCGGCAACTTGGCTAACTAGTGAAACAATTGATAAAGCTATTGAAAAATTACATGCGATGCATTATGCCGTCTTCTATGAAGACAAATATGTTTCTATCGATCCATATATGGTAGATAGTGATGACGATGCATTAGAAGTATTTGCTTCTTATCATGATTACGTTTTAACTAACATGGTGAGTGGAGCGATCACTAATGATGCGGTGGGAAAAGAGCGATGCGATACGATCAATGCCTATTACATCCCTGATGAAAATACCTTCTATGTTTGTCATGGTGTCTGTAGTTCCTATATCGATGAAAATAACTTGAGCAAAGAAAAACTATATGCATTGCTTGGGACGATTGTCGGTCACGAAGTCTCACATGGTTTTGATAGCATTGGTTCTTTATATGATAAAGACGGTAAGAAACAAGAATGGTGGACTAAAGCTGACCGTGAGAAGTTTGATGAAAAAGTCGCGAAGTTGGCAAATTACTATAATAGTAAAATCCGTTGCTTCAATGATCTACCTTCTAAAGGAGAGAACATGTCGAGCGAAATCATCGCTGATATGGGTGGAATGAAAGTGATTAATAATATTGTAAGTAACGATAGTAGTTTCAATTACGAAGAATTCTATTCTTCATACGCCTATTTTTTCTCCTTTGTGTTGAGTAAAGAAATGGCGAGAAGTGCGGCTAGTTATGATACCCATCCTCTTCAACATCTCCGCGTCAATGTCACGCTTGGTCAATTCCCTAAGTTTGCGGAAACTTACGGTGTCGGTGAGAAAAACGGAATGTATATTGCCCCAGAAGATATCGTTGCAATATGGTAGTTAATAGGGGCTGTTAAGAAACCTATAAGGTGACTTAGCCCCTTTTAATTTACGAAAAATAGGTGAAATCACAAGAAATCACCTATTTTTGTTACAATACAACTGTTCTACGGAGGTATTGTATGCCTTATTTTACCACAAAACAGTTGGGTTTGTTTTCTTCCTACCAACTAAACAAGAAGGAAGAGGAAAAGTTGAATAGATTTTTGATGTTTCTTGAAGATTCTGGAGTTGGAGAATTGATACATCAAGAATGTTATAAAGATCATTCAAAAGGAGGAAGGCCTCCATATAACTGTTACAATTTGTTCGCTGCTTCAATATATGCTTTTTCCAAACATCCAGGGACATTAAGGAAAATAGAAGAGAGTTTTAAATATGATGTTAGATTTATGTATTTGATGGACAATGAGAATCCCTCATATGCAAAAATTGGGGAGTTTCTTAACAATTTATTTGTTAAGTTTCATCATAAAATCTATTCATTGTTAGTCTCTGAATTTATTAAAGAAACTGGTATAAATATTGATGATTGTTTTCTTGATGGAACTAAAATTGAGGCTAACGCGAACAAGTATAAATTTGTTTGGAAGCCGACGACATTTCACAAGAAACTAGATGAAAACATCAAGAAACTTTTAAATAAGTATTTTTCGGTAAATAAAACAGAATTATTAAAGTCTATTGAGGTAGCTGAATATATTACAAAACTAGGAAATATAGCATTAGATAAAATAGGAAAGAAAGATTATAAGCAATTAGAAAAATATCTTATCAAACTTCTTGAATACGAAGAAAAAGAAGAGATATGTGGTCCGGATAGAAACTCTTATTTCAAAACAGATAAAGACGCGACTGCAATGGCTTTAAAAGAAGATTTTTATTCAGGTGTAGGAAGCAATATGCACGCTGCATACAATATTCAAATCATTGTTTCTAAAGGCATTGCTCTTACATATTGTAATTCTTTATTTTAATTGCTATTAATTTATTCAAAATCTTTGCCGTCAATATTTGTTACCTATCTCAAATAAT
>SVBE01000005.1 GCA_015059065.1 Erysipelotrichaceae bacterium | reverse complement strand
ACCGTGGGACCCACGGAGTTAGCTCGCCTATGCTTGGCTCGTAAGGGCCATCGAACGAGAAACCCCCACTTCTTTAAATGGTGGGAGTAGGTCACTTATAAAAGATTGTGATTATTTAATACTTGCGATAATTTATCACTATGAATTATGGACTTGTAAAATTTGCCAACAACAGTCTTGAACTACAGGTTAATGTTTCTCCGTCAGAAGAAACAGTTTGGCTCACAAAAGACCAACTATCCGAACTTTTCTCTAGAGATCGAACTGTCGTATCAAAACACATTAGGAATATTTTTAAAGAAGGCGAACTGGAAGAAAGCACCTCATGTGCAAAAAATGCACGTCAGATTAATGGGCAATTAATGTATTAAGAGAATTTTTGCTTAAGGGTTATATAATAAATAAGAACAGATCATTATTAACAAACGAAAACTATATAAACCTTATTAATAAAGTGAACTACATTAACTAGCTATGTAAAAAGGATACAACAAACTATCTATTCATACAGGAGATGAAAGATATTATGAATCTAAACCCTTTTATAAAGCTAAAGGTTTCGTAGAAAAAGAGCCTAATATATTGGAGAAAAACATATGAAAAGAATATTATGCTTTGGTGATTCAAATACTTGGGGCTATGTCCCTAGCAGTGATGCCGAAAGGTATCCTGCTTCTATCAGGTACCCACGCGTTTTAGCTTCCTTACTAGGTAATGACTATGAAGTTATTGAAGAAGGATTACCAGGAAGGACGATGTGCAGCGACGATTTAAAAGAACTAGTCGGTAACCGTAACGGAAAACTTGCTTTTGGAGGAGCAGTCTACTCCACTCTTCCTCTCGACTATATCCTTATTATGTTAGGAAGTAATGATCTTAAATACATTCATAAAGATACTGCTAAGCACTGCGCGGAATCGCTTGAAAAAGACTACATCTATAAAGTTGAACAGAAATTAGCAGGAAAGATTAAGAATGCTCCAAAAATCATCATCGTCGCCCCATCAGTAGTTGGTGATGGTTATGATAAAGTATCTAAAGACGTCATTGACGAAAGCAAATATTTCAACGAAGAATATCAAAAAATTGCAGAAAAACATAATTGTTTGTTCGTTGATAATAACGGATTAGAAACTGGAAGTGACTATATTCACCTAACAGAAAAAAGCCACCTTTTGCTGGCGGAAAAAATATATAAAGTAATCAAAGATTACGAATCAAGTAAATAAAGAGCACAGATGGTTTTAGCATCGACAATTTGTCCTTCCTTAACCATCTTTTTTATTTCTTCTAAACTAAACCATAATACTTCTACAAATTCATCTTCATCTAAATGCGTGTGGGTTTTGCGGAGATTTTCTGCTTTATATAAATAAATTATTTCGTTTGTATAACCACAAGAAGGATACATTTTTCCAAGATATTCAAATTTATCAGCGACATATCCCACTTCTTCTTCAAGTTCTCTTTTTCCACCTTCAGAAGGGTCTTCATCTTTTTCTAGTTTACCAGCGGGCATTTCATATAATTCTTCTTGATAAGCATAACGATATTGTTTCACTAATGCGATTTTACCATCAAGAAAAGCAAGAACCCCCACTCCTCCATGGTGGTCCACTATTTCACGATATGATTCTTTCCCATTTGGACAAAGAACTTTATCTCGTCTTACATGTATGACTTTCCCGTCATAGATGAGTTCACTATCAAGTTTCTTTTCAATATTATACATATAGAAATATTATCACAAAAAATATAACTATACCCATAATAAAAACCCCTCAGTCCGAGTTATATGGATAAGGGGTTGTTACTATTATTCAGCAATAGCTACTTGATCTTGTTCTTCTTCGTCATCGACAATAGCAATTATAATCATGTGATTTTTGTTGGCTATATTTTACCATTAAAAAATGTATTTTGTATAAATAAAAGTGCGTACCACGCTTGTGCATAAGTCGAATGCTTTTTGAGGTAGGATAAGGATAATTCCATTTATAAATTTACGATTTAAAAATACAAAAATACGCTTGAACAATTGTTTTAAAACTATATTAAAGCAAAATAACCATATAAGGAGTTTCCAAATATGAAGAGACAAAAATTTTTTATTTTATCTACCTGCATTCTTTCTTTTTGCTTGTCCGGATGCGGTAATAGCAGCGACGTGCCAAGTTCAAATAACGTGAGTACTTTTAGCAGTCAAAATAGCGATATTTCTAGTGTCGAAGAAAAAGATAATATTCCAGAAACGGGAAAAGCTGATCGCAGTGATTTAAAATACGTCGAAGAATTAGATGCTTACAAAAAGAGTGATTGGAAGGGTCACTGGATATGGACAACAAACTGTTATGAAGATAGTTATGTCGCATTTAGAAAGAAGTTCACTTTGGATAAAGATATTGAGAACATTACCGCTTACATTTCTGCTGAATCAAAATATTGTTTGTGGGTTAATGAAGAACTCGTGACAATCGATGGTTCTTTGAAGCGTGGACCGACTCCATATGATTCCTATTATGATGAAGTCAATATCTCAAAACTTAAAAAAGGAGACAACATCATTTCCTTATTAGTCGCATTCAATGGGCGAAGTGGTGACAGCTCTATCAACCCAACATTAGAGGACGAAGAAGGAGATATGATTTCTCAAGCAGGCCTACTTTTCGAAATGCAGGTTGGAAATACATTAATTAAATCTGACACTTCCTTTAAAGCGCATAGAGTTGCCTCATATCGCAACAGAATAAGTGGGGGTAAAGATTATATTTCTTACCCACAATCCTCTATGCTTGCCGAGAGAAATGTGTTTTATGATGCACGTGTTGATGAAGGCGATTACCGTAAATTAGATTATGATGATTCCTCTTGGGAAAACGCGAAATCGATTGCGAAAGCTGGCAATCTTCCATTTGGAGATTTGTATCTCGCCATTACTGAACCTATTAAGTTTTATGATGTTGCTGATTTTGAAAACGCTGGTGATTATACGGGAAAAACTTTAGAAAATGACACTGTTTTGGAACTAAACCTTCCCACTGATGTGCAGTTCTCATGGATTATTGATATCGATGCAGAAGCGGGTCAGAGATTGACATTCTATACCGATTCATATGTCTATAATGATGGGGTGCAATCTTTTAAGGACACCTATATTGCTAAAAGCGGCAATCAATATTATGAAAATTATCCATGGAGAAGCGGTTATAACTTATATATAGAAGCTCCCGCAGGCGTGAAATTTAATAAGATCGCTTATCGTCTCAGCGAATATAACGGGGAATTGCTCGGTGCCATTGAATCATCAGATAGTTCAATCGACACCTTATGGAAAAAAGCACAGAATACGGTAAGAGTTTGTATGCGCGATACTTTCATGGATTGTCCCGATCGAGAAAGAGGCCCTTATATGGGTGACGCCTCCAACCAGATCGACGCTGCCTTATATTGCTACGGAGAAGGCGGACTAGAGATGATTAAGAAAACGATATTAACTTGCGTTGGGTGGGTTAAAAACGATAATGCGATTCCTTCCCGCGCTCCAAGCGTTAAACCACAAGAAATCCCCAACCAATCATTAGCCTTCCTTTCCAGTGCTTACCACTACTATGAGCATTCTGGAGATAAAGTGACTATGAAATCCTACATTAAAGCTGTTATTGAATATTTGAAATTATTTGAAATGCAAAATGGTCTGCCAAAATACCGCGCCGGGTCATGGACGTGGAATGATTGGGGAGAGGCTGTTGATGCTAATCTATTACAGGTCGGTTTCTATTATTATGCTTTGAGACTCACAAAACAGTTAGTCGCAGAATTAGAGATGGATGTCGATATCTCCTTCATTGAAGAGAGAATGGCGGATATGAAAGCTAATTATCATAATGCATATTATACTGAAAATGGTTTCAAATCATCTTCTTCAAAATATATTGATGACCGCGCTAATGCACTATTAGCCTTATCAGGACTTGCAGAACCTAGCGATTATGATGTTATTATTAATGTCCTAACCAACACTCGTCAAGCCAGTCCATTCTGTGAAAAATATGTTCTAGAAGCGCTTTGTTATTTGAACCGTGTCGATTTAGCGAAAGAAAGAATGCTATCAAGATATGATGATATGATCAAAGATAGCCGTGATACCCTTTATGAAAAGTTCGATTTGACTGATGGAACATTTAACCATGCCTGGACCTCAGGACCAATCTACATCATCAATCGTTATATTGTTGGCTTAAAACCTACTAAGGCCGGATATGAAGAATATTCCTTAACTCTTAATGATTTGCTAGATTCATATAAATGTTCTAATTACACAGTAAAAGGCAACATCGACCTTGAAATGAATTATGAAGACGGGGTCAGAACATTATCAATTAAAAATATTGCTAGTAAAGGAAATATTATCATCCCTAATTCGTTAGGTAACGATATCTCTGTTAACGGAGGAACATATCAATCACAAGTGAATAGTAACCAAATAGTCGTTACTATCAGTGAAGCTAAGACTTACACTATCATCATTAAATAAATAATTTACGCATTAAATTAAAAAGGTTATGCTGACCAGTTTGTCCAAAGGTGCATAACCTTTTATTATGGTGGTGACACACATAACATATCAAAATATGTGTTAAACAATTGGAGGTTTTTTGAATGAAAAAATTACTAACATCTCTATGTCTGTTTGCCACTTTTGCACTAGCCGCTTGTGGAACAAGTAACACAAGTTCCGCCTCGAGCAAAGAGGAAGGAAGCTCAAGTGTTGAAGGAACAAGCAGTGTCGTAGAAAACACTAGCAGCACAAAAGCTGCTAAAGACACTTATCAATTCGAAGGAAAAATCGAAGAAGAAGGAAGCTATGCTTCATATATCAATGGAGCCTATTTGCTAACTCTTGACGCAGAAGGTAAATCCACATTGGATAAATATGCATTCTCTTCCTATGATGCTTCTCCTGCCGCCACTAACACTTCTTATTCCGCCGCCTTCATGGTTGGAACTTGGAAAGAGGTCACAAAAGAAGGTCTTGACTGTTTACAAATCAAACTAGCTTTTGATAATGGCTCGAACGCTAAAACGTATTACGCGTACGAATCCGAAGGCGAATATTCTTTTGACTTAACAGTCCCACTCAGCAAAGGCCAATCCTTTACTAGAACAGCCGAAATGACAGGCAAAAAAGGTAGCTTATACGCTAATGCTGATGCCTTCATCCAAGCCTACAAAAAGGAATTTGTCGAGCCTGAAAATGTTCTCAAAGTAGAATCTTTGGAAAATGACGGAGCAGCTTATTTCCAAAAAGATGGTAACGTCTTAATCTATGTTGCAACTAGCAATATTGCTTCTGGCACTTACAAGAAGACTGCGACTTCTTTAACTCTCACGATTGATGATGAAGAAATTCCTGTGACTTTATCCGCTACTAAAGGTTCGTTTGAATATGAATATAGCTTAGCAGGTTATAGCACTATTGAATTAGAGTTCGAATTCCCAATCGCAGATTTTGCAAAAATACCTGAGACCGAAGAGGGAGAGACTCTCCCTGAAGGCGTTCTCGTCGAATTAGAAGATGGAGATAATGACGCGACTTTAACATTCAATAAAGACAAAACATACACTATCAAAATCGCTTTTGCCGGACATGGCACATTCACTGTACAAGAAGGCACTTGGTCATTTGCTAATTATACTGTGACTTTAACTCCATCTAGTGGAAATCCATATAACTCCTCAGTTTCAGAAGGACAGTTCATCGTCGCTACGCACATCACTTGGGGTGGAGGAAGTGTTGATAAGGATCTCAGCTTCTCTGCTAGTCAAAATATCATTGGCACATTCATGCAAGCTTAATCGCTTCAATAATTAAGGGGAGTTAACCTCCCCTTTTATAACTTAGATTTCCTGTTCTTATTTATATATCAATTTGTGCAAACGAATATTTGTTAGCACAATAATAAAATTATGGTAAAATAATTTTCATGATTAAAATTGCCATAATCGACGATGAGAAAGAATGCGTTTTAAAACTGGCTGATTACCTTAACCGATATGCGGAAGAGAGGAAAATTGCTTTCGATATCTCAACATATAATAATATCGTCCCTTTTATCGAGAATTATAAATGTGAATACGATGTTATATTTCTCGATATCTTAATGCCATACATGAACGGAGTAGATGCAGCGAAGAAACTAAGAGAAAAAGATAGTAATTTCATTCTCTATTTCGTCACTTCAACTAAGCAGTTCGCTTTAAAAGGTTACGAAGTAGAAGCTCTTGATTATTTGGTTAAGCCTATTGAATATTATGAATTCGCTTTAAAGTTTTTTCGCGCAATGGACAGATTACAAAAAAATAATTCGACCTCATTAATGATTAAAAACAAGAACAGCTATATCAAAATCGATGCTGACGATATCATGTATGTCGATGTCCGCGGTCATCAATGTGAAATACACACCACAAGCGGATTATTCCGTCAATACACCACGATTAAAAGCATCGAAAATCAACTTCCTGCACAATCTTTTGTCAGGTGTAACAATTGTTATTTAGTCAATCTCGCTTACGCATCTGAAATCGTTGACTATGATGTCGTTGTCGGAGGTGACCGCTTATTAATTAGCCATCCACGCCGCAAAGAATTCCTTGCAAAATTCAAACAATTTAAAGAACGCAAAGAATATGATTAATTGGATAGTAAATATTATCGGAAGTAATAATGCATACGAGGTTTTCTCTTTTATCCTCACCTTCTTTTTCTATATCTTTGCGATGTGTGCCTTTATGTTTGCAAGAAAGAAACAAAAGTATTTCTATCTTAAACTAACTGCTTCAATTATTATCGGATTAGCTGTTTCCTTTGGGCTAGCGATGCTAAATACCACAGCTACTAATACAGCCTTTGTGATTCCTGTTCGTATCATATGTTATCTTTTACTTTCTTCATACATATTTTTGGTAATGGTGCTATGTTACGATGAAAATACTGCAAATATCTGCCTCATATGGTGTTGTACGATATGCACGCAAAGCATCGCCGGCAAATCATATGCATTAATTCAAAATATCGTTGATATCAACGACACAGTCACTATCTCTCTAGTGCATAGCGATCTAGGACAATTACAAAATTGGGAATTCATCCCATATTTGCTCATCAATATTGCAATTATTTTCCTACTCGCCTTTCTTTTTAGAAAACCAAACAATCTCTCTCGCGATAAAGCCATCAATAAGAAGGTCGCTCTTCTTTCCATTTCTTTTACCATAGTGATGCACGGAATTGTTTATGTAGCTAGATTATACGAAAAAGAAAGCATGGAATTAAGCATCATATTAAAACTATTTGCGATTATCTTCTGCTTCTTAATTATCTTTTTAGCAACAGGTATTTTTGAACAAAGCAAAAAAGAACAAGACTATATCGTGGTCAATGAACTACTCCATCTAGAGACAATACAGTTTGAAAATGTGAAGTCGAATATGGAAGTCATCAATACGAAGATTCACGATTTAAAAAAGATTATCGATAAAGTGGAGGATAAACTAAATAAGCAAGATACTGAAGAGCTTAAGCGGGCGTTACAATTCTATGATTCCAACATTCAAACAGGAAACGATATCTTAGACATTGTATTATGTGAGAAATCTATTATCTGTCAGCAATTGAATATTAAATTCACATGTTTAGCAAATGCTAAAAATCTTAATATGCTCACTCAAACTCAAATATATAGCGTTTTTGGTAACATTATGGATAACGCCATAAGGGCAAGCAAAAAACTCCCTGAAGAAAAACGTTTTATTTCCCTTACAGTCAGAGAAGATAACGACAAGATTATTATCGAAGAAACGAATTTCTTCACCGGGCAAATTCACCTCAACGACAACAACGATATCGAAACTTCTAAAATCGAGAAGTCTAAACATGGATTTGGAATAAAAAGTCTCAATTACATCATCACTGAACACCAGGGAAATCTTGGATTCCAAATCGAAAAAGATCGTTTCACCATTCTCATCACCATTCCCCATAAATAACTTATAGGCATATTACTCAAATTTCTTTGTGTAATTATCATCACAAAATATCCTTAACAATATCTTTCTTCTTATATAAAATATAAATCGCATGATTAAAAAGATTACTGGAAAACTATATCTTGATAACTTCCTACTAGGAATACTAGCTGGACTTGCTATTGCAATGGGTGGAACTTTCTTCCTTCTCCTCGTTTCCATTGGTCAAAAGTTTTGGGGTGCAGTCAGTTTCTGCGCGGGTTTATTAACCATTTGTTACCTAGGTTTCCATTTATATACTGGAAAGATTGGATATGTTTTAGAGAATAAAAAGACTTTTATCATCTCCTTATTCTTCATGTATATCGGAAACGTTGTTGGGGCAGTCGGCGCGGGTTATCTCGTCGGATTAATTCCTTCCTTAAAAGAAACCGTCACTTCTATTTGTTATAACAAATTAATCTCCTGGTCTGGAGATCCTGGACAATCTATTATCCATATGTTAGCGATGAGCTTCTTCTGTGGTAATCTCGTCTTTCTATGCGTTGATATCTTTAGAAAGAATAAGAATCATTTATTAAAAATAGGTGGCATCTTAGTCTGCATCACCACTTTTGTGATGATGGGCATGGAACACTGTATCGCGAATATGTATTATTTTGCCGTCGGCAATATGTATGGCATCAATCCACTTAATGCAATTCTATCCATCTTAGTGGCGACTTTAGGCAATTCTTTAGGTTCAATTCTTCTCTATATAGTTATAAATAACTCCACTTTCAAAAAGATTTTGTAGTAGTTTTATTTTTCTTGTGTATAATAATAATGCTCAATTTTTCTTAAGGTGAGCAAAAATGGGTCTGTAACTCAGTTGGGAGAGTACCTGATTTGCATTCAGGAAGTCGAGAGTTCGAGCCTCTTCAGATCCACCACTTGGCTGCGTAACTCAGTTGGCTAGAGTAGTCGGTTCATACCCGGCCTGTCGAGGGTTCAAGTCCCCCCGCAGCTACCAGATGTAAACTACAGTTCTGATACATTCAGGACTGTTTTTTAACTTTTCTTTGAATTTGATTTAGTGCAACAACGTGTTGCTTAGCACTCCCTGAAGCAAATGGTATTATTTTAGTGAATTGAGGTAATTATTTATGGAAACAAAACTAGTGCTACGGGAACTTAGAATTAAAAATGGTTATTCGCAAAAGGAATTAGCGGAAAAGGTTTTTGTTACAAGACAAGCAGTGTCACGCTGGGAAGCGGGTGAAACAATGCCAAATACAGAAACTTTAAAACTGCTTTCAAGGCTATATAACGTGTCAATCAATACACTTTTGGGTTCGCCTAATAAACTTATTTGCCAATGCTGTGGAATGCCACTCGAAGATGAAATCATCGGAAGAAATAAAGATGGTTCAATGAATGAAGAGTATTGCAAGTGGTGCTATGCAGATGGAACTTATACATATAATGATATGGATGATTTGATTAATGTTTGCATTCCTCATATGGTTGCTCAAGGTTTTTCTGAAGAACAAGCAAAAGAGTATATGAGAGGTATGCTTCCAAATCTTGACTATTGGAAAAGGCATAAAGAACTAAGCGATCATGGAAAATTCGATGCCTTTAAAAAACAATTAATCGAAGAAATAAATAATTTAAACATCGAAGGCATGCCAAAATTAGAAAGTCTAAGTGCACTTGTTGGAGCATATGTCAATCTCGAATATCACTTACCTTCAGGTATGAAAGCCAAATTTTTAGATGATAATGTGACTTATTTAGGCAATCAACTTGAAATAGATAATAATAGATGCTTTGGAATAGTGGCAAATGCTGAAATAATATTGATTTGCACATATGGTGTTGAAGGCGCAAATCCAGAATTAATATTGTTTAAAAGAAGACATTAACTATTGGTGGCCCACAATTAGACAAAGTGGCCCATTGTATCATTTCTGGCCACCGCAACCAAACAATCAATAATGACCTTGAGAATATCAGGGTCTTTTATTTTATAATAAATGTATGGCAAGCAAAGTTAAGATGCGCAGATCGACATTATTCTCTGCGATAATCTCATTATTAAGTTTTATCTATAAAGCAGGATTAGGCATATATACGATGTCGCTTGTGATGATCATCGCCTCTATCTCTACTCTCTGTGTTTTCATCTGTAAGATTATATTCGTGAAAAATGTCACCGCGAGTAGAGAAAGTAAGAAGAAAGCCTATATTGCAATGGCAATCACTGCCTTTATCTATTCTTTAATCTTCGTCTTATTCGCGGTATTAAAAGTGAATAACATCGATATTTCTCGAACAAACATTTATCAAGGATGGATCGAATTATTATTCATCGGATTCTTATTACTCATGTTTATCCTCTCCTTAATCAATTTAAAAGGAGCGTTAGAAAAAACTGATATCATGGTCATCGGTTTAAAAGAAATAACCTTTTTATCCGCTTTAACAGATCTTGTGATCATCGAGCAATTCGTCTCACGCATCATTCAAAAATATTATGAACTACCAATAATGAATACAGTCGATGCTTATGTTCCTCTAGGGGTTGGAGCAGTTTTGCTCATCATCCCAGTGATCATGTTCATTAGATCAATTAGATATAAAGCTTAATATTTATTTTATAAATAAAACTACTATAATATTGACGGAGGATAAAAATATGGCAGACGAATTAGAACCAAAACCAGTATATGAAAACGATATGAAGAAGACATTATTATTAATCGCCTTCATTTTCATGATTCTCGGCACTGTGGGTTTAGGCATCCTTTTAATTCCACTCGCATGGTGTATTCCAATGACTATTCACTGTTATAAATGCTATCAAGGCGAAGAAAAAGCCTCTATCGGTTTCGCAATCTGCACCTTGCTCTTTGTAAGTTTAGTCGGCGGTATCTTATTAATTGTCGAATCAACGATGAACGAACAATAATTAATAGCGAATCACAGTTTGTAAAAAAGGCTTTCAAAACGAATAATCAATTATAAAATCATTAAAAAAGCGCTTCGGCGCTTTTTAATTTACCAATTTATCTTTGTAGTAGGTGTTCTTTATTAGTCCACCACCAAGACATATATCATCAAGATAGAAGACAGCGGCTTGTCCAGGAGTTACCGCTTTAATCGGTTCATCATAGACAAGTTTTACTTCATTTTCATTCACATAATATAAAGTGACATTATTATCCTGTTGGCGATATCTGAATTTGGCCTGCATATGTGTTCCTTCAGGAATCTTTCCGCTGATGAAATTTAGAGTATCCACAGTACAACTATCAGATAATAAATAAGCTGAATCATCTCCACTAGCGACATATAAAATGTTTTTCTTTACATCTTTTTTAGCAACAAACCAACCTTTAGCTTCTTCTCCAGAAATACCTCCGATACCTAAGCCTTTTCTTTGACCAATCGTATAATACATCACTCCATCATGACGTCCGACAACGCGATTATTTTCAATATCAACAATATCTCCTTTTTTAGCAGGAATATAGTTCTTTAAAAATTCTCTAAAGTTTCTTTCTCCAATGAAACAAATGCCTGTTGAATCCTTTTTATCCATCACAGAAGATAGGTTAAGTTCATGAGCTATTCTTCTCACGTCTTCTTTTTTAATATCACCTAATGGGAATAAACAAGAAGAAAGCTGTTCATAATCGATTTGCGAAAGGAAATATGTTTGATCTTTATTGCGATCGCTTGCCTTCATCATTCTAACAGGTTCCCCTTCAATTCTTTTGGCGTAATGGCCCATGGCAATATAATCAAAACCATGTTCTTTCGCATATTTTAAAAATGGTCCAAACTTAATATATTTATTGCAGAAGATATCAGGATTTGGAGTTCTTCCAACCTCATATTCTCTAATCAAATAAGTGAAGACATCATCCCAATATTCTTTGATAAAATCTAAGCGAATCAGCGGTGTTTTTAGCAAATCTGCAACTTTTCTAGCATCATCCCAGTCCTTTTCTTGTGGGCATTGATCTCCGTTAAGAGTAGGATTGCCTAAATAATCATTATTCGCTAGAGCATCCCAGTTACGCATAAAGCAACAAGTGACATCATAGCCTTGTTTTTTAAGTAGATATAAAGCGACCGCAGAATCAACTCCGCCTGATAAACCTAATAATACTTTTTTCATAATGGGAAAAGCTCCTTGCTATCAAGGATAAGCGTAAAAGGTCCATCATTCTCACTATTAACTTTCATATCCGCACCGAAAACACCCGTGGATACTCTACCGTGTTTTTGTTCAATTAATAGGTTAAAGTAGTCGTATAATTCTTCCGCGTCAAAAGGACGAAGCGCATCGATAAAAGATGGTCTTCTTCCTTTTCTCACATCACCATATAAAGTGAACTGAGAGACGGAAAGAATTTCCCCATTCACATCGTTTAAAGAAATATTGATTTGTCCATGTTCATCAGGGAATACGCGTAAAGATAAAAGTTTATCAACCATCTTCTCGACAATAGTTTTATCGTCCCCTTGAGTAAAACCAACTAATAAAAGAAAGCCACGATTAATTTGGCCCACTACTTTTTCTTTAATGGTCACACTCGCGTGATTGACAGTTGTTAACACTACTCTCATTTCTTTTTCACCTTACTCCAATATTCTTTTAACGATTGTTCATATTTATTATCTTGATAGACATAATATTTATGGTCTTTGATATCATCTGGAAGATATTGCTGATCCACCCAGTGATTAGCAAAATCATGAGGATATTTATAGTGTTGTCCTCTTACTTTTGCATCTTTCCCATCGAAATGGGTATTTTGAAGTTGACGAGGAACATTGATTCCTAAACCATTATGGACATCCGCTAATGCGGCATCAATTGCTAAACAAGCGGCATTGCTCTTTGGAGCAGTCGCTAACAAAATAGCGGCGTTAGCAAGCGGAAGTCTTGCTTCTGGCATTCCTAACTGCAAAGCAGAATCTACTGCGGCTTTGACAATTGGAATAATCTGTGGATAAGCTAAACCGATGTCTTCACTTGCAGAACATAATAATCGACGACATACAGCGATTAAATCGCCCCCTTCAAGGAGTTTTGCCATATAAAATAAAGCCGCGTCAGGATCAGATCCTCTTAATGATTTCATCAACGCGCTTAAATTGTCAAAATGCTTATCTTCACCTCTATCGTAAACGATATTTGCTTTATCGATTAATTCTTCGACTTTTGCTAAAGTGATTTTATTATCCTCCAAAGAGGAAGTTAAAAATTCTAGATTATTTAAGCATTTACGCATATCACCATTAGAGGCAATCGCTAATTTATGTAATGCTTCTTCCTCAATACCGATATCTAATGATTTACAGGCTCTTAAGATACCTTTTTCAATCTCTTTACTACTAATCGCTTTAAATTCAAAAACGACGCATCGCGATATCAACGCAGGATAGATATAGAAATATGGGTTTTCTGTTGTGGAAGCAATTAAAGTGATATCTCCACTTTCCACGAATTCTAATAATGATTGTTGTTGTTTTTTATTTAAATATTGAATTTCATCTAAATATAAAAGGATACCGTTACCATTAAGTAATGAATCTATTTCACCAATCACTTTTTTAATATCATCGGTAGATGCATTAGTCCCATTTAATTTATAAAGAGTTAAATTCGATTGTTTTGCGATGATATTTGCAATTGTGGTCTTCCCTGTTCCAGGTGGACCATAGAATATCATATTAGGAACTTTTTTATTATTTAAAGCGTTACGAAATACACTACCTTCTTTTAAAAGGTGCTCTTGCCCCACCATCTCTTCAAGGGAAGCGGGTCTCATAATGTCTGCTAATGGTCGATTCATTTTCTTCCTTATTATAAAGGAAAGAAAAAGAATAAAACATTAATTTTTACTTTCGCTTCAGTTATGATAGAAGAATGAAGCAAGAATTCATCTCCCATCTCCGTTCATATTTATCAGAAAACGATATCAATTCATTATTAGATTCTTTTAAAGAGAAAAATGTTAATGGATTAATCCTAAACAAAGAAAAGATGGATGAAGAAACATTATTATCTTTATTTCCAAATATCAAAAAGCATCCTATCGTGCCATACGCTTATATTTTCGATAAGGATGAATATCAATTAGGAAAGAGCATTTATCATGAACTCGGTTGTTTTTATATTCAAGAACCTTCTGCGATATTAGTGAGCTATCTTCTTAATCCAAATGAAAACGATACTGTTTTAGATTTATGTGCTGCTCCAGGAGGAAAAACCATTGGGGCGTCTTTACTAATGGATAACAAAGGACTCATCATTTCTAACGATTTAGCAAGAGACCGCACCTTTATTCTTCAAGAAAATGTACAGAGAATGGGTAGAAGCAATATAGTGATCACTAATAACGATTTTGTTAATATCTATCAGCATTATCTTAATTACTTTACTAAAATCATTCTCGATGCTCCTTGTTCTGGTTCTGGAATGTTTAGAAAAGAAGATAAGATGGTTGATGATTGGTCGCTTAATAAAGTCTATAAATTCTCGTTGACCCAGTGTCAACTAATCGACACATGTTATGAAATGCTTGCTATAGGTGGGACAATGGTTTATTCCACTTGTTCTTATTCATACGAAGAAGATGAAATGGTTATTAAGCATCTATTAGAGCATACCGATGCAGAGATTATCCCTATCCCAAGTAGGAAACAATATTATGAAAGCAAAGATCATTTAGGCATACATTTATTCCCACATTTATTTTCTGGAGAAGGACATTATATCTGCTTAATAAAAAAACCAGGAGAAATCAAATACCATAATAAAATAGCAACCTACAAGAATAAGGAATTGCCAAAAGACATAAGCGCTTTTGATATCAAAAATTTCAATAACGTTTTATTTGGTTTACCCACGCTTTTTACATATAAAAAACTAAATATCATTCAATACGGATTAAAGATTGGAGAAATATTCTCTAAAGGCACTAATTACGATTATCATCTCTCTCACTATTTATCTTCTTTTGTTAACGAAGTCGATTTAAATAAAGAAGAAATAACAAAATATCTTAATGGCGAAGAAATAATTATTAACGGAAATAAAAACAAAGGCAATATCTTAATAAAATATCAAGGAATTCCACTAGATTTTTCAAAAATAAACGGAAATATAATTAAAAATCATTATCCGAAAAAACTGCGTAAAAAAGAAATATTGTTCTAATTATTTTTGTTTACCAATCACTATCGTACATAGAGGCGGGATAGAGACAATTAGGTTTTTGTTCGTTTGTTTTGGGTTTGTTGCCCCATGGGTGCCAACCACCAATTCATATTTATCTTCAGGGTTCATTTGAATTACCTTTGTCGTTGGATTCACAGCAACTAAAAAAGAGGAATACATGCTTTTTGGGCTAAGGTGATTTGCTTCGAGGAACATTCCACCATCTCTCTCGTAAATATTAACCCACTTACTTATTTCTTCTTTAGCGTACGGAATCGGCATATCTGGATTACGACGATAGGCAATCATGGCTTTTAAATAATTGACCATCTCGTATCGTTCATCAACTAGATGCCAATCCATTTTATTGATTCCTAAGACGTTATAAGTGTTATCTAAGCCTTTCTTACTTTGACCGATTTCTTGTCCCATATGATAGAAAGGAACTCCAATTGAGCAAGCGATTAAACCATTGGTTAATCTCACTCTCTCTAATAAAACATCCTCATCTTCATCTGGATTAGAAAAAGTTAATTTATCGAATAATGTATTGTTATCATGACATTCAGCGTAGTTGATACTTTGGTTTGCGTTGGCATATTTCGCATTGTAATTTAAATCAATTGTTGAACCAGTTAATGCAAATTTCATGCCATATGCGTAGTTGATATCGCCACCGATATATCCTTTTGCGCTTTTATCAAAAGTCGCGCCTTTAATAACGTCGCGATATGTATCGTTAAAGAAACCAACATCAGGCATTTGATAAGCGTTATCAGAACAAGCTTTTTGCTCGTGAGGAAGATCGCCCATATTCCATCCTTCGCCATAGAACATGATGTCTTTTTTAATCTTGCGGCATTCATTTAAACTATGATTAATCGTTTGAATATCACTTAAGCCCATAAGGTCGAATCTAAAGCCATCGACGTCAAAGACATCAACGAAATATTTTAATGAGTCAATAATCATCTTTCTCACCATATATTTCTCACTGGCAATATCATTGCCACATCCAGAAGCACAGGCCATATTGCCGTTATAGCATCTGCGGAAATAATATTGTGGAACAATCTTTTCATAACAGCTTGTTAAGTAGTTATAAGTGTGGTTATAAACAACGTCCATAATCACACGGATATTGGCTTTATGAAGCTTGTTGACCATGGTGCGGAATTCTTCTAATCTCTCTTGTGGAATATCTGGGTGAAGAGAATAGCTACCCTCTAAAGCAAACATGGAAATAGGATCATATCCCCAGTTATATTTTTTATTCATATCGACATCATCAACCGTTCCAAAGTCGATGACTGGGTTGAGTTGAACATGAGTAATGCCTAGATTCTTTAAATAATCTAAGCCTGCTGGATGGCCACCTTGAGTTTTTCTACCTTCTTCGACAAAGCCGAGGTACTTACCACGATTAACGATATTAGTGGCTTTACTATTTTGTTCTGTAAAGTCACGAATACCGACTTCATATATCACCGCGTCAACATAATTTTTAACCACATTTTTAGGTTGAACTTTATGTTGCTTTCTAATGCTTTCATAATCGACAACAGCAGAGAAATAGCTGTTTGTTGAAGCCCCTTTCGCATACGGATCAGTCGATTCTCTAGTGACGCCGTCATTGGTCACTAAATATGAATAACGAAGATTGAGTTGATCACCTTCTAATGTGAATCTCCAGACACCTTTCTCAGTTCTTTTCATCGAATGATATTCAAAATCATTTTTCCCATGGCATATCTTAAGCGCGACGCGCGTTGCTAAAGGTGCCCAAAGGGCAAAGTCTGTATGATCTTTATGATAGACCGCGCCTAAATCATTGCCATTATAATTAAATAGTTCATCAAATTCTGGGAAATAAACCGCATTATTAACATCTACTGGTTGCGCGTTGAAGGAAGTTACACCGACATAGTACTGTTTACCAAATTCATAAGTTTCTGGCACTTCGAGTTCAAAGAGATTGACTAAGTTACTACCGCTTTGTTTGATAATTCTCATCTTTTTTCCTTCGTCTTTTGGACTATCAAAAAGAGTGAAAGTCAAATCGTTAGGGCGAGGTATATTTGTAAAAACCATAACCTGGATTGTTTTTAATGAAGTTAGTTGAACTTTAATAAAGGAATTCTTCATAAATATCTCCTATTTTTCTTGCTCATTACTGGTCACATCATTTCCGCCATCATAGAACTTATCATTGACCAATACTTTATTGCCTTTGGCAGCGGCTTCAGCTGTGCTAGCCACCACTCCTTCTTCTTGTAATCTTTTAAAGATTCTACCAGCGCGGTTAAAACCAACGCCACATTCTCTTTGAATCTTGCTCATTGAAACATAGTCAAGAGTCATCACCCATTCTTTAATGGCCTGATATTTCTCTTCATCGCTATTGGCGGCTTCATTAGCGAATTTCTCGCTGCCCAATAAATCATTAGCGCCTTCATCCATCTTCTCTTCTAAATTTAAGAATTTAGGTTCGTAGCAAACTGGATAATGTTCTTTTAAATATGAAACGACATGAGCGATTTCTTTACCTTTGATATAACAACCTTGTAAACGCATTGGACCAGAGCGAGATACGAGTGGGGATTTAACAAGCATATCACCATTTCCCATTAAGTCTTCAGCGCCACCTTGATCAAGAACGACCATAGAGTCATTAGCACTTGCTGCAGAAAGAGCGACTCTAGTCGATAAGTTCGCCTTTATCGTACCAGTGATAACATTGACTGTTGGTCTTTGAGTGGCAATCATTAAATGAATACCTGCCGCTCTGGCTTTTTGACAGAGTGATTGAACAGGTCCAGCTAATTCTTTACAGTTATCATTTAAATCAGCATATTCATCAAGAACAGCGAGGATGTAATACATCTTATCGATGCCATGTTCCTCAGCGTATTCGTTATATTCTTTGACATTAGTTGAACAATCAGCGATTTCAAAACGACGATATCGATCTTCCATTTCATCCACTAAACGCTTCATTAAGACATAGGCATCATGTGGTTCATTAACCACTGGGCAAAGAAGATGAGGAATATCTTTATATTTATTCATTTCCACACGTTTTGGGTCAACGAGAGCAATACGTAATTGATCTGGAGACATTCTCATGATTAAGGTTGTGATAATCGAGTTAACGAAAACAGATTTACCACTTCCAGTGGTACCACTGACTAACATATGAGGAAATTCGTTGAAATCGGCTTTGATCACCTTTCCTGTAATATCTTTACCAAAGGCGACATTAAATGGATGCTTTTTCACATCTTCAAGGTTTTCCACTATCTCTTTAAAGGAGACCATAGTCACCATGCCGTTAGGAACTTCAAGCCCACTATAATCATATCCTGGGACAGTCGCTTCAAAACGCACAGGAACACCGCTTAATCGACGTGAGATATCTTGAACTAAATTCATAACGTTCTTCACTAAACCATTGGATTCATAATTGATGTGGAAACGAGTGATAGATGGACCAATGGTATAGCCAGTACAACTTGCGGCAATATTAAAATCTTGGAAGACTTTGTTGATTAAATCTTTTCTCTCTTCAGCAACGGCTGTATTTGTTTCAATCGCCTCTTGGGTTTGATAAGTGGTTAAAAGCTCAGTAGAAGGTGGAATCCATTTGATTGGAGCTTTCTTAACAGGTGCAGCTGGCACGCTTTCTTGCACCACTTGTTGCACGTGTTGAGCGGGCATAGGTGCAGGTACAGGTGTAGGTTGAACAGGTGGAAGTTCTGTCACTGGAGCCATCTCTGGCATCTTACTCAATAATTCTTGATTGAATTCGCGAGGCGCATCAAAATCAAGATTCATTTGTTCGTGATGTTCTTCTTTTGCTACTTCAGGTAAAGGCGCTAAAACTTCTTCAACAACTTCTTCTTTTGGCTCTGGTGGAAGTTCACGTTTCTCTTCTTTAACTTCCCCTGTTAATGAAAATGCTGGACGAATAATAACGCCAGTTTCGCGGATATTTTGGGTAAATTCAATAGATGGAGCGGGATTATCGCGATTGTCAAAACTGACTGGTTTGACTTCGCTGACTTGATTGTTCACATTAATCTCATCGCGTCCCACGATTTTTGCTTGAGAATAAATATTGCTACCAACATAACTATCAAATTCATCAATAGTGTCTGGTTTTTTCCTCACTCTTCTTTGTTTTTTCTCTCTTGGAGGCATGTTTCTGATCTTCACTCTTAAGAAACCAACTAACTTAATTGTAGGTTTGATTAAAATCAAAATAGCACCGACGCTTGCGACGATAATAGCGATTGTTAACGCTAAGGTCTGATTGAGCCAGTTGCCGAACAAAAAGACATATAAGAATCCGAAGAATCCACCAGCTAATTGGATATCAAAAATGTTGATAAAGCCAGTGTTAAAATAATCTGGTTGAAGACCAAAGAAACGACTATTGTAATCATTGATTGACTGTAATGGATTACCGTTATATTGGACGGCAACTGAATAGATAAAAAGTCCACCAACAATAGCAAGGCCAAGACCAAAGTTGAACAAAAATGATTTTGGGAAATACCATTTGCTCTTAATCATCAAAGCAAATCCTTGAATAATGAAGAAAGCAAATAAGAAATATGCGCCAAAACCAAACAAATATAAAAATGGAAATGATAAAGCGCGAGCCACATATCCCATATTGAGGTAACAGCTCACCGATAGAAGAATTAATAATATGCCACTTGCTATATAGAACAATTTGTGATTGTATTTAACATCATCCATATATGTAATTATACATATAGTTATTTATATAGTCTAACAAATTATAAGAAAAAAGCACCGAAGTGCTTTGTATTCTTAATTGTTCACCGGGATGATAATCGGAATCACTAATGGGTCTCGTCCGTTTTCACGACGGAAGAATTTTTTACAGCGATCTTTGATATTCGTCATTGCTGGATCGAAGTTAATCGTATCGCTCATCAATGCTAATTTGACTTCTTCAGTGAAGATTTGATTGATGGCTTTTAAGATTGGCTCTGCTTCTTTAGAATAGACAAATCCACGCATTTGACAGTCAGGTCCAGAGACGATAGAACGACTCGCTCTTGAGACTGTCGCAGCCACGATCACCACTCCATCAACGCCAAGTTTTTGGCGTTCTTCAATCACTTTATCTGCAATTTTTGAAATGCCCATACCATCGACTAAAACAGGAGAAATGTTAATACCGTTTTCATCGTTAGTGACCACATGAGGACGTGGTTTATCATCAAAGACAAGCTGCATACCATTATCTAAAATAAAGATATTGTTATGCGATAGTCCAGAATTCATATCTAAAGCGAGTATCGCATTAGCGACTAAATTGACATAATTACCTCTTACCGGAAGATAATAATGAGGTCTTAATCTTGAAATAAAGAATTTGAGGTCGTCTTGACGTGCATGCATTGAGGTGAGCTCTTTGGATTTAATCCAAACCACTTCACAGTTCACGCGATATAAAGCATCCATTGATCTCGTCGCTAAAACTTCTAAAGGTGGGGTTGGTAAAGCCACATTGATAAAGATATCGTTTTCACCAAGGACGATACGCTTATCATCGTTAGTACGATAAACGAGTTTTTGGAACTCTTTATAAAGTTTTTCCCCTCTACCGAGAATTAAGATGACAACATCTTCTCCTCTCACTCTTAAAATATCTTGATTATCGAGAATATCATTTCTCGTCAAGCAGATGGATTTATCTGCCTGCATCAGTTCTTCCATTACACTTTTAGTGTAATCATTATAGAAATATATCTTTTTATGAGTGTCTTTTGCTAATTTACAAATCTCATTGATACGATAGAAATTCTGCCAGAAACAAGCGATGAAAATACGCTTATGCCCATCTTTAAATTTGCGGTATAACCTATCGTAAACCATATGTTTAGGAGCACAGTATCCACTCTTATTAGCGGCTTTAGAAACGCTCATCAAAAGAAGGGTGTTCTCATGTGATAATTCCTCAATCGTATCTAAATCAAAATAATATCCTTCGTCTTCAGTTGTGAAATCGATCATGAAATCACCTGTATAAACGATATATCCTCTATCAGTATAAATTGCTAATCCATAGGAATAAGCAGCGTTATGAACAGTTTGGAAAACCCTCACTTCTCTACCCGCAACTTGGAAGATATTATCTTTTAAATTGATGATGCGGTAATTGAAATTTGGCTTTAAGCCAAGACGTTTTGCTTCGCTCTCCATAATAATGCGGGTTGCATTTGTGCAGTATACTGGTGCGGGTGCATCTTTATAGACATACTGCAAACAGCCCATGTTCTCATCGTGACCGTGCGTCATAAAATACCCGGCGATTCTCTCCTTATTTGCGATTAGATAATCGAAATTTGGGAGCATGAAATCAACACCAGGGATGGTTTTGTTTGGGACAGATGATCCAGCTTCTAAGACAAAGATGTCATTATTGATTTCCACGACATAACAGTCTTTACCAGATTCATCAAGACCGCCTAAAGCAACGATTTTGATTTGATCAGACATTACTATGTTCCTTAGAATATGAATAGTATATCAATAAAATAGTGTTTTTTAAATAACAAACATTAAAGAATGTTTTTTGTAATGACGATGTCCGTATCAATCCCTAACGGATTATGAAGGACAACATCACCGACATGGACTGGAGCTTCCGCATGTAAAGAGTTGACCACTTCCATCATCTCAAAAATCTTTCCTTTTGGAATTGGTTTAGAAGTTTTCACGGAAACAACACAGTTTTTTCTATTAGTAATTCTAATAGAAGAAGTTAAAGTTCTCTCTGGAGCGCTCATCTCTTTAAGGACATAATTCTTGCCCCTAGGACAAAAGTTTCCAGAAACATTATTTTGTTCATCAACAGTGATATGGCAACCACGTGGGCAAACGATGCATGTAAATTCTTTATTCATAATCCACCCTCATTTCAATTGGCTCATTTGTCAAGTCCGTTAATTTGACCTTACCTTCCACCATGATACTTGGTAAAAGAAGGGTCAAAACTTGCTTCTTCAATAATCTATCACCTTGAGTGATATATAAGAAGGCTTTTTCCGTTGGTTTGCGAACGCGGAATTTGAAATTCAATTCTTCAGCAGACTTATTGACATAGTTAGGAACAACATATCCCATAAGTCCTCCAGCAGTCACTGGAAGTTTATCTTTTTCTTCTTTATTGTTGACGATATATTCTGCAGCGGATTTGCCAGCAGCTAAACCTTCTTGAGAGACGAAGTCAACGAGGTCGTGAACATGTAAGCAGTTACCACAAGTGAAAATACCTGGAATCTGTAATTCGAAGTTATTATCAACCGACGGTCCCCTATTTCTTTCAAATTTCACTCCACCCATCTCTTCGAGTAAAGTTGTCTGTGGCAATAAACCGACAGAGAGAATTAAACAGTCGCATTCAATCTCTCTAGCTGTGCCTGGAATCACTTTTAAATTTTCATCGACCGAAGAGAGTTCAACTTTCTCTACTCTATTCTTACCAATGACGTTACTAACAGTTGTGGATAAATAGAGGGGAATGTTGAAATCTTGCAAGCATTGGACGATGTTACGATTTAACCCATTTGAGAAAGGCATAATCTCTGCAACACAGATGACTTTTGCCCCTTCAAGAGTTAATCTTCTTGCCATGATTAAGCCGATATCACCACTACCTAAGATCACCACTTTTTTACCGACGAGATAACCGGTCGTGTTTAAAATCTTTTGGGCAGTGCCAGCTGTAGTCACACCACTGCAACGATCTCCTGGAACCATAATTGCCCCTGGAGTTCTTTCATATGAGCCAGTCGCAAGAATGATGGCTTTTGCTTCAACTTTGACGAATCCTTCATCGCTATTTGAGTAAAAAACCTCTTTATTCTTCGTTATTTTGCTGACTTGCGTTAATAATTTGTATTCGATGTTTCTCTTTTTTAATTCTTTGATGAAACGATCTGCGTATTCTGGACCAGTGAGTTCTTCTTTAAATGTGGTAAGTCCAAAACCATTATGGATGCATTGGTCAAGGATGCCACCCAAATGATCTTCTCTTTCAAGGAGTAAGATATCTTTAACACCATTATCGTACGCGGAAATAGCAGCCGCTAAGCCGCCCGCTCCTCCACCGATAACCACTAAATCTTTCTTAATCATTGTTAACCTTCTTTATCTTTTCAATAATGAGATTTGAACCCTCGTTATCATAATTGACTTCAGTGAGTTCAATGCCGTATTTCTCCGCGAGTAAGAAGGAGACTGTACCTAAGCAATAACCGCCTTGGCAACGACCAAATCCCGCTCTTGTTCTTCTCTTCATTCCCTTGACTGAATGAGGAGGAACGCTTCTATTAAGAACATCTTTAAGTTCACCTAAAGAGACTTGTTCACAGTTACAGACAATACGTCCATAATCTGGATTCTCTTTAACGAGCTTATTTCTTTCTTCTTCGTTTAATAATTTGATTTTAATATGCTTACGAATATGTGGATTGAAATTGTCTTTCTTGTTTAAAGGAAGGACTTTCTCCACAAAATCATGAACGACATATTGAGCGATTGCTGGAGAGGAAGCTAAACCTGGAGATTCAATACCTGCCACATTGATAAAGTTATCATATTTTCCATTTGGCCCAATGATGAAATCATGAGTTGAGGGAGTGGCTCTAAGTCCGGCGAACACTCTAATGGTATCGCCGTATGGAATATTTGGTACTAATCGAGAAGCATTAGTCTTAATATTGCCTAAAGTTAATGAATCTGTAGAATAGTCGTCTCTTTCTTCTTGAGGTTCACTGCTAGGACCTAAATAATAATTGCCAGAAGTTGTTGGGGCAACTAAGATGCCCTTGCCCTTTTCACTAGGAAGAGGGAAGATTGGTCTACGCACTAAACCCGCTGTGCGGTGATCTAATAAGATATATTCGCCTTTGCGAGGAATGATATGCCAATCGATATCATTAACCATTGAGGCAATTTTATCAGAATATAAACCTGCCGCGTTGATCACCACTTTGGTTTCATATTCGCCTTTATTTGTTTTAACTATAAAATAGTTATCTTTTGCTTTAATATCATTAACACCTTCGTTAATGTGGAGAGTGACTCCATTATCAACTGCGTTTTCCATCGCATTGACCACTAATTCAAATGGGTTGACGATGCCTGCTTTTTTCGCATAAAGGGCACCTAAAGCATTTGGAGTAATGTTTGGCTCTAATTTAAGGAGTTCTTCTTTGCTTAAAGAGAGCATTTCCACTCCATTTTCTTTACTTCTCTCTAATAGTTCTTTAAAAATAGGCCACTGCGATTCATCGTCAATAATCGTTAGGGTTCCACACATGGAGTATGAAACATCGAGTTCATCACATAAAGCAGGATATAGAGCAGCTCCTTTCACGTTCAGTTTTGCTTTTAATGTTCCTGGCTTTGGATCATATCCGGAATGGATGATAGCAGAGTTAGCAGAAGAAGTAACATTGCCGACATCGCTTTCCTTCTCTAAGACTAAAACATCTAGATTATATTTGGATAACTCTCTAGCGATTAAAGCGCCTGTAACACCAGCGCCAATAATAATAATGTCTTTCATAGCATTTCTATTATACACCTGTTTTATATTTTTTGGACATAAAAAGGAAGGATTTTATCATTCCTTCCCTTTTATATTAGTTTTGTTATTTTTTAAACTTTCTTGGTCCCTTGATTGAACGGTCTGGTTTAGCTTGTCTTTGAGGTCTTTCCTCATAATCAGCTGGCTTTTCCATAAATTCTCTCGCGGAGACTTTGACTTTACCGTGATCATCGATTTCGATGACTCTCACTCTTAATGTATCGCCGACTTTGACGACATCTTGAGCTCTAGAGACGAATCCCCAACCGAGTCTTGAGACGTGACACAATCCTTCAACATTACCGAATAATTTAACGAAGGCACCGTAGTCTTCAACACGGGTAACTTCACCAGTATATTCTTCGCCAACTTGAGCTTCTTTCACGATATCAAGAATCATATTCTTGGCTTTGTTGATTGTTTCTCTATCCATATGGTAGATAGTGACTTGGCCATCATCTTCAATGTCAATCTTGACATCATCACACTCTGCGATGATTTCGTTGATGACTTTGCCGCCTGTACCGATGACATCTCTAATCTTATCGACATCGATGTGGAATGTATCCATCTTAGGCGCGTATTTACCGACATCTGGTCTTGGTTCAGCAATCGCTTGCTTCATCACTTCACGAATTTTCGCACGAGCATCATGAGCTTGGGCTAAAGCTTCGCGTAGCACTTCTTTAGTAACACCTTTGATCTTGATATCCATTTGTAAGGCTGTGATACCTTTTTCAGTACCAGCGACTTTGAAGTCCATATCACCGAAGTGATCTTCTAAACCTTGAATATCAGTAAGGATTGTATATGGGTGCTTGCCATCTAATGGTCCAGAGCTGATTAAGCCCATGGCAATGCCGGACACCATCGCTTTGATTGGGACACCTGCAGCCATAAGGGACATACAGGAAGCACAGATGGAAGCTTGAGAAGAAGAACCGTTAGATTCCACGACTTCCGCGACAGTTCTAATTGTATATGGGAATTCTTCAACTGAAGGAATGACATATGATAAGGCTCTTTCACCTAATTTACCATGTCCAATTTCTCTTCTTCCTGGGGAACCCATTCTACCAACTTCACCAACAGAATATGGTGGGAAATTGTAATGATGCATCCAGTGGCGAGTATCTTCTTCAGTTAAGTTATCGATGATTTGTTCATCGGATTTCGCACCTAAAGTAGTAACGGAGATGACTTGAGTTTGACCTCTAGTGAACATCGCAGAACCATGAGTGCGTGGTAATAAATCAACTTGTGCGTCTAAAGGACGAATCTCATCGACTTTACGACCATCTGGTCTGATCTTTTCATCAGTGATAAGTCTACGCACTTCTTTAGCAACGAGGTTTTCTAAAGTCTCATTGACCATGTGCATAACTTTTTGATGTTCTTTTTCATTTTCATAAGTACGGGAATCATAATCTTCAATGATTTCGTTCTTGATGGCATCGACAGCATCTTGTCTCTCTAATTTATCAAAGATAGAGATGGCTTTCACTAAACGAGCATTGGCTCTTTCAGTGATATCTTTTTCGATGACAGGGTCGCATTTATAGAGTTCGATTTCTCTTTTTGGTTTACCGATTTCTTTAATGATTTTTTCTTGCCATGCACATAATTTCTTAATCGCTTCATGACCAAACATTAAAGCATCGAGCATATCTTCTTCACTGACTTGTTGAGCACCAGCTTCAACCATGTTGATAGCTTCTTTTGTACCGGCGACAGCGAGTTGAATATCGGATTGTTTATCCTCTTCCACTGTTGGGTTGATGATGAATTTGCCGTTAACTCTTCCGACATAGACACCAGCGATAGGGCCATCAAATGGAATATCGGAGATACCTAAGGCTAAGGAAGAACCTAACATTGCAGTCATCTCTGGAGTGCAGTCTGTATCAACAGACATCACAGTGTTGACGATTTGAACTTCGTTTCTAAAACCTTCGGAGAACATTGGTCTGATTGGTCTATCAATCAATCTGGCAGTTAAGGTAGCGTGTTCTCCCGCTCTACCTTCTCTACGTAAAAATGAGCCTGGGATCTTACCGACGGCGTATTGTTTCTCTTCATAGCCGACTGTTAATGGGAAGAAATCTCCTTCCTTTGGAAGATCTGAGGCACACACTGTGGAAAGTACGACAGTTTCGTTTAATCTAACGAGGACTGCACCGTCCGCTTGTTTAGCAATTTCACCCGCTTCAACAACGAACTTCTTTCCTTCGAAATCTAGTTCGAATACTTTTTTCATTTCTTTTTTCCTCTTTTTTCTAAAAAACATAACGTGGTTATTATACACATTAATTAATTAAATTAATACCTTATTTCGAAAATAATAGATTTTTGTATATCCATCTTCCTATAAATTAAGTACGTACGCATATTGCAAAAAATATATTTATCAATAAAATGAAATTATAAGGAGACATAAAATGAAGAAGAAAACTCTCTCAAGTATTTCATTATTACTTTTATTTTCACTTGCCGCTTGTGGAACAACTAGCACTGATCCTACAAGTAAAGGTGAAGGCGGAGGAGGAGACTCCGATCCTAGTGGTCAAGCAAGCACCCCTCATGATTATAGTTACATCAGTTATGATGAGGACAAGGATTGGATTGATAATGGACCACAAAAAGCTGTAGAGACGTTCGTGCCTGAAGTTTTAAGCCCTGTTTCCAACGTTCAAGTCTTCTGTCCAACCAATTATGAATATGTCTATGCTTGGACTGGAAAAGGCGAGACAAGTGCTGAGAAATTCCTTGGCAATTGGCCTGGCACTAAATTGTCTGATCATAATGCCCGTTGGAAAATGTTTGATTTCCCAGCCGGAAAAACAGAATTTAATGTAATCTTTAATTCCCCAGGACAAACTGGTGACTTAGTCGTTAACGGAGCTGGCCACTACTGGCTCGTCAACGGTCAATTAACAAAGACTGATACTGAACCTGAACAAACATCAGGAAGTGGCTCCACTGATTGGAATCCAAAAGCCACTAATATCTATAAAGATGGTAAGAATTATAAACAGCCTAGCAAAATTGTTAGACCAGTTCACGCTACTGTAAACTCCGCGAGCGATTATTCCGAACTCCCTGTCGTTAAAAACTGGGATAAGAAATCCGTCATCAACAAATATAATGGTAAACGTGATGATTTCCGTGATGAGAGTATCTATTTCACTATTACTACGAGATTCTATGATGGTGATAAGAGCAACAACACCCACTGTTGGGATGCTAAACAAGATGCTTCCACAGATCCAAACTGGAGAGGTGACTTCAAGGGTTTAATCGAAAAGATGGATTATATCAAAGCCCAAGGCTTTACTGCGATTTGGATCACTCCTGTCGTCAAGAATGCATCTGGCTTTGATTACCACGGCTATCACGCGATTAACTTCAAAGAAGTTGACCCACGTTATGAATCAGAAGATGTCTCTTTCCAAACTGTGATTAATGAAGCGCATAAACGCGATATGAAGATCATTCTCGATATCGTTTTAAACCACACTGGTAACTTCGGTGAAGAGAACTTATTCCCAATGTTCTATTACGATGTCAAAAACAATACGACAATGAAGGCGATGACGAGAAATAGAACTGACTACGGCAAACTTCCTGATAGTTATGATACTTCATCTAATCCATATGGTATGCGTATCGATGCGATGAAAAACGATGAAGGTGATACAGAGAATATCTATCACCACGAAAAGAATATGGCCTATGAACAATATATTGAACAAACTGGCCAAATGGCAGGTGACTGTGTTGACCTCAACACCGAAAACCCAACTGTCGCTAACTACTTAGTAGAAGCATATGCTAAATTCATTCATATGGGTGTCGATGCCTTCCGTATCGATACAGTGAAGCACATTTCACGTCTCTCATTTAACAAATATTACTTACCAGCTTTCAAAGCTATCGCTACTAAATGTGGCAATCCAAACTTCTTCATGTTCGGCGAAGTCTGTACTCGTGTAAGAGAGGTTTGGAACCATGATAACCCAGCTGATTCTGCTCCATTCTATACTTGGAAAGAAAGCAAAGATTATCCATGGGGTACTAGAGCAGTTAACGAAGAATCCACTTTAAAAAACTGGAACGATAATTCTTCTTCTGCCACTCAACCAATTATTTATAACCATAAACTAAATGATAATCTTTCATATCATGCTCCAGATCATTCTAAATCAAGTGGCATGAGCGTCATCGACTTCCCAATGCACTGGAACTTTGAAAGCGCTCAAAATGCATATAATGTTGCAGTGGGTAATGACCAATATTACAATGACTCAACATATAATGTTGTCTATGTCGATTCCCACGACTACGGCCCAGACGGAATTCAAAAAGTGAGATTCAATATGGGTGAAAGCGCTTGGAAAGAAAACATGTCCCTTATGTTCACATTCCGTGGCATTCCTTGTATCTACTATGGCAGTGAGATTCAGTTCCAAGCTGGTAAAACGATTGACGAAGGACCAAATATCGCTTTAGCGGATTCTGGTAGAGCCTATTTCGGAGAAGAAATCGAAGGTAATGTGAAAGTCTCTGACTTCGGTAAATACTCTAATGCTTCTGGTAAAATGGCTTCTGCATTAAATGGTACTTTATCCAAACATTTACAAAAACTCAATCAAGCAAGATTATCTTGTATTGCTCTTAGAAGAGGCCAATACACTAATGGTAACTTCAATGGTAACGGTATTGGATTCACTAGAAGATATACCGCTAATGGGGTCGATTCCATCGCCTGTGTTGTCATCTCTGGAAGAGGCAGCTTTAATAACTTACCAAATGGAACTTATAAGGATTTATATAGCGGTTCCACTTACCAAGTTAATGGCGGCACTCTCCAAGCCAATGCTTCCGGACAAGGCAATGTTGCCATCTTTGTAAAACAATAAGGAACTATAAATTGCACATACTCCTCACTTTTGTGGGGAGTTTTTATTATTTATATGTATAATGAAAGAGAAAGGAGTTTTCATATGGCAGAAAACAAAAAATCAGTATGGTCAACAATAATCTTAGTTGCAACCATCATTTCTTTAATCGTTTTAGTCGCGAGCATCGTCGTCCTCGCAGTTGGTTTACCAGCTTCTATCGCAGCCGCTAGACAAGCTGCAATTGATCAAGGCACACCTCAAGCAGATGTCGATTTGGCGGTTAGTCTCGCTATTGGGGTTATCATTTTCGCTTTTGTACTCGGTAGTATCTTTAGCGTCTTCAAAATCATCGGCGGATTCATGTTCTCACTTAAAGGTAGATGGGGCATCTTCTGTATTGTCGTTTCTATCCTCAGTGCTATTTCTGGAATCTATAGTGTTGTCAGCGATATCTCCAACAAATCAAGCGCGGCAACAATCACCATCAGTATTGTTGGTTTAATTATCGACATCTTACTCATTGTTGCTTGCTTCAAACATAGAGCCGAACTTCAACAAAAATAATTAATTACTTAAAAGTAAAAATTAAAAGCTAGTCCAACCACGAACTAGCTTTTTTGTTATATGGGGGTCTATTACTTTGATTTCAAATATTCTTCTAAATGCTGTTTAGCGTTGCAGCATTTATTACATCCAGAGCAGTTACCACCACAGCCACAGCTAGATTTGCCTTTGATCTTATTTCTAATCGCGACGAAAGTAACGCTTCCGACGAATAAGACCACTGCGACGATGATGAGATATTCAAACCACTCCATATTATTTACCCTTAATTAGGCAGCTTGTTGAACCACCTTTTTATTACGTCTAGTAACAATAATACCAGCAGCAACCACTAATCCGATGATGGCAAGAGTTAATAATATGCCAGCCCAGATAGCCACACCATATAATGCTCCAACACCGAAGACTAATGCAGCAACCGCATAGCTCATCACAAACCACCATAACATAGTGAGCCAGAATTCTTTGCCTTTTTGTTCACCGAAGGCAGCACCAATCGCGGCGAAGCAAGGAATGGTGAATAAGTTATAAACGGCGAATGAATATGCTTGCGCGCCAGTTAATAAGACAGTTTCTTCATTTAATCCGAGAACGGCCATTGTATCGACGACTTGTTCTTTAGCGATTAAGCCAGTGATTGTGGAAACAGTATATTTCCAACCATCCGCACCTTGTGCCCAACCAAGTGGGTAATAGAAGTAAGCGAACACTCTACCTAAGTCAGCAAGAATGGATTGTTCAATATCCACTAAACCAAGAGTTAAGTTCCAGTTGAAGTTAGATAAGAACCAAATGACGATAGTCGCGGCCGCAATAATAGTCGCTGCTTTGATCATATAATGTTTGAATTTTTCCCATAAGTAAGCACCAACGTTTCTCGCTTGTGGAGCGTGATAAGCAGGAAGTTCCATGACAAATGGGGAAACATATTGATCTTTGGAGAATAATTTCATAAATAAGGCGAAGATAATCGCCGCGGCAATACCACCTAAATAGATGGAGAAGACGAAGATATCACCCGCAAATCCTGCTAAGGCACCAATACCAGCGATAAGGGCCCAGATTGGTGCTTTAGCACCACAGGAGAAGCAAGTCATGAGTCTAATCACTCTATTTCTTTCTCTTTTATCTTCTAATGTACGCGTGGCCATAATGGCAGGAACTGAACAGCCAAAGCCCGATAACATTGGGATAAAGGCACGTCCAGATAAACCGAATTTTCTAAAGGCACGATCTAAGATAAAGGCGACACGAGACATATAACCAGAATCTTCTAAGATCGCGATGAATAAGAAGAGGACCATCACTTGTGGAACGAAGCTGAGAACCGCATCTAAACCAGTTAATAAACCATCGCAAAGAAGAGAGGCATACCATGTTTCTCTTACTCCAGCATTTTCAAATGCATTGCTAACTACATCTATTAAAGAGCCAGTCGCCCAACCAAACCAGTTCTGCAAGAAGACACCTGGAGAAGGAAGACCAGCCATCGGCTCACCTTCATAGCCCATACCAGTACAGAAGTTAATAAATCCTTCATGGGTGAATTCCACATGGAACCATCTATTTAAGAAGAATAAGTCTTCTGAGAAAGTTAAGTGGAAAACGAGGAACATGATGAGAACAAAGATTGGTAATGCCCAAATACGATGAGTTAAGACTTTATCGATCTTGTCGGATCTCGTCACTTGTTTACCATCGCTGTTCTTTTCTGATTTTTCATTTTTTTGATAATGAGACGCATAATGCTTCGCGATATATTGATATCTTGCATCTGCCACTAAAGCTTCAAAATCATCCGCAAAGATATCATCTTTATGGCTTTCTTTGTATTCATCCACCATTGGGATGAGATCAGGATGCATCTTTGTTTCAATTTCGTCTAATTCCACGAGTTTAATCGCATGGAATAAAGGAGATTCGACACCTTTACCTCTAAAAGCAATGGCCACATCGTTAATGAGATGGGCTAATTCTTTATCTTCAAGAATTGTTGTTCCCTTGCGGTAATGATGACAAGCATCATAAGCGGCTTCCATAAGTTCTTTTAAGCCTTCGCTTCTTAAAGCGGACACTTCCACGACAGGGACACCTAATTTTTCTTGTAAACCTTTCGCGTCGAGTTTATCGCCATTTTTTCTCACGATATCCGCCATATTAAGGGCGACGACAACAGGGATATCGATTTCTAATAATTGGGTAGTTAAATATAGGTTTCTCTCTAAATTAGTCGCATCGACGACGTTGATCACACAGTTTGGCTTCTCATCGAGAATATAATTTCTCGAAACCACTTCTTCAGGTGTATATGGTGAAAGAGAATAAATACCTGGTAAGTCGATGATATGAAGAGGCTCGCTTAATTTCTTATAAGTACCTTCTTTTTTATCGACAGTTACTCCTGGCCAGTTACCAACGTGAGCAGTCGCACCAGTAAGGGAGTTAAACAATGTTGTTTTACCACAGTTAGGGTTACCCGCTAAAGCAATGGTAATTCTTTCTTTTGACGCCATTATTCCTCTACCTCCTTCACTGATATGAGTTGAGCTTCACTTTTTCTAAGAGTGAGTTCATAACCCCTGATGGTCACTTCCACTGGATCGCCAAGTGGAGCAACTTTTCTCACATAAATCTCTACCCCTGGGGTTACTCCTAAATCGAAAAGATGATGACGAATGCGTCCTTCTCCTCCAATTTTGAGTACTTTTACGGATTTTTTGACCTCGATTTGGTCTAATGTTTTTTCCATAACAATCTCCTACGCAACAAGTATCTTAGTCGCAATATCGCGATTAAGGCCTAATCTCACACCTTTTACCACCACGATGGCGTTACCACCATTGACGGAGACAACTCTTATTTTGCCAGTAGGAATGATCCCTAATGATTCCAAATGTTTTTTGGTCTTATCGTCTGTAACAAGAATTTTGACGATTGTTAATTCCACATCTTGTGGAGCAATTACGATTGGCATATCAACACCCTTGGTTAGTCATCACTAACTACCTTTCAAAATAAAATGTTATATCGCATGAGTTAGACATAACTAACTATTATTCTATTATTATTTATTAATATGTCAAATATTATTATAAAAAAACCACCTCCATAGGATGAGAGATGGTTATTTTAATATTGATAATATTATTTTCTAACTTTTCTATATAGAAGAAGCAATGAATTAAGGACTAACAAGACTGTTAAACCAGTATCCGCAAGAACAGCTGCCCACATTGGAATAATCTCTGGTCTACCTAATAAACTAGTGACAAATGCAGCAGCCTCAATACCAATTTTCACTGTTAAGGCAAAGACGATATTAAACACCGCTGTATTTCTTGTCATCTTGGCAATCTTGAAGGCATCATAGATCTTACGAGGATTATCTGTCATTAAGATGATATCCGCATTTTCCACCGCACTATCGCTACCGATACCGCCCATTGCAAATCCGACATCCGCGCCTTTAATTGTCGGCGCGTCATTGATACCATCTCCAACATAGGCGACGACATCACCACCGGATTGTTCTTTATTTAAATAAGTAACTTTATCTTCTGGTAAAAGTTCAGAATAGAACGAGGAAATGCCAAGTTTTTTACATAATATCTCTGCATTTTCCTTTTTGTCACCAGTTAATAAAACAACATCGACTTTATTCTTTTCTAAGAGATTGACCATATCATAGGCATCGCGTTTAATCTCATCAGAGAGAACGACATAGCCGATATATTTCCCGTTTACTGCACAGTAAGTGATAACTCCATCTTCCACTGGATTTTCAATCGTGATGTTATGTTCTGCAAATAACTTTTTATTACCAGCAACAATATGATCACCTTTATAATCGCATTCCACGCCATATCCTGGTCTTTCAATGAAATTATCGACCTTGATGTGTTCATGACGGTTTTCAATGCTTAAGCAGATCGCTTTTCCCACTGGGTGATTAGAGTAGCTCTCAACGATGAATAAATAGTTGAGAAGTTCATCTTTATTCACATTATATGGTACGACTTGACGAATTTTAAAATCACCTTCAGTTAAAGTACCTGTTTTATCAGTTAACACTTTATCGAGATTCACTAATTCATCAAGATAATTGCTTCCTTTAATAACGATGCCGTTTTTACCAGCAAGACCGATACCAGAGAAATAAGCAAGAGGAATCGAGATGACGATTGCACATGGACAAGCCACTACTAACATCTTAAGAGCTAATAACATCCATTCATTCCAGTTCGAAGTGATCAAAGAACCAATCAAACCGACAAGAAGAGAGATGATAAAAATCGTTGGAGTATACCATTTGGCAAATTTTGTGACGAATTTATCAGTTTTAGATTTATTCTCACCCGATTCAGTGATGAGGTTCATGATACGGCTCACAGTAGAATTAGAATATTCTTCTGTCGCTTTTACTGTGATGCTACCTTCTCTAATTAAACATCCTGAATAAACGACTTTATCTTGAGAGACAGTAATCGGCACATATTCACCAGTCAATGAAGAAATATCAACTAAAGCATTACCTTCAGTCACCACCCCATCAATTGGGACAATTTCACCTGTAGAAACGACAACTAAGTCGCCGACCTCTAATTGTTCTGGAGTGATTCTATTGATAGAATCCCCTTCGATTTTATTCGCATATTCCACACGTAGATCAACAGCTTGGACAACCGCTTCTTTGCTCTTATTAGTCGCGATTCCTTCAATTACTTGTCCAATTTGGAAAAGGGTTGAAACCATCACTGCTTCCATGAATTCATGCGTCTCTTTTTCAATGACAGCGATTACAAAAGCACCAACAGTCGCTATGACGATTAATAGATATTCATCTAATGGATTCTCTAAATGCCTAATTCTTAAAATCACCTTATAGAAGATGTCATAACAAATCACGATAATAGCGGATAAATATAATCCAAAATTCACCCAGAAAAATGAATCATCTCTAAAGGCTGTAAAAGAAAGAATTACCACTAATAAGACATAGACGATTCTTCCAAGCAAAATGAAGAAATCCTTATCAAATATGCGATATTTATTTGTTTTTTCGCCTAAATTAACAATAGTTAATGGATCGCTTTCCACTTCCGCGATACAAGCTTTAATCTCATCGATTGATAGTTCTTTTTCACGATAGACGATATCAAGTTTATCCATCGCAAAATCAATGGTCGCTTTTTCAATATCCGGATGCTTGTTTAGATGTGCTTCGCTTTTCGCCGCGCAGTGTGCACAGTCAAAACCTTTAATCGTATAACTTCTCTTTATCATAATAGTTTCTCCATCACATGTTCATAAGTCACTCTTATGATTTCTTGAACATGTTCATCTGAAAGTGAATAATAAATTTTCGTCCCCTCTTTTCTCGTCTTCACAAAATCGCCATCTTTTAAAACCTTTAATTGATGGGAAACCAGAGACTGGCTCGCTCCAATTTGCGCGGAGATATCGTTGACGCATTTCTCCACTTCTCTTCCGCCTTTAAGTGAATCGATCTCATCAAGCAAAGAAAACAAAATCTTTAGCCTCGTTTTATCCGCGGCTATCTTGAGAGTAACTTCCATGTTTTCAATTGCATTTTCGTTGACGTACATTTATTTTCACCGAAAACATTATATGAATACTCGTTCATATTTGCAATAGATATGATAAATATTTTTTAGTAATCTCTATCGACATTCACAAAGAATGTATAATCTTCAAATTTTGCTGATAATTCATCTGTTACTTGTTTGACCAAACCATCAGTATTTTTTTCATCAAAGCTAATCACTAAATCAAAATTAATCAAATTGCGTGTCTCATCGATATAAAAACCATGTAATTGGGTAATATGTGGGTATTTTTGAATGATTTTAATCGCTTCTTCTTTAATCGTTTTAGCGATTGGACTGCTCGTATTCTCCGCATATATACCTGTCGTCATAATCGTATTGTATTTGGTGTACATGAGATAGGTGATTGCTCTTTCGATCTCTTGAATCTCTTTTGCAGTCAAATCATCTTTCACCCCAACATGAACAGAACCAATATAACGGTTATATCCATAATTATTTAAGATGAGGTCATAGACACCATGCACTCCCTTGACTTGGGAGATCGCTAACTTAATCTCATTAGCGAGATTTTCATCAAATTTGCTGCCGATGATATAAGTAACCGCACCTCTTATCACTTCAAAACCACTTCTAAGAATGAATAAACCGATCACGATACCGATATATCCTTCAACGTAGAAGTTTGCGAATTTAGAAACTAAAGCACCCACTAAAGTGCCTAAAGATAATAAGACATCGAATAAGGCATCTGTACCAGAAGCCTTTAAAGCATCGCTTTCATATTTCTTGCCCTGGAATTTAAAGAAAATACCTAAAGAAGCTTTAATCAATATGGCAATGCCGATGATAATAAGTGAAATGGTTGAATAATCCGCCATCGTCCCGTTTTTAAAGTGGTCGATGATGGACTGGATCGATTCATAAATTGCGGTAATACCAGCGATAAGAATGATGATACCGATGATCGCGGAAGTAATATATTCGATACGACCATGACCAAAAGGATGTTTTTTATCTGGCTTCTTACCGGATAATTTCGTACCGATAATGGTAATAATAGAAGATAAAGCATCAGTTAAGTTATTGACAGCATCCATGATGATGGAAACAGATCCCGCAATAAAACCAATAGTTGCTTTAATAGCCACTAAAACAACGTTACCAAGTATTCCGATAAGAGAGGTACGGGCAATACCTTTTTCACGCAATTTTAAATCATTCGCTTTCATAAGGAATAATGCTGATTAATTTTTTAAAATTAATTAATCGATTTTTTCAAACATGTCTTTGCTGACACCGCAGATTGGGCAGCACCAGTCATCTGGTAAAAGTTCAAAAGGTGTACCAGCAGGAATGCCGCTATCTGGATCACCGACTTCTGGGTCATAGATATAACCACAAGGTCCACATTGATATTTGCTCATAAAACTATACCTCCATCATCAATATATGTTTGTTTTATGCTTATAAGATATTATCAGACAATTGTTCTATCAAGCGATTTACACATTTAATTAATTTTGATAAGGAATCTAAATTCATAATCGCGATCTGCTGGATAAGAGTATTCAGGAGCGGTTCTTGGCCCACATGAACCTGTACCGATGCCTTTTTGGAAAGCTTCAAGAGTCACATATGTGCCCGTTCTTACTTCATCCTTATTGTGTTTCATCTTGATCAAATCGCGATCAGAATAAGGCTTAATGCCGAGTTCAAACGATTTATCTAACGCCACAAAAGTCACTTTATTATGGTTACTAGATAGACTCACTTCTCGTACATCCATGCGATTGCCGCTTTCCTGTGGTTTGATATTTGGTTCTACCATATCGGTGACCTTCGCATTAACTTCCTCGATGATGAATTGCTCTTTCATATCAACATATGATTCACCATTTCTACCGATATATTTAACATCATCAAAGGAAGATGGGAGATAGAAACATTTACCAAAGCGAAGTATTTCACCCTTCTTTTTAAGAGGATGAATCTTGCTAGAAACAATAACCCCTTCTACACACCCTTCATAGTTATCGGTGATGATATATTTATTCTTTTTATTCTTCACTTCATATTTAACAGAGATACCATGCGGCAATTTCTTCATCGATAAGAATTTTTCTCTTTGTTGATAATAAGGTCTCACACTTTGGTTGAAGAAAAGATCTAAATCATTATCAGTGCCAGCTCGATAAAGGATATTGTATTCATTATTTGAGGCTAATACCTCGCCATCGTTTAAAGCGATGATAACTTTGCCACTATCGAATCTAAAATTAGGAAATAATCCCTTATTTGCCATAGTTTTTGGATAATTATCCTTAAAAATAATCTGTTCTTGGCTAAAGATATTCTGTTTATTTTTATCTAAAGTAGTAACCACCAAAGAAAGATTGCAGTCCACTTCTTTTCCTAACGATATCTTCACCCTCTTTTTCATCAAAGGAGCAACATCGAAAACATAATCTTTGCTCGAACCATCGTTAAAAGAGAAACGAAGAACATATTGATTCGCGTTAATAAAGCTACGCGTATTGAAGATTTCAAATTCATCATCAAAAATATGTTTCACTCTGATTGGGCGATAAACGTATTTGACGATATAAGCGCCTGTTGAAGGCTTTCTATCTGGATAGAAGATACCGTCTACACAGAAATTGCCATCATGCTCCCATTCATCATGGTCACCGCCATATGTATAGCCACCATCTTTTTCTTTAACCGCGTGGTCCACCATTTCCCAAACGCAACCACCGATGAGGTTATCGTATTGATATATCTTTTCCCAATAGGCTTCCATGTTTCCTGGGCCGACGCCCATCGCATGCGCATATTCGCATAAAAAATATGGACGATCATTTAGTTGAGTTTGTTTTCTTTTATGTTCACCAACTAATCCCACTTTCTCTACGGAAGGATACATCTCACTGCCAACATCATAAGCGACACGTTTGCTGTGAATGACGCTTTCATAATGAATCGGTAAAGAAGATACGCTCTTGAGATAGTCATACATCTTATCAGTGTTACGATATCCACCTGATTCATTGCCAAGCGACCACATCACTATCGATGTATTCCCGTGTATCTTATCTCTTTGATATAGACGTTTGATTCTATCAAGATAATGGTTTTCCCATTTTGCATCATGAGAAATGCGATGATAACCATGCACACTAGGTGGGAAGCTCATCGACCACACCCCATGCGTTTCTAAATCGTTTTCATCGACGATATAAACGCCATGATAATCCGCAAGTTCAAGAAGATATGGGTCCGGTGGATAATGGGAAGTTCTAATCATATCGATGTTATAACTTTTACAAAGTAAAACATCTTTTTCAATCTCATCAGGAGTCATCGTATAACCATTCGTAGGAGATGTATCATGATGATTGACACCATGGAATTTGACAAGTTTATCGTTGAGGTAGAATTTATCTCCTTCAATTCTCACATTTTTAAAACCGATGCTCTCTTTTACTGCGCATGTCGGAGTTTCGATATATAAATCGTAGAGATTAGGTTCTTCCGCGTTCCATTCCTTCACCGCTAAACCGATAAAGTTAATTTCCACTTCTTTATCTTTTGTTTTCTGACTGCTTTTATTAACGATGCCAAATCCTTCAAGGCTGACGCTGACTTCAGTATCCGTAAAGGTTTTAACTATGACTTTTAAATCATAACGATTATGGACTTTGGTAGTTTTGACATCGATATCATAGATATCTGTTTGATCGTTAACTCTTAAAAGAACATCTCTAAAGATACCGTTATTTCTAAACATATCTTGGCATTCTAAATAAGTGCCGTTGCACCAACGATGGACCACTGCCACTAATTCATTTTTACCTTCTCTTAAATAACCATTGAGATCAAATTCAGCTGTGTTATGGCTACCTTCTGAATAGCCGACATAACTACCATTGATATATAAATCAAGGCAGGACGCCACGCCTAAAAAGGAGATGATGTATTGTTTCTTAATATCATCAATGGAAAAGAAATGACGATAAACACCAACGAAATTATATTGGTCTTTTGGTTTTTTGTTCCTTAAAGAAAGGTGTTGATCAAAGCCAACCCAAGAATAGACTCTCCCCACTTCTTTTTCTTCTGGAATATAAGGTGGTTTAAAAGGAAATTGATATCTAGTATTAACATAGAATGGTTTATCGTAACCTTGGAACTGCCAACAAGAAGGGACATCAATCTTATCAAAACGTATTTTATCTGTATCTAATACATCTGGTACTTCAATTGGGCGAGGATAGAAGATGAAATCCCATTTCCCGTTTAAGCAAATCACTTTGGAAGAACGGTATCTTTTCTCTTTTAGAGAAACTTTAGAAGCATCCTTTCTATTTAAATAAGGAATAAAATAACTTCTACCCGGTAATTTATTTTCTTCAAAAATAGAAAAGTTGCAATAATTAGTCTTGTTAATCTTATATTCCATAATTAATACCTGCTTTATTATTATATCAATAATGTATTATTGTATCCAAATGAAAACGCGTCATTCTCTCACAGATTATGTCAAGAAATAACGCGTTTATGTCATTTTGTTAAGCTGGGAGTTTTGTTTGTAAGTATGTGATATACATTTCACTAAAATGAGCAGGGAAGACGAATTGAACGACTTCGATAAATGTTAAAGCGTTAGAAAGATCGCTTTGTAAATCATACTCTAAACCAGGTGCTAATAAGAGATCAGCAGCCATATAGATTGCCGATTCGACATTATCTTTTAAGATATCGAGATATTTACTAATCCCTTCGCTTCTTGCGAGTTCTAATAAATCAGAGAGAGTTGAAATAGCGAGTTCTTTAATGCTAGGTTGATTGCCCTTTTCATCTTTAGGCATCGCGATAGAAAGGATTTCTTCTGCGATTTCCGCTAATGAATGAGAATCTTTCACAACTTTTTCTCCATAGCTAGTTGCACCATTTTGAATTAAGTCTAATGTTTTTGGGAATTGTACACTTGTACCCACTACCATAGGTAATATAAACGAGAATATGAAATATCTAATTGTGCCAGCATTACCTGCTGGAGAACCATTAATACAACATTCAATAACATCAAGAATCACTGTTAAGGCTAATGTTTTTGGGTCAGTGATTGCGCTATAATCTTTTCCAGTGATAACTCCAGCCATGGAAAGCATGCTAATCTTATCCGCAGGAATTAAGCCAGCAGCCTTATCAATCAATTCTTTAACAGTCTTATCTTCCTTATTTTCTGTGATATATCCAGCAAGGATGAGGAGAAGATCATCAACATATGTGGCTTTGATTTCTTGTTTCTTCGCGTAATCTAGAACATTCTTATATAATTCACCATAAGGTGCAGGGATTAATTTGCTTAAAGCAAGAACGCGTTGTTCAGCATCTTTGCTCGTCTGATAATCATTGATTAAGAAATCGAATAAATCTTTTAAGAAATCTTGATCGGTATATGTTTTACGGTCATCAATCTTTTTACCAGTAAATTCGATGATATCCATCGCGAGTTGGCCTAATGCTTCACTATCTGAAAGACCTCTATTACTAATCATATAGGTGAGATAAGCGAGAACGCCGGCTTTGATGAGCGCATTCTTATCTCCAGAAAGCTTATCGATAAGAGCACTACCATCAATGCCATACGCCGCCACAAGAGCGCCTAGTAATTCGGCATATCCATCTTTATCTAAAACATCGCGAGTTTTGGCGATAGAGACGATAGAAGCAACACGGCTTTCAAGCATTTCATCGGCAGAAATCTTATTTTGTGCATCCACAATCGCTACTTTATTGATGTCGATAGTCTTGGCTGGAACTTCGCTTGTATAAGTTAATCCATCAGCAAATTTAGCAGCCGTATCAGGAGATAATTTTTCTAATTTTTTAAGGAATTCTTCACCACCATAAGTGATCATTTTGCTCACCCCATAACGAGTGAAAGAATAAGAAGAAGGTGGTAATTTGGTGATATAATCACCATTTGCGATAAAATTATGAATGCAGTTATAATTATCTTCTAGTGGATTGATCATCATATCTTTGCCGCTATAGGTATAACTAGCGACATCGGTATCATGGAATCCTTCTCCACGTGGACCAGCGACGCTCAAAGCCTTGACTTTATTAATGCCAGCAGGCACCACACGAGGTGTGCCATTGGTATAGACGAATAAGTCATGGTTAGAAAGCTTAACATTACTTCCGAAATACCCACTATCTTCAGCGAGGAAGCCACCTACTAAATTAATAACAGCGGCACCACGGCTATAACCAGCAGCCCAAACTTTGATATCACCACTAATGCTTTTAGAAGTGATATAACTCTTCATTAAACGAAGGAGTTCATCTCTCGCTTCTAAAAATCCTTCATGGAATCCTTCTTTTCCAATATTGAAGTTGCCCATCCATTCCGCTCCATAACCAGCGTTTCTTGGGAAAAGGGCTAATAATGTATATTCTTTTCCTTCGTAATTCTTAATCTTTTTGCTACCGATGATACCTCCGATAGAATCTTCAAGTTTTTCACCGTTCGCATAATAATAATTCTTCACGATATTAGAATAGCCAACATCTTCTAAGAAAGAAGCGATTCGCGTACCATTATTATCTTTTGAATAAGAATAACTCACCGCTCCAATCATCGCGGAAGCAGTCGCTAAATGATAATTCAAATCAAACGAATCGTTGATAAACCAATAATCGCTATATAGACAACTATCTTTATATGTCGATTCGCCAAGTGGCTCTTTAAAATGGGAAATCAATTCCATTTCCACATTTTTCTCCACCATTCCGGGGATGATCTTTGGATCAGAAGAACTGCTTTCTGAAGATGATGTATCAGAAGAAGAACTGCCTGGATCAACCACCGCGCATCCACTAAGGAGCATCGGAATGACGAGAAGCGCTAAAAATTTAAACTTTTTCATAATTTTATCCTCGAATACACTTTACCATATAGAGAGCCAACATTGTATGTTTTTCGTACTATATACGTATTATTTAACTATGATTTTGACCAGAAGAAAATATCGATAGATAATATATAAGGCAGGAAAAAATTATGAATAAATTAGAAATCGCGAAAAATTATCTAAGAAACAATAATATCGATGCTTGGATAATCTACGATTATGAATGCTCTAACGACGCATTAATCTCGTTCATTGGTAAAAAGATGCTCACGAGAAAAGTGTTTATGGTCATCCCAAAAGAAGAGAAACCATTCATTATCGCTCACAAGATAGATAATGCCTATTTAGATGTTAAGGAAATCAGAAAGGATTTTGACCTCATCAATTATCAAACTTGGAATGAACTCATATCGTTAATAGAACAACATTTTAAAAGATATAAACACGTCATCATGGAGATGAGCGAACAAGGCGCTCTACCTCGTTCCTCCTACTGCGATTATGGAACGATTAAAATGGTCAAAGATTTAGGAGTTGAAGTCACTAGTTCCAGCGATTTATTAATCAGCTACACTTCTACTTATGAAGGTAAAGCCCTTGAATCACAGTATGAAGCGATGAAGATTACCGCGGAAGCTAAAAATTTAGCTTTTAAATATATCGAGCATTGTTTAAAAAACAATATCAAAGTCTATGAATATGATGTCGTCAAAGTAATCACCAAACATTTCACCGATAACGGATTAGTCTATGATTCTAATCCAATTGTGGCCGTAAACGGCAATGCCGGTAATCCTCATTACGAACCAAAAGAAAATAATAGTACAGAAATCAAAAAAGGTGACCTCATCCTCATCGATTTATGGGCCAAAAAAGATGTCGATTACGGTGTCTATGCTGATATCACTTGGATGGGTTATGCGGGTAAAAAACCACCACAAAAATACATTGAATTGTTTGCAATCCTCAAAGAATCTGTAGATTATGGCTTAGAATTTTTAAATAACAATCTCCCACTTCGACCAGTCTCTGGATATGAAGTTGATGAAGCGGTGAGAAGCGTTCTTAGAAATTATCATCAAGACCAATATTTAATCCACCGCGTTGGTCATTCAATATCAATTGATGACACTCCACACGGTAAAGGTGTCAACATCGATAATTACGAAACTCACGATACAAGACATATCTTAAATCATGTCGGTTTTTCTATTGAACCTGGCATCTACACTAACGAATACGGTTTTAGAGAAGAGATCGATGTTTATATCGACGACAACAAAGCGATATCTGTCGCTCCAAGACAAGAATCACTAATCCTTTTAGATGTCGATTAGTATAAATCCTTAATTATATATAATAAAAAGGCACCGAAGTGCCTTTTAATTTTGTTTTTTGGTAAAGCGATTAATTGAACTGAGAATTATAGATTTCGCTATATAAGCCACCGAGCTTCATGAGGGAATCATGATTACCGGTTTCTACAATGTTACCATCTTTCATAACGAAGATGAGGTCAGCGTTTTTAATCGTTGAAAGTCTATGGGCAATGACGAAGCTCGTTCTACCCTTAGTTAAGGAATCCATTGCCTTTTGAATGAGAATTTCTGTTCTCGTATCAACGTTACTAGTCGCTTCATCTAAGATGAGCATTGGCGCATTTTCTGTCATCGCTCTAGCGATAGTGACAAGTTGTTTTTGTCCAGCAGAGAGAGCACTTTCTTTTTGAATGACAGTGTCAAGACCTTCTGGAAGAGTGGCAACGTAGTGAGATAAATTAGTTTCTTCAAGGATTTCTTTTAATCTATTCTCATCGACATTTTGTAAGTTATAGACAACGTTTTCTCTTAAGGAGCCGTTGATAACCCAAGTCTCTTGAAGGATCATACCGAAGATATCTCTAAGTTCCGCACGGGACATTTCTTTAATAGAAACGCCGTCCACTAAGATATCACCACTAGTGAGTTCATAGAATCTCATCAATAAGTTGACTAAAGTAGTTTTACCAGCACCAGTAGGACCAATAATCGCCACTTTCATACCTGGCTTAATCTTACCAGAGAAGTTTTTAATGGTGAGTTTATTTGGATCATAACCGAAGCAGACATCTTTGAATTCGACTTCACCACGGATCGCTTTGTGGTCGAGAAGTTGAGGTTTAGCAGAATCATCATCGAGTTCTGGTTTTTCCAAGAAGTTGAAGACTCTGTTACAAGCCGCAGTACCAAGTTGGATAGTTGAGCTAGCTTGACCAATTTGTGCTAAAGGTTCTTGGAATAATGAGACATAGACGATAAATCCAGTGATGATACCGATATCGGAGATGGAACCATTCGCGAATAATAATCCAGCAGCGATAAGAACAGCAGCATAAGTTAAATAAGAGACGAAGGACATCGCTGGTTCGATAAGACCACCAATGGCTTGGGACTTATAAAGGATCGTGCCGAGTAAGTTGTTCTTCTTTTTGAATTCTTCAATCTTCATCTCTTCAGCAGTGAAGGCTTTGATGACGAGTTGACCAGAATAGTTTTCTTCAACAACCGCGTTGACCTCACCAAGAATTCTTTGGTTTTCATCGAATAATGGTAAAGCACGTTTGAATGTTAACATCACAATTATTAACATAATTGGAAGAGAAGCTAAAACGACTAAAGCCATTTGCCATGAAGCGATGAACATCGCGATGATAACACCGACTAACATGACGCCAGAGTTCACTAACATACTGACAGAGTTTTGAAGTGAAGTAGATAATGTATCGACATCGTTAGTGATAACGGAGAGGATATCACCAGTTTGAGTAGTGTCGAAGTAATCGAGTGGCATTTTATTGATTTTAGCAGAGATATCTCTTCTTAAATCTTTTGAGAATTTTTGAATGATAGTATTGAGAATAAAACCAGAGATGAAACCAGTGACAAAGGAAATGGCAACATAGATAACTAATGTCACTGCTAAGCGAGTCACATTATCAAAGTTGACGACGAATTTGCCATCGACGAGTTCTTTACCCACTGGAGAAATCTCGTTAGTTAAGCTACGGATTGTTCCTGGAGTCAAAATTGTAAAGACGACAGAAACGATAAGTAAAGCGATGGAGAAAGCGAAAGGAACATAATATTTACGGAAAGCTTTAACAAGGCTGCCTAATTTATTCTTTTCTTTTTTAACTGTAGTTACGACAACTGTGCTACTCATAAACCTAATTCCTCCTTACTTAATTGAGATAAGGCAATTTCTTGGTATACAGGGCAATTTCTCACTAAATCGTAGTGTTTGCCAATACCGACCATCTTGCCATGGTCAAGGACGACGATTTGATCGGCATCCATGATTGTGCCAACACGTTGAGCGATGATCACTCTTGTCGTGTTAGGTAGTTTTTCCGCGATACGACCTCTCACTGTCTTATCTGTACGATAGTCAAGAGCAGAGAAGGAGTCATCGAAGATTAAGATTTCTGGTTTAGTAGCAACCGCACGGGCGATACAAAGTCTTTGTTTTTGACCACCGGAGAAGTTGGAACCACCTTGTGAAACCTCAGAATCATATCCGTTACGTTTATTCATGACGAAGCCATCAGCGTCAGCGATTTCCGCTGCCCATCTGATATCGGCAAGGGTCATATTAGGATTTTTTAAAGCGATATTATCTCTGATAATACCTTTGAAGAGGAATCCTCTTTGTGGAGCATAACCAATTCTATCTCTTAAATCTTTTTGACGAACGTCTTTAACGTTAACACCATCGACGAGGACTTCACCACTAGTAGCGTCTGCCATACGCGGAATCATGTTGATAATTGTTGTCTTACCACTACCAGTCGCACCGATAAAGGCAATAGTTTCACCTTGTTTGACTTTGAAAGAAATATTGCTAACCGCTTCTTTATCTGAACCAGGATAAGCGAAGCCGACGTTTTTAAATTCAATAGTACCTTGTTCTTTGAATTCAACTGGATTATCTGTATCTAAGATAGAAACTTCGTGAGAGATGACTTCTTGCACACGTTTCGCACTGACAGAAGCTCTTGGCCAAATGACGATTAAAGTCACGATTAAGATGAAGGACATAACGATTTGGTTGGCGAGCATGACGAATCCGTTAGTAGAGCTGAATGTCGCTGATGCTGCTGCTTGATCCATGCCATTGATGACAAAAGCACTAACCCAAAGGATGGAAAGTGATAAGCCCATCATGACCATCATGACAAATGGAGTGAAGAAAGATAAAACACGACCAGTGAAGATTTGCACTTTTGTGAACTGTTGGTTAACTTTTTCAAATTTACCTTCTTGATAGCTTTCAGCATTGAAGGCACGTACAACACGCACACCAGTGAGGTTTTCTCTAGAAGCAACGTTGAGGTAATCAGTTAATTTTTGGACGATTCTATATTTTGGAGTAACCATCATTAATAAGATGACCACCACCGCGATTAAGAAGAATAACCAAATACCTGTGACTAAAGTCAAGGAACCATTCGCATTTCTAAGTAAAAGAATGATTGACCACACCATAGTGATTGGGGCAACGAATGCTGTCTTTAAGAATGTAAGCCAGGCGAGGTGAACGTTTTGAATATCGTTTGTCGTTCTCGTAATCAAAGATTCAGTTGAGAAGGACGCGAAATCCGAAAGCGCGAATTCATTAGCTCTTACATAGAGTTTTTCTCTTATGGAAGTAACTGTGCTACTTGCAGTGGCACTAGCAACGAAACGAATGATGACTTCGACGACCGCCATTAAAATAGCAGCAATGACCATATATAAGCCATACCACCATATTTCGGCAACGCCATTATCTCTACTTGCGGCAACCGCGCCGGTAAGTTTAGAGATGTAGTCTACAATCGTCATCATGAAGAAAACTTGGCCTAGGGTCAAAATAAAAATAGCCACGACCGCTATCCACTGTTTCGCCTTCATGTTTTTGAAAAGTAATTTGAACATAAATTCTCTCCTTTAAATATGTAGGTTCTACCAATTTCTCTATTTTTGATGAAATAATCACCATAAAAAAAGAAATATAATAACTGATTATATCATGCATGCGCATACATCACTAGAGTATTTTTATAAAAATGAAAAGATTGGCATATTACCAATCTTTCCACCAATATTTTAGTTATGAAATTATTTATTTTCAGGATGTTGAGTTTCTTTCGGCTCTGGTCCTTCAGGTTTTTCAAATCCCGCTTCTTTCATCATCTCGTCAACGATTAATTTCGCTCTACGATATGATAAGTCAGATTTGATTCTAAGCATGCATGGTGTGTCAATAAATCTCTTGGCAGTCGCCACTTCCACTGGAATTGGACTATCTTCATATTTGCTTGGATCAACCGCAGCGTAGAATTTGATATGTTTACCTTGGATGGTGATAAAGGCGTATTTCTTTCTCTTTAAAGAGAATGTATCACCTGGAATAGAAATTCTATTATTTAATCCATACCATTTGAGGTAATCACGTAAATCATAATATTTATGTCTGATGTCGTATTCAGAATTTCTTAAGCGAGTTTCAAAATGAACTCTCTTCTTTCTTTTAATCTTGATGATTTGACCATTTTCATCGACGACTTCAATCTCTTCTTCCTCTTTTTCTTCATCATCATTGTCGTCATCGAGTTCTTCTTCAACAACAGGAGCGACTTCTTTGACTGGTTCTTCTTTGACTGGCTCTTCTTTGACTGGCTCTTCAGCTTTTGCTTGTTCGACTTTCTCTTCTTCTTCAGAATGATATTCATCGACGTGGGCAGCTAAATATTCTTCAATGATACGACGAGCTTTTTCTTCACTGATGCCTGTAGCAACTTGACGAAGTGGGACTCTTTCTTCTCTCACTTCTTGTTTAGCTACTGGTTGAGCGAATGGGCTATATAATGCAATGAGGAACATAATTATCGCTAAAACGTTAATAACAGCGAAGATTGCTAAGAAGACTAAGCCTAATGTATCAGCGGACTTATGGGATAAGTTATATCTGATTAATAAGGCTAAGAATGGAAGGAAGGCAACCGCTAAAGCTAAACATAAAGCTGGAAGAATTCTTAGTGGTTTCTTTTTTAGTAAGGCATAAACTACATTCACTAATAAGATTGCGAGATCTAAATAAATCGCACCCATTAATAAGAATTTAGCTTTGCCCATATTGCTGACTGGTGCCCAAATTGCACCATAATCACCAATTGTCGCCTTAAAGCCTTGCACATGTTTGCTAATTCCGATAACTCCAGTAAAAATAACTGAAATTAACATCAAAACAATACCGATAACAGTGTATAAGGCCACTTTTTTGTTTTCTGATAATGCTTTTTTCATATGATATTTCTCCTACATTTAAAGATTATAGTTAAGTCGATTTTATTTTTAAATACTTTTTTAAATAAAAAAGGGATAATTTTGAAAGAAATAATTCGGTGTTTTGAAAAAAATTTTTTATGGACTAATAGGATTTTTGGAACACTAATAGAAATGGCTTTTTATTAGATTGTTGTATTTTTACTGTTTTCAATGCATGTTTTATACAAAAATTTTATATAGTTAATAAGTATCATTAATTTTTTAATGCAGTTATCGGGATAATATAAACTCCATCAGTATTTTTATATGCCATATTACCAACACCATAAATAACGCATTTCATCATAGGCTCTTTACCACCATTATCAACTATGTCTTTGCATACTTTGATTAAATTGCTTGAGCCTTCTTCTACTTTGTTTAATCCTAATTTTATTTCTATGGCACACCAATTGCCATCATCAAGTTCTATAACTGCATCAATTTCATTGTTTTTATAATCTTGGTAGTGAAATAATTTGGCGTTTATAGCTTGAGCGTATATAGACAAATCTCTTTCAACCATTGCTTCAAACATAAAACCAAAAGTTTTTAAATCATTCATCATTTTCTTTGGAGTTAATTTAAGCATTGCACATGCCATTGCGGGATCAGAAAAATGTCTTTTTTCCATTTGTTTAACACGTAATGAAGATCTTATGTTTGATGAAAAGGGTTCTTGATTGTTAAATAAAAACATTCTATTAAACGCATCTAAATATTTGGATAAAGTATTTTTGCTAATGGATGAATTATCATTTTCTATTATGTCATTTAAAATACTTTGATTAGAAACAGCTGTTGATTCGTTTCTAGCAAGTGATTTTAAAATAAGCTTTGCTTTATGCTCATTATAATCAATATCTTTATCTAATTGTTTTAAATCTATTTTGGCAACATTCTCCATGTATCCTAAAGCTAATTCATCACAATCATTTACACTAACACCAATATTTCCAGGCCATCCACCTCTAACAATTAAATAGGCTAATTTTTCAAGATTTGTTTCTTCTAACACTTTTGATTCAAATTTATTTTCACATAAATCCTTTAAAGAAATAATCCCGCTTGAATCACCAGATTCATATAATGACATTGTATTCATTCTAATACTTTTAATTCTTCCTGTACCACTATGCAAAACACCTTTATTAACTGGCGTTGATGATCCAGTTAAAATTATTTGACCCTTACTACCACTTTCATCAACAAAAGCTCTTGTTGCATCCCATAATGCTGGAACTTCTTGCCATTCATCAATTAAGCGAGGAGCATCTCCTTTTAAAACGGTATAAGGTTCAAGTTCAGCAAGCATTCTATTAGAAAAATTACCACTTGGATCTCCAACAAGAAACTCGCTATTAGCATGATGCGATGATGTCCAAGTTTTTCCACACCATTTAGGCCCTTCAATACAAATAGCACCGAATATTCTCAAATCTCTTTTTACTAGTTCATCAACTATTCTTGCTTTGTATGTAGAATCATTAGTTATTTTCTTCATAGCATCACAACTCCTCTATATCGTCCACGTACATTTTAATAAACTGACCCATATTTGTCAATAAAACTGACCCATATTTTTAAACTAAACTGACCCGTTTTAATAATTAAGATTTTTAAAAGAAAAATAGCCAATACTTTCGTATCAGCTATACTTATCTCTAATGGCGCCCCCAGTAGGACTCGAACCCACAACTTTCAGATTCGAAGTCTGACATTCTATCCAGTTGAATTATAGGGGCGTATATTATTTTGAGAGTATAGCAATTAACCGGTCGATTTCTTCTTTGGCTAACCCAATCCTCACTAGATAATCATACGCTTCTTTAGATAAATCTACATTATAAAAATCATTCACCCCAAAACCTTTTTGAATCATGTGGTAGATGCGTAAAGCGATGCGGAAATAAGTTTCACTTCCTTTGCTTATCTTAAAGAAATTGACATATGATTCGATATAATCTTTGACTATTTCTTCTCTACTCGCGCCGATTAAGCATAATAAAATCGCGACTAAATAGCCAGTTCGATCTTTGCCTTCCCAACAGTGAATTAAATATGGTCCATCATGGCTAATCATATATTTCACCATTTTTACCACTACTGAATTAAAGCGATCACCGAAGAAATATATAGGGGCAGGGGCAAACAAAATATTCTGTTTCGAATAATAAGTGTTTTCATATCCATAAAACTGTTTGGCTAAATCGCCATGGTTAACGACATTAATAATCGTTTTAATCCCTGCTTCTTCCATTGCTTTATCGACGATTAAATGTCTTTTTAACTGGGGGTCAATAGGAGAAGAAGCGCGATAGAGAATATGCTCTTTTAATTTTGAGGACTCTACTTCTCTAAAGTTCGCGAATTGATAATCAGAGAAATAGTCATAATCCCCTCGATTATTCGTTCTATCTAAACTGAGTATTTCATATTCTTTTTTATAACCATATTTTTGATGTAATTTGATATGAATATTGATAGGGAAAGATAAGCCCTCTTTTAATTTCCAAGGATGAGAACCGCTATCATCTGGTTCTGCTAGACCATATTTTTGGACAAATAAATCACCAAAAGAAATCAACTTGATATAATTCGCTTCCATATTGGATAAAGTCAAACCATCATATCCAAGATCGATGTAATTGAAATCTTTCACGACTGGCATCATTATCTTTTTATCTAAAAAAGAAACCTCCACCACATCGGTGAGTTCATAGCCCATATCTAAAAAATCCTTGGTGAGGAGATTGAGAAGATGCAAACTCCCATATCCATCGAATTCGACTAAATCAGTGACTTGGTAATCTATTTCTTTTGCCATTCTAACTACAATTATAGCAAATAACCTTCCAATAGAAATATCATGAGAAATCAATATTATTTGTTGTTATGATTATTATATGAAATATCAGTTTTATGGTAATGAAAGCAAACCTATTTCACCAATTAACAAAGACTTTATTAAAATCAAAGATCAACGTCACCTCTATGATTTATTGTCAGATATTTGGTGTGAATATAGTTGCGCGCCGAGGATGAGAGATAACTGGTCAAAAGACAATAAGACATGCGGTCAATGCTCAATTACTGCCTTTCTTGTTCAAGACATCTTTGGAGGAGAAGTTTTTGGAGTGCCCTTAAAAGACGGCAACTTCCACTGCTTCAATATAATTGGCGATGTGGTTTTTGACTTAACTTCAGAGCAATTCCATGACCAAAAGCTAGATTACGAACACGTCGTCTTACAAAATAGAGAAAACCACTTCAATAAAGAAGAAAAGAAACAACGCTATATTTATCTAAAAGATAAACTATTAGAAAAAATAAATACTATCTCCCACGATTAGTCTTCTCTTTAATTGGAAGATTAAATAGAGAGAGGAATAAACAAATAGAAGCCCCTAATAGGAAAAGTAGACCATATATAATTTGTTCAGGGAATTTCACAAACATAATAATACCGCCGACGATTAAGCCGAGGCATAATACCGCAAATACAATCATTAACACTACTCTTTTTGTTTGTGACCAATCCATCTTACTTCTCCTTTTTATAGCTAATCTTATTATAAATAATTGAAGTGAAAAAACTAATCAAATATGCTGCAGCATACATCACTAATAAAGATAATGGCATCGCCCAATATTTTCCACCAAAAGTAAATCCATAAAAATCTCTCCACGTATGAGTGAGGACAAAGATTACATAAAAGATGGAATAAATAACCATCGGTACCATCCCCAAGAAATCTTCTTTCCGGTTGAGCCTATCACCTTTAACAAAGAAAAGAAAAGTGAAAAACGCTAATAAGGGATTAAGGAAATGAAAGAAGAACATATCGTTTTTATACATATTATAAAAATCAGTCCAACTCCTCACCTGTGTTGGGACAAGGAATAAAATCACTGTAAGGAATGTGAGCATCACTCCGGTCACTCCTGATAATTCAAGAATTCTAAGCCACTTTGGTAGCACATAATCTTTTTTAAAATGAATTAGGGTCAATATAAAGATGATAAAAGAGACAATCCCCATATAGATATTGCTCAGATTAGTAAACTGCTGAAAATATCTTAAATTCCCTTCTGGAGCAAAGATGATTCTAAAAAAGACAACCAAGCTACTCACAAAAAGGAAAAGATTAATAATTAGCCCAATGATTTTGATAATCAATTCTTTTTTCATTAAAACAATTATATAAGAAATCCCCGATTAAGGGGATAACTAGTTTCAATTAATGATTGTCTTCTTTATTCTTATTTTATTATATAAAAACGATGAGAGGAAACTGATGAGATATGTTGCTCCAAGCATCACTGGTAAGACAATAGGTAGTAACCAGAATTTCCCTCCAAAGGTGAAACCATAGAAATCTTCTCCACCTGTCAGAACAAATATCGTATAGAAGATTGCATATAACACCATTGGAATCATTCCAAATAAAGCTTCTTTCCATGTGAGCTTGTCTCCTTTTATTAACACCAAGAAGATGAATAAAGCCACCAATGGATTAAAGAAATGGAAGAAGAACATATCATAGAGATACATATCCCAGAAACTATTCCCTTTAGCGACATAAGTTGGCACAAGGAATAAAATGACCGTGAGGAATGTGAGCATCAAACTAGTTACACCTGTAAGTTCTAATATGCGTAGCCATTTTGGTAAATAGAAATCTTTTTTAAAGTTCTTAATTAAATAGATGAAAATGATAAAAGAAACGATACCTGTATATAAATTGCTAAGGTTGGTGAAATATCTGAAGTAAGATGGATCACCACCAGGAACATGGAGATTACCAAATTGATATCCATTAATCGGAGCGTTAATACAGATGACCACGCTATTCACGAAAAGAAAAAGATTCGCGATGAGGGCAATAACCTTGAGGACTATATCTTTCTTCATATCTAATACCAATTATACATAAAAAATCCCCAGTGATGAGGGGAATTTTCATTCAAATGGAGCACCGAACGGGAATCGGACCCGCACGATCAGCTTGGGAAGCTGAAGTTCTACCACTAAACTATCGGTGCGTGTGCAATTATTATAGCAACATATTATAATAAGTGTGATGAAAACATACTTTATAACGGGAATAACTGGCTTTTTAGGAAGAAACATCATTTCCTATTTGCTAACAAAAGAACCTGATGCAAGAATCGTCGGTTTTGTTTTGCCCAATGACAACCATAGAGATATACCAGGGAATATTGCATATATCGAAGGAAATATCTTAAACGAAGATGATGTTAAGAAGTTTCTTTCCTATAAAACAGATGAAGAAAAAATATTAATTCACGCGGCTGGAAGAATATCTGTATATAAGTCTAATGATCCGTTAACGATGAAAATCAATGTTGATGGAACTAAGATTATTACTGATCTCGCTAAAAAGTTTGGTTTTAAAAAGATGATATATGTCTCCAGCGTGGACGCAATCTCAAGAAGAAAAGGCAATGAGCCAATCTATGAGCAAGAGCGATATGATGAAGATAAAGTCATCGGTGTATATTCCAAAAGCAAAGCGATATCTAACAATTATGTATTAGACCAAGCAAATAAAGATTTTGAAGTAATCATCGTCTGCCCTTCTGCCATCATGGGACCAAACGATCCTTTTGGAGCCCCAATAAACATCGCGATTAAAAAAGCGATAACGAACAAACTACCAGCGATCACTAAAGGTGGTTATGATATTGTCGACGTAAGAGATGTCGCAAAAGGAATTGTGGACCTCATTGAAAAAGGACAAAATAAGGAAAGTTATATATTGTCAGGAGAATATATCTCTGTGAAGGATTTAATGGGGCTATCAAGCGAGCTTTCTGGAGCGAGAAAAGTTAACTTCACGATTCCTCATTGGCTCATCAAATTAATCTCCCCGTTTATTGAATTATCTGCCAGAATTGCGCATAAAAAACCACTATTTACAGGTTTTTCGATGGATTGTTTATCGCAGAATTCGAATTATAGTCACGATAAAATCACTTCATTAACCGGCTATCAACCATTATCGATAAAAGAGTCTCTCATCGATACTATTAACTGGATGAAAGAGACCAATTTTTAATAATATCATTTCTTTAAATTTTCTAATTTATTTTCTTCGTTATATTTAACAGGTATTTCAATATTATACTGTCTTAATAATTCGTTTTGTTTGAGATAATATTTTCTAAATAATTTGAAATAACCTTTGGTCTGATAATTGATATAAGTGCCATTATTGGATTCGTCTTTCACTAACTTTTTATAATGGAAACCACCTGTCACAATCCAGGGTTGGAATATTCCCATATGTATTGCTTTAGTTGGACAATTAAGCGAGCAACGCATACATAAAGCGCATTTCGTGGTAGTTTTAATCTTCCCTTTCCTAGTGACATGTAACGATTTAGTGGGGCAGTTATTTACACACATCATACAGTTCGTACATATTTTCTTTTTGTTATGAAGGAATAAAGCATTTATTTTAGGAGCGAGCCATTCAATGCGGAATAAGAATGATAAGAAGATATGAAATGGATTATATCTAATTTTATCTATTTCTCCATTCACTAATCTAATCGCCATTACCTTAGTAAGAGGATCTAAATATAAATACATCTGCTTTTGGAGTTCATCTTTATATTTGAAGATGATGTTATAAGGCATTAAATAATGTTTCTCCATGATGAGTTCATAGCCTTTTCTTTTTAGCTTTCTATAGATGTGATGGCTTGAAGCATTATTAAAGGAGAAAGGTTCACCACTGACCTTAAATATAAAATATTTCTTATTATTTACTTTTGGTAATCTTTTAATAAAAGAGGCAAAGAGTCCAGGGGTATTAAATGCGTGAATCGGATAGCCAAAACCGATTAAATCATAATCGTTAGGATCTGGGATGTTATCATTCCCCACTTCCACTTCATAAAGAGTGACATCTTGTTCTTTTTCAATAAAGTGGTTGCGTAAAAATTGCGCGCATAAACGCGTATTACCCGTTCCTGTAAAATAACATATGAGGACTTTCATAATGTTTATATTATATACATATTCGTTTTTGAAAAACAAAAAACTGTTGATTAATCAACAGTTAATAATCTATTTGGTGGATACTGAGGGGATCGAACCCCCGACCTTCTGTACGTCAAACAGATGCTCTCCCAGCTGAGCTAAATATCCATGGGATTGGTGCCGACTACAGGAATTGAACCCGCAACCTACTGATTACGATTCAGTTGCTCTACCAATTGAGCTAAGTCGGCAATCGCAACTAAGTCGCTTATCTATAATATGAAATTATGAGTAAAGTTGCAACATTTTATTTATAATATTTTACTTATTGTAAATTATTAAAGGAAAAACTGTTTCTTTAGAAAAACATTTATTTTCACGTCATATTTATATGGTATTTTTCCATAATTCTACAAAATATAGACAAATTGAACATTTGGTAGGGTGAACAATCAGTCTATAATTTGTATAGTGTAAGCGTAAGGAGCAACGCTATGGAAAAGAAGTCTATCGGCAAATTCATCATGACACTTAGAAAATCAAAAGGGATGACACAAGAACAACTGGGAAGTATTCTTCACGTCTCAAATAAAACAATATCTAGTTGGGAAAGTGATAGATCGTCTCCAGATTTATCCATTCTTCCCGTTATTGCAGAAATATTTGATGTCTCAGTTGAAGAACTAATCATTGGAGAAAAAAGAATCGATGAGGAAGATATTTCTAAAAAAGAAAAAAAGGTTTATTCTCAACTAGCAAAAAGAAACTATTTGAGGTTTAAAAATAATCTTCTTCTAACATCTTTGTTTTTGATTATATCTACTATATTAGCAGTTTTATCTATATTTTTCTTGCCAGCTTTATGGGCAATAATTGTTTTAACTATTGCGTTAATCACTTATATTGCAGGATTAATTGTTTTAATTGTATTAAGAAGTAATTATTTATTAACTATTGATGGCTATAACCCATATATACGTAAATCACTACTCATATATACACGCTTTATATCTTTATATACTTTCTATCTCTTATCACCACTTTTCTATTCTTTAATGAACAAAACATTATTAAATAATCCGGATTATTCGCTTAATGATGAAGAGAAAAATATCATCAACAATAATGCAAAGAAAAAGAAAAAGTATCTCCTCTATTTCGGTTTACCTGGATTAATTGTATTAATAGTTGGATTATTTTTTGCTAATGCTGGACCATGGGTATTTGCTAAAAAATATAATAGCAATGAAATAAAAGAATATATTTATACATTTAACATCAATAAAAATAATGACGCGCTAACCATTCTGATGAAAGCATATAATTACTCATATACAATTAGTACAAAAGAAGGCTCTATGTATCAAAATATCCCAACTGGTGATATTACATTAGATTTATATTTCGGCCCTAGCGGAGAATATCTCCCTAATATAACTAACCCTAACGGTGGTGAAGATCTCCCTAAAATAACTAAGGAATTATCTAACGGCTTTTATGTTGAATATCTAGCGCGTAGTTGCATTATTTATTATGAAAACAATTTCTTACTAGGATTAAGTAGCAATGTCACCGAAAATGACACTCTTCATTTTGCCCCATCAAATAATAGCCAAGTACATGAACGCTTCAAAAACCAATACACTATTAATGAACCCGGCAATTGGCAATTCATCAACTTGTTTACCTTTCTAATCGACTTTTTAATCGCTGGAAGCGGATTGACTACTTATTTATTAAAAAGAGAGAAACTGAAATTTAATAAATAATGAATTGGCCCGACTCAAACTATGAGAAGGGTCTTTTTTATATATAAGTCCGTAAATCGATTCGCATTATTAATAAAATCACAAAACAAAAGACCATTATTATCGAAAAATACCCCTCCTCCTGGTTGGTCCAGGATTTGGGGTACAGTTCATTTTTACGTGTTATTTAGTGTTTTTTAACTAGACTGAAACTGTTTCATCAGTACACACGATCTGTGTTAATGATGAGCAACCGCTCTTCCAGTTGACGTCCTTAGTGATTTTGCTCCACTGGTCTTTAGTTCCAGCGAAATTGATGCTTGTGTAATTACTACCACTAAAAGCATAACCGTCAATTTGAGTGATTGTGCTTGGGATGGTTAATGAAGTGACCATAGAAGCTCCACCATCGAATGAATATGAGCCTAATTTTGTCGAATATGGGTTCTCTGCAACTACCACAGTTCTTAAAGTGGATGGAACGGAATCAAAGATATCAACGAATCTCACTGAAGTGCCAGATCCGATTGATCCTGTTCCCACAAATGGAACAGTAATCTTTTCTAATGAAGTGAGATTAGCAAGAGAACCATTCTTGATTTGGAAGACATTTGAAGTGAGTTCGATTTCTGTTAAGTTCTTAGCAACTTCAGGATACATCATCTTGCTGAATGTTGGATCGCTTACGCCGTTTGTGTAGTTATACACAGTGGTCAAAGAGATCTTTCTTAATCCCGTCGCGTGTAAGCCAAAGGCTTTTTCGTTAACTCTTACACTTTGATTTGTAGAAGTGAGCTTCACAGATTCGATAAACGGTTTATCGATACTTAAAGTGTTAAGCGCATTATAGTCACTTGGAACAACCACATCTGGATCGCTTCCTACATAGTCAAGAACAGTACGTAAACCACTAACGATGTGGTAGACGAAACCATTATCAGCATCTTTATAGATTCTGCTAACGTGATCATGAGTTACAGCATAATAAGCAATGTAACCGTTATTAGTATTGTCACCAAGATTCTGTAATTGTGAATTATTGTTCACCACTTGAACGATACCAGTACATTCATAGAATGCAGCGTTATTAACAGTGGCAAGTGTAGATGGGATGGTCACGCTATATAAACATTCAAAGCTGTAGAACGCATAGCCATTAATCGAAGTGGTTCCTTCTGGGATGACTAAATCACGGAGTAAAGAATACTTTTGACCGTTATGATTCACATCGCCATTTTCATCTAAGATATAGAAGTAAGTCGCGTAATACATTGGGTTAGAAGTCGGGCTGTCGAAGTAAATACCGAGCCAATCCTTAATCGTGCCGTTATAATAGACATCCACTAATGAGGAACAAGTATCAAAGGCATTCATGCCGATATGTGTCAATGAGCTTGGGAGAGTGACTTCTGTCATTTTCGCTCCTGCAAAGGCATATTTTCCAATGTTCTCCACGCCTTCGGAAATATCAAGAGTATCAATATCTAATTGTCCAAGAGTCATATCGTTGATGGAAGTAACTTTCCCAGGAATGACGAGATTTGAACCAATTAGAGCATAATCACTACCATCATAATAGTAGATGTTCGCATTGCCATTGTAGTTATTGTAAGATGAATCCGTTAATGTGAGGCTCACCCAATCACCTAAATCACCTTTGAAGTAGATGTTAATTCCACTCTTATGGTTTTTCAGTGCACTGGTGTACATGCTTTCAAGAGTAGACGGGAGATAAATGTTTTCTAAGAGGGAACATCCGCCGAAAGCATTCTCTCCGATACTAGTTACTCCTTCAGGAACGATAACGGAAGTAAGCTTAGTACAATTACCAAACGCGAGGGCTGGGATTGAAGAGAGTTGAATACCATCTTCAAATGTCACACTTGCTAAGTTAGAGCATCCTTCAAAGGCACTAGCGTCAATTCTTCTAATCGTATTAGGAATAGTGATCGAAGTGATGTTTTTACAGTTATAGAAAGCGTTATTACCAATGCCCAATGTATTTTTATTGAAAGCAAAGGAAGTAATGTTCTTATCAACGCTCACTAAAGTGTGATACTTGTTAGTAGCAGTTTTAATATATCTTGCACCAGTCTCTGTATCATCGAAGTATATGCTGGTTAAGTTAGGGCAGTATTCAAATGCATCACTTGCTAATTCAACTACACTACCTGGAATTTCAATTTCAGCGAGCACATCACAAGATGTAAAGGCATTAGAAGCAATGACTTCTAAGTTACTTCCTTCTTCAAAGATGACGGAAACAAGAGAATCAGCATCAAAGAAGGCAAATGAGTCAATTTTAGTAACGCTAGCAGGGATTGTAATAGTTGTGATGGATGTACCAGTGAAAGCACTACCACCAATCGATTCAAATTCGCCTAAAAGTGTAATTTTATTCACAGATGAAGAATTTTGGAACACTCTAGCAGGAATCTTATTACCAGTCGCCACTACCTCGGTTAATGTGGATGGAGTTCCAGAAGTTCCAGAAGTTCCAGAGAATAAAGTTGATAATCTGTAATAATTGGCGGAGTAAGACAAACTACCAAGCTTATCGACGTTGAGAGTAATCTTCTCGATGTGTTGACATCCTGATAAACATTTACTTGACATGAAGTCTTCGTAGTACATATATCCATCAATATGAGCGAATATGACATCATCACCTAACACCAAATTCTTCACATTGTTGTTGGTAACAAAGGCGTTGTTGATGAGATAACCACCACGGATAGTCACATTAGTCAATGTGGCTGGAATAATATCGTCTTTGAATAATTCGTCCATACCAGTGAAGTAGTAATCCTTTTCAAGGGAGGAGCCTAAATATGGTAATTCAAGAGTCACCATCGTGGTGTTGTTTTGGAAGAGATATTTTTCCATGGAAGTCACTGTGTCAGGAATATGGACTTCTGTTAATCCTAAGCCCACATAAGCATAAGACTTAAGAGCAGTAACTCCTGCAAAGTCTTCCTCATTGAGCACTGTTCTAGTAAATAACGAGAATTTCTTACCAGCGAATTCCACATCGCCGTTTTCATCGAGTAAATATAATTTAGCATTTCCAGTTGATAATGGGTTAGCGTTCGCTTTGGCGTAGGAAATAGTACCCCACTCACCGATCGTGCCGCCATAATAGACTTCGCTGAGAGCGTTGCAGTTATAGAATGCAAGTTCACCAACAGAAGAGAGACTGCTTGGGAAGTAGATCTTTTCTAAGGAAGTGCAATCATAGAAGGCTTTAGTATCTATTGTAGTCACACCTTCACCGAGCACTACTGATGTAAGAGCAGTACAGTTGCTGAATGTCAATGAATTGATCGTCTCCACTTTATCAGGGATGACAATGGATTTAAGGGATGTACAGCCGTAGAATGCTTGCTCCCCAATAGTTTCTAATGTGGATGGGAGCGTAACCTTTTCAACGTTTTCAGCGCGTGTTAACAACATGTTGTCGAGGGCGGAAATACCTTCAGAGAGCACTACTTCCTTAAGTGATACTGGAAGATTTTTATTCGCGAGATAACTTGAAGCAAATAGTTGTTGTAAATAATGTCCAGTTTCGAGAGAAGTTAAAGTGATCTTCTCAATAGCGTTACAATCGTCGAACAATCCACTGGTGAATATTGCCGCAGTACCAGGGACAGTAACTTCTTTTAAGTTTTCACATTCTGCAAAGACTTGAGAATCTAGACTTGTTAGTGTTTCTGGGATGACCACAGAAACTAAACCGTTGCAGTTTGCAAATGCAAATTTGCCGAGATAAATAATGTTTTCTGGGATGACGAGAGAAGTTAAACCGCCGCAATTAGAGAAAGCTTTAGAGTTAATCACAGTATTTTCAGCAGTGAAGGTAATCTTCTTTAATTCTCCTCTATAACTCCAAGCCTCACTAACGATAGAGTTACCTGTGAAGACTACTTCTTCCACATCGAGAGCTTGGTAAGAGAGATAGTAAGAGGCAACAGTGCCTGAATAAGTTAATTTCTTCAAACCACTGCAACCAAGCAATATATCTTGTCCTAATACAGCGTTTGTTGGGAGAGTTATTTCTGTTAATTTGCTGCAGTAACAGAAAGCTTCATAATCAATTAAGACAACGGAATCGCTGATCGTGATATCCTTGAGATTGCTACATCCGTCGAAAGCCATTCTATTGATGTAACGCACACCATTAGGAATGACGATTGTTTCGATATCAGTGTTATCGCAGAAAGCCTTAGCGTAAATCGAAATGCATTTATTATTAATAGAATATGACTCTTCAGTTAAACCAGCAGCGGAATAGAGAATTTGATATGGGTTATCTTCGTTACCGAGATAGATAACTCCATATTCATCTACTGTTTCTAACATCATTTTTCTCACTGGTTCGAAATCAGTGGAATACAAGGTGCTGAAATCAAAGTCATCGCGGAAAATGATTTGATTATGTGGATTTTCCGTTAGAACTTCAATTTTATAGATTTTAGTAACTCCTTCTGGCATTGTTAATACGTCGCATTCAGGAGCGTAATATAATGTATCTTCATAGCTTACACAGCCATCGTCGTGGAACACCACTTTGGATGCGCTTAAAGATGAAGCGTATTTATATTTATCTCTCATGACGGATGGGAGATCGTTGATATCATCGGTCACTACTTCGATAAGTCGAGAATCGTAGAATGGATCATTGGTAATATTACATCCACCTTGGAAATACACTCTAAATAGTAATGAGCCGTTAAAGGCGCCACCACCAATATTGGTCACATTGCTTGGGATGGTGATTGATTTAAGCGAAGTACAATTCTTGAAAGCATAAGCACCGATGGATTCGAGCAAGTTGCTTTCAATTTTCACATTGGCTAGGTTCACACATCCTTCGAAGGCATATGGTTCGATGGAGAAGATGTGTCGGTTAGTACCGTTTTCATCAATGATGATATTTTCGATAAAGACATAATCGGAATTGCGTATGAATTGGACGATGCTATCTTTGCCATCACTATTCACTCTGATGATAAAGCTATCTCTATCTTGGTCGAGAACATAGGAGAACGGAGCTTCGTTAGCATCATCATTTCTATAGACATATTCCGCATTTTTCGCGATACCGTTATAGCTTGTGCTACCTGGAGTGATCGCGGAAGCACTCATATATGAGTTGGTGTCATAGTGAATGACTCTAATATCAGTATTTTTGAACGAATTTGTGGAAGTGCTGATAGACTCTGTACCGTTATTCAAGATGAGAGTTTTAATACTTCTCGCACCATATAAAGCATCACCCGTTAAATCAGTGCCATATAATTCCACTTCAAGAAGGGTCTTTGGAATATAGTTATTGCCAGAAGGACCTGCTGAATAATATCCAACTTTCGCTTCATCATTGAAGAGCGAGACAACGTTAGTGACACCAGATTCAATAATTAAGTTTTGTAATCTGGATAATCCACTTAAAGCTCCTGGGGCGAGATTCACCACTTTAGAGCCAATAGTTACCTTAGTAACCTTAGTATTGCCTTTTTCGAAGGCATTTGGACAAATACCTTTAACTGTATAGGATACTTTCTTTAAAGATGAATATGTTTCATAACATTGGTCAATAGTTATTTCTGACACAGCGTCAGCAGCAGAATTATTGCTGAAATAATATAAGTAGGCACCGGTAATATTACCTTTATTATCTTGTGTTAAATAATATTGAGCGGTGTATTTGTTCGCGTAGTCATAAGTGCTTTCATCACGCTTGCCTGCTTGATCAGTGATATAACCAGCATAATGAGTGATGGCTGGGAATGGATTGGTGTACCAATCGCTGGCATAATTGCTGTAATTGAAATCGTCTTTAACAGTATAGCTTCTACAGATGATGGATGGGCTATTGTTAGAGAAGGCTTGGGAACCCACTCTTGTCACTTTGCTACCTAAGAGGACACTGGTGAGGGATTTAGCATTCGCAAATGCGTAATATCCGATATTCGCGTTAGAAAGGTTGACGCTAGTAACGCCAGTGCCATAGAAGGCTTCAGAATCAATGTTTATAAAGTGATCAATATCATTAAACACGACAGGCATCACGAGTTTCGCGTCATTCTTAAACGCTTCTCTACCAATGTATTTAAGGGAAGCTGGAAGGTTGATAGTTTCGAGATTAACACAGTTTTCAAATGCACTGTCGTCGATATCAGTCACCGAATCAGGAAGGGTGATGCTAGTAATACCTTCACATCCGGATAAGAATCCGTCTGGAATATAAGTTACTCCATCTTTGATAGTCGCTTTTGTTAAATTAGGAAGATAACTGAATAATCCAGTAAAGTTGTAGTTAGTGCAGTCCTCCTTGAGAACGACTTCCGTGATACTCGCACAGTTATAGATGGAAGTTGAAGCCTTGAAGTTCTTGTCCACTTCAATCTTGGTAATTTCATTACCATCTTTATCGAATAATCTCCATTCATCGTTTCTCGATACTTGATCTAAGCTCGCGGTGAGGAATTCTTCAAGAGAAGATGTGAGTTGTAACTTCTCAAGATTTCTATAATAACCAATACCATATTTATCAATGGCGACGTCTTCGCTTGGCATCACTAATTCTCGGATGCTGCTAATCGCGAATAATCCGCCTCTAGCGATATGGGTGAAACCAGTAGATAAGTCTAAGTTGGTCACTAATTGATCATTATTAACATATAACCTATTAATCCATGCCGTACCAGTTGAGTAACTATCATCGAATTTTGGAATGCTCGCGTATTCTTCTAAAGTGCCATCATAATGTAATTCTTTGATACCGTTCGTGCTTCCGATAGATAAATAACGGATTGAAGAAGGAACATAGAGTTTGTTAATAGAACCAGTTAAGTAGGCATATTTCATACCTTCTGGTAATGTTAAATCCTTATCGGCGAAGGGGAATTGATAGATATAGTCGATATCACCATATTCGAGATCGCATTTGATAAGTCCGAATGAATTATTTAAGCAAGTAATATTTTTGCCTAAGATGACTTTGCCAGTGGAAGAACCATCTACGCTGAACGCACTATTAGCCATGAATTTAATTGATTCAGGAAGAGATAGCTCATAGTCCACTCTGATGCCGTCTAAACCACGGTAACAAACAGAAACTAATTTGCTATTGAAATTAATCTTCTTTTCAAATCCATTTAAAGCATTTGGACCGATAACACGGCAGTTTTCATGAATTGTTAATTCTAATGGATTAGAGTGATCAACGAGAAGTAAATATGGGTTATTAGCAGAGCCGAGATAATATCCTCCACCAACGGAGTCATAATTCAAATCATCTAAAAGGATGTTGTAATCGAGTCTGCTATATGGATAGTTAGTTGAATCGTCAAAGACTTCTAGATTATCAGGGAGCACCCATTTAACCGCGCCGTAATCGTAATAGATGTCGGAGCATGCTCCAGAAGCGATAATTCTTGTGTCATTATGGAAAGTGATCGTTTCTTCATATTCATCATAATGAGTGTCGACAGCGATCGCGTGTTCGTTACTACCCGCTTTGAGATAGCTGACTTTACCTTCTCTTAAATATAATTCTGATTTAAGACTACGGAAGTTATTCGCGACAGAAAGGATAGTGCTTGGGAGAACAACTTCTTCAATGCTGCTTTCGTTTGAGAAGAAGATGTTGGATGGCAATTTGATAACGCCTTCCTCCACGACCACTTTCTTAGGAGAGAAATGATAGCCGCTAAATGATTCAATATTAGTCGAGGCAATAGTCAATTCGTTTAAATAATAATTATTACTACTGCTGCTTGAGAAAACAAGGAGGTTTTTGCCTAGTCTTAAGTTGCTAGAAATGTTTGGTAAGCTTTGGCAAACAATCAATGAATCAGGGAGAATGATATCACCATGGCCGCTGAACCACTCGATTTTTTGAAGGGAATTAAAACCAATATATTCAATGCCTTCTTCAAATGTTAAGGCAGCGACCTTGATACCTTTGAAATCTGCGTTGTCGTCAATCGCTTCAACTGCTTTACCATCAATTTTGCTTGGAATAGTTAAGAATTTCTTAGTTTTTGCTTCTTCGGTTAAGCCAGTGATGTGGACCTTACCACCTTCAAGGTGATAGAGGAATCCATCTTCAGAAACATAATCATCTGCGCTTGGAGCGGTCTTAGAAATATGGCCACAAGTCGCGCATTCTTGGATGAAGTTTCCTTCTTCGTCATAATAAGAATCCCATTCATAATAGACGTGTTCTTCTGACTCACTAGTAACATTATGTCCACAGTTGGCTGGATGCGCGTGACCTTCTTCGCCAACGTCGACCCAAGTATCGTCATAAGTATGGATGTGGGTTTTGACTAGATAATCACAGTAACTACATTTTTCTATTTGATATTCACGGTAATAACCATCTTCATATAAGGTGGTTGTACCAGCGTCATACATATCGTGAGGTGCAGGGTTAAATTTTTCATCGCATGTTTTACAGGCTGTCCAGTGATTTTCTTCATCAAACGAGAGTTTAGATTCATAGGAGTGATCCACTATTTCCACTTCTTCGGTATATGAATAATCACAGACTGTACAGGAATAAGTCTTAACGCCTTTTTCTTTACATGTTGGTTCAGTGGTGATTACCCCATCGTCCATGATGTGTTCCGCTTTATCGGCGACTTCTTCCGTATCGCCGCATGTTGGTTCATGCTAGTGATAAGTTTCATCATAAGTCCATTCACCGCTATAAGTGTGTTGATGCTCACTCGATGAATTAGATGTTCCACTGCTAATTGGAGCAATTGAGCTGCTAGAAGTTGGTTCGCTCTTTGGATCGCTCTTGCTAGTACTCGGAGTGTATTCCGATGTCGTATTAGGTGCGGGTTCATTTGAACCACAAGCAGATAGGCCTAAAACAGCCACTGCAAATAAACCTGGTAAAAACTTAACGATTTTTGCCATAACTAAACCTCCGTTATGAACTTATTTACTTGCATATAATAATATGCTTTTGTGTGGGTATGCAAGAAGAAAATACGCGCAGGCACCTCTACGCGTTTTAAAATAATTAGTTTACTAATTAAAACTGTTCGTGTCCATTACTATTATTATGTTCTTTATAGAATTCTTTTTTATGTTTATACATGTCGGCATCAGCTTTACGGAAGACATCGCGCGAACCTACTCGGTAGTTGAATAAAGATTAAATCGTGCTTTATTTAGCGGATTGCTTATTTATCGCGTCTGCTTTTTTCTTAAAGATGATGTCGTTTTCACAATATATTACTTTAAATGGCATCGCTAACATCTTGTTCGCACCATATTTCCTACCAATCTTTACAACCCTGATTACTTCACCATCAACTAAAGCCCATTTATTAAAGACAAAGAAGGATAAAGAGTATATTAAGACTAAAACGAGAACTAAACCGGCCGCACCGACACCGGCAATAGTCCAATTCCTTCTGTTATTATTTAAACCAGTATAAGTGTTTTCCGCATTTACTAAGGTTTCATAAACGTCGAGCTTAACAAGGGCTTTTTGTTCTTCGTTTAAGGCGTTATATTTGTTTCTCGCCTCTTCAATCTTGGCTTTGCAGTCATTGTTTAAATTGACTTCATCAATCGAATTGATAAGAGAAGCAACTTCGTTAGCCGCATCATAATTGACTTTAAGGCTAGCGTATAATGATTCAGCCGCTGTTAATGTTTCATAATTCGAAACATAGCCTCTCTGTGCATCATTAGTTAAAGCATCATAAGCTTCTCTCGCATTATTAATTCTATTTTTACAAGGGGTAGTATATTCCACTTTTCCAATTCTCTTAATCAAAGAAGTGACCGAATCGGCTTCTTTATGATCATCGGAGGTTTTCTTATAAGTGGCTTCAGCATTTAAAAGAATATTGTAGGTATCTTCATCCACGAAAGCCTTTTGGGCGTCTGCCAAATTGTTATAAGAACTTCTTGCATCCGCAATGGCTTTTTCACTATCGGGATATTTGACTTCACCAATAGCGTTAATTCTCTTAAACGTAGTATCAATCTGGTCATAGAACGTTCTTGCATCCATCAAAGTGTTATAATTTGTGACAAAGTCCTTTTGTTCATCAGTTAGTGCGTCATAGGCTTCTTTTGCATCAGCAATGGCTTTTTCACTATCAGGATATTTGACTTCGCCAATCGCATCGATTAAATCAAATGCATTATCGATCTGATTAAAGAAAAGTTCGTCTTTCTCTAATGTTTCAGCATTATCCACAAATGCTTTTTGTTCCTCGCTTAATGCATCATAGGCAGTTCTTGCATCTAAAATAGCTTTTTCACTAGATGGATACTTCACTGTACCAATCGCATTGATCTTTTTAATCGCATTTTCAATTTGGTTATAGAATAATTCGGCATTATCTAAAACTTCAACATTGCTAACAAGGGCCTTTTGATCGCTTGTTAAAGCCTCAAAAGATGTTCTAACTTTAGCAATCTTGGTTTTGAAAGCATCGGTATAAGTATAGTCACCGATATCATCGATAAGAGCAATTACTATATTGGCGGCAGTATAATCTTCTTTTAATTTTGCATATGTTTTTTCAGCGTCTTGTAAAGTTGAATAGTTGGTAATCAAAGATTTTTCTGTGCCATTAATGGCATTATAGTAGCCTCTAACCGCTTCAATCTTCGCCTGAAATTCTTCGCTATAAACCACTTCACCGATATTATCGATTGCGAGTTTCACAAATCTGACATTACCTCCAGTTAATAATGAATAATTAGTAACTTTTGTTTTTACAGATTGGCTTAATTTTTGATACGCTTCATTCGCGCTAGTCATTAGTGCATAGCATTCATCTGTTAAAACGACAGGATTTGGAATCTTATCGATTCTTGCCATCACAAATGAAGCTTGTGCATTATCGATCGCATTTTGAAGTGATAAACGAGAACTATTGACTTCAACACTAGTCTTATTGACTTCGTCTCTCACCACTATTGCTTCGCTGATTACTTCGTTTAATGCAGTAGCGATACTTGGAGCTTCTTCAGCAATTTCTTCGCTATAAGCTTCCGCTGTTTTAATTAAATTAATAAGACTATTTTTATTAACCGGAGAAATGCTTGCATTAAGCGAACTCTCCTCGATATCCATATAATTGTTACCACCATCGACTTTATAATAGACGACATATTTTCCAACATCAGTTCTCGTTGGAATAACAGTGCTATATTCTCCATCATCGACTTTATAATATACTGTTCCACTAAATGCAGCACCTTCAGTCACTAAAGGTTTTTCTTCTCCAGTATAGTAATTATCAAAGAAGATTCTTGGCTCACTAGTGTAAGAATTAGTAGCTTTCGCCATTGATACATTAACTGTATAAAGTTCAGATGCGGTGTGATTAGTATCTTCTTTAACTCTATATTCAATTTTAAAAGTACCAGCATCAATTGAAGTAGGTTCATTAGTAGTAAATAATTCAGCATCATTAATACGATATTCAATTGTGCCGTTTAAAGTCGCTGTTGGAGCAACTGAAAATAAGTGTTGAGATTTGCCGTTATAGACAAGATTAGTCGCAACCACTGCTTCTGAAGCCACTGTACCAGCTACTTTTGCAATAGATACATTCAAAGTTTTAATATCAGATGCAGTGTGATTTTCATCCGCTTGCACTCTATAATCGATTTTATAATCACCAGCATTTATGGCAGTCGGAGCCGTAGTTTCAAAAGACTCGGCATCATTAACACGATATTCAATAGTACCTAAAGCTTTCGCAGTTGGTAGAGTTGTTAATAAATCATGAGTGCTTCCATCATAGGATAAATCAGTCGCTCCCACTGCTTCTTGATCGATTTTACCAGTTGCTTTAACAACTTCAATAGTTCTAGAACCAGTTACAGATGTAGCCCCATTTTTCGCGTGATAATTTTCTGCACTGATTTTGTAATAAACAGTCGCTGTCTCACCAGTATTTGTACAAGTTGGGCATGTATCTAAATCGTATACACCATCAGTTAGCCCATATTTAATATCATAATTAGAAGACGACTTAGTTGGCTTAATATCGGCTACAGGAATCGCTGACCCTGTATATTCCACTTCACCTTCCTCAGAAACGGAAAATTCAAGTTCACCTAAAAACACCTTTTTAATGTCTGCCGACAAATATGTTGACTCGTTAGCATGCTTATCAAGTTCGACTCTATTATTATCTTGGTCCCAAGTGTAACCGAGCATAGTATTTCTTAAACCACCATTAAAAGTCTGAGTACCACCATAAAGCGCATAAGTGCCGCCATATAAAGTGAGGTCTGCTGAGCCAGATACAGCTAATCTAGTGTCAGTACGAAGAGTTATACCATATGTGTTACCACTAAAAATTGTTGAGCCACCACTAACACCCACATCTGAATCTAGAGATGAAAAACCAATTGAATCATAACCATCTCCACTGGTGCCCGCTATACATTCAACAATTGTATCGTTGCCAGTTATTGTAGTCGATCCTTTAGTTAGAATTCCATACGAACTCTTGGCTGATGAGCCTCCATAAGCAACTATTTTTCCTGATTCAAAAGAAAGTGAAAGGTAACCATCACACATCATTCCGCCACTTGTAGTAACGGCATTATCTCCACCAATAAATGATAAATCTGGTCCCATAAAATGGAATTTTCCATAATAAGCATATAAGCCGGCAGTATTACTGACGCCTGCACCACTTCCACAGGCTTTCAACGAATGTATATTTTCTTCATCATACGAAACAAAATCCGCGCGGTTATACACTGCGGCATCCCCTTTATGAAAGTAACAGTAAATACCGTATGAAGACCCTTCCGCACTATCTATTGTATTGTTAATTTCATTCTCGCCTTTAACGATAATTTTAACGTTTCGGGTAGAATAAATAGTAAAACCAAAGGAGGCATATTTGCTAGTCGCAATTTCACTCCCTACTCCAGTATATTTAAAATTATCAAGGGTGATGATTGCTTCTGTTTCAGTTAAAGCAAGTGTGGCACTTCCACCACCTGATTCAACAGGAGCTTCAGTTGTTAATTCTTGTCCACCGATATAAAAGCTATCAACAGCGTCCGCTTTTACTTCTTGATAAGCATTAGTCTTTGGGGAAAAGAAAAAAGCACCAGCAAGCGCTGATAGCAGTAGTCCAGACCCTAATAATAATCCATGAATTTTTTTATCGTTTAATTATAGCACAGCTACATAAAATAAAAAAACACCATATTTATTGGTATTTTTTGCTAAGAGTTGGTTTGATTTCTTCTTTTTTAAAAAAAGAATTACGATCTGAGGTTTTTTGAATAACACTTACCGTTTCATTGTGATACAATGCCTCGTGGAGAAAAAAACTTATGGAACAATTTAAAACAGTACCTATTACGTTGATCACCGGTTACCTCGGAAGTGGTAAGACCACTTTAATCAACCATATCTTAAAAAATGCTAAAGGTCATAAGATGGCAGTTATCGTCAATGACCTAGGCGAAGTCAACATCGACGCAGAACTCATTCAAAAAGGCGGAGTTGTCAATTCTAAAGATGATAACCTCGTCGCCTTACAAAACGGCTGTATCTGCTGCACATTAAAAGCAGACTTAATCAGCCAACTCGCTGATATCGTCAATTCACAAAAATTTGATCACATCTTAATCGAAGCAAGCGGCATCTGTGAACCAGTCCCAATCGCTCAAACAATTCAATATATGGAAGAAGAATTCAACAAACAAAATCTTCCAAAGTTCTACACTCTTGATGCGATTATCTCAGTCACTGACGCTCTTAGACTTAGAGATGAATTCGGATGTGGAGATGCTTTAAGCTCTGCAGAAAGAGGAGAAGAGGATTTAGAAAACCTCATCATCCAACAAATCGAATTCTGTGATATCGTTCTTCTCAACAAATGTTCAGAAGTCTCTAAAGATGAATTAGAAAAGATCAAGAAAGTGATTCTTGCTTTGCAAGATAACGCGACAATCATCGAAACTGATTACTGCGATATCGATATCGATAAACTTATTGATACCCACTTATATTCATATGAAAAAGCTGCTTCTTCTGCTGCTTGGATTAGAGAATTCGATTCCTGGGATAACGAAGAAGACGCTGATGAACACCATCACGATCACGACGATGACGATGATGACGATGATGAGCACGAGCACGAAGAACATGAACATCACCACCATCATCACCATCACGAACATGGGGTTGATCAAAACGATGATGAAGGAACTGCTGATGAATATAACGTCAATACATTCGTCTATTATCGCAGAAGACCATTTGATAGAAATAAGTTCGAAGACTGGGTCGCTAATAATGGTAGAAATATTATCCGTAGCAAAGGCATTGTCTATTTCTCTAATGATGAAAAGATGTCATATGTTTATGAATCCGCGGGCAAACAAAGAAAGCTCATGGAAAACGGTAAATGGTATTCTGAAACATTGACACCACGACAAATAAAAGCCTTGCTAGCCAACGATGAATTCTTCGCCCATGACTGGGATGAGAAATGGAAAGACAAATTGAATAAATTAGTCTTCATCGGTCAAAACCTCGATAAAGAAGGCATTAAAGAAGAACTGGACAGAATTTAGTCCAGTTTTTTCTATCAATCATCTGAATCAAGGAGTTTGGTTAACTCTTCAATACTAGGTAGGTGCTCTTTCACTTTATCTGACATATCTTTATATGTAGAAACACCCATTGGGCTATTGTAATCGCGAATCACAAAATCGACGAATGATTTATTCATATCTTTACACAATATTATTCCAATAGGCAGGTTTTCGTGTTCTTTTCTTTCACATTTATCTAGAACGGCAAGATATCCGCTTAATTGCCCAAGATATGATGTTTTGAATTTTCCAGTTTTGAGCTCAACCGCCACCAAACAATTAAGTTCTCTATTGAAGAACAACAAATCTACATATTGGTCTTCTCCAAATACTTCAAGATGATATTGGTTCCCAATAAAAGCAAAATCTTTGCCGAAAGTAAGAATAAATCTCTTAATGTTATGAACTATACCATTTTCAATCACTTTTTCATCGACATCCATCTTATCTCTAACATCAATCTCTTCAGCATTAACATAATCTAGCAAATATTGATCTTTAAAAGAATTAATTGCCTTAATAACTCTGCTATTGTCTGATATAGTTTTCTCAAAATTGTTGGATAGTTGTCCTTGGTGATGATAGTCGTCATTAGATATAGCAATTTTCAACTCACGATAACTATATCGATTAGAAATACATTGCTTTAAATAAAATAATCTTTCAACCATCGACTTAACTTTTGAAATAATAATCATATGATTAGAAAATGACAATGATAAAAAATCATGAATATCAATATCAAACACACTATTGATGTACTCAATGTTGATAGAGCAATCAATTATATTTTGTATTTTGGCAGACGCGTCTTCCAAATTATCATTTTTAACATGTTCTAGCATTTTCCACTCTTCATAGAATTGCCTCATGTTTCTCAAATTTCTGCTTGAAAAGCCTCTTAAACCGGGAAGTTCTGCGTTCAATCGATTACCTATCTCATCAATAACACTTTCTCCCCATTTCCCATTTCTGGTGTTAAGCGAAATGTACTTGCCAATTGCATAATAAAGAATCAATTGTTTTTCATTGATGGACTTTAGTGCATCTAATTGGCTGTTTAAAATTGCTGTTTTAATGACCTTAACAGCATTGTCATAGTCTTTGTTCATCTTTTTCCCTCCTATCTTGAACAATGAACTTTAAGGTGTTCACAAAAGGAGAAATATAAAAAGCCATCCAAATGAAAACACCTTTGTCAAGATAGCCTCTGATATCCCTACCAGTTCTACCTTGTGGTGTTACATCCTTCCTTGGATGGCCTCAGGATCAATATTTCTATTGTGTGGAGCGTTTGCATGAACATCTTGCCCTTTGGGATTCCGCATTGGGTTTGTTCCTTTGGGGGCTCATTTCACACTGGGCGGTGCTTTCCACATTGATATGCCCTAACACATACGACATACCAGTTCCATATATGGGTGCCCTCTTCCCGTTTTGAGCCAAGTTTATGTCTACTCTAGAAGTGTTTCATTCTTCGACCTTATGACGCGTTTGGAGTCTGCATATATGTAACAATAAAATTATAACATTACTCATATATAATATAAAGAAAAACTCCTTAAGGAGTTAATCTAATTATTCAGCGTTACAACAAACGATAAGGTGCTATTATTTTTATCGATATCTATTTTTCCTTTATGGAATCTGATGATCTCTTGAGCGATGCTTAACCCCACTCCTGAACCTTCTTTTTTATTCGATGGGGAGCGGTAGAATCTTTCCATGATTTGTTTGACGTCAACTTCATCGTTTTTATCGATCGTATTTGAGAAGCGCAGTTCAACTTTGTTCTTGTTCTCACTGACGACGAAATATGAACTCTTTTGTTCTCCCCCTGTATATTTAAGAGAATTATCTAAGAAGATATAGATTAACTGATCGATGAGATATTTATTTCCATACATCGAGATATTGCTAGAAATATTGCTAGAGAATTTAATGCCTTCGTTTTTAAAGCTTGGAGAGAATGATTCCACGGCTTTTTTAAAGACATCGTTAACAGAGAATTCTTCCATTGGGAAACGCGACTTATCATCTTCTTCTAGTTTTGACAAAGTGACTAATTGATTAGTCATATCTGTTAATCTTTTCACTTGATCGCGAACAGAATCACTCCATTCGCTTTTCCCATTATCCATCTCAATTAAATCCATATCTGCCGAAATAATCGTCAGTGGTGTTTTTAATTCATGCGATGCATTTGTGATAAATCTCTTCTGCTTTCGATATGCTTCTTCCGTGGATTTAAATACTAATTTAGACCCAAAGAATATGAGAACGAATAAGACGAGGAAAGCACCTAAAGAGATTAAAGAAGATAACAATAAGAAATTATTAAAACTGTCCATTTTATCTTTGATATCGACAAAACCAACATATGTTAAACCATCGTTTTTCTTTTCTAAAGCATATCGTAAGGTGCCATATTTTCCACCAACTAATTCTTTGTTATAGACCTGTGTTGCTAATGCTTTACATTCCGCTTCAGAATACATGAACATATGGGTGTTATTAATTTTATTAATCGTCCCATCGTTATTAAAAGAAACGATGAAATAATGGTCCTGTCTAATATCTCTTCTATCTCCACCACCTTGTGGGCCAGGGATAAAGCCTTCACTTGAAGTTCCCTGTCTCATCACTTCAGTGACCGCCCCACTCGCCTCATTTTCAATGACGACATAGTTAGTGATATTGATCGCTCCAATAGTCACCGCGAGAACAAAAAGAACCGATAACATCGAGATGATGATAAATTTTATTCTTAGTTTCTTAATCATTATTTGTTCTCCAAATAGTAGCCTTGATATCTGATCGATTTAATCTTAACCATTGAGCCAATGTTTTCTAATTTCTTTCTTAAATATGAGATATAGACCCAGACATTTTCACTCGTGGAATATGATTCGATATCCCATGCTGATTTAGTGATTGTATCTAGAGATACGACATTGCCATTGCCTTCAATTAACAGCAGCATAATCTGCATTTCTTTTCTTGAAAGAACTTCACTTTTATCACCACATTTTAAGGAAAGGTTATTCTCATCGATAGTTATATCTTGATAAGTGACCTCTTTATTCTCTTTTAATGCGACATTCTTACGTCTTGACAACGCGCGTATTCTCGCGAGTAACTCTTCCATAGAGAATGGTTTAGGAAGATAATCATCCGCGCCTAGGTCTAGACCAGTAATCTTATCTTCAATCGTTGATTTAGCGGTTAATAAGATGATCGGAGTTTGAATGCCTTGGGCCCTCGCTCTGGTCAATACTTCTAATCCATCAATACGTGGAAGCATGATGTCTAAGATGATCACATCATATTGATAATCTTTTAAAAAGAGCAATGCCTCTTCACCATCGAAGGCGGAATCCACAAGATATGAATTCCGCTTCAAGATGGTTGTTAATGCTTTATTAAGTTGTTCAGTATCTTCCACTAACAATATTTTCATATTAGTATTCTATACTATTTTTAAGAAATTGTAACTGAACTAGAAGTCTGGCTCCAAGATAACACACTAGTTGTACCTCTAGTTAATGTATAAGTATTACCAGTTGCTAAGTTAGAAGAGTAGATCATGAAGCTTCCGTAATTATAATCGTTAGTGAAGCTAATATTTAAGTTTCCGCCAGTGAGAGTATAACTACCAGCTTGGAAGGAATAGGATGAACTGGTGCCTTGTTGGCCTGGTCGACCGAATCCACCTCTACCGCCACCCATTCCCATACCTGAACCCGCTGTCGTTGTTCCGGCAAAGAGAACATTATTTCCCGTACTAGGAGCGGTTTCTAAGCCGTTGAAGGCGATGAATGTGCCACCTGTAATGGAGCAAGTGCCATCAACATCTAAACCAGTAGACATCGCTGAGCTAGTTCCAGGAGATCCTCTTGTGATGACTGTACCACCACTCATCGCGAAGTTACCGTTGGAATCAATACCATCTGTATCGCCATTAGAGACCGCGACATCGAGGTAACCGCCAGTGATAGTAATCGCGCAGCTATTGAAGGATTTCTTTGAACAGTTGACACCATCATCAGTGCCGTAGATATATGAATAGCCACCGTTGATCTTAATGTAATTAGCTTCATATCCTTCTGTAGCACCAGTAACCACAATCTTGCCGCCATTAACTGTTAAGGTGTTATCTGCGTGTAATCCATCATCACCACTCGCCACTTGAATCAAACCATCATTAACAGTGATATTGCCTAATCCTTTAGAACCATTATCTAAACTATCACCATAATTTGCATGGATCGCATCATCGCTAGCGGCAATCACCACTGTGCCTTTATTAACGATAATTTCATTGGCTGCTTTCAATCCCTTTTCTGAGTCAGCTTTGAAGCTAGATCTAGAATAATAAGTGGATTTCGTGCCAGTTTTGATGGAGATTTCTGTTGGTACAGTACTATCTAATTCATCGATTTCGATGTTATAGATTGCATCAATCGCGTCATGTAAGGAATCGATATAAACGTTTCCCCCATTGATTGCGACTGTTCCTTTTTGATTACCGCTACTAGAAACAGAACTATCTTCAGTTTTGATACCGTTACCAGTTTTGGCATAGGCTTGTACTTCACCAGATTCAATAGTGACACTGTTATTGCCTTTTAAGGCATTGTTATAACCAGTTGCTTTTAATGTTAATTTTTGAATCTTGAGATCCTTGGTCGTATGAATCGCATTGTTGTAATTACCTTCAACTACCAATGTGCCACTACCCTTAAGTTTCAAATCAGTCTTCGCATAGATTGCCCCTTCACCTAAAGTTGTAGTGTCAGTAGTTTTCGCACTTCGAGTATCGGTGATGGTATTGCCTGTATCTTTCTTGGCAGAGATCTCCACTTTACCAGCTGTCAATGCTTTAATCGGAGCATCACTACCATATGTGATAGACACACCGTTAAGTTCAATAACTACCTCATCATCTTCACCAGCTTCTACTAATATTTGACCAGTGAGGTTCCCACTTAATGTATATGTTCCAGCAGAAGTAATCTTATAAATATTGCCTGATTGGCTATAAATACCATCGCTAGTTTCAATCGCGAAGTCACCTGTATTATCTTCGACCTCTATTTCTTCTGCTTCTTCTACTGAGATTTGAGAATTATAATCATACGCCGATCCATTGTTCTCACTAGTTGTGCCACTAGTCTCAGCAGTTGTAGCTGTTGATGAATTATTTGAAGTATCAGCAGTTGTTCCACTATTTCCTGATACTGAGCATCCCATCATCATCAATAATGCAAATGCTGTTAATGGTAATAAATGTTTCTTTTTCATTGCTTTTTCCTCCTTATAAAGCTTTAGTGTTCTCCACATATGGGAGAAGTGATATTTCAAGGTTTGAGTTCTTCACTCTGAGTTCATCAATAAGTGTCTTTTCACTATCTTTGACGAGCAATTCTACTTTGTAGGAGAGTCTAAACAAGCTTCCCATACCTGTAGTTTTAATCTCCACGAGTTCATAACTCTTTAGATGTGTTTTTAAGATGGCATCGAATGCTTCGTTATAATTGAGATCTTCTGGGATTGTAACCTTTAATAATTTCTCTTCACTCATTCTTTTATGATCCCAAATATTAATAGATGAGAGAATGACATATAAGGCGGATAAGGCTACTGCCACAATTGAAGCGATGACGACATATCCAAGTCCTGCAATGAGACCAAAGGCCACACCTCCGAATAATACGAGCATCTCTTCTGCTCTGCCATTTACGCTTCTGAATCTAATGAGACCTAAGGCGACGGCAATGGTTGCAATTCTTATTGCCCCTGTAGAAGCACTATCGAGGAATAAGCTAACCATCGATATCACGCTAGCGACGATCATCGGCATCAAGATTGAAGTGATGAAGAAGCTCTTTGTCGCTCTCATCTTGATCGAGATAATAAGCGTATACACTAGCCCAATTACAAATGTGATGCCAACGACTAGCAGACAAACCACATATGAATTTGTCTCGGTTAATAGATTAAATAGTGAGTCCATAACGATATCCTCCTTGGATGTATTCTTGTTGGTATATAACCTTGTTTAACTGTTTTTTCTTAAGTTCTTTAATATGAGCTGTCCCTACTTTAGAGAAACTCGTTTGATATATCTTCCCTTCCGTTAATATATGAGTTAACCAGAGGGGGATGCTGTGTTGTACTTTGATTTCCAGTATCGCTCCACCATCATCAGTTAATGGTTCTCCTTCTAAAGAAGTATGGAGATTGAGATCGGTTGTTCTATATCTTGGGTTGATATCCACTGTTACTCTGAGATCACTATCATCTTGGTAATAAGCCATTCTGTCATAGATGATTAAGTATTTTGGTTCAACTTTCTTGTAATTATCTAAGAAGGCTTCAAGCTCTCTACCGATTTGGTCTTTTCTCTCCATCTCGTTAGTCTTAATCAATTCATCAGCCTCTTCTTCTAGTAAAGAAACTCTTCTTTTATAAACAATTCCTTCACTTTTTCTTTTGATTTCTAGAAATGTTGGAGAATCTTTTTTAGCAAGCCCATAACTTCTCAGTCTTAATTTTTCCTTATATTTAGGTTTTTCAATGGAGCGATTGATGAGCATAAAATCAGGAGTGTCATAATAAAGCGAAGCAATTGAAGTCAAACCGTATTTATCTAGTTTCATATGCTCAGTTATCTTTTCGTTGAAGTAAGCGAGCTGTGCTTTGTTTAAATAGAACTTGAGTTCATATCTTTTCATCACCGAGATAATCTTTTCATTTGCCATTTTTCTTTCCTCCTGACACGAATAGATTAAAAGATGAACCTTAAATGAACCTTAAAGCAAATAAAAAAATCTCAAAAACCGAGATCTCTTTTTCCTATATATAAATAACAATTATTCTAAGTTGTTATAAACTAAACCGATTTGGTTTCTAATTTCATCCATGATTTCCATGATGTCATAGGTATTTTTTAATGGGATATATCTAGACTGTTTTAATCCTTCTTTAATTTCAGAGGCCACTGTATCAAATTGCACGAGATACGGCCTACCATTACTCGTATCGTAATTAAATACTTCTTTTCTATTTTTAGTTTTTAATTTGACTTTACTTGGACAGTGAATAGAACGGGATAATATCTTCCCATCTTTTCCAACAATTTTAATCTTTTCTAACCCTTTAAAATCAACAATTGATGCAGATATATCAACATCAAAGTCATCATATTTAAAAGTGATATCATCGATTAGATCAATGCCATTGCCGAGCTTGGCTTTAGCTATTATATTTTTTGGATATCCAAATAGATAATATGAAAATGCGATTGGATAAACAGTGATATCTAGAAGCGCTCCTCCACCTCTTTTAGGATCTGCGACTCTTGGAGCGTAATTCTTGGAATTTAAGTGGTAATTGAAAAATGCATAATCGATATTTCCAATAACTTTATCATTAACCCACTTTTTCATTTTTAATGCCGGTTCATTGAACCATGTCCACATCGCTTCACATAAATAAACATTATTCTTAGAAGCTATTTCAATTAAGTCTTTAGCTTCTTCTTTGTTAATCGTAAAAGCTTTTTCACATAAAACTGGAATCTTATTTTCTAAAGCGATCTTGGCAAAACGATAATGCGCGTTATGTGGAGTGACGACATAAACAGCATCTACCCCTTCACACTTTATTGCGTCTTCTGCATTTTTAAAAGGTTTTGCATTGAATTTATTTGCAAAATCACAACATTTTTCATAATTACGGGTATAACAACTCACGATCTTGTGATGACCACTAGAAAGAATGACTTTCGCGATCTTATTCGCTAATTTGCCAGTTCCGATAAAACACCAATTGAATAATTTTTCCATTATTATTTTCTTAGATCATTCAATAGAGTCATCACTATTTCTTTGATTTCTTCAGGATCTTCTGAATCCACTAATAACATTGGTTTAGCACCAGGATAAGGGATTTGTTCTCTTAACCTCATATCTGCTAATGACTTACTGTTTTTAACAAGGAAACGATTATCATAAACACCGCCAAAAATGATTTCGTCTTTATATAGCATATATTCACCCATCATCTTCTTATAGGAAATACCATTCACTTCTCTAAGAAGTTCAAGGACATATTCAAGATATTCTTTGGAACTCGCCATTTATTAATAAACTATTCAGAATCTACAGTGGCGTCATATTCATAGACGTCATCCGTAATATCGAAACTCTTAACTCTAGTCTTTAATGTAAGGGATGTATAATCAGCATCTGGTTCTTGATTTCTAGGAGCACGAGCAAACGTGAATTCAGTCGCGTGTTTAGAAATATTGAAGCGGCAACCTCTTGAGCCTGACATTTCACTAGACGATTTTAACCAATATGGGGTAATATCGGGTCCCTGCACATAAATCCAACCACACTTATTATCAGCATTAGTGTCAGCATCGTACTTAACATAGATATCACGAGACGCTCTATTGACTGCTGACAAATAATCTTTGGTTTTACTCGTATCAAGATAAAGGTTCACTGATTTGCTTTCGCTTACTGAATACTCGTATACTGGATTACCTATTTCGCTTGTACTATGTAGATAACCCCCATGTCTATCCATTACTTTGACCTTATCACCTTTAACAAAATCAACATTAGGAATGAGGAATTGTTTTGAACCAAGTGGAAGAGCAGCATAAGTATAAGTACCAGCTGAATAAGAACGTCCACCAATGGTGCCAACAAGATAATATTCTGGAGTTGGATAAGCACTTACATAAATAAGGCATGTATCAACTTTATGTTGGTCATATGTTGTCGCAGTAATTGTAGTACTTCCAGTCTTCTCTTTAGCCACAACTCTACCTGAACTAGTAACTGTGGCAACACTTTCATCGCTTGAAGTCCAAACAACTTTCTTTTCAGAAGCTGTGCTTGGATAAATATTCGCGGTGAGTTGATATTCATGTCGGTACTGTAAATATTTACCTGAACGATTTAATTGAATATCGGTGACGTGAACAGTACCTGGAGAAGGTGTATAACCGGTGTTATCTAGATAAATATGTCCACCATCTGATTCATTGTAACTACAGTAGATGTCATAAACACCAGTTTCTAGGACTTTAATATCGTTATTAGTAGAAGCTTTAGTAACTAATCCAGAACGAACCGAAGATTTCAAATGAGAATACCCATACCAAGTGTCGCCATACATATGAATAGTAAAGACGTCGTCTTTATAGAGTTGGACATCTAAAAGCATATATTCTGCAGTAGACTTATCGTTATTGATCATCGGTTTATCTGTCCACTCAGATTCACCTTTAAATTTGCCGTGTATGACATAATTAGGGAAAGCGACTGACACTTTACAAGTGGTAGACTTATTTCCATCTATAGTTTTAACTGTAATAGTCGCTTCTCCTGGACTAACCGGAGTGACTACACCATCGCTAACAGTGGCAACATTTGTGTTGTTGCTAGACCAAATGACATTCTTATTTTCGGCATTCGCTGGTAAAACAGTCGCCGTTAAAGTAATCGCTGGATCATCTTGATAAAAGACAACGCTAGATTTATTTAAACTCACAGACTTAACATGGACTGGCCCTGCTTCACTGCTATTAATAGGTACCTCACTACTACTAGGCTCCTGACTGCTTGTTGTACTTCTACTTGAGGAAGAAGAGCTAGTTGAAGAATCATTAGAAGAACTGCTGTTAGATGTCGAACAACCAATAGCTAAAAGAGGGAGTAACAATCCGAGTACAAATAATTTCTTTTTCATACGCCCATTATAGCACGCACATATAACAAAAATCTCCAATTAGTATTTGGAGACTTATTCGTTGTTACTGTTTATTTTGTTCTTTTGTAATCTTGACGTTATAGGTAAGAGCAAATGTCCCTGACATAATAGAAGGGATGAAAATAGAGAGATACATGGCAAAATATGTATACCATTTTGCAGACATCTGACCGAGGAAATCTAGACGGGCAGTAATTGCCGAATATATAGAAAATGTTAAAGCAACTGCACACATCAAAATAGAAACAATAGAATTAAACTTTTTATCTTTCTGTTTGACCATGAATATTGATGTTAAGGCAAACAAAATAGAGAGCACTGCCACTTGGAAAGTATCTCTTTGAGGAAGGAGGATGTTGACGAGTATCGCGCCAAGGAATGGAGCTATCGCTAAAATATAAGCAATCTCTCCCTTTTTAAAACCAATCATCCCATAGGCAATAATCACTAATGTGGATAAAAGAATAAAAGAGTACGAAACAATCATCCATAGCCCTAAATTATGACCAATCGCAAATGCCAATAGATATAAAGCAGTCGCGGTAATAACAATAATTAATAGCATTTGAAGAAACAAAAAAATCGCTTTAGTTTTCTTTATTCCATATTTCTGAACTGTATCCATAGATTAATGTCGAGTAGGCGTCTCGGTTTCTCCTTTCATAGAGTTTGATTTTCAGTGAAAGGTCCACCTAACACCCCTCACAGA
>SVBE01000004.1 GCA_015059065.1 Erysipelotrichaceae bacterium | reverse complement strand
AGGTTATTCTTCTCTTGATGGCTTAGCGATGGCACGGCCATATTAAGATGGGAGTCTTCTGCTAGGGGTAAATAAAACCAGCTCAATGACGAGCTGGTGATATTTGTTTTGTTCGATGATTATTCGAATAATTCTGGATAAGTGTCTTTGAAGTAGTTATAGACAGTATCGTCGTGATATTCGATATTCATCTTTTCTAAGAAGTACTTAGTGGCAAGAGTGGAATAAGATTCGCCTGTACCGACAACCTTAGCGATTTCGTTGACGATTGATTCCATTGTCGCTTTTCCTCTGAGTTCAGCATAGGAGTTAGTGCTCTTCTTAGATAATTTAGAGGATGAAGATGCTTCTTCGATTTGGATGATGTAGTAAGTGGATGAAGCACTGTCGTAGTGGAGGATATCATTTTCTGGATCCGCACCATCGATAGAACTTGCAGTCTTTAAGTAGTTCTTACCATTGATTCTCGCCACATATGGGGATTCATCTTCTGGTTTAGTATAAGTCCAAGCATCATCTTTTCTTTGCCATCTATCAGCGTTATTTTGGGCTTCTTCAGTTTCTTTGACACCGTTAGCAACACCGATGTTGAAGAGTCTGCCTCTGATGGATTCTGGTAAATCAGTTAAGCCACCGTTTTTCACGAACCAACCAGTAGTGGTATAGTCCTTGAGTTCGAGTTCACGAGTCTTGAGTTCAAGACCAGTCTCTTTAGTGTATTTACTAGTGTCAGTGAATGTGCTTTCGGCAGTGGTGTCGAATGACGCTTCAGAACCTGGGATTTGAAGTGGTGCAACATAAATCTTATTATATTGTTGCATTAAATCACCATATTCAGTTCCAGTGTAATATGTGCCTTGATCTTTGAAGACGTCTTTTAAGTCTGTGTTGGCGATGAATTCTTTTTGTTCATCAGATAAGTTAGAACCAACGTAGATAGAAGCATATTCCTTAAATGTATCAAGGGACACTTTAGTGCTGTCTTTAATAGTAGCAGCATCTGGTTCTTCGTTGATTTCTTTGACGAGTTCTTTCATCAAATAGTCAGAAGCTTTTGGAGTGTTCTTGTTATCAGCAATCTTGATGATGTTCACTTTACGGGCATAGCTACGTCCGAGTGTGTTATATGTTTCATCTAATAAGTATTGCTCATTTAAGAGTTGACGGTAGATTGTTGGAATAATTTTTTGTTCCACATAGTGGAATGTTTCAGATTGATAATATTCCTTGTGGAGGAATTTAGTGAAGACTTCTCTTTCTTCGTATTCTGGATCGAGGATACCTTCATATAATTCACCAGTGAATCCCACGGCATCTGGATCCGCGACATTCTCTAAGCTCGCGTGGAGGGCTCTTAAGAATTTCTTCTCGGAGAAGATATTTCTATCGATGTAAGTGGAGCCTTTGATGGATGAATATAAGTTTTCGGCAACGCGGTCCTCGATGGTTTCCCATTTAGCGACGACACGAGCGAATTCAGTTTCTTCATCAGTCACACGGTTTTCATTTTCATCTAAAGTCCAATAGGCTTTGTGAGCGTTTAAGAAGTTTCTCGCTGGAGTTTTGTCGGCGTCATTAGAAACGATGTTCTTATAAGCATCTTCTAATGTGATGGTGCCTTCAGCTGGGGCTGGAGAAACGCTTTTGTTGTAATAACCGAAAGTAGTGATGGAATAGGAATATAATAATTCGTTTAAGACATCGCTTCCGATATTACCGCTTCTGATGCTGTCATAGACGACAGACATTTCATTGTTATAGATTTTTTGATCATAACCCTCGACAGTGATGATTTGTGAGGAATAATCAGTAGCTTTTGCGACGACTTCGGAACAGGCAGTTAAGCCTAAGACTCCGAGCGCGGATAAGGCTAATATGACTAATTTCTTATTCTTCATAGTAGCATAAACCTCCTTCGGCCCAGTCGCCGGTTTTCGCAGTACCGGATATGAATCCGATAGCGCATCTAACGTTGACTACACGTTTGACTGGTGTATTTTCTGGGACAGAAGCACCAGCGTTGCCAGTTGTATAACGGACTGTGTAATCTCTTTGTTCATTTTGCACGTTGAGGAGTTCAAGATAAGTCTTCCAAGAGGATGTTAATGTATTAACCGCGGAGTTCTTGTTGTTGGCTTTAGTAGCCGCGATGTATTTAGCGATTTCTTCACCGAGGTTGATACCATCAGTATTGTTGAAAGTAATCTTGCCGTTGCTAGTTAAGAGTTCGTATAAGCGGTAATCATATGTGGAGTCAAATGATTTGATCGCTGTTTTGATTTCACTAGCACGTGTGTTGTATTCACTGATTTCATCAGTGGAAATGTAGTTAACATATGTGGATTTGTCAACGCCCTCGTATGATGGGAATTTTTCATCTCCTGGGATATATGTTGTGTAATACTCTTCTAATGAAGGAGCTTTAGTGGAACCATCATTGAAATCATAGATGGATTTTTGCATGATCATGAGGTGGATGCCATAGCTTCCTCTAACACCGATGATCACGTGTCCAGCTTCATCAGTGAGGTAACGTTTGCCGTCTTCTTGTTTATCAGACCAACGTGGACCGCCATCGATTAATGTTGGATCTTCCACTGGTTCACCACTTGCATCAAGCAATTCATTAGTAATAACGAAAGGATTATGTAAGTTTAAGAAATTGTTCCAGTAAACGTTTCTTGGATAGTAATTGGCATTGCCATCATTGACCTTTTTGCCGTTCACCAACTCTGTTTCAGCTTCTTTACCGATTCTCACAAAGGCATCGTATGGAACCTTGGCAAGGCCTAATCTAGTAATTTCTTCTTTAACAGTTGTTTTAGAAACTGGAGCAGCTCCATCAGCATATCTACTGATTGTCACTTCTTCGTTGAGGCCTAAACCCTTTTCAATAGTGGTGTTAGCGGCTCTTCCACCAAACACATTATCGTAGTAATAAACACCTAATTTGAATTCATTGACGAAACTGGTGTTTGGAGTCATGATACCGACGTCACCACCTTTAGCAGCGCTGCCTTCATCACCGGATAACTTCTTCGCAACTTCAGCAAAGGTATATTTGGTATCCATTAAGTAGTCGATGACGTTACCAATGTTCTTGGCTTGATCTGTGCTGATAGTACCATTAAAGTAGTTATTCGCGCCATCGCTCACAGAGACGAGTACGTGTCTAATGTGATATGGGAAAGCAGCATTACCATTACTATTAACAGGTTGACCAGCATCATCGATACCGAGATATTCCTTAGTTAATGCGAGTTTGTTATCACTGAAATATTTATCTTCCAATTCCTCTTTTTCGAGTTGATAAATGAAGTGTTGTAATAAACCTTCTTCATCTTTCACTCCATAAGAGCTGAGGATTGAATCCCATTCAGTGGAATAGGAAGTATTGTTTGTTTTTGCATTTTCTTCTGCTTTTTGTTTGGCACCAGTCACGTTGTTTTCGGCTTCAGTCTTAATTTGTGCATTAGACTTCTTGTAAACCGTTTCACTACTGGAATCAAACTGATAACGGATTATTGATTCAAGAATCGCTGAATAGTATTTCGCAATGCCGTCGCTTGATTTACGATACTTGTTATAAACAGTATTCGTCAAAACATTGACTTGCTCGCCATCATAACCTTTATAGGTGACGATCGCGTTATCGCTCGCTGTTGCTCCACCTGAGCAAGCGGTAAGCGCGAGAGCAGCGATGAAACTTGAAACTAAACCGGCTGAGATTTTTTTCGTTTTCATCTATTTTCTCCTTTTCGTAGCGTTTTATATTATATATAATTCCGATTTTTCTTTGCAACAACTATTTTAACAAATAGAGACATATTGTTTGTTACTGTACATTTTCTCGAGAACAGCGGCGTCGTTTTTATCAATAGCAAAATTTATATGTTTGTCCTTTTTAAAAATAGAGAGAAAACTAGCTTTTTTGCTATGATAAAAGAATAAGGAAATAAAAATATTATAATATCGTTTGCCTATGCGCGTGAGTTTTCGTAAAATACTAAAGGTTAAGGAGTAAAAATATGTCAACTCTAACGATTAAAAATCTCCATGTTAACGTGGAAGGAAAACAAATATTAAAAGGTGTGAACTTATCAATCTCAAAGGGTGAGGTTGTGGCGTTGCTTGGTCCAAATGGACACGGTAAATCCACGCTTCTCAATGTCATTATGGGTCATCCAAAATACGAAGTTACGGAAGGGGAAATCCTCTTCGACGGTAAGGATGTTTTATCTCTTGGAACTGATGAAAGAGCGAAGTTGGGATTATTCCTCGCTTTCCAAAATCCAATCGAAGTCCCAGGTGTATCCAATTCTGACTTTTTAAGAGCAGCGGTTAATGCCGGTAAAGAAAAACCTATTTCTACATATAACTTTTATAAGTTATTAGATGGAGCTGTCAAAGAAGCAAAGGTTCCTTTTGATTACGCGACAAGAAATCTTAATGAAGGATTTTCAGGTGGTGAAAAGAAGAGAAATGAAATGCTTCAAATGCTTCTTCTTCAACCAAAACTTGCGATGTTAGATGAGATTGACTCCGGTCTTGATGTCGATGCAATTCAAGTGGTATCCGACATCATCAATAAAGAAAAGAATAACGATAGAGCGTTCCTTGTCATCTCTCACTATGCAAGATTGTTTGATCTAATCAATCCAACGCGTGCAGTAGTGATCATCAACGGTCGTGTGGTCCTTGATGGAGGAAGAGAAATTATCAAGCGTATCGATACTGAAGGATACGAATTTATTAAAACAGAATATGGCATTGAAATAGAGAAAGAAGATACTCGTCCTGCCTCTAATTCAATCGGTGTTTGTGCAGTTAAAGAAGCGGTGAAATAATGGAAACAAAAATTCTAGATTTTTCAAAAGAAAATACTAATGTTTTCCATGCGGATAGTAGAGAGAATAAATCCTATATTCTCATCGACCCACATGGCGATATTTCTTTTGATATTAAAGATAACGCTCATTTAAAACTCGCAATAGTTAATAAAAGCGATAATAACGGCACAATCAAAGGTTCAGTTGGCGAGAATAGTGAACTTGAAGTTTATTATGCTGATTTCGCTGATGCAAATAATGAAATAAAAACTGAGATTAATCTCGATGGTGAAAACTCATCGATTAATTGGCACCTTGCCTCATTATCAAAATTTAATGGTAAGAAGACATATGAAGTGTCCGTTTCTCATAATAATTTAGGAACCAGATCTCAAATTGATAATTATGGGGTGTGCAAAAACGAGGCCAAACTTAATTTCTCTGGCATTGTCCATATCAAGAAAGGCTCACACCGATCTGCCGCTCATCAAAATGCGAAGATTATTATCTTTGATGATCATACAGACGCAATCGCTAAACCGATTTTAAAAATTGATGATAATGATATTGAAGCAAGTCACGCTTCGACTGTGGGTAAGATTAGCGACGATGAATTATTCTATCTCACAAGTCGCGGAATCAATTTAGAGCAAGCTCGTGAACTTATCACTTTTGGATATTTGAAACCTATTGTTAACGGTTTTGATAATGAGGAGATTGCTTCTAAATTAGTAGAAGAGGTTGAGGGAGGATTTTAATATGTACGACGTATATGAAATTCGTAAACAGTTCCCAATGTTAAACGGAAAAAAGATGCAGAATAAGCCTCTTGTTTTCCTCGATAATGCCTCTACAACATTTAAACCACAATCTGTGATTGACGCAGTTAGTGGTTATTATACTGATCACAACTCTAATTCTCATCGTGGAGACTATGATTTGGCCTATGATATGGATCAAACAGTGATCAATGCTCGTAAGGTGATTGCAGAATTCGTTAACTGCGAACCAAATGAAGTAGTGTTCACTTCTGGAGCAACTATGGCGCTTAATATGGCGGCCTTTTGTTTTGCAAGCCAGGTTTTAAAAAGTGGTGACGAAATCCTCTTAGAAGAAGATGGACATGCTTCCAACATTCTTCCTTGGTATGAAATTAGTAGACGTACTGGAGCGGTAATCAAATTCGTTCCTTTAGATGAAAAAGGCAAGGTTTGCACGGAAAATGTCCGCAAATCTTTAACAAATAAAACAAAAATAGTTTCCCTTGCAGCGGCGACAAATGTCTTTGGCTATAGCATTGATGTAGAAACCATTGCAAAACTTGTCCATGAAGTTGGAGCTTATTTTGTTGTCGATGGAGCTCAATCAGTTCCGCATATTAAAACAGACTTTAAAAAATGGGGTATCGATTTCTTAGCCTTTTCAGCGCATAAGATGTGCGGGCCGACAGGAATCGGTTGTTTGATTGGTAAGAGTGAACTTCTTGCTAAGATGGTACCTTTACTTTATGGGGGTGGCATGAACGAGATGTTCTACAGTGATGGTTCCTATTCGCTTCTTAACCCACCTTCTATGTTAGAAGCTGGCACTCAAAACCTCGCGGCGGTCGCTGGTTTTGTGGAAGCTGTTAAGTTTATAGAATCTCTTGGTATCGAGAACATCCATAAGCATGATGTTGAACTTCATAATTATGCGATTGAAAAACTAAAACAAAACGACAAAGTGATTATTTATAATGCAGACGCTGAGTCTGGCAATATCGTCTTCAATATCAAAGACGTTTTTGCTCAAGATGAATCAACTCTTCTTAATTATCACGGTATTGCGGTACGAAGTGGTAATCACTGCGCGAAGATGCTCGTTAATTATATTGGTCTTCCTTATACTTGTAGAGCATCAACATATTTATATACCACTAAAGAAGATATCGATAGACTAATCGAAGCGATTAATAATGGAGGAGATATTTTAGATGTTTACTTTAACTAATGAGATGATGCGTTCCATTATTATGGACCATTATGCTAATCCAGTACACAAACATGAACCAAAGAATGATGGATATGCCTTCGTGCACATGCATTCTGATAACTGCATTGACGATATCAATGTTTATTTAGATATTAAAAACGATAAGGTTGAAGATGCTTGCTTTACTGGCATTGGCTGTACAATTTCGACAGCGTCAACCGATATTATGTGTGAATTATTAATTGGTAAAAATAAAGAAGAAGCATTTTATGTTATTGAACAATATAACAAGATGCTTAGAGAAGAGCCATTTGATCAAGATGCTTTAGAAGAGGCTAATGCTTTTGTTAACACTTCTAAACAAGCTGCTCGTATCAGATGTGCGACTATCGGTTGGAACGCCGCCAAAAATTTATTAGGTGAAAACAAATGAGTGACGATATCAAATTTCAAGAGAGCTTTGAAAAGTACGATTTCAAAGATGAAGATGTCTCTGTTTATAAAACAGGGGTTGGTTTAAACGAGGAGATTGTCACTAATATCTCGAAAGCAAAAGGCGAACCAGATTGGATGCTTGAATATCGTTTGAAGTGTTTAAAAGCTTTTAATAATATGCCTTTACCAAGCTTTGGACCAGAATTAAAGGATTTGGATTTCCAGTCCTATACATATTTCACTCGTCCAAGCGACAAGGAAGTGAAAAACTGGGAGGAAGTTCCAGAAACGATTAAGAATACTTTCTCTAAACTTGGTATTCCAGAAGCTGAACAAAAATATCTCGCAGGTGTTTCTACGCAGTATGAAAGTGAAGTTGTTTATCACAATATGCTTCAAGAAGTAGAAGAGAAAGGGGTTATCTTCCTCTCTACAGATATGGCTTTAAAGTTATACCCAGATTTATTTAAGAAATATTTTGGTACAGTTGTGCCTCATTATGATAATAAATTCTCCGCGCTTAACGGAGCAGTTTGGTCAGGTGGATCATTTATCTATGTTCCAAAAGGCGTCAAACTTGAAAAACCATTGCAGTCCTATTTTAGAATCAACAATGAGAAGTCTGGTCAATTTGAAAGAACTTTAATCATTGTTGATGAAGGAGCGGATGTCCATTATGTTGAAGGATGTACAGCTCCAACTTATTCAAAAGAATCATTACATGCAGCGGTGGTTGAAATTATCGTTCATAAAGGTGGTAAATGCCGTTATTCCACTGTGCAGAACTGGTCTACAAATATCGTTAATTTAGTGACTAAAAGAGCGGTTTGCTATGAAGATGCACAGATGGATTGGATTGATGGGAATATCGGTAGCCAAGTAAATATGAAGTACCCTGCCTGTATTTTAGCGGGTGAAAGAGCAAGAGGAACATGCATTTCTATCGCTGTAGCTGGCAAAGGACAATATCAAGATGCGGGAGCAAGAATGATTCATCTCGCAGATAATACTAGTTCGACAATCATCTCTAAATCCATTGTCAAAAATGGTGGAGTAGCTAACTACCGTGGTACAGTTCGTCATGAAAAAGGACTCAAAAATTGCCGTAGCCACGTCGAATGCGATACTTTGATTTTAGATAATGAATCGCGTAGTGATACCATTCCAACTAATGAAGTGAAAAACAATAATTCATATATTGAACACGAAGCTACTGTTTCAAAGATTAATGAAGAACAGCTCTTCTATTTGATGTCACGTGGTTTAAGCGAAAAAGAAGCGACCCAGATGATCGTTATGGGCTTTATTGAACCATTCTCTAAAGAACTCCCAATGGAATACGCGGTTGAACTCAATCAATTAATTAAAATGGATATGGAGGGCAGCGTCGGTTAATATGGACTACTCTGTCATTGTTGTGGGAGGAGGGCACGCTGGTTTAGAAGCCGCTTTTGCTTCTGCTCATATGGGCGAAGAAACTCTTTTAGTGAGCCTCAACATTAGGATGATGGGCAATATGCCTTGCAATCCATCTATCGGTGGTAGCGCTAAAGGCATCGTAGTTAGAGAAATAGACGCTTTAGGAGGGATGATGGGCAAAGCTGCTGATCATCATTATCTCCAAATGAAGATGCTAAATACGGGCAAAGGTCCAGGTGTTCAATGTTTAAGAGCCCAACAAGATAAATTAGAATACCCTAAATATTTACAAGATTTGGCCTTATCTACTCCACATTTAGCGGTAGTTGAAGGCGAAGTAGTGGGTCTACTCAATGATGATAGTCATGTTTTTGGAGTGACATTAAGAGATGGACGTCAGTTTACTTCTAATGCCGTAATTCTAACAACTGGCACTTATATGGAATCAGCAATCTTCAGAGGACATGTTGTTAAAGAAGAAGGGCCAGATGGAGAAAAGCCATCGCATGGTTTATCCCCATATTTAAGAAGTATGGGTATAGAAACAATCAGATTAAAAACAGGAACTCCTCCAAGAATCAGAAAGGATTCGATTGATTATTCGAAAGCAAAGATTGAACCAGGCACTCCTGGAAAATTAGCCTTTTCTTATGAAACTACCGAATTCATTCCATTAGAAGAGCAAGAGGTATGTCACCTCATCTATACAACAGAAGAAACTCATCAAATCATTAAAGATAATTTAGATAATACTGCCCTTTATAGTGGATTAGTAACTGGTGCTGGACCAAGATATTGCCCATCTATTGAGTCTAAAGTTATGACTTTTGTCGATAAACCAAGACATCAACTATTCCTAGAACCTGAATCAAGATATACAGATTCCATTTACTTACAAGGTTTCTCAACATCCATGTCAGAAGAAATCCAAGAGAAGATGGTTCGTTCCTTGCCTGGGTTTGAAAACGCAGTATTTTTAAAATATGCCTACGCGATTGAATATGATGCGATTAGAACTTTTGAATATGATGCGACATTACAGACGCGAAAATATTCTGGTTTATATATTGCTGGTCAAATATGTGGCACCTCTGGATATGAAGAGGCTGCTGGCTTAGGATTAATCGCTGGGATAAACGCAGTTCTTAAGATAAGAGGAGAAGAACCTCTCATCCTTAGAAGAGATCAATCCTATATTGGGGTGATGATTGATGACCTCATTACTAAAGGAACGGAAGAGCCATATCGCTTACTTTCTTCAAGAGCGGAATATCGTCTTATTTTAAGACACGATAATGCGGATTTAAGACTTACTGACATCGGTTATAAATTAGGCTTAATCAGCGAAGATAGATATCAGAAATTTTTAAAGAAAAAAGAGAATATTGCAAGTGTGACATCCATTCTTGAATCAACATTTTTAGGTAAGAAAAAAGAGTTAGAAGACTATTTATCTTCCCTTGGTTATAGCGAACTTAAAGGTGGGGTGTTAGCGAGTGAAATATTAAAGCGACCAAATGTAAAATACCGTGAAATTGCGCGTTTTATTCCAGAATTGCAAAGTTTTTCCCTTGATGATAACACTGTTGAAGAAATAGAAATCATTGAAAAATATGAAGGTTATATCGTCAAACAAAAGAAAGAAGCGGAGAATCATATCAAACTTGAAGAGATGAAGATTCCCTCTGATTTTGACTTCATGAACATGGATGGTTTAAGACTTGAAGCAAGACAAAAACTTGCGAAGTTTAAACCCGCTACTATTGGACAAGCCTCTCGAGTGTCAGGAGTCAATCCAAGCGATGTCTCAATTTTGATTCTTAACGTGAGGAAGAAACATGCTTAAAAACGAATTGAAAGAACTGTTAATTAAAAACAATATTTCATGCACTGATGCACAGATTGATTTATCTGAGAAATATATGAATTATATTTTAAAGACAAATGAATCAATTAATCTCACAGCCATCAAAGATCCGAGTAGCTTTCGTGAACTCATGACTTACGATTCCCTTGTACCTTTAAAAGATACTAATCTTAATAACAAGACAATCATCGATGTCGGAACTGGTTCTGGCTATCCTGGTGTGATGCTTTCAATATTTACGAATTCAAAAGTGACATTATTAGATTCCACAGCGAAGAAGATCAATGTGATCAAAGGATTTAAAGATATTAATGTGACAACAGTTGTAGGTCGATGCGAGGAATATGCAAAAGAGCATAGAGAGAAGTTTGATATCGCAACTGCAAGAGCGGTCTCTGCGTTAAATATTCTTCTAGAATTATGTTTGCCATTAGTAAAAGTGGGTGGTTATCTCATCGCATATAAAGGAAAGAACGCTGACGAAGAGATTAAGCAAGCTAAAGGCGCGCTTCGTAAATTAGATGCTGAGGTTGAATATATCAGTGATGACATTCTTCCAAACGGAGAAGAAAGACATATCATCTTTATTAAAAAGAAGAAAGAAACGAGTAAAAAATATCCACGCGATTATTCCTCAATCGTGGATAAACCATTATAAATCAATATTATTAAGTGTTCTCCTTATCTTTGATATTGAGTTTTTGTTTTATTAATTCTCTGCTCTTTTTAAGAAGTCTTTGTAGTTGCTTTTTATGGGAACATAATTTTTCTTTACAGTTTTCGCATCTAATAGAAAGGTTGGTGGCATCGGAAAATCTTTCAGGATGTAGACGGAAGACAACTTCCCATTTGATAAGAAGACATAAAGCCGCGGCGACTAAGCTGATTGCAAATGGATTGACGATATAACCGTTCTCACCTTTACTTACCATGATGAAGATAAGAGGGGTGAACATCATCGCGAAATCCCAGTTATAGATGCGACAAGTCGTGCAGCAGCGGTTATGCATCATCCATGTTTGGAAGGGGCAAAAATATAAAATGCAGATCATATCGCATACTGAATAAGTGAGAGAGATGAGCATTAATATTCCCTGATCGATGATATTTAAAAAATAAAGCGTTCCAAATATCGCGTTTAAACCAATCCAACTAAGGGCGACTATAAAAGTGGCTTTCCAAGACTGCAGGACTGGTTTTTCTTCCCCGCTTGGTCGATAATTTCTCGCGTGCTGCTTTTGACTGCCCATTGAAGAAGAGTTAGTAGGAATAAATCTTTCAATCATTTCTCCAATAAATGAAAGAGTGATAAAACCAACGACTATTAAAGTGATTGGGTTAGAGAAATCAAAAAACGGAATATTAAATACGCGGAATAAAATATAGTAGACGAGCAATCCTAAAAGAAGAGTACCCCGATAGAATAAACGGATGAAGTTCAGCTTTGAGATGATTGAGATTCTAATTCGCTTTGTATCCATAATCATTAATGTGTTTAATTATACAAATAAGAACAAATTAGTCACTAAAAAATTTGTTGTGTTTTATAAGCGAGCCTTTCTTTGACCCAATTGGCCCCCTTGTCACTGGGGCGATTATAGGGTATTATGAGTTTGTAGGAAGTTGGCCCCTTTTATGAGGAGCCTTTTTTATTTCCCACTAACGCGAGAAGTATGACCAAGATGATCAAGGCCATCACAATGGATTGCTCCAAAGAACGTCCTCCTTCCCATACCTAGACCAATGACAAGGGAGTAGAGAATCTTCCATTTTTGGAATTTCCTCCTATATAAAGACCTTGAAAATCGCATTTTTCGACGCAGAAATTTTTTGCCATTATTGAAAGACCTATGGTCTTTATTTTTTTACTTTTTTTCTCATATCTGTGGATATAGTTAGAATAGTGATATACAATGATATTACTTCAGGGCAGCGAATTAACGCGACCGGCGGTATACCCCGCGAGCTACAGTGTAGCACGAACTTGTGAAATTCAAGTGGCGACAGTAAAGTCTGGATGAGAGAAGTGAAAGAGATTTATTCTTTTTTGTAGAGCCCCTGAAGAGAGGGCTATTTTTTATGGGAAGAGAAAGAAAAGTTGGTGAAACAATTACGAGGATGACGACCTTAGCTATGCTATCGGCTTTAGGTTTTGTTCTCATGTCCTTTGCGCAGATTCCGTATCCTTTTGCGCCTTGGCTAAAAATTGAGGTAAGTGAAATCGTCACGATTATCGCTTATGCGCTTTATGGACTACCTGGTGGATTAATTGTCGCAGTAATTAAAACGGGATTGAACTTATTAGTGCATGGTCCAGTTGGACTCGGTATTGGAGATTTAACTGCATTATTCACATCGTTGATGTTCGTTTTTGGATTATTTTTAACGAGTCATATTTTCAAATGGTTTAAAAAGGGATTAGGTTTTAGAATATTAGCTTATGTTGTGATAGTAGCGATTATTACTGTAACATTAACGGTGTTAAATGCGATTTTTATCACTCCATCATATCTCACTGTGTTTGGTCCAAATGCGCATTTCTCCACTTGTTTTGAGCCAGGGGTGATCAATAATGTCGCGGCTTATATTACTGGCCAAAAAGATATCCAGGTCAATGGTTGGACCTATGTTGGAATTATTTCAGGGATATACGCTCCATTTAATTTGATGAAAGCAGGAGCGTGCTTCCTCATCTATGAATTAGTATTCAATAGACTGATATTCGTCTTTATGCATAAGTCAGAATTCTTCCAAAGATATTTTGTGGGTATTACCGCCAAAAAGAAAATAGATGAAGAAAATGAATCTATTGAAGAATCAAATATTGAAGAAGATAGTAATAAAGAATAAAATGAGCACAAAAAAACCAGGTCTCAATAGCCTGGTTTTTCTTATATCTTATTCCTCTTCGGAAATAGCACCAAATGGGCAGACACTGACGACTTCTTCATCGGCTTCGCCAGTAATAGCTTCCGCAACGCCGTTATCGTTTAACACGATATCATCTGGATACGCTCCAGCACAAGCGCCGCAACCCATACAAGCGGATGCATCGATTTTGATTTTCTTTCTTGCCATCAAATTACTCCTCCTTGGATTAACGTTAAGAATATTTTTACATTTAGTTGCTATTTTTTCAATAGGCAATGCATTTTTCACATTTGTTTATTTGAAAATGTTTCTAATTCTATTAGAATGAGTCTATGGAAACACGAAACGACAAATACCGCGACTATCGCGCATCTCTAATTAAAGAAGGAAGTCAATTCTATTCTGGCAAAGCTCGTACAGAGACGAGAACTCTCCCAATCAGTGAAGTGATCAACAAAACTGATACGATGGAGGAGTTCAACCACTTTAACGGCTATAAGACAAAGAAAGTATTAACTTTTGTTTTAATTATCCTTCTCATCATCGCGGTTATCGCTGGTATTATCGTCCTCGGAGTTTTTGCATTTAAGGAGTAAGGCTATGGGAATAAGTGTGGCAATAGATGGACCAGCTGCAGCCGGTAAAAGCACGATTGCGAAAAAAGTTGCAGAGATTAAAGGATATACATATATCGATACAGGAGCGATGTATCGCGCTTATACTTGGCACTGCCTTGACCGCGGTTTAGACTGCACTGACGAACAAGCGTGTGTCGCTGAAATCCCTAATATCAGTATTGAATTAAAACCAGGCGGCACTGTTTTATGTAACGGCAAAGATATCACTAGAGAGATCAGAATGCCAATCATCAATAAGAATGTCACCCCTGTCTGTCAGATGAAACCAGTTCGTCTATTCTTAGTTGATCAACAAAGAAAAATGGCGGAGAAAGATAATGTCATTATGGATGGCAGAGATATCGGTACTTATGTTCTTCCTGACGCGGAAGTGAAGATCTTCCAAGTTGCTTCTCCAGAATGCAGAGCCCAAAGAAGATATAAAGAAAATATGGAAAAAGGCATTCCTTGTACATATGAAGAAATCTTAGAGGATGTCAATCGTCGTGATAAAGCGGATTCAGAAAGAGCCTTTGCCCCTCTTAAGCCCGCGCCTGACTCAGTTCATCTAGATACTTCTGATATGAGTATTGATGAAGTGGTGAACAAAGTCTTAGAAATAATTGATAGCAAAGTTAAATAATATGGCCAAAACATTAGTTGCAATTGTCGGATCTCCTAACGTAGGTAAGTCTACGGTCTTTAATCGTATCATCGGAGAAAGACATGCGATTGTCGATGATGAGGCTGGCATTACTAGAGACCGTCTATATGGAAATGCGGAATGGATGGGTCAAAAATTCGCTTTAGTAGATACGGGCGGTATTGAAACAGCAAATAGACCATTCCAAGAACAGATTAGAATGCAAGCCACTTTAGCCATCGATGAAGCCGATGTTATCGTTTTCTTATGCGATGGAAGAGTGGGAGTCACTCGTGATGATATGCTTGTGGCGAAGATGCTTCGTAAAGTAAATAAACCAATTATCCTCGCGATTAATAAAATTGATGAAGGAGCCCATATATCTGATATCCATGAATTTTATTCCTTAGGGTTAGGTGAGCCGATGGCGGTTTCTGGAGCGCATGGTATCGGTATTGGTGACCTTCTCAATAAGATTGTTACCTATGTGAAAAAAGATGAAGAAGCCCTTGATGAAAATGTGATTACCTTCTCTCTTGTTGGACGTCCAAATGTTGGTAAATCTTCATTAGTGAATGCAATATTAAATCAGGATAGAGTTATCGTCAGCGATATCTCTGGAACAACTCGCGATTCCATTGATACTCCGTTTGAAAGAGAAGGAATTAAATATAATGTCATCGATACTGCTGGTCTTAAAAAACGCGGCAAAATCTATGAATCTATTGATAAATTCTCTGCAATTCGCGCATTAAAAGCGATTGAAAGAAGTGAAATAGTGCTTTTAGTTATAGATGGAAAAGAAGGCATTACTGACCAAGATAAACACGTCATTTCTTATGCGACTGATTTACATAAGGCAATCATCATCGTTGTTAATAAATGGGACGCGGTTGATAAAAATACGAACACGATGAGCGATTACACGAAAATCATTAGAGAAGAATATAAGTTCCTTCGTTATGCGCCTGTGGTTTTCCTCTCCGCTCTTAAAAAACAAAGAATTGATACGTTATTTGAAACTCTCGATTTAGTACATCACGCTTATTACACACGCATTAAAACGAGCTTATTAAATGATTTATTACAAGACGCTCAAATCTTAAATCAAACCCCAGATTTCAATGGCGGAAGATTAAAGATATATTACGGCAATCAAGTGACTGTTGGACCTCCAACATTCGTCTTATTTGTCAATAACCCTGAATTCATGCATTTCAGTTATGAAAGATATATTGAAAATAGATTAAGAGAAACTTTCAACTTTGAAGGCACTCCAATCAACATCATTTTACGCGAAAGGAAAAGAGAAAAATGAGTAATATTGCAGTTATAGGCTCTGGTACATGGGGTACCGCATTAGCCCAGGTTGCAGATGATAATGGACATCATGTCATCATCTATGGCCATAATCCTAATCAAGTTAACGATATTAATAACAATCATAAGAATAGCTTCTATTTTGGAGATGATATCTCTCTTTCTCCTTCAATTACAGCGACGACCGATTTATCTTTTGCGATTAAAGATGCTGACATTATCTTAATGGCTGTACCAAGCGCAGCATTAAGAAGTGTATTAACAGAAATTAATGGTTTGCTTGACCATCCAGCAGTTTTTATCAATACCGCTAAAGGATTTGATACTGAGAAGAATCAAAGATTATCTTTTGTTTTCAAAGGTGTTATTGATCCAGATAAGCTTAAAGGCTTCGTTTCTCTTATCGGACCAAGCCATGCGGAAGAAGTAATTGTTCGCGACACGACTTGCATATGCGCGGTTTCTCTAGATGAAGAAGCAAGCAAATTCATTGCTAAAACATTTTCTAACACCTATTTCCGTGTCTATTTAAATAACGATGAAGTTGGCTCTGAAATTGGAGTGGCGATGAAGAATGCAATCGCTCTTGCAAGTGGAATCTTAGAAGGACTTGGCTTCGGCGATAATGCCCGCGCTGCTTTATGCACACGTGGTTTAGCCGAAATAGTGAGATTCGGCGTGTCCCAAGGTGGCAAACCTGAAACATATTTAGGACTTACTGGTCTCGGCGATTTAGTAGTTACTTGTTATTCGTTCCATTCCCGTAACTTCTCTGCTGGTTTACAAATTGGTAAGGATGATGGAGCGAAGCATTTTATGGAGACAAACACTAAGACTGTCGAAGGCATTAGAACAGTTAAAGTCATCTTTGAAATGGCTTTAGCGGCAGGTGTTGAACTCCCAATTATCAATGCGTTATATGCTGTCCTTTATGGTGGCACTAAACCATCGGAATTAGTCACGACATTGATGTCTCGTCCGCTTAAAAAAGAAGGCAAATAATATGGATAAACTCTACAAAACCCAGCTAATTGATATCGTTAGTGAGAAAGCTTATTTATCTCGTGAAGATAGTAAAGCTGCCATCAACGCCTTTATTGAAGAGATCGAAGAAGCCCTTCTTGCAGGAGTGGAAGTTAACATCACAAACTTCGGTTCATTAGTCCCAATTACTAAACAAGCCACGACAGGGACTAATCCACGTACACACGAGAAGATAGTTATCAAACCAAGAAAGACCGTCTCTTTCCGTCCAGCAATCAGTTTTAAAGAAAAATTAAGCAAATAATTATGGCCCGTTCAATTGATGAATTTTTAAAATTATCAAAGGAGTTTTCTGCTCACTCTTTTCACCTATATTTAGTTGGTGGTTCAGTGAGAGACTTACTCATTAAAAAAGAGATTGATGATTTTGATTTAGCAACGGATGCAACCCCGGAAGAAATGTCAAAATTCTTACCTGGATGCGATATGACTTTTGCAAAATATGGGGCAGTTAAAATCAAAAGAGGAAAAGAAACATTCGTGATTACCACCTTTAGAAAAGAAGGTAAATATGATGATTCTCGTCATCCAAGCAAAATCATCTTTGTAAAAGATATGAAGGAAGACTCAAAAAGAAGAGATTTTACTATCAATGCCCTATATATGGATGACCATTTCAAATTATATGACTATGTAGGTGGAGAAGAAGATCTTAAAAACAAGACTCTCCGCATGATTGGTAATCCAAAAAAGAGAATTAAAGAAGATCCTTTACGCATCTTACGCGCGGCAAGATTTATCATTAAGTTTGATTTTAAGATAGATAAGAAATTAGAAAAGACCCTCATAAAACAAGCACATTTATTAAGAAAATTAAATCCAGAGAAGATTAAAGAAGAGATTTCTAAAATCGGTGAGAATAAAAGCGAAGCGAAAGAGGCGCTATTTAATAAGTTAAATATAAACAAATATCTTAAAGATATGCTAAAATAAATGTCCTATGGTAAGTGAAGCAATTGATTTCCGTTATCTCTTAATTGAGAATTATAAGAAACTAAAGTTGACTGAAAATGAGTTGGTTTCTATTTTTGTCATCGACCATTTAATTGCCCAAGGCAATACCCTTATCACTGCCGATTTATTAGCGTTAAAGATGTCCTTATCCAGCGCGGAACTCGACAAGATTCTTGCTTCTTTATTTAAAAAGAAGATTATTGACTATGTCACTGTGAAAAATAATACGGTTACAACCTTAGATCCTTTAAAAGAAAAGCTTTACAGTGAATTCCAAATCTCGTTAAAGCAAGAAAAGGAAGAGAAATCTTCAAAGAAGATTAAAGATGAACTCGCAAACATCTATAAAGAATTCGAAGAATTATTAAATAGACAACTCTCTCCAGTAGAAGTGAGCAAGATTAGAGAATGGGTATCATATGGCTATTCTGATGAGATGATTATCAATGCTTTAAAAGATGCGCTTAATAAAGGGAAGAAAACTTTACGCGCGGTTGATAAAATCCTTCTCACATATCAAATGAGAGATGATTTGGAAAACGAGGGTTATTCTCCAATTAATTCCGAATGGAATAAAAACCTCGAAGAAACAATCAAGATTGCCAAAACCCCATGGCTTGATAATAAGAATGGGAAATAAAACGACATTAATCGAGAATTACCTCGATGAAATATTACCAAATGTAGGTTGTGAATTAGTCTATCATAAAGACTATGAATTTCTTTTGGCTGTGATGCTCTCCGCGCAGACGACAGATAAAGCGGTTAATAAGGCTACAGAGCAACTATTTAATAAATATCAATCTCTCGAAGAACTCGCTTCAGCTAGTCCTAATGATTTATACCCATATATCAGTCAATTGGGGATGTATAAAGTCAAAGCAAATAACATCATTGGAATCGCGAAAGGATTAATTGAAAGATTTAATAAAAGTGTGCCTGATAATAAAGAAGATTTGATGTCGCTTCCAGGCGTTGGCAATAAAACAGCAGAAGTCACTATTATTGAACTATATCACTACCCAGAATTCCCTGTCGACACTCATGTTGCGCGCATCTCTAAAAGGCTAGGTTTAGCGAAAGAAAAAGATGACGTTAGTGATATTGAACGAAAATTAAGAAAAGCATTTATTAAAGAACACTGGATCAAACTCCATCACCAATTCATTCATTTTGGAAGAGTTCAGTGCAGAGCAAAAAATCCCTTATGTGAAAATTGCAAATTAATAGGGATTTGTCGTGAAAAACTCTAATATTTACTTGTTTTTAAAATATTTAGCTTTTACCGCTTTAATATAATCAAGACGTGGATTTAAACCGTATTCTATCTCATCACCAATTTCTTTAATAAAGTTGAGAGGAATACTTTTTCTTTTATATTTTTTGTGGAAATCGATTACGTATTGAGCATCTAATAAATATGTTTCTCCAAGCAGTTCAAAACAGATGAGAAAGAAGGCAATGCCTTGATGTTCAATGACCTTAGTGAGATGTTCAATTTGTTGTGGTGGAATGTTCGCTAATGGGAAAGAGACTTTCTGTTTTGTAGACTTAGCTTCGAAGTCAATATATCTTCCTTTATATACCCCGTTATAGTCAGTAGTGGACTGTTTTTCAAAATAGGCATTAGTGATGATTGCCCCTTTTGAATAATCAACTTTAACGACGTTGATTGGGGTTGGTCTTTTGGTGATTAAGCAGATGCCTTTTTCGCGATAATATTCGTTAGCAGCATTGATGTCGCTTTCAAAGGACATACCTCTATTTCCCGCGGATAAAAGAGCCTTTGCGCTTGGCTTTTTGGCTTTAGTTTTTTCTTTGGATGTAGGTTTATATTCTTTACCGTTTGGGTATTTCATTTCAAATACTCCTCGGTGATGTGTTTATAATCTTCCGCACTGACTGTTTCGCCTTTTGTGAGTCTATTAATAACTTCTTTAATTGGATAAGGCGTATGTGGCATTCTATTTAGGTTGTTTAAATAGTCTTCAAGAACGATATCTTGATTCTTCACGAAAGCATCATATAACTTAGCGAGATTGATTGCGTCATATAGAGGATCATGTTCGATACCTTCTCTACTGACAAAATAGTGAGCGCAGTAATTTGATAATGAATAAGGATTGTTATGGTTATCTTTAGTAAAGGTAGAGATAAACTGAGAGAAATCTAAGTAATTGTGCTGTATTTGTGCGATGACATCCTTTGGGGTATCAAGGTTATATGAAAAGGATTGACCAAGTATCTTCATATCATGATTACCAAATGTCACAAAGCTACATTTTAAGAATGCGGAACCACAGTATTCGCGTAGACCTTTCATCGCTTTGGCAAATGAGATACCTTCTTTATCTAATAATGCTTGGTTGATACCAGTGAGGTTTTCGACAAATGTACCGATCTTATTTTTAGCGAGAACAAAAGCTTTATATCCCTTCTTCATTCTCTTGATTTCACCCTTGCGATTTAGTGTTGCTAAAACAGCGCCGATGGCAATCATCTCGTGAGAGTATTGGGTACCTTCGAAATCGAGAAAGACGAGATATTTATGACCTTTAATTGCTTTATCTAACAGTTTCATAAGCCATACGTATTATATCATTCAAACGTCTTTTTTCAATGAAAAAAGATTGAAAAGCACTAATATATAATATATTATGTATTAGATATCTATGCCGAAGAAACTCAATCTCACAAGTCAAAAAATCCTCGATGAGGTCTTCCCGGGTGTTCCGAGAGGCTATGATCCACTTCTTGTCGATCAGTTTCTTGATAAGGTCATTCAAGACTATGTCGTCATCGAATCAAACGAATTAGTCGACAAACAAGAAATTGATGCATTAAGAAAAGAATTGGCTGACCTGAAGAGTGAGAATTATCGTCTAGTTGTTGAGAACGGGAAATACAAAAACCGTTTTGAAAACATTAAGGCAGGTGTTGGGGTCACAACAGATAACATGGAGTTAATCAGAAAGATTGACAAATATGAGAAATACCTCTTCAGCATCGGTGTTGATATCAATGACATCATTAAATAATTCGGTCCGGATAATTGCTGGCTCACGCTAGAGGAAAGTCCATGCTCGCACAGACTGTGATGTCTGTAGTGTTTACGCTAGTAGAAGAAATAATACTAGGGATGCAGGAGTGCGTTACGGCGACTTGATGCCTAAAGGTAACCATGGCTATGGTCTGAAAGTGCCACAGAGACGAGATCACTAGAAATAGTGAAGTGGAACGCGGTAAACCCCGTAAGCGAGAAACCCAAATTTGGTAGGGGAAGTCGATGGCGAGAAACGAATTGCCTAGACAGGTAAATCCTAGATAAATAATTATCCTCGACAAAACATGGCTTACAGGACCGAATACTCACAAAGGAGAAATTTATGAATTTACCAACAAAGATCACCTTCAGTAGAATCATTGCGACGATTATTTTAATCATCACATTATTCGTCTTATCTCTTATTCCAAATCTGCAAACCCCAGAACTTGGTAATACGAGAATTAATCTAATCTTCCTTATCATCTTTGTATTCTTTGTGATTGCAAGCTATACCGATCACTTAGACGGAAAGTTAGCGAGAAAGAACAACCAAGTGACTAATCTCGGTAAATTCTTAGATCCAGTGGCGGATAAATTGCTTGTGAGTTCCATGCTTATCTTCTTATGCGCACCATCATTATTTGCGCCATATGCGGCAGAACAAAGATTATTTATCCCTGTTTGGTGCGTGATTATCATGGTCGCGAGAGATACAGTTGTTGATGCGATGAGATTTATCGCAGCCCAAAAAGGAACGGTTATTGCCGCGAATATTTTTGGAAAACTCAAAACTGTCTTACAAATGGTGGCTATTGGTTGCGTCTTATTAAATGACTTCCCATTCCACTATATGTATCCAAATAATACTAACCCTTATTTAACTGTGACAGCTTTTATCGTCTACGCTGCCACATTAGCGAGTTTCTTATCTGGCGTCATTTACGTCTATCAAAATAGAAAGGTTCTCGTCGAAGAGAAGAAAGATTAATGAACGCGCAAGAGCTATCAGATTTATTTAAAGAATATGGCCGTACCCTCGGCTCAGTTGAGAGTTTTACTGGTGGTTCTTTTGCTTCATCTATCACCGCTATTCCTGGAGCCTCGAAATTCTTTAAAGGCGGAGTCGTGACATATGCTACTGAAGAAAAGATAAAACTTCTTGGCATCGATCCAGCACGAGTGGAACAGTTTGGAGTGGTAAGCCAAGAAATCGGTGGCGATATGGCGATGCACGGCAAATATATTCTCGATGTCGACTATGCCATTTCCTTCACTGGTAATGCAGGTCCAGAAGCGATGGAAGGAAAACCTGTTGGAGAGATCTACATTGGAGTGACAGCTTATCAAACCACCCAAGTTTTTAAATATTTATTACAGGGGAGTAGAGAAGATATTGTAAAGCAAGCTTTACAATTAGGTTATAATCATTTAGAATTTATGTTGAAAAGTTTCAAATAATGCGTCGAAATTTGCAACTTTTTAGGTATATATAAGTAGGAGCGTATTTTTATGAAAAACGAAAAGAACGAAAACAAAACATTAGAAGAAACACTTAGAGAGATTGAAAAAGTGTTTGGTAAAGGTGCGGTTATGCGCCTTGGTGATCGCACAGCCGTTGACGTTGATGTCATCCCTAGCGGTTCCCTACTTCTCGACGAAGCATTAGGCGTCGGTGGATACCCAAAAGGACGTATTATTGAAATCTATGGACCTGAAAGCAGTGGCAAAACTACTTTAGCCTTACACGCGATTGCCGAATGTCAAAAACAAGGCGGTCAAGCAGCCTTTATCGATGCTGAACATGCGATTGATCCAGTCTATGCGAAAAACCTCGGTGTCAACATCGATGAATTAGTCTTATCTCAACCAGATAGTGGTGAACAAGCCTTAGAGATTACCGAAATGCTCGCTAGTAGCGGTGGCATTTCTCTTATCGTCGTCGATAGCGTCGCGGCTTTAGTCCCACAAGCAGAACTCGATGGTGAAATGAGTGATAGCTCAGTTGGCTTACAAGCGCGTTTAATGTCTAAAGCGATGAGAAAATTAACAGCAATTCTCAACAAAAAGAACTGCGCGATTATCTTCATCAACCAATTAAGAGAAAAAGTTGGGGTGATGTATGGCAACCCTGAAACCACTTCCGGTGGTCGTGCCTTAAAGTTCTATTCCTCTATCAGAATTGATATTAGAAGAACAGAAGCTTTAAAACAAGGCAGCGAAATCTACGGTAACACTTGTAAGATTAAAATTGTGAAGAACAAAGTGGCTTCCCCATTCAAGACTTGTGAAGTCGATATCATCTACGGTAAAGGCGTGAGTAAAGAAGGGGAAATCCTCGACCGAGCGGTTGAACTTGGCTTAATTAAAAAGACAGGTGCTTGGTACGAATATAAGGGTAGCAAGATTGCGCAAGGTAGAGATGCTGGTAAAGCTTATATCGCAGAAAATCCAGAAATCGAAGAAGAACTTCTCACCAAAATCAAATCCGGTGTTGTCGAATAAGACAATCTCATAATTATTACGCGTCCTTGTGGGCGCGTTTTTATTTATTGTTAATTATTATCCAATCATTTATAATAATCTCGTGTTTAAGAAGCACTAACTATAGATTCTCAGTAGAGAAACACAATTATCAGGTTTTACCTTTTATATACAAAATCTGCATAAGGTTTTAAATTATAGTTATTTTTTCGTAGGACGAAAGAAAGGGATTTTTTATGGTATACGCAGAAGTACCTTTAACTGGTCTCTGGATTGCGCTTGCCGCCGTAGGCGGTGTCCTTTTAGGCGCTGGAATATTTTTCCTTGTATTATTCCTCAAATCCAGACATCAAGTTAAAAAAGCAAACAAGATTATTCGCGACGCAGAAATCAAAGCTGAACACATCGCTAAGAACGCTCAATTAGATGCTAAACGCGCTGTGCAAGAAGCCGAGAATCGCGCGGATCGCGACATCAAGGAAAGAAAGCAAGAAGTTGCTCAACTCGAAAACAAACTCTTCCAAAGAGAACAAAACATCGATCGCCGTGATCTTCAATTAACGCAAAAAGAAAACGCTTTAGATGAAAAGAATGAGAAACTCGATCGCCGTTTAAAAGACTGCGATAGAAAAGAAGCTCAACTTCAAGAAAAGATCGACTCCATCATCGTTGAACTTGAAAAGGTGGCAAAGATGTCCACTCAAGAAGCGAGAGATCAATTATTTGCACAAGTGGAAAGCAAAGTATCTAAAGAGATGACTGTCTACATCAAAAACAAAGAAGATGAAGCCAATGAGCAAGCCGCACAGAAGGCACAAGAAATCCTCGGTTTAGCCATTTCTAAATACGCTCAAGATGTGACCACAGAAAGAACGGTCTCTGTCGTCGCTCTTCCAAGCGATGAGATGAAGGGCAGAATCATCGGTAGAGAAGGTAGAAACATCCGTACCTTAGAACAAATCTTAGGTGTTGATTTAATCATCGATGATACTCCAGAAGTGATTACTGTTTCTTGCTTTGATCCAATTAGAAGAGAGATTGCAAGAAGATCATTAGAATCTTTAATTAAAGATGGTCGTATTCAACCAGGAAGAATTGAAGAAATCTGTGAAAAGACAAAGAAAGAATTAGAAGAAACCATTCATAAAACTGGTCAAGATGTGGCCTTTAAACTCGGTTTACCACGCATCAATCCACAATTATTAGACTATGTGGGTAGACTTAGATATCGTACTAGCTATGGCCAAAACGCATTAGACCATTCCATCGAAGTCGCCACTTTAGCGGGCATTATGGCTGCTGAATTAGGCTTAGATCAAAACCTCGCAAAACGCGCTGGCTTATTGCACGATATCGGTAAATCCGTTGACTTTGAAACGGATGGTAGCCACGTCGAACTCGGTGCAAGACTTGCTAAAAAATATGGCGAACCAGAAGTGGTGGTCAACGCCATTGAATCTCACCATGGTGATGTTCCTGCTAAGTTCGTCATCTCTAATTTAGTGCAAGCCGCTGATACTCTCTCTGCGGCCCGTCCAGGCGCGAGAAGTGAAATGCTTGAAAACTACATCAAGAGACTTGAGAAGCTTGAAGAAATCTGTAATTCATATGAAGAAGTATATCAGTCATACGCTTTACAATCAGGCCGTGAATTACGCGTCATGGTCATGCCAGACAAGATTGATGATACAGGTGCCTTTAAGCTCGCTAGAGATATCAAAGACCGCATTGAGGCTGAAATGACTTATCCAGGTCAAATCAAAGTCTCAGTGATTCGCGAATACCGCGCGATTGAAACTGCTAAATAGCAGATAGAAAGTAATCTAATTTGAACATTCTTTTTATTGGAGATATCGTCGGTCCTATTGGCCGAAGAATGATTAAAGAGAAACTTGAATATTTTGTTAATAAATACCAAGTTGATTTCGTCATCGCTAACGGAGAGAATGTCACACATGGTAAAGGAATCATTAGACATCATTATGATGAACTAGTGGATAACGGTATTGACTGTGTCACTCTAGGGAATCATTACGACTCTAAAAGCGAGATAAATCGCTATATTGATAACGTTGATAGACTCATAAGACCAATTAACCTCGCTAGAGATTTCCCAGGTGAGGGAACAATCGAATATGATGTCGATGGAATTAAGGTGAGAGTAACTAACGTTTTATGTACAGCCTTTATGGGTGAAGAAGTTAAAAGTCCATATTATTCAATCCTTGATGTAGTCGATAATAATGACGCTCCAATTCATATCGTCGATCTACATGGAGAAGCGACAGGAGAGAAGCTTTCTATCGCTTATGCTCTCGACGGAAAAGTATCGGCAATTCTTGGTACCCATACCCATATTCAAACCAATGATGCAAAGATACTTCCTAATGGTACTGCTTATATCTCAGACGTGGGAATGACAGGCTTTACTGATGGGGTGTTAGGATTTGATAAGGATAGTGTTATTAAAAAGAATATCTATAACCAAATGAGCCGTTTTGAAGTACCAAAAGAAGGTAGAGGCTTATTATCCGCGGTTTTATTAAAAATCGATGATTTGACAGGAAAATGTCAGCAAATTAACAGTATTTATTATGAGGAGAAGTGATCATGAAAACACGTATTATCGCTAAACCAGATTTAAAAAAAGCAGCGCATCGTGGAAAAGAATCTACAACTTTTCATCGCGTTAATCTTTCCTCTAATACTGAGATTATCAATGCTTTAAAAAATAAGAAATATTTCATCAAGACATATGGCTGTCAGGCTAATGTGAGAGATGAAGAAACAATGCGCGGCATCTTAGAAAGCGTAGGGATGATATCTACTGATGATGTCAACGTTTCTGACCTCATTATCATCAATACTTGCGCGGTGAGAGAAAACGCTGAAGATAAGGTCTATGGAGAGGTCGGCAACCTCAAGCATTTAAAGTCCAAAAAGAAGGATTTAGTAATCGCGATATGCGGTTGTATGGTTGAACAACCTGAGATCCTTGATAGACTGATTAATACGTTTAAAGAAGTTAACCTATATTTTGGCACACATGAGATATATAACCTTGCTTCTTTAGTCTATGAAACTTTGACTAGTGGAGAAAGAATTGTCTCTATCGAATCTAAGGCTGGTGAAGTCGTTGAAGATTTGCCTTCTTGCCGTAACAATGAATTCAAAGCTTTCGTCAACATCATGTATGGATGTGATAAATTCTGCACCTACTGCATCGTTCCATATACACGTGGAAAGGAAAGAAGCCGCCGCTTTGAAGATGTGATGAAAGAAGTTAAAGAATTAGAAGAAAAAGGCTATCAAGAAATCACTTTCCTTGGACAAAACGTTAATGCTTACGGTAAAGATTTAGATGAAGGATATGATTTCGCGGATTTATTAGAGGCTGCAGGTAAAACTAGCATTCCTCGCATTAGATTTACCACATCTCATCCATGGGATTTTAATGATCGCATGATTAAAGCTATCGCGGATTATCCAAATATTATGAAGTTCATTCATCTTCCAGTGCAATCAGGTAGTTCTGATGTACTTAAAAGAATGAACCGTCGTTATACTAGAGAAGATTATTTATCTTTAGTGAAGAAGATGAAAGATAATATCCCAGGTTTAACTCTTTCAACCGATATCATCGTTGGTTTTCCAAATGAAAGCGACGAAGAATTTAACGAAACCCTATCTTTGGTAGATGAGGTTGGCTATGATGCTGCTTTCACATTCATCTATTCTCCTAGGAGAGGTACTCCCGCGGCAAAGCTTGAAGATCCAATTAGCTATGAAACAAAAGTGAAGAGATTTAAAGAACTCGTCTCCCATTTAGAAAATAGCATCTCTAAAAAATCTAACGAGATGATTGGTAAAATCTATCCTGTTCTAGTTGAAGGGGTGAGCAAAACCAATAAAGATATGTTCTCTGGATATACAGAGAATAATAAACTCGTGCATTTTAAGGCAGATGAAACTTTAGTGGGCAAGATAGTTAATGTCAAAATCACTGAATCACATACATATTCAATGCTAGGAGAACTCGTTAAATGATCTATGTCATCATGGGTCCAACAGCTTCAGGTAAAAGTAACGCCGCTCACGCGCTTGCTAAGCATTTCAATTGTCCAATCATTAATGCGGATGCTTTTCAAATATATAAAAGTATGGATATTGGGACTAATAAAGTCTCGAAAGATGACGAGAATTATTCTCGCTATTATCTTTTAGATATCGTTGAACCAAATGAGTCATATTCAGTGATGGAATATCAATCAGCGTTTAGAAAGACCTTAGAAGACCTTCAAAAGAAATATCAAGATATCGTTGTCTGTGGTGGAACGGGATTATATATCCGCGCGGCGACATATGACTATGAATTTCTAAAAGAGGAGGAAGCGGATGAAACGTTTGATGATCTTTCAAATGAAGAACTCCATTCTCTTTTAGAGAAATTAGATGAAAAAGAAGCCGAAAAGATTCATCAAAACAATCGTAAAAGAATGATTAGGGCTATCAACTTAATCAATAAAAGCGGTGTGAGCAAATCCTCTCTTCTTGATAAACAAGAACATAAACCAATTTTTACTAATAAAGAGATAACTTATTTATTTATTAATCCAGATCGCGAAGCTTTATACACAAACATCAATAACCGTGTGGAAGAGATGTTTAATAATGGCTTAGTAGAAGAAGTAAAAGGGTTATTAAATAAATATGAATTGTCGTTAACTGCCACCCAAGGTATTGGCTATAAAGAAGTGATATCCTATCTAAATAATGAAATTACTTTAGAAGAGTGCAAAGAACTCATTAAAAAGAGAACGAGAAATTACGCGAAAAGGCAAGTGACATTCTTTAAACACCAATTCGTTTGCCAGGAATATAAATCGTATCAAGAATTAGTAGATAATTATCTTTTATAATTATTGTTATCGTGTTAGCATAGTATCTAAATAATGGAGGAACATAATATTATGGAAAATATTTTTGAAATAGCAAAAAAAGCCCATATTCCTGAAGAATATCTCATTCCTTATGGTCGTGATAAGGCCAAGATTGATTTAAAAATCAATGAAACATTAAAAGATAAACCAAATGGCAAATTAGTTTTAGTGACTGCCATCACCCCAACTAAAGCTGGTGAAGGTAAAACAACAACTTCTATCGCCTTACAAGATGGTCTCAATTATATTGGAGTGCCATCAATGCTCTGTTTAAGAGAACCTTCTTTAGGCCCGGTATTCGGCATTAAAGGTGGTGCGACAGGTGGCGGTAAAGCCTCTATTATTCCAAGTGAAGATATCAACTTACACTTCACAGGTGATATGCACGCCTTAACAAGCTCCATTAACTTAATCAGCGCGGTTATCGATAACCATATTTTCCAAGGCAATCAATTAAGAATCGATCCAAATAGAATCTTATGGAAGCGCGCTCTTGATATGAATGACCGTGCCTTACGAAATGTCACAGTTTCTAATGGTGAAAAGAAAGTCGCTCCTCGTAGAGAAGAATTTGTCATCACAGTTGCTTCTGAATTAATGGCCATCCTTTGTTTAGCTGCTGACCAAGATGATTTCATTAGAAGAATCAATAACATCATCGTGGCCTATGACTTAGATGGTAATCCAGTCAAATTAGCACAGCTAAGAATCTCCCACGCTGTTTGTAAATTAATGAAAGCAGCCTTCAATCCAAACTTAGTTCAAACATTAGAAGGCAATCCATGTATCATTCATGGTGGACCATTCGCTAATATCGCCCATGGTTGTAACTCTATCATTGCTACTAAGTTAGGACTTAAACTCGCTCCAATCGTGGTCACTGAAGCTGGCTTCGGTGCTGACCTTGGTGCTGAGAAATTCTTAGATATCAAATGCCGTGTTGCTGGACTTAAACCAGATGCGGTTGTGATGGTCGCGACTATTAGAGCCCTTAAAATGCACGGCGGTCAACCATTTGAAGAACTCACTAATGAAAATGTGGAAGCTCTTAAAAATGGCGTCTTAAATCTTCAACATCACTTAGAAAATATTGAGAAATACGGACTCCCGGTTGTCGTCTGTATCAACCACTTTACAAGCGACACTGAAGCAGAGACAAAAGCCCTCCGCGAATGGTGTGAATCTAAAGGCTATAAAGTGGCCTTCTGCGATGCCTTCTCTAATGGTGCAAAAGGTGGCGAAGAACTTGCAAGATTAGTCTTAAAAACATTAGAAACTGAAAAGTCTAATTTCCATTACTTATATGATGAAAAACTCCCGATTTGCAGCAAAATTGAGAAAATTTGCAAAGAAATTTATAGAGCAGGTGAAGTTGTTTATACCGAAGAAGCGAAGAAACAAATCGCTGATTATGAAGCTCTTGGATTTGATAAAACTCCAGTTTGTATCGCTAAGACTCCACAGTCTATGACAGATGATCCAAAAGTGTTAGGCGCTCCTACCGGATTTACCATCACAATTAGAGAGGTTAGACTCTCTGCTGGAGCCAACTTCATCGTTGCCTTAACAGGTGCTATTATGACTATGCCAGGCTTACCAAAAGTACCAGCGGCAGTCTTAATGGAAGATAAAGAAATTTAACAAAATTAAAATTTCTGCGTCGAAAAATTGAATTTTTGCCCTCTTTATATATAGGAGGGCTTTTTTATGTCTCTATTAAAAATCAGTCATTTAGATAAACAGTTTAAGATTTCTGATAACAATTCAGTTGAGGTGCTTAAAGAGATTAATCTCACTTTTCCCGATGTTGGTTTAGTGGGGATACTTGGTAAATCAGGATGTGGGAAATCCACATTGCTCAATATGATTTCCATGCTTGATAAACCAACCTCTGGCACAATTCTTATCAACGATACTCCGACAAAGAGATGGAAGAGAAAACAGATTGAGAAATTTCGTCGAAATGAAATTGGGGTAATATTTCAAAACTACAATCTATTAGAAGATCAGGATGTGATATATAACATTTCGTTACCGCTTCTTATTAATGGTTATTCTTTTAAAGAAGCCGAAGAAAGAGCGATTAATCTTTTAGATAGCATTAATTTTTCTAAGGAATTATATCATCAAAAGATAAATAAACTATCTGGTGGTGAAAAACAAAGGGTCGCCATCTTAAGAGCGATATCTATCTCACCGAAAATATTATTATGTGATGAACCAACTGGAGCGCTTGATAGCGATAACTCATTTATGGTCATGTCTCTTCTTAAGAAAATCAGTGAAAATGTTCTAGTTATCGTCGTCTCTCATAACCAATCATTATTAACCAACATGTCCGATTACATTATAAGGATGAAAGATGGAAAAATAATCGAGCAGAAAGCGGTTAAAGAAATAGGGGAGGTAAAACTAGCTGAGAAAAGTAAAAAGAGGTCTCATAGAGCCAATTGGGTAGATAAAATAGCTTCTTCAAACTTCAAAAGGAGACTAGGAAGGAACATTATTTCATGCATCAGCTTAGCAATATGCTTAACTGCGACTACTTTAGTGATTGGTTTTATTCAAAACATCGATAATAGAATAAACGAAGAATGTTATAAACATCTTGATATCGGTGTTTCAACAATTAGCAAAGAAACCTCATCTAAACTTGAAGATAGCGTTATCACCTTGGTGAGGAGTTCACGACCATCAAAAGTAGATCTCGCTAGTTTAAAAAGAGACTATCAGCATTATTATTATGAATTAAATTATGATGCTTTGGTTCCTACTTATGTAGCATCAAGTTATGAGAATAAACCATTAGAAGAATTTATTTATACAAGTGTATATTCCTTCATCGATAATAGTGTGAACAAATCGCTTTTAATTAAAGGCCATTTTCCAAAGGAAGATTCTTTATTAGAAGTGGTCATTAACCAAAAAGCCTATGAAGAGATGAAGAAATATGTTAGTGAACCTCTTAACAGTTGGATTGATCTCTCCCATCGATATGAAACTAATTACTATACCTACGATGAAGATAACACAGTTTTAAATGATGTTTTCGTCTATGAAAAAAGGGCAAAAATTGTAGGAGTGGTGGATGAACTGAACTTTTTATCAATGCCGACGATTTATTATCCATATGTTGCTCTTGATGAATATCTCTCCTCATATCTACTAAATAACTATTCCGAATATATGGATGTCGACTATTCATGGAAAGAAAAAATACAGGATGAAATAGACACGAATTATTTAACCTCATATTCCTATAAGCTATTTCTAAAAAACTACGGTGATTATCATTTAATAACTAGCGATAAAGATAAGCTAAAAGAAACCTTTTCAATAACAAATAATTCTCTTATCGTACAAGAAGCATTTACAAACCTTATTTCCGCATCATGCATTGGAGTTGAACTATTTTTGATCATCGCGATTATCGGAACGATATTGATAGTTGGTTTAATCTCCTTCTCCTCTTATAGCGAAGATAAGAAAAGAAGTGCGATTCTCACCTGTTTAGGTGCGGATTTATTTCAGATTATCGATATTTATGTTAATGAGAATATCATGATAGTAGCAATATCATTACTTTTATCATTTTCCTTGTTAATTCCGATAAAAAATCTTGCAAATTACTTATTATTTCAATTGATTAAAATAGATAATATCGTTGTTTTGCCTTCAAGCATATCCCAAAATATCGCCCTTCCTTATTCATATTATTTGGCTTTAATTATTGCCTCTATAATAGTGGTGATTTTATCGACATTTATCCCCATTGTTTTTTCTAAAAGAATCGCTGTTAATGAGGAGCTAAGAGAAGAATGATTTTTATCAATAATTTATCGAAATCATTTGGGGATCATAAAGTCTTAAAAGATGTAAGCATTTCTTTACCAGATACAGGTTTAGTTTTAATATGTGGAGATTCTGGATGTGGGAAGACAACATTATTGAACTGCATATCATCATTATTAACCTATAACGGACAGATTACTATCAATGGTATTTCCTTAGAAAATCTCTCTGAACAGGGACGAAATGATTTCCGTAACAAAAACATTGGCTTCGTCTTTCAAGATTTTAAATTATTCAATCTTGATACTGTTGAGAATAATGTCATGTTCGCATTAGACATCTCTCCTAATATTCCCCGCGTTAGAAAGAAGAGAAAATGCGATGATCTTTTATCTTTGGTTGGATTAAAAGGCAAAGAAAAGCAGAGGGTAAACACTCTTTCTGGTGGAGAAAAACAACGAGTAGCGATTGCAAGGAGTCTAGCTAATGACCCGAAAGTGATTCTTGCTGATGAACCAACAGGCGCTTTAGATGATGAAAACGCGATAAGGATTATGAACCTTTTAAAAGAGGTCAGTAAAAATGTTTTAGTTATCATTGTCTCTCACGACCAAGAGTTAACGAGAAAATATGCGGACATGATTATCGAAATGAAAGATGGGGAGATAATTGACAAAGAGTCGCATCCACTTATAGACAAGGAAGAAAAGAACCTCATCATTATGAATGGTTCACATAAAGGTAAGGCAAGAATACCTTTGCTATTTCTTTTTAAACATTCTTTTATGGCGTTAAAAAGTCGTAAGTGGAGAACCTCATTTTGTACTTTCCTTATTTCATTAGGGTTGATTGGTACAGGGCTATCTTTAACATTATCTAGTTCTATATCTTCAAATATTAAACAGGCTTATTCAGAACTAATTGATGAGACAAAAATCATCATGAATGTGAAAAATGAAAAGAACATTATCCCGGTTATGGAAGGTGGGGAGTATATCGACGCGGTTGATATCGCAAGTAAATATAAAGAAGAAATATATGATGTTGGAGAGATATATCTCAATAATTTTGATAAACATTTTATAACTACTAATAATTTTGTTATTGATACGGATATGTCGAGATTCCCTCTTCCTGGGTTAGGAGGAAAACAAATAAATGAATTTCAGTGGCTAGATTTATATCAAGAAACCGTTTATCCGCGTCGACCTTATTCTCTTAATAATAATGAAATAGTGTTGGGCTTAAATCTCAATCTTATTCAGCTAATTTGTGATCAACTGAAAATTGTGAAAAACGTTGATTATCTTTCTGCCTATATAGCTACCCATGATTTAAAGGTAGTGTTTAACGGTCGTAACGATTTATGGGAGTATGATGATCAACAATCATTTATTATTCGTGGTTTTACTTTATCTCTTAAGCCAACTATTTATCACTATAACCATCTTTGGAATGAATATATCTTTGAAACGAGCATGCGTTTCCCTTCTACAACAAGCGTATCTGCTTCGAGTAAGAAGCCATGGCAATTAAAGAAGTTATATTATTTACAGTGCAGAGAAGAGACAGACGTCTTATTTAGGAAGTTACGAGATGACAGATTATCAGATGATTATGTTTTTGAGCTCGCGAACTCTTCATTTTTTCCTCTTACCATTGAAGAGGATGAACCGATATCCTCAATTGATAAAATTCTTTTGCTCATCAATAACGGAGTTGATATTCCTTATCGGAAAATAGATCACATTTTAGATACGCATCCATATTTATCTAATCCTTTGATAGGTTCCTCTAACGGATACGCGATATATTCGTCTAGCTTGATGATGGGCTTTTCTCATTATGCTTATTTCTCTTTAGATAAAGATTTATTAGAAGAGAATTTAAACATCTTTTCAACATTAAGTATTGATGAATATGAACATGTACAAAATAGTCCTGGGTTATGTATCGGTCATTATTCAAGAGGAATGCAAAAAGGCGTGAATTTTAGCAATATTCATGGCAAAAGACCAACATTTTCATTTAATAGCATCGATGAAATAGTGGTGTCAAAAGGTCTATATGATTCACTTAATATCAATAAAGATAATCCTTCATACCTCTATTTTTCTTATCTAGTTAATGAAAGAATCTATAACGCTGATTTTGTGGTCAGAGACTTTACAACTATTCCTTTAAAAATCGTGGGAATTGAAGGTGGAGACGATTATGTTATTTATCAAGAGACAGACTGGCTATTATCTGTTTTTAAACAAAGATTTGGATTATCTTCATACGACCTATTCATCAATAGTTTATGCTTTGATGTTAACGATGTTCGCGATATGAATTCGATTAAGGAGGAACTACAACGAGATTATCCCCAATATGAGGTTGTCAATCCATTAGGAGATATAGATGAGAATGTCAGAGAAGTGTGTGGTTATATCGAAATTGCTATGAACATTTTCTCTTTGATTGCGGTCGCTATATCTATCATCCTTATGAGCGTTACAAACTTACTTCACTTCTTAGAAAGCAAGCGAGATATCGGCCTATCTCGATGTCTTGGGGTATCAAAGACGGAATCATGTAAATTCATGGTTTTCTATTCGATGCTCATCAGTTTATTGTCCTTTTTGTTATCATCTATTGAACTAATCTTTATCAGTTACTTTATCTCATATAGCATCGGTGAGACATTGTCGAGTTCAACATCATTCTCTTTGAATCCTTTTGCCTTTTTGGCAATGTTCATTCTTGCTACATCTATCTCGTTATTATCGAGCTTATTAATATGCATCAAATATGCAAATATTTCCCCAATTGAGGCGATAAAATAGTTTTTTCATCTATAAATCTTTGATTTAGAGAACGATTGTTGTATACTATAAAACGCTATGGGATTAAAGGCCGGTATTGTAGGATTACCAAATGTAGGAAAGTCGACGTTATTCAACGCGATTACCAATTCGCATGTCGAAGCAGCGAATTATCCTTTTGCGACCATTAATCCAAATACAGGTGTGGTCAATGTTCCTGATGAAAGATTGAAATTTTTATCCAATCTTTTTAAACCTGAAAGAACTATCCCTGCCACAGTTGAATTCTATGATATTGCTGGTTTAGTGAGAGGTGCTTCTAAAGGTGAAGGTTTAGGCAACCAATTCCTCGCGCATATTCGTGAATGCGATGCGATCGTGGAAGTCGTTAGAGCTTTTGAATCTGATGATATCATCCACGTTGAAGGCAGCGTTGATCCAGTGAGAGATATCGAAGTCATCAATCTTGAACTTGTGATGGCGGATTTAGATGCCGTTAATAAACGTATTGATAAAGTAGCGAATAAAGCTCGTATCTTAAAAGATAAAGATTCAATGTTAGAGATGAGCATTCTCTCTCCAATTAAAGAGGCTCTTGAACAAGGTTTAGCAGCGAGAACTGTTGAACTCAGCAAGGAGCAAGAAGAATACGCGGCTAAAAACTATTTCTTATTAACGAAAAAACCAATTATTTATGTCGCGAATGTTTCAGAAGATGCATTAGGCGATATCAATAACTGCGAATTATATAAGCAAGTAGTTGAATATGCTTCTAAAGAAGGCAGTGAAGTCATTCCGGTTTCCTGTGAGATTGAAAGTGAATTATCCGAATTAAGCGAAGAAGATAGAAAAGAGTATCTCGCAGAACTCGGTGTTGAAGAATCAGGATTAGAGAAAGTTATCAAATCCACATATAAGTTACTAAATTTATCAACATTCTTTACAGTTGGTAGTGATGAATGCCGCGCGTGGACATTTATCAAAGGCATGAGCGCACCAGAATGCGCTGGTGTGATTCATACAGACTTCCAAAAAGGTTTTATCTGCGCGGAAGTTTATACTTATGACGCAATTAAGCAGTTCGGCAGTGAAGCCGCTGTTAAAGATAACGGAAAGTTGAGAACTGAAGGTAAAGGGTATTATCCAAACGACGGTGATATCATGTTCTTCAAGTTCAATGTGAGTAAGAAATAATATGATTAGAATTGGATTCAGTAAAGATATTCATCGCTTAGTGATGGATCGCAAATTGATGCTTGGTGGTGTCCATGTTCCTTATTATTTAGGAGAAGCCGCCCATAGCGATGGAGATGTTGTTTATCATGCAGTGGCAGAAGCGATTTTAGGTGCATTAGCCCTTGGTGACTTAGGAAAACATTTCCCAGATAATGACCGCGATACCGAAAATATGGATTCCGCGATCATTATGAATGAGGTTTATAAGATGATGAAACTTCTTGGTTATCATCTCAACAACCTCGATGTATTTATCTCTTTAGAAAAACCAAAACTCAAAGATTATATCGAAGAGATGAGAAAGAATATTGCTAGCTTACTTCACGCGGATATTTCTGTAGTTTCCGTTAAAGCAGGAACTAATGAAAAGCTTGGTCCAGTCGGAGAAGGAAAAGCTGTTGAAGCATACGCTGTAGTGACATTGGAGTCGGTATAATGGATTTAGTTATTGAACTTAAAAACAATATTAAAAACGCACTTCATAAACTCGGCATTGAAGTCGAGCTCAGTGATGTTTTCGTCGAGAAAAGTAGAGATGCTTCTCATGGTGATTATGCGAGCAACGTTTGCTTAAAATATGCGAAAAAGAACGGTAAAAACCCTGTAGAATTCGCGAATTTATTAATTGATAACCTTGATAAGAGTTATGTTGACCATGTGGAAATTGCTGGTCCTGGATTTATGAATTTCTTCCTTAAAGATGATTCGTTACAGAATGTGATTTCCCTCATCTTAAATCAGAAAGATGACTATGGACGCGGTGAATATAAGAACAAGACAGTCAACGTTGAATTTGTTTCCGCTAATCCAACTGGCGATTTACATGTTGGTACAGCTAGAGGCGCTGCTATTGGTGATAGCTTAGCTCGTATCTTAGCTTTCTCTGGCTATGATGTGATTAAAGAATATTACATCAATGATGCTGGCAAACAAATTGAGAACCTCGCCTTATCAATTCAAGCACGTTATTTTGAATTATTAGGAAAACCATTTACTCTTCCTGAAGATGGATATCATGGTCAAGATGTTATTGATATAGCAAAAGAAGTGCTAGATGAATATGGGGAAGGACCTCTTTCCTATGATGATCCAATCGCATTCTTTAAAGAAATTGGTATCGATAAAGAAATGAAGAAAGTGAGACGTGACCTCTCCAGCTTTGGAGTGGAATTTGATGTCTTTACTTCTGAAAAAGAAATCAGAAAGAATAACGCGGTTGAAAACGAATTAAAGTATTTAGAGAAATATACTTATGAACAAGATGGCGCTCTTTTACTTAAGACCACTGAATTCCTTGATGATAAAGATAGAGTAATTGTAAAGAGCGATGGTGATTATACTTATTTCCTTCCAGATATCGTTTATCACCTCAATAAATTAAGCAGAAAAGCTGATTGCTTAATCGATGTCTTAGGTGCTGATCACCACGGTTATATCAATCGTATGAAGAGTGCTTTAATGATGCATGGATATAAAGAAGATGTTTTAAGCGTTGAATTAATTCAAATGGTCCGTTTCATTAAAGATGGTGTGGAAAAGAAAGCTTCTAAGAGAGCAGGAGATGCTTATAAGATTAGAGAATTAGTGGAAGAGGTTGGTGTTGATGCAGCGAGATATTTCTTCGCGATGCGTATGCCAAGCACACATTTAGACTTCGACTTATCTCTCGCGGTTGAACAAAGTTCATCTAATCCTGTCTTTTATAGTCAATACGCTTATGCGAGAATGTGTTCTGTACTTAAGATGGGTGAAGATATCGCTATCGATGAAACTGGACAATATTTAAGTTTAGAAAAAGAAAAATTAATCTTAAAGACTTTAGCGGATTTCCCAAAAGTAGTGGAAAGTGCGGCGAAAGATTTATTACCAAATAAAATTACCAATTATGTACATGAACTTGCAGAATCAGTGCATTCTTGGTATAACGATACAAAGATTGTGGATCGTTCTTCTATAGAAGTATCTGCATCTAGGCTCGCTTTATGTGAAGCGATTAAACAAGTTGTTAAGAACGCCTTATTCCTAGTAGGCGTGAATACACCCGAACATATGTAAAGGAGAGTAGAATATGCAAGGATCAATGTTAGAATTAGCCCATGAGTTCTTAGACTCAAAACCAAAATCAGTGACTTTCAAACAAATTTGGGCTTATGTAGTCAAACAAAAAGGCTTCAGCGAAGAAGAAGCAAATAAGAAAGTTAGTTCTTTCTATACTTCCTTACTTCTCGATGGTCGCTTTGTGACTCTTGGTGAGAACAAATGGGATTTAAGAAGTAGACACACATTTGACAAAGTCCACATCGATATGAAAGATGTCTATTCCGATATGGATACTTCTGATTCCGATAGTGAAGAAGTTGAAGAGGAAGAATACAACAAGACATTCGCTGAACCAGTTGAGGAAGAAAGATCCGATTTTGGTCAAGATGAAGAAGATGAGGACGACAGTAGCAAAGAAGAGGAAGCCCTCAATAGCTAATTAAACTACAAATTATAAGTCTATCTTAAATCCAATATTCTAGGTTCTAGATAGACTTTTATTTATTATTATGTGGGAAAATGAATTAGAACTCGCGAAAAATCTCGCCGTAAAAGCGGGGAAAAAGATCATGGAATTTTATCATGGTTCTTTTGAAGTTGATATTAAAAGCGATGACTCTCCAGTCACTTCTGCAGACCGCGCTTCTAACGAGATCATCATAAGTGGATTAAAAGAAAAATATCCGCATTTTGCTATATTATCTGAGGAAACTGACGACGATTTGTCAAGATTAGATAATGATTATGTGTGGATTGTTGATCCTCTTGATGGCACCCAAGATTTTGTTAATCATGGACGTGGATTTGCTGTTAATATCGCTTTGGCTTATAAACACGAAGTGGTGGTTGGAGTCGTTTATATTCCTACTAGCAGTGATTTATTTTTCGCTTCTAAAGGCAACGGAACTTATGTTCTTAGGAACGGTAACATAACAAAAGTTCACGTCAATAATAAAACAGAAGATTTAACCTGCCTAACCTCAATTCATTTCTTTAGTGAGACTGAAAAACAGCTCATTGAAAAACATTCCGATAAGATTAAAAGATATTATGAAGCGGGAGCTTCCACTAAAGCTTGCATCATTGCAGAAGGAAAAGCGGAATTATCTTATCGACTCAATTCTGGCACTAAGGAATGGGATACAGCCGCTCCTCAACTCATTCTTGAAGAAGCGGGTGGTGTGGTCATTAAACCTGATGGCACCCCAATTCGTTATAACCGAAAAGATGTAGTGAATAGGGGAGGATTTATTCTCCTTAATCGAATTGAAAATTTCTTGATGTAAAAAAGCAGCCAACTTAATGACTGCTTATTTTTTTATTTGGCTGGGGTACCTGGGATCGAACCAGGGAAATGTCGGAGTCAGAGGCCGATGCCTTACCGCTTGGCGATACCCCAAGTTAGAAACTGCCTTCAGCGAGTACAACTGCTTTGACGCCTGGCACTTCTTCGGTGAGAATAACTTCGACTAGTTCTTTGATGTCGTCGTTAGCGAATGAGCATCCGGCACAAGCACCATGCATACTAACCGATACTACACCAGTTGTTTCATCGAAGGAGATGAATTTAATGTCGCCACCATCTTTCTGTAAGAAGTGTCTAATTTTGTCTAATGTTTTGTTAATTTCTATTTCGATATTTTCCATAGCAACAATGATATTAGCACATCTTGATTGAAATGTTTACTGGTTTGGTTAAAATCTTTTGTATACGTGTTGCTCGTAACAATGAGTAATGCTACAATAATCTAACACGTAAGATATTCTTACCTGCCCTATTAAGGAGAAATTATGGCTAATAAAAATAAAGGTCGTGAGGAGAGCAAAAACAATCGCCTTTTAGCGAGTAATCGCAAGGCCTCTTTTAACTACTTTCTTTCTGATTTTGAAGAGTGCGGTATTTCTCTATTAGGGACAGAGATAAAAGCCTTAAGAGTGAAGGGCTGTTCAATCGGAGATGCCTATATCTTGATTAGAAACGGGGAAGCAGAAATTGTGAACATGCATATCCCGACATATGACTATGGCAATATCTTCAACCACGAACCTCTTCGCACTCGTAAGATTTTGATGCATAAAAAACAAATCCGTTGGTTTGATCATAAAGTCAACGCGGAAGGATATACGATAGTGCCAACGAAGGTCTATTTGAAAAAAGGTCGCTGCAAAGTGGAAATTGCTTTAGCAAAAGGCAAAAAGAACTACGACAAGAAAGAAGCGATTAAAAACCGCGATATAGAACGCGAAGTGAGAAGGGGTGACTATTGATGGATTTTAGTGAGACATTAAAACAGTTTAATAGAAGTGATTATCAAAGAGATAATTTTGATAATTTCTTAAGGAAAGAGAAATTCTCCTTTAACATTCCTTCCATTCATATCGCTGGAACTAACGGTAAAGGAAGCACCACCTATTATTTATCAAGCATGTTAAAACAAGCCGGATATAAAGTTGGTACGTTTATTTCCCCATATTTCTATAAGGTCAACGAGATGATAAAAGTGAATGGTGAAGATATCTCTGATGATGACTTATTCAGCATTTTTGAAGAATATCAAAAAGCTTTTAAGAAATACGACCTCTCTCCTTTTGAAATCGAGACCTTTATCGCTTTTACATATTTTCAAAAAGTTGACTGTGATATATGCGTTATCGAATGTGGGATGGGTGGAGAATATGATGCGACTAACATCTTTGAACCAATCCTCTCCATCATTACCACAATCGCGTTGGAACACACTGAAGTATTAGGAAGAACATTATCGGAAATCGCTGCCCATAAAAGTGGCATTATTTATGAAAATGTTCCAGTTTTGCTTGGAAATATCCCCGAAGAAGCCCTTAATACTATCGCAGAAATCGCTAATGAAAAAGAATCCCCAATCGTTCGTATTGGAGAAATCGCAAGCTCTACATATTTAGATAAAGGCATTCGTTTTGATTACGATGTCTATAAAGATTTAGAAGTTTCTTCTGATGCTTATTATTCCATTACTGATGCAATCATTGCGCTTGAAGCAGTGAAGACATTAAAAGAGAGATTCCCTATTTCCTTAGATGCTATTAAAGCAGGATTAAAAACAGTGGATATTCCAGTGAGGATGGAAACGATTTTAACTCATCCACGCCTTATTGTTGATGGGGCTCATAACGTTGAAGGTATCAACGCTCTTGTCGATTCTTATAACCGTAAATTTGCAGGTGCGAACACTCATATTGTCTTTGCCTGTTTTAAAGATAAAAATATCACTTCTATGCTTCCACGTATCGGTTTAGCGGGAAGCGAAGTTATTCTTACAACTTTTGATCACCCTCGCGCGAGAACATATGACGACTATTTCCTCTTCGTTGAAGACTATCGTTTTGAAAATGATCACCTCGCTTTGATCAAATCATTAATTGAACAATATCCAGATGACAATATTCTTGTGACTGGTTCATTAGCTTTCGCTTCACTAGTGAAGAAGGAGTTAAAAGAATCATGAAGTTAGATTTACTTAGAAGTAATCTATCTCAAGTGCAGAAGATCACCTTTGCTGGTATCTTCATCTCTTTAATCATCATTCTTCAAAAAGTATTAGCGATTAATTATATTCCAATCGTTCCATTCTTACGCATCTCCTTAGGTGGATGTGCTTTATTAATCTTCGCTTCGATTCTTTTAGGTCCATGGTATGGGCTTCTCATCGGTGTCGCGGAAGACTTATTAGGCTATCTCATCTTTGACCCAAAAAGCATGTCTTTCTTCCCACAGATTACGGCAATCTATGGTCTTATGGGATTTGTTAGCTATTTCATCTTTATGCTAGTGAGACAGATTAAAAATAAGAAGATTATGTTTGGAATAGAAATCACTTCCTTTGTTGGCATTCTTACCGCGGTTACTTTATTTCTATTATTAAATAATGAATTAACTTTATATAGTTCCACATATACGATTGAGAATTGGCAAAGAATCGCTATCCCTCTCATCTTATTTGGATTATTAACTCTATTAACTATCTGCATCATTTTTACTGAGAAATATTTTAAAAAGAGAAGCGACAGTCAACTATTTAACGCCTATCAAGTATCATTTGCTTGTTTCATCATCGAAGTGGTGGTGATGATTCTATTTGGCACATTGATGAAGGGTTTAGCGTTTGGTTTCCAAACCTATTCGGTGATACTAATCACCCAACTAATGGTGGGCTTTATCAACATCCCATTAAATACATTTTTAATCTCATATATCATGATATTTGCAAAGAGGAAGTTTAATGTTCAAGAGTAGAAGAAGAATCGCTGAAGAAGAGGCGAAAAAAGAAGAAGGCTATATTCCGACTAAGGATTTAAAGGCTGATGAAACAGAAGAAGAGAGAAGAAATCATTTCGATATTCCTTGGACAGGAGTGATTGTCGGAGGAGTATTGTTGATCATCGCGATAGTCTGTATCATCCTCATTTTTGTTTTCGGTCCCACAAAGTAAATATTCATATTTACAAAACAATATTTGTTATCTATAATTGAAACACCATAAAGAGTACGGCGAGAGACAAGCTCTATGACCCGTCAGCAACTTGCGATAGCAAAGTGCTAATGCTTGAATGATGGGCAAACTGATTATCATGCCCATCGCGTATGGGCTTTATTTTTTGGAGGAAATATCATATGAAGCTTTATTCAAACGAAATCGTTTTTAGAGGACATCCTGATAAAATCTGCGACCAGATTTCAGGCGCCTTACTTACTGCTTATTTAAAAGGTGATAAGTCATCTCGAGTGGCAGTGGAAACGATGATTAAAGATGAACAGGTATATATCGTTGGAGAAGTGACGAGCAGAGCAAATGTTGATGTCGCTAGTGTTGCCAAAAGAGTGATTAAAGATATTGGGTATAAAGAAGAATATCAAGTGAATATCAAATTATCTAAACAATCACAAGATATCTCGGATGGCGTTGATGTCTATGGAGCAGGGGATCAAGGCATGATGTTTGGTTATGCTTGTAATGATACGGATGTACTTTTGCCAAAAGCGATGGTCATCCTCCAAGATCTCGCGAGATGGTATGATGAACTCGTTCATTCTAATAATAGTTTTTACCCAGACGGCAAAGCTCAAATCACCGGTCTATATGATGATGAATTCATTCTTCAAGCAATCGATACTTTCTTAGTGAGCTACTGCAACAGTGAAGAACATCGTGACCTCACTGACCAATTAATCATCAATAAGGTCAATAACCTCTGTAAGAAATACGGTTTAGAAAAGCCAAATAGAATCTTAATTAATCCAACTGGTAAGTTCCTTTTAGGTGGTTCATTCGCTGATAGTGGATTAACCGGTAGAAAGATCGTTGTCGATGCTTATCAAGGATTTGCAAACGTCGGTGGTGGATCAATGAATGGTAAAGATCCCACTAAAGTGGATATCTCTGGTGCTTATAAAGCAAGAGAAATCGCGAAGAGATTATTAAAAGAAAAAGGCCTCAAATGGTGTGAGGTCCAACTCTCCTATGCAATCGGGGTGGCTCGCCCAATGGCAATTTATGTCGATTCCGATAAAGGTAATCTTATAGTCGATGACTCTTTATATAGGGAATGCGAGCCACGTAATATTATTAAAGATTTAAATATGCTTAATCTCGATTATGAAGAAAAAGCCAAGTTTGGCCATTTCGTTGATTAGCTAATTTTATCTTCTTCTTTTATCTCATCATCCACATCAGGTTTAACTTCCTCTTGTGGATTTTCTTTTTCTTTATCTTCTTCAATAGCTTCATAGAGCATTGGAACTGGGTGATACCAGTGATAAATCGCTTCAAATGAATAAATGAGAGTGACATAGCTTAACGCGACAGGGATCATGATTTGGGCTAATTCGAGCTGTGGATTATCATTATTGATAAAGCAAATGATATCAAAGACCATAATATAAATCATTAAGGGGACTAATAAGCATTTATCGAGCATGGAATTTTTCTTCTTTCTCACTGGGGAAGATAAAAACCAAATGAAGTCGAGAATCCCAATCGCGCTTCCAAATATTGTTATCCAATTGATGACGCGGAGATGGGTATCATTGAATCTGATAATTCTTACATACTGAAGTATCGCGACTACTAAAAATGCAACAGCGAATACGAGTAGTTCAATCGTATATATTAATTTGGCTTTTTTAAACTCATCCATTTTTGCTTTCATATTTATAATTCCTTTAACCAAAGACAATTATATTAAAATTACTTGCCTTAATCCAATTAATCGTAATATAGAAGAGTAAAATAATGAGTTTTTGCACAAAAAAAGCAGGAAAAACCCGCCTTTTTTCGTTTGAAAATTATTTTATATCGCCCAAGTACCGTCTTTAAAAATTTGGATTTTGTGGCCGTTAACATCTTCTCCAACGATGGATAAGTCTGGACTACCAATCATGAAGTCAACGTGAATCATGGAATCGTTGATGCCTCTTTCTTGTGCTTGCTCAGTGGTGAGACTTGGTCCATCAGGAAGGAGTTCTTTAAAGCCCGCACCTAAAGCGACGTGACAGACAGCATTTTCATCATAAAGAGTTTCATAGAAGAGAATGCCACTTTGATTGATTGGGGAAGAATATGGGACTAACGCGACTTCGCCTAACATTGAAGCGCATTCATCCATCTTTACCATTTTCTCTAATGCTTCTTGGTTTTTCTTCGCGCCGACTTCAGTAACTTTACCGTCTTTAAAGATGAAATAGAAATCTTCGATTAATTGACCTTGATATGATAGTGGTTTAGTGGCGACTAATTTACCTTCACAGCTTCCGGCAAGAGGAGAAGTGAAGACTTCTTCTGTAGGAATATTTGGATTGAAGACTTTTCCTTTATCGGTGTGTTCGATGCCCGCACCCCAATTGATACCTTCGATGAGTTCAACTTTAAAATCAGTGCCTGTTGATGATTTGTAGTAGAGGTATTTTAAATTGAGGTCCTTAAGTTTCTGAGATTGATTAACTAAGAATTCGTTATGTTCTTTCCAGTTTTGAACTGTGTTATGTTCATCAACACGGCTAGTTAATAAAATCTTTTCCCATAATGCTTCAACGGCTTCTTCATCAGAGAGATTTGGGAAGATTTTCTTTGCCCATTTCACTCCAGGGACACCAGCGATACACCATTTGTATTTCCCATCCATCGCATCTCTATATGGTTTGATCTTTGGATATTGTTTCATTCTCGCTTTGGCCATCTTAGCAACATTGACACCTTTCAAGGCATCAGGGTCATCGCTGACGATGTGCAATACAGAAGGGAGTTTCTTTGCCGAATATTTGAGTTTAGCAAGACGATAAGGGGTGACCTTGCTGAGCTCACCTAAACTCATATATTTGTAATTAAGTTTCGCGAGAGGATCATAATGCCAATCAACTTGCACTCTTTTAGCACCCGCTTTATAGCATTCTTCGACAACCATTCTCACGAATTCTGGTTGGTCAAGACCAGCATTAATCCAAACTTCCTCACCTTTTTCGACATTGATACCAACGTTCGCGAGTAGTTTTGCATATTGTTCTAATAATTCTTTTTTCATGTTTGGAAGACTCCTTTTCAAAAATTGTATAAACTTTCTTTAATCTTATAAAGATTTTGTTTATAATACTACTTGCGAAGAGGTAATCTATGTTAATTAACGATTTACAAAAAGCCAATATCGAAGCGATGAAAGCTAAAGACCAAGATGCGAGAAGCATCCTCTCAGTAGTCTTAACTAAATATAAGCTACAAGAAGTGGAAGCTAGAGCGGCTGGTAAAGAACTTGGCGATGCAGAATTATTATCCATCATTCAAAAAGTTCTCAAAGAACTCTCTGATGAAAAAGAAGGATATGCGAAAGTTAATAACCAAGAGAGAATCGATTCCATCACTCGTCAAGAGAATGTGATTAAGAAATACTTACCACAACAACTCAGTGAAGATGAGATTAGAGCGGAAATCGCTAAACTCGATGATAAATCTCTTCCAAATATCATGAAGCACTTCAAGACAAACTTCGCTGGTAAAGTGGATATGTCAAAAGTGTCGCAAATTGCTAGATCCTTATAAGATCTAACGTCCTGGGGGTATCGTACAAAGGTAGTACAGCGGTCTCCAAAACCGTCAATCAGGGTTCGAGTCCTTGTGCCCCCGCCACAGCTAAAAATGAGACGACCTGTCACGGTCGTTTTTATTATATCAATATAATAAACATCTGCGTTTTTGACCCTAATTAGTATTATTGCGTCTATCAATCGATGACTAAAGTATGACAAAACGGCATGAATATTTAATATAATATGACAAAACGGCATATATATGTTGAAAACGTATGCCAAATATGATAGGATGCAATTGGAGAAAGAAATATGACGCTTTTACAAATTAGAAATAAATATCAAATATCGCAAGCTTTGGCAGCTAGTAGTGTTGGTGTCCCTTTAAGAACATATATACGCTATGAAAATAATAATGATTATGGTAACTCGTTGAAGCGAGAGTCAATGATTCAAAAGCTTATGAATAAATATGAAATTACGGAAGATAAGGGAATGCTTTCAATAGAAACAATTAAGAACGAATTAACTTCTTTATTTGACAGCGAATACAAAGGAAAAATTGAATTTTGTTATCTGTTTGGTAGTTACGCAAAAGGCTACGCAAAAGACAACAGCGATGTAGATCTATGCGTATCAACTTCTCTTACTGGATTAAGGTTTGCTGGGTTGAGTGAAGCCATTCGAACTGTTTTGCATAAAAGGATTGATTTAATTAGATTCAATAATTTAGAAAACAATTTGGAATTAGTTTGCGAAATCATGAAGGACGGGATAAAAATATATGGATAATTTGAAAAATGATCAATATTACGCTTCAAAGGCAAATGAAAATATCAAAGCCATTCAAAGATATATAGGAAACAAGACATATGAAGAATTTATGTTAGACGAAGAACTGATTGATGCGATTATGTTTAGACTGGTTCAACTCATTGAAAATATTAAAAATCTTTCAGATGAATTCAAAAGAAAAAATGACTATGTGCCCTGGGGCAAAATAATGGGTTTTAGAAACGGGATAGTTCATGAATATGGGGAAACAGACTATACAATTGTATATGAAACAATAACTCAGGACTTAGATGAACTTCTTGACATTTTTGAAGCCGTTTTGTAAACGTATTATTTTGGTGAAAGAAAGAAATCTAGGAAATTACATTTTGTACCACTAGACAGGTCAAAATGTTTTTTTATTGACTTATAGTTGCTTTTTGAGAATTTGCTCTGCGGTAATAAATGGTTTGTCCTAAGACAATGCCGTTAAGGACAAGGTTCATTATTGCAGAGGAGAGGAATATCACAGTAGTGACTTCTCCTAAGACAAATAACTTCAAAGAGAAAGCAGTGATACAAACTAAGCAGGAGAGGATGTTGCAGCTCCAGAAGGATATTGAAATCGCTTCTGCTTGCTTGAGTTTATAGATTCTGATGATCTGTGGTAGTCGACATACTAGACAACATACCGCGTCGACAATGGATAACACTAATACTGCAATTTCTACTCCGCTCATATTTCTACCTCTACTTGAACAATATTCTTCCTAATCTTATATGGGTCGCGCCTGCTTTAATCGCGTCTAGATAATCATCGCTCATGCCCATTGATAGATAAGGTAATTTGATATTAAGTTTATTTTCTAATTGATCTCTTAGTTCTCTTAATTTGTTAAACTCAGCATATGGATTAGAACTATTTTTATAGGCCATCATCATAAGACCGACGAGATGGATGTTTTTATAGTTCATTATTTGCTTGATGAATTCTTCTACTTCATAATATGGAACACCGTTTTTATTCTCTTCTAAATTGATTGATACTTCGATGAATGTATCGAGTGGTGTAGACCTTAATTCATCGATCTTTTTCGCGAGCTCTAGGGAATCCAAAGAATGCAAACAGTCAATTAAATTAATGACACTTTTTGCCTTATTTCTTTGTAAATGTCCAATAAAATGCCATTTAATATTTTTATTATCTTTTAATATTTCATATTTAGATAAAAAGGAATCAACACGGTTCTCACCGAAGTTATTGATACCATTTATAGATAATATTTTCATATCATTTGCGTCGACATATTTAGTGGCAGCGACAATAGTGACATCATTAGGAATACTATCAACAAATTGTTTTATATCGTTTCTAACCATACCCACCTATTATACACGTTTGTTATTCGTGCAATATAAAAATATTATTCAATATACTTTTGTTAATTAAATAAGTATAATCTAGATATTCATTAGGAGGATAATTATGACAAATTTCCAAGTATACAAGAAAACATTACCGTTCTCATTCATTCTATTTGGTTTAGGGCTTGTATCTGTTGCAGTTATGGTTGGATGTTGTGTTGCTGGATACTTCATCGCTGGTGGCAGCGCGACAAGAGCGCTTATCGGATTAGCAATTGGCTTTGTGGTTGGTATCATCTTTGCCGTTGCTTTTGATTATTTAGTGCTCAACCGCATCAAAGCCGCGCAGATTGCAATGATGACTAAAGGTGTTGCTGATGACAAACTTCCAGATGACCACATCGTTCAAGCTGGCTTTGCGGAAGTGAAAGGTAGATTTGCTAAAATCACTGCTTTCTTCTTTGTCACTGGTGTTATCAAAAGCATGTTTAGACAAATCGGCCGTCTCACTACAAGAGTGGGTTCGATGGTTGGCGGACAAGCTGGTGAATCCGTTGCTTCTGCTATTGATAGTGCTGTCCAAGTTCTTCTCGGTTATTTAATCGATTGTTGCTTAGGATGGGTTATGTACCGTAAAGATGTTGGTGTTACTAAAGCAGCATGTGAAGGTGCAGTCATCTTCTTTAAAAGCGGAAAAACATTATTCCGTAATATTGGCAGAATCTTTGGTATGGGTGCTGTTTCACTCTTAGTTGTTGGTGGCGCTTTATTTGGGGGATTTTACGCAGTGACATATTTCGCTTTCCCAAATCTATTCATCCAATTATCAGATGTTATTAAAGAAGCAGCGGCTAGCTCTGGTGGAACTGTTTCTGAATTTATTACAAATCCAAATACATTAGGTATTTTCGCCTGTGCGTTAGCAGCGGTTATCATTTGGTCAATGATCCACGGAGTTGTGGGTAGACCATTTATCTTAGTTGGTGTTCTTCGTAACTTCGTCGCGGTCGGCAAGCAACAAACTCCAAGCGAAGCGGACTTCAAAGAACTCGAAAAGAGATCACCAAAGATTGCTAAACTTCGTCAAAAGTTAGACGCAAGATAATAGCTACTTGTTATATTTAAAAGAATTCCCTCAAAAGAGGGTTTTCTTTATATTTAATAGAGAAAGGTTTTAAGAAGTCTTTTGCTCTCAATTAACTGGTTGAGGAATACGATATAGTTTGCGGTCGCATTTTGCGACCTCATGTCCAGTATCTTCTAAAAGAAGATACAATCCATTTGTTTACACTGAACATGGAATAATATCACTTGTTGACGTATTAAGAAGTGAAGTGGCCACAAAAATGAGTGTTGATATTGTCCGAATGTTTATACAAATGCGTAAATTTGTTCTTGAGAATAGAGATGTGATAATTTCATTAAATAATTGCTATATAAAAAATAATTTAGTTAAATAATGGTAGATATAGGAGACAAATATATGCAAGTTTCAATTAGAAATAAATGGGTATCTTTAGGTGGTAGTTCCACTGTTAAAGATATGGATGAAAAAGACGTCTTATTCGTTAAGGGTAAGATATTCTCTTTTACACGTAAGAAATTTGTCCAAGATTTATCGGGCAATACTTTATTTGTCGTGAGAAATAAATTCTGGAGATTATTCCAAAGAAAAGCCTTTGTGGAAAAACCAGATAAAACTATAGTAGCAATGGTGAGAAGAAAGATATTCTCTCTTCATGACCATTATTACGTCACCTCTGACTTAGGTGATTTACAAATTAGAGGTAACATCCTCCAATATGATTACCATATCACTCTTAATGGACAAGAGATTGGTCATATCTCTCGTATGATTTCTTTAAGAGATTCATTCGTCTTGGATTTAGATGATAAATACGATTTACCAACTTTCGTTTCTCTTGTGATCGCGATTGACCTCATCGTTGATAGACAAAGAAGAGATCAAAGCTCATCAAGTGATTCAAGTTCAAGTTCCGATTTTTAATAATGGAAGAAGAAAAAATAAATAACGAATTAGAAGAAAAACCTGTCGAAAAGATAGGTTTTAATTCTCCCCCTAAAAATAGTGTTCCTGATGATGGTGTTCCTTCATACAAAAAGAAAATAAAGTTTTCAAATAATAGAAAAACTAAATTACAAAAGGTAACGTTTGGCTTTCTCATCCCTGCGATGATAATTTCTATTGCCGCTTTATCTTTTTATTTCATGCCTGTGCTTTCCGCGATTGCGGGATTATTCGCAACCATTATTGTAATTATTATCATTGCAGTACCGACAGTGTTTACCGCTTTTTTGATTTTACTATCAGAAGGGTACCGTCAATTCGTGGGAAAAGCTTGGGGATTGGCCCAGAAGTTTTTTGACGCGCCAAACCATATAACCGAATTAAGCCCATATTATTTATATGTAGCAATACCGGCGATGATATTTGATATCGTTGTCATCGTTTTATGTGTGATAGCAATTAATAAAAAACAAAACGGAGTGGTAACTTATCTAATCATCACATCCATAGTTTTATTATTTATTATCGTGTTAACGGTGATATATTTCGTTAACGGAATGACAGTTCTAAAACTGAACTAGTTATTAATAGCTTTAGAGAAGAAGTCAATCATCGCTTGGTTGACTTTTTTTGATGCTTCTGTAGTGATATCTAAGATGTTATGAACATGACCAGCAGATTCATCTTCAATATATAGATATTCAAAATCTTTATTATCTTTCATATATGGTAAGACGGACTCTGCTCCTATTGTTCTAATGAAATCGTTTTTAGAAGTGGAGACGAATAGAGGGACTGATAAAGAATCAATATGGGTAGCAGGGCAGATTAGTTTTGCTTTTTCTTTATCTCCGTAATCAGGGCCTAGCATTCTTTTTAATCCTGATTTAGATAAGGCATCAGTTCCTAAATCCACGAATCTAAATACTGGACAGTTAATGGCAAGGGCTTTGATATTAAGATATGGTAATTCATATCCTAATAAACCAGCATATTCTTTATCGAGGAATAATTCGGTGATAGTGGAGGCTAAATGTCCACCTGCTGAATCGCCTGTTAACACTATTTTATAATCTTTATTAAATCCATAATCTTCTAAATGAGTAGCGATATAACTGATGCATTTCACGCATTGATCGACGATATCATTGATTGAATGTTTGCCGTCATTAGGAATATAGTCGATAGAGATGAAATCAAATCCGGCATCTAAAAACACTGTGCCGAATGTATAATTCTCTTCTCTATGCCCAAAGATATACGCGCCTCCATGGATATCGATAACTAGGCAGTTCTTCTTATCTTTAACTGGGGTATAGTATAAATCGAATTTATGATAATTATTCCCATCATCAATATAAGGAATATCACGTTTAGGATTATATTTCTTATCAAAAATAAGTTTTCTGCACTTGGCAGCATTTTCATGACTAACTTTGATCTTTAAGATGTTGAGGATTAATTTTCCGAGCTTCATATCATCATTATAAATGATGTTTAGATATAACTGTGAACAATTTTATATTTTTACTACGTAAAGAAAATTTTTAGCACTCTCGCTTGAAGAGTGCTAATTTTGTGCTATACTGATATTGATAGGAGGATAAACTTATGAATATGAATCAAGTTCCAGACTATGAAAATGACAAAGATATCCTTGCTAAATTTGGTAGGAATATCAACGAAGAAGTAAAGAAGGGAAAGATCGACCCTGTCATCGGTAGAGATGAAGAGATTAGAAAGATCATTGAAATCTTAGCGAGAAAGACTAAGAACAACGTTATCCTTTTAGGTGAACCTGGTGTTGGTAAGACGGCGATACTCGAAGGTCTTGCTGAACGTATTGTCAAAGACGATGTCCCAACTATTTTAAAAGATAAAACAATCTATGAATTAGATATGGGCGCGTTAGTTGCAGGTGCCAAGTACCGTGGTGAATTCGAAGAAAGACTTAAAGCTGTTTTAAATAAGATTAAAGAGTCAGATGGTAAAATCATTCTCTTTATCGATGAAATCCATCTTATCGTCGGTGCGGGTAGAACTGATGGAGCCCTTGATGCTTCTAATATGCTTAAACCAATGCTTGCAAGAGGAGAAATCGACTGTATTGGTGCGACTACCTTAAAAGAATATAGAGAATATATTGAAAAAGACCGTGCTTTAGAAAGACGATTCCAACCAGTGATGATCAACGAACCAACAGTGGAAGATACAATAACTATTCTTAGAGGATTAAAGAATAGATTTGAATCTTTCCATGGGGTGAAAATTACTGACGGTGCGTTAGTGGCAGCCTCAACATTATCTAATCGATATTTAACATCTAGATTCCTTCCTGATAAGGCTATCGACTTAGTGGATGAAGCCTGCGCGTCAATTAAAGTTGAACTCGCTTCAATGCCTGCTAAACTCGATGAACTCGAAAGAAAGATTAGAAATCTTGAAATAGAAAAGGTCGCGTTGAAGAAAGAATCTGACGATGCTTCGAAAAAGAGACTTGCAGATTTAGAAGGTGAATTATCTGCTTTAACCAAAGAAGATAACGAACTTAAAGCCCAATGGCAAGATGAGAAATCACAGATTCTCAAGATTAAAAATATTAAGGAAAAATTAGAAAAAGCGAAGTTTGATTTAGATGTCGCCTTATCTCATTCCGAATATGAAAAAGCTGGAGAACTGCAGTATAAAACGATTCCTGAACTCGAAAAACAGCTTAAAGATTTTGACTACGTTGAAGGTAAGGATAAGTTATTAAGCGAAGTTGTCGATGAAGAACAAATCGCCCGTATCATCTCGCGTATGACGAATATCCCTCTTAGCAAGATTGAAAAAGGCGATAGAGAAAAAGTATTGGATTTAAAGTCCACTTTAGCAAAACGTGTCATCGGTCAAGATGAAGCCTTATCGTTAGTGAGCGACGCTATCTTGCGTCAACGAGCGGGTATTAAAGATAGCAATCGTCCAATTGGTTCCTTCCTCTTCCTTGGCCCAACTGGTGTTGGTAAAACAGAAGTGGCAAGAGCCCTCGCGGAAGCCTTGTTTGATTCTGAATCCCATATCATCAGAATTGATATGTCGGAATATATGGAGAAATACTCAACTTCTAGATTAATCGGAGCCCCACCAGGATATGTCGGTTATGAAGAAGGTGGCCAACTCACTGAGAAGGTGAGACGAAATCCTTATTCCATCGTCTTATTCGATGAGATTGAAAAAGCCCATCCTGAAGTATTTAACTTATTACTGCAAATGTTAGATGATGGTCGATTAACCGATTCTCAAGGTCGAGTAGTGGATTTTAAAAATACCATTATCATCATGACCTCTAACCTTGGTAGTGAATATCTCCTTAATAATGAAAGAGATAAGGTAGAAGGATTATTACATCAAACATTTAAGCCAGAATTCTTAAATCGTATTGACGAAATCGTCTACTTCTCCCCATTAGGAAAAGAAACACAAGGTAAGATTGTTGATAAACTCCTTAATAACCTTAATGAGAGATTAAAGGAATCCTATTATTCGTTCGAATTCTCTAAAGCTTTAAAAGATTGGATCTTAGATAGTTCTTATTCTCCAACATTTGGAGCAAGACCAATCAAGAGATTCATTCAAAATAAGGTGGAGACTGCGATTGCTAATAAGATCATCTCACAAGAAGTTGATACTACCCATAAGTATCTAGTCGATTATGAGAATGATGAAGTAGTGGTAAAAGCTATATAAAAATGACACTTCCTCAGCAAAAAAATGGGGAAGTGTTTTTTATTTATTGATTAATAAAAAAATAGGACTAATATATCTCTTGGTATGAATATCGCACTCTTTGTGGGGATATTACTTCTACTCGGATTAATTGCAACCAGAGCATCAAGGAAAATAAACTTACCAAACGTTACTGCCTTCTTGGTCATTGGACTTTTAATTGCTGTAGTGTGTATCCTCGTTGATAGAACCGGATATATTGGTTCGCTGAACATCACTCTTACCGAGGAGTTGACAAGACTTAACACCTTTGTCGCCTCGATTGCTTTAGGCTTTATTGCTTTATCTATCGGTGAAGAATTCAAATTCAGCAAGATTAAAGAATATGGCTCCAAAGTATTATTAATCACTTTCCTTCAAGCTTTTGGTGCGGTGATACTTGTAGATGCTGGACTATTATTAGTCTGTTATTTTGCTCATCTAAATTATGCGATTGCTTTTGTTTTAGGAGCGATTGCGACAGCGACTGCTCCTGCCGCTACACTTATGGTTATCCATCAATATAAGGCGAAAGGACCGTTAGTGGACATTCTTCTTCCGGTGGTTGCTTTTGATGATGCAATCGGCTTAATGGTGTTTGCTCTTTCTACTAGCATTGCAAAATTATTTGTCACAACCGCATCAATCAGTGTTGTTTCAATTTTATTAATTCCTCTACTTGAAATAGTGGGTAGTTTATTAATCGGATTTATATTAGGTGTTTTATTACACGTGACGATGAAATATTTTAAGTCTCGTAATAACCATATGATTATCGTGATTGCCTTTACTTTATTAGGAGTTGGGACTTGTGCCGCTTTAAATACTTTAAAGATTAACGACCAGAATCTTAATTTCTCCTCTTTATTAACTTGTATGGTGATCGGCGCGGTCTATGTGAACTTCACTAAAGATGAGGATAAACCAATATTAACCCGTGATATTGAATTAATGGATAGATGGACTCCGTTCTTATTCACTTTATTCTTCGTTCTTTCTGGCGCACATCTAGTGACTAGTGCTTATGAGATATTCTCTACCGGTAATAGCAGTTCATTAATTATCATCGTTATCGTCTTCTTCACTTATTTGATTCTTCGTTCACTTGGTAAATACTTTGGAGCGTTCCTCGGCTGTAAAATTACGCATAGGTCAAAAGAGATTACTCATTATTTAGGTTTCACTTTATTACCACAAGCTGGTGTGGCTATCGGCATGGCAAATCAAATCGGTGATATGGAAATCTTTAAGACTAATAATATCGGTAATATGATAGTCACAGTGGCCTTATTAGCGACACTTGTCTATGAACTTGTTGGACCGCTTCTTACTAAATATAGCTTATCTAAAGCTGGTGAAATTCCAGAACAAGAATAATCTCCTGTGAGATTTATCTATATATTTTATTAATAATCCTTATATGATGAAGATGAGGATTATTTATGGATATTTTTAATAATGAGTTTTTAGCGAACAAAAGAATTAATACTTTACCTTTTCACGCGCATTTCATCCCTTTTAATAAAGATGATAAGCCCAAATATTATCATGGGGCGACTATAAAAGAGAGCAGTAGTAAAGTAACTTCCTTAAACGGAATATGGAATTTTAAAGCCTATGATAAATATCAAGACTTTAAAGATTTAGATTATAGCTTTACGGATAAAGAGAGATTAGTTGTCCCAAGCTGCGTGCAGTGCTTTGGGTACGACCATATCCAATATTTAAACTGTAAATATCCTTTCCCTTTTAATCCTCCTTATATCGATATCGATAACCCTTTATTTCATTATCAAAGGACGATTAATATCGTTAAGAAAGAGAGAACTTATATCGTCTTTGAAGGAGTGGATAATGCCTTTTATCTATTCGTTAACAACAAGAAAGTGGGCTATTCTTTGATTGCCCATAGCAAGTCTGAATTCGATATTACAGATTTTGTAAAAAATGGTGAAAATAAAATCGATGTTTTAGTCTTAAAATGGTCAGCTTCTAGCTACTTTGAATGTCAAGATAAATTCCGTTTCTCAGGCATCTTTAGAGATGTCTATTTATTAAGTAGAAGTGAGAAGCATATCACTGATTATCGCTTTATCACTTCAATAGAAAATGGTGTTGGTTATATCGAATTTATTAACCAATCAGATGTGGATATTGATTTATCTTTTAAAAATAAAAAATATGCTGTTTCTGCAGGAAAAAATGTGAAAATTGCAGTAAAATCGCCACATTTATGGTCCGCAGAAGATCCGTATTTATATCGTTTTAAATTAGAATATGGTGATGAAGTCATCTATGAAAGAATCGGTATCAGAAATAGCTACTGTAAAGATGGCGTTTATTATTTTAACGACAAGCATTTAAAGTTTAAAGGCGTTAATCGACACGAATCAAATCCGGTGACTGGAATGACTGTTTCTATAAAGGACACTTTCAAGGATTTATCTTTGATGAAAACTTTAGGAATTAATGCGATTAGAACATCCCATTATCCCGACATTCCAGAGTTTTATGAATTATGCGATTCTCTTGGCTTATATGTTCTTGATGAAGCGGATGTTGAAACTCATGGAGCTTCTCAATATCTTGGATATTACAGCACGGAGACTTGGCAAGATTTCGCGAATAAAGAAGAGAATATTGAACCAATCTATGATAGAGAAGTTTCTTTATTTGAAAGAGATAAGAATAGAACATGTGTTGTCATCTTCTCTTTAGGCAATGAATCGAGCTATGGAAAGATGTTCTTTAAAGGACTCGATTATTTAAAAGAACATAGCGATAGACCAATTCATTATGAAAACGTTTGGTGCACGGTCAATCAAGAAAGCTATTATGAACCGAGATTAGATTTTGCTTCTCGTATGTATCCAGAGCCAAAAGAACTTAAAGAAAGACACTTTGATGATCCAAAAGAATGGCGACCAATCATCATGTGCGAATATTCTCACGCGATGGGTAATTCTAACGGTGACATCGCGGATTATTGGCGATTATTCACTTCAAGCGATAGATATTGTGGTGGCTTTATCTGGGAGTGGTGTGATCATGCGGTACTAGTGGACGGTAAACTCCATTACGGCGGGGATGATAACGATTTAGAAAACGATACGAATTTCTGTGTTGATGGTTTAGTCACTCCGTTTAGGAAACTTAAATCCAATACTTTAGAAATGAAAGCGGTCTATAACGGTAAATTATATCCCGATGAACCTATTGATAAGACTAAAGAATATGTCGCGCCTATTTCTAAACGAAAAGTAAGATTTATAAGCGATGATAAAAAGGGCGAATTAAAACAGGTTTATGTCGATGATAAACCAGTCTTTAAGGATGGGGTCAAACTCAACTATCTACGCGCGGATTTAGATAACGATATCCCAATTGAACAAAAAGATAGTTTTAAACGACTCATAAATGCGAAGAGAGTGATTGATAAAGTAAATAAAACTGATAACAGTGTTTCTTATGATGGAAGACTTGTTTATGAACATGATTTATTATCTTTTAAAGTCACATATACATATATTAATAATTCCTTAATCGTGGACTTATCATATGATAAGAAAGATGAGTCTTTATTCCTTCCACGTTTTGGAATCAAGTTCCTCTTAAAAGAGAAAGCGAAAGAATTTACTTTCTTTGGGTACGGTCCTGATGAAAGCTATGTCGATAAACATATTCATAATGAAATAGGAGAATTTAGTCTGAAGATTAAAGATAATATGGGCAACAATTTAAAACCACAGGAATGCGGTTCCCATTATTATTCTAGTTATGTAGATGTTAACGATGTTTCTATTTCTGCATCTAAGCCATTCTCATTCTCTATTCTCCCTTATTCTTTAGAGACTTTAAGGGACAGTAAGCATGATTATGAATTACCAAGAAGCAACAAAGCTTACATCTCTTTAGATATCGCGATGGCGGGAGTGGGTACGAATTCATGTGGACCAAGATTAAATAAAAAGTATTGGCTCAAGGATATTGATTCCAATACTTTCAAAATCTATTTTAAGTAATTATTTTTCTAAAGCTGCTTTAGCTTTTTCATAATCATATTTTCTAAGCGGGATATACTTGAATACATAATTCACATAATATTTGTATTCGGGGTATTTCTTATTGGAGATGCTTTCTCCAAGTGGGGAAGAGGCTAAGAAGAGGAAGACGATTAATAATGGTCCAAACCAGCTCCAGTTGAACACTCCATATGCATTAACTCCCGCGGATATGCTCATGATATAGAATGACATCCAAATACCTTGTTCACCTAAATAGTTAGGATGTCTCATATATCCCCATGGTCCAGTCGTGTTAAAACCTTTGTTATATGGTTCTTCAATATCTTCTAATTTATTGCCGTTTTGTAGGAGTTTTTTCTTATTTTGATGGAATTTCCATTGATATTCATCAGCGATAGTTTCTAAGAGTAAGAAGCCCGCGGCTAAGGAGGCACCGACATAATCCCAAGCACCGAGAGGGGCTGTTGAATCCATCATCGCGACGGCTGGGAAAGTCATGGTCACGACGAGGAAGTTTTGATAAATAGCGATGAAGAATAAATCAAAGAAAGCCCAGGAGACAGGATTTTGGAAGACTTTGAATTTACGGACGATTTCCCATCTATAGTCTTCTCTACCTTCCCAGAACTTCCAGTGATAAGCACCTTTACGAGCGAAGTTATATGTTAATCTGATACCCCATAAAGTAGCGATCACGGCGATGATCACAAGTCTTGGTTTCATCTCACCTTTCGCAGCGATGATCCAAGTATAAGCGATAGGAAGGATGGACCATAATTTATCCATTTGGGAATTGTTACGGGATATCTCTCCAACGATGAAGCAGTATGCCGCTGCACTTCCTGCAACAATAGCAAGAATTAATAATGTGTCTAATTGTGTTTGACTTAAGTTAAGTCCACCGAGAGTGAAACCGAGAACGGCTAATGTCGCGATGATGATGACGGTGAATATTGTGGGAATAAATTTTTTCATATTGTTTCCTCTTTTTTACGTGTGACAGTACAATTATCTTATAAATATGATTAGAAAAGCAAACATTAATGATACTAATAGGTTATTAGAGATATATGATTACGCGCATATCGTTATGAAAAATGACGGTAATCCTCATCAGTGGCCAGCTAATTATCCAGGATTAACTGACATCCAAAATGATATGAATCACGATGCTTTATATGTTTATGAACATAATGGTGATGTCATTGGAGTGTTTGCTTTTTATATTGGAATAGAAGAAACATATAACTATATCGAAGGAAAGTGGGACAACGATTATCCTTATGGATATATCCACCGCATTGCCGCTTTAGCAAATGATATCAACTTTGGCGATAGAGTTATTGATTACTGCAAAGTATTAATTGGTCATCTTCGCATCGATACGCATCATAACAATCATATTATGGCCGCATTAGTGAAGAAGAACGGATTTACATATAAGGGGGTAATATACGTGAGAGATCATGAACCAAGAGATGCCTATGAATGGGATCGTTATCAAAAGATATATATCGCGGGAGGATGCTTCTGGGGAGTGGAACATTATTATTCGCTTCTTAAAGGAGTGATCGCGACACGCGTTGGCTACGCGAATGGGGATATTGAAAACCCCTCTTATGAACAAGTCAAACATCATGAAGCCACACATGCGGAGACAGTGGAAGTGACTTATGACCCAGAAGTCATTTCATTAACCAAGATATTAGAACACTTCCTGAGATTTGTTGACCCATATTCAATCGATAAACAAGGTGAAGATAGTGGACACCAATATCGAAGTGGTATCTTCTTCACAGATATAAAAGAATATAAAGTAATCAAAGATTATTTTGATAAGAATATCAAAGGTGAATATAGCATTGAAATACTTCCCCTTGCTAACTTCTATGATGCGGAAGAATATCATCAAGATTATCTATATAAGAACCCAACAGGATATTGTCATGTCAATATGCGTCTCATCAAAGATGAGGAAAAGAAATAATTATTTATAACAAAAGGAAAACTGGCTTTTGAGGGCCAGTTTTTTTAAAGGAGGATATAATTAGCGGACGGTCTCGAGCTTGATGAGGTTTGTGCCACCTTGTCTTGCTCCCACAGATCCACCCGTAAGAATCACATGGTCACCTGGTTTAAGGTTGAATTCGAGCTTTGCTAAATTAAGGGCGTTATTAAACATTGGGGTTGTGTGTTCAAATCTTCCAGCAATAGCAGCAGTGACACCCCAGGATAAGGCGAGTTTATACCAGACTTTTTCACTGGTGGTGACCCCTAATATATCAACAGGACATCTGAAACGGGATATCATGCGGACAGTCGCTCCGGAAATAGAGGAGACAACGATTGCTTTCGCTCCAATATCGATAGCCATATCGCATGTCGCGTGAGAAACAGCGTCAGTTTCATTTCTAATTTCAAAGTTGGATTCTTCGAATAATTTCTTGTAATTGATATTCTTTTCGGTGAATTCCGCGATAGCCGCCATATTTTTAGTAGCTTCCACTGGATATTTACCGGCAGCAGATTCGCCAGAGAGCATAATCGCACTGGTACCATCATATACCGCGTTAGCGACGTCAGAGATTTCCGCTCTGGTTGGACGAGGATTATTGATCATCGATTCGAGCATTTCCGTCGCGGTGACGACGATCTTTCCTTTCATACGGCATTTCTTGATGAGCATCTTTTGGATAGCCGGGACTTCGATGAATGGGACTTCAACGCCTAAGTCACCTCTTGCAACCATGATGCCGTCGGCGATTTCACAGATTTCATCGACATTATCAACGCCGAATCTATTTTCAATCTTGGCGATGATTTCAATATCTTTACCGCCGTTATCATCGAGGAATTTTCTCATATCGACCATATCTTGTTTACAAGATACGAATGAAGCAGCGACAAAGTCGATATCATTTTTAATGCCGAATAATAAATCTTGTTTATCAGCTTCAGAGAGGAATTCTTGTTTTAAATGTTTATTAGGAAAGGACATCGATTTACGGTTAGATAATTTGCCGCCTATTTCTACTTCACATTTGATATTTTTGCAGTCGATTTCTTTGACAACAAAACGGACTAAACCGTTATTGACTAAAATAGGATCGCCAACTTCAAGTTCTTCACATAATTTCTTATAGGAGACAGAGACTCTTTCTTGGTTACCTTTAATCTCTTCAGTAGTGAAGGTGAATGTATCACCTGCTTTAAGAGTGACTTCATCATTTTCAAATAGACCGATGCGGTATTCTGGACCTTTGGTATCTAATAGGATGGCGATTGGCTTATTGAGCTCTTCTCTAACCTTTTTGATTAAGTCAAATCTTCTTTGATGTTGCTCGTAATCCCCATGAGAAAAGTTCGCTCTTGCGACATTCATTCCTGCTTCCGCCATCTGGATGAGTATTTCTTCAGTTTCGCTTGCAGGACCGATCGTGCAAATAATCTTTGTTTTGCGCATAAATATGTCCTCTTATATGTTTATAAATCTATTATATATCGGTGATGATTTGTTTTTGAAGATTTTCAGTGGTATAAATATAAAAAAGGAAAGGAAAAAATAATGAAAAAGAAACTATTAATATTATTACCGGCAATGTTTGCTTTAGCAGCTTGTGGAACAAGTCAACCATCGACTACAAGCAAAGCACCAGAGCCATCATCAGAAGCTTCTCAATCTTCATTAAGCTTAAGAGGTTATAGCTTAAAGAAAGATAGAGATAGCACAAAAGCAGCGACTTATAAGTTAGAAGATGTTATTACACTTGAAACATTAACATCTATTACCCAATTAAGTTTTGCTTCTTCTAATGAAGAGATTGCTACTGTTAGTGCTGCTGGTCTCATCACTCGTAAAGACTACGGTAGTGTTTCTATTAGAATTGGAGTGGCTGCTGAACCAACATCTATTTGGAAAATCACAACATTCCAACTCACTTTTGAACCAGAAGATGCTCAATTATTAGGAAAATATTCTAATTTATTAGATGCACCAGAAGGAAAAACAGAAGTCCGCGCGAGTATTGTATTAAAAGAGAACAATACTTTTGATTTAACTTATACGACTGGCACTGTCTTAGACACTGATGGTGAAGGTGGTAGGGCAGAATACAACATCACTGCTCAAACAGTAACTGGCACTTATACTTCTGACAGTTTATATAAGTTCACAGTGACTACTGACTCTTTTGCTTACAAGAAGACATTCTCCGGACAAATCGTCTTTAATGAAGGCGTTCCAGCCCTCAGAGTGAAAATCCCTCTTGCAGCAGAAAAGACTTCACGCATTTATTATTTTGAAAGAGACAATAAATAATTGCTTATCAACAATTGATAAAGATCCCATTTCTTAACGAAGTGGGATTTTATTATCTCTAATGCTTTATAATTGAGTTATTAGTTAACATATGCTATCATATGTATGTCAGAGGAATAGAGATGGCATTTGATCAACAAAAATATGTCGATACATACAACAAATACACTTATAAAATGTTTCCTTTTCGCGTGAGAAAGGATGATATAGAAACAATCAATAAACTATCTTCCGTGCCTAGTATGAATAAATACATACTTTCGTTGATTGATAATGATATCCATCCCGATGTGTTAACAATCAAGCAAATTAAAAACGCTATTCTTCCAATTTTATCAAAACATAATATCAAAGAAGTGTATCTCTTTGGTAGTTATGCAAGAGGAGAAGCCAAGAATAGTAGTGACGTTGATATTTACTGTGAGCATGGTGATATCAAAACATTTATCGATCAAGGCATTTTAGAAGAAGAGTTGGAAAAAGCGTTAGGCAAAGAAGTTGATATAGTTTTTATTGGCTCCAAAATGGGTGACTATTTCAGAGAACAACTAGAGGAGGATAAGATTAAGTTATGCTAAACATAAAAAGAAAACCGGCTATTCCGGTTTCTCTTCTTTATTCTCTTGTTCTTGTTTCAATTCTGCTTTCATCTGTTCAAGCATTTCTGCTCTAACTTCTTCTTCAGCCTGTTTCTTAATGGCTTTGAGTTCCGCATCGCTTAGGCTACTTTCTTTTTTACTCGCGATGATCGCGAAGTAGATGAAGTCAACGACGATGAAGACTAAGGTTGGAATGATGAAGATTCCAAAGAAGGCCATATTCTCGTTTTGTAGGAATCCGATGAATGGGCCGTTCTTAGATAAGTTAGCGGCTTTCCAATCAGCTTCCCCAGATCCAGGAGGTAAAGAATCACCTGGAACAATAGTGGTGAAGACGATGATGGAGATGATAAGGGCAAAAATAAGGAAAAGAGCCTCGAACCCTGCGACGCCAAAGATCAGTCTTTTTCTAGCCTTATCGCTCATATATAAATAATTATATCCTACTTTTCAATTAATCAAATTATATTTTTCCATAAAACATCATTTTTGTCCTAATGGTGTTAATTTCTTCAAACTTAGTAATTGACATGAATAATAATGTAACAACATAACATAATAGTGGTAATAGTGTACTAATAATTAGAGTACTTATTTATAAAGATATGGATGTTTTGCTAATTTTATCTCATTTGATGATATGGTTATTGAGCGATATTTTCCCTATTTTCTTTGTATAAATAAAGGTTTAGAATATAAGTAACAAAGACCTATGGTCACTAGAAAAATTGGAAAAATGAAATAACATGTTGGTTCGTTATTTCGTTTACTTACTTCCAATAAGGCAGTTTCGACTAACTACTCAAAGATAAGCATTTGCTGCAACAAAAGCTGAAGGATAAAGTGATAGCCGTGTTTCGTTTTACTTGGAGGAAGTCTTTATGGCTGATAATATTCGAAGACCCGCACGTGCGAGGATGTGGAAGCACATCGCAATTGCGTTAGGCTCCGTATCTACCGTAGCGCTCGTCGTTTTTGTTATTCTCGCTTTTCTCCCTCAAGGAAACGCTGCATTTACAGTCCGTATCGATAACCCTTATCAAAAAGATGAAAGTGAATCTCATTTCCATATGGCGACATATGAAGAACAAGGGCATGAGGAGGAACTTCAACCAACTCAACCTGTTCTTAGAGATGCCCCATTAGATCATATGGTTCCGACAACTGCTCAATTAGTTGAGGAGTATTTAAAGGAACAAAATGACTCTAGTAAAGGCAATAAGCTCAATAAGTCTCAAAATTATGCGACTTATAAAGATGCGAACAAAACTGAAGTCGATAGAGGGTTAGCCCAAGTTTATACCGTTTATCTCGTCAATGAATCAACGACCGATGAACAGAAACTCAAATATAGTGTTCAAGTTGATTCTTATGCGAGGACTGATACAAACGATATCCTCAATTATTTCCGCATTCTCATTCAAACAGAACTAGTGGGTGAAAATGATCTTCATAACGACTATTATGGACAGAAGCACAACAATCCACAAACCCCATTCCCTGAATATAAGACTGGGGCAGAGGACGGCCTTCGTGAACCGATTTCCACTTACCAAAGATCTTGGAGTGGTGATCGGGACAAAGTAATCAACGCTTTATTCCAAACTAACGTCCATGAAGAAGGCGGAGAAGAAGTAGGGGATGGATATTGTACAAATTTCCTCGAACTCGATGAGACAAACAAAGCATTAGTGAACGCTGTGGATATCACAATTCCAGCGGGTAAGACATTACGTTTCACTTATGTGGCATTCTTTGAAGGTGAAGATATGGATTGCCGTGGGTCAATACCAGCTGATTCTTACTTATTACTCTCTTTACACTTTGGTGTATAATTCATGAATTTTTTCAAATCATATATCCGTAGAAACTCTTTTAATCGTCATCCTAAGGCGAAGCTTTTAGCATTAGGCGGCCTTTTGTTTTCTTTGGGTGTGGTGACTTCAGTGGCGACCACTTATGCGTGGTATACGATCAATGTTTTGGCTTCTTTACCAAACTTGAACGTTAAGATCACTAACGACACCTCTTTTGATTTGACAATCGACTTATTAAATAAGACGAGAAGAATTAATCATGATGATAAAGACCATATCGATGAAGATGGTAATTTTACTGGCTATACACTTGCTGACATGGATTATGATCCTGATATTGGACTTAACGATGTTAGTGGGATGTTTGCTAGTGAATGGATGGATAACGCTGATCCGTTAACAACTATGCCTAGATTTAGACGTAGTTATGGACCTACCCCATCTTCTCCAGAAGCTAGCAGTGAAGCCACTCAAGGATATTTACAGACTACTTTACTTTTAAATGCGAGCAAGGACTGTGATATCTATCTCTCTACTGATACCGGCATCATTTCTGCTGATACAGAAGAGACCGCGAGTAAGAAAGGTAAAGAATTAGCCAAATTACAGAAAGTCACGAATACCATTCGCCTCTCCTTCTATAGCGATGATGGCTATTATATCGCTTATCAACAAGATCCAGGTGTAATGAGAAATACTTATTATGGTGGACCACTAGATATGAATGGTGATGGGTATTATGACTATGTTGATGGAAAAGAGGTTTTCTATGGCGAATATGAAAACTCTGACGCGATTAATTATAAGCATAATGATGAAGACACCGCCCCTTATGAAGAGGCATTACGTGATACATTCCATGCTAATCACGCTCCTGGTGTCGATTATGTCGATGCTTATGATCGCGAACATCCAAATGATGATATCGGCGTGAACAAAGAAGATTCCGTCAATATCTATGAGCTTATCTACGATGAAAATGAGCCATTAAGACCACTTCAATCAGTATGTAGCATTAAAGCAGGTGTAGAGAAACGTTTGGTTTTCTCCCTTTACTGTGAAGGGTGGGACTTAGATATGACCGATGCGATTGAATCCGCATCCTTCAATATCAATCTCGGCTTCATCGCCTTGCTCAAATAATTTAACTAAAGGAGTTTATTTATGAGTGCCTTTTTCGGATTCTTAGGAGAAACGATCCGCTCAATCTTCCAGGGCAGGTTTTTCCCGAATGACATTTCAACTATCTATGCTGCTTATTCAAGCGACTTTGGCGTGCCTGGGGTCATCTTATTCGTTGTCCTCATCATCCTTCTTGTCGCCTTAGCAGTGGCGTTATTAATCTTCATTTTCCTCGGATTAAAGAAGTTATTTAGACGTCGTCCAAAAGGATATGATGAAAAGAAAATGATGGAAGAAATCGAGAGGCTCAATCTTGAACTCTATGATGTTACCCGTGAGAAAGATAGAATTTTATCCCTCTCTAGAGAAGCTGATGGCATCTACGCCCCTAGCATTAATGCTGGTGGTGGTACTGGAGGCGGCGGTTCCGGTCAAGAAGTCATTAACGGTGGTAGATTCGCTAAGTTATATGTTGTCGATAACAAATATAAGGAAGGTAATTTTATTACCAATCTACCAGATGATTCTCAAAACATTTCTTTAAAAGAAATATGTGAGAGATTTAGAAACTTCGCGTGCTCGCAGATGAAGCTCTATTATTCCCCAGAAGTGGTCAGGCAGTTCTTTTCCGCGATGGGTACTGGACACCTCATCATCTTAGAAGGTATCTCTGGTACTGGTAAAACATCCTTGCCTTACTGCATGGGAAGATTCTTACGTCATCAAACTGCGATTTGCTCCGTCCAGCCATCATGGAGAGATCGTTCCGAACTTCTCGGTTATTACAATGACTTTACTAAGAAGTTCACAGAAACAGAATTCTTAAGAGCCGTTTATGAAGCGACATATCGTAACGATGTCTCAGTTGTTGTCCTCGATGAAATGAACTTAGCGCGTGTCGAATATTACTTCGCAGAATTCTTATCCATCATGGAGATGCCAGATCCCGATGAATGGATCGTGGATGTCATCGCGAGTGGAAGAGACGATGATCCAAAACATTTAAATAACGGCAAATTGCTCATTCCACAGAATATTTGGTTTGTCGGTACGGCGAATAACGATGATAGTACATTTACCATCACTGATAAGGTGTATGACCGTGCTGTATCATTATTCTTCGATAACAAGGCCAAACCATTTGATGCTCCTTATACAGAAGGGCTCGAGATTCCTGCTGAATATTTATTAGGTTTATATAAGAAAGCGATTAGCGATAATCCAGTCAATGAAGATTTAATCGCTAGATTCGGTGAACTTGATGAATTTGTCATCGAACACTTCAAGACCGCTTTCGGTAACCGTATTATGAAGCAGATCTATTCCTTTATCCCTGTTTATGTCGCCTGTGGTGGCACAGATGTAGAAGCTTTAGACTTCTTATTCAAGACTAAAGTCTTAAAGAAATTTGAAGTTCTCTCTGTCGGCTTAACTAAAGATGAATTATATGAACTCGATGAGGAATTAACTCGTTTATTTGGTGCGAATGAATTTATGATGTCTCGCGATAAAATTGCTCAACTTGTGAAAATCGCTCGTTAATATTTATGGCTAAAGGTAAAAGAAAATCAACCAAAGAAAAATTAACACCTGTCTCGGTGGACATTTCGCGTGCTGTCATTCCTTACCGCAATCTTTTAGATAAAGAGATGCGAGAAAAGGATATGCAAGCCCTTAGAAAATGTGTTCGTCACGGGGAGAATTTCCTTAGACAAACTCAAAGAACAGAAGTTAAGAAATTCGATGACTCTATCATTCCGGAATTAGAGGCTGGTTTAAATGCGATTGAAAGCATCATTTCTAACTATAAGACATTCATCAAGGAACAACCTGAACTCGTCAATGTCGGACTAGCCAAGAAAGTCACTAACTTATCAATCAGACATTTCGCCACGCATAGCCAGTTCGTCAGAAATATCAATGAGAATAATGAAGTCATTCCAGAGAAGGTTTTAACGATCTTCGCGGAAACCGATGTCGCAATCTATGAAAATAGATTCGTCATGACTCTCATTAAAAGATGTCTCTCCTTCATCCAGACGAGATATGAATATATCATGTCACATGGGGAAACTAAGGATAGCGATCTCCTCCTCGTTCATAATAAGACGACGATTGATAATGTCACCTATGAGGTTGATTCAAGAATCAAAGTCTCCGTGCCTTCCGATGATGATGGCAATATGGAGAAGAACAAAGAACTATTAGAGAAACTAACAGAATTAAAGAACCGCTGCGCGACTTATTTCTCTTCGACATTCATGACGGAGATGAAAGGGGCCAAAGATGTCTCTAGCCCAATTCATATGACCAACATGATCGTCAAGAACCAAGATTATCACCGTTGCTATTTATTCTGGGAATTCTTAGATAGTTATGAAGAATTAGGTGTCTCTTTTGATATCAAAGAGAGAAATACTGATTTCAATCAAGAATATCTCAATGAAATCAACACCTATATCGCGAATAGCATTGCTTTACTTCATACCCATAAGATTGATGATAGAGTGATTAACACTAGTGTGAATGAGAAGATAACTCCAACCGTGGTCTTCACTTTAGAAGATGAGACTTTTGAAGACGGTAAATATCTTTATGATGCTTATCCAGAAGCAAAAGAAAAGAGAAATGATCCTCTTCCACCAACTAGTGAAGAAGTGAGACTCAGAGAAGCGAGAATCAAACAAAGAATCAAGAATCAGAAAGATGCAAAAGCGAATATTGATAAAGAAATCCGTAAAAGAAAAGACGAGATCGTTTATGAAGAAGCGATTGCTCGTAAGAATCGACAAAAGGATTTTGAAGCGCAGTATTATGAGCTATTAGCAGAACTGAATTCTTTAAAGGAAGAAAATGACAAATTGGTCACGGAGGTAGAACTATTTAGAGCGATTAACGAGAAGAGAAAGAAAGCAAAATAATGAAAGTATTTAAGAAAGTTCTTTCTATCAGCGTGGATGTCATCCTTGTCGGATTTATCATCTTGCTCATATACGTACAGGTGAGCATGATGACTTCTAAAGGCAACAATTATGGCGTACCACGCGCGTTCGGCAAATCGTTCCTCTACGTCGCGAGTGAATCGATGGATGATCCCGATAACCCTAATGGCATACATAAGGGCAGTGGAATAATCATCGATCAATGTAGCGTGAGCGACCTCACTCCTAGTACCCCCATAAAAAATGAAAAAGGGGAAATCATTGATTATGACAAATCGACAGGTGATGTCGTCACCTTCTATTATGTCACTAGTTCTTATTCAATCGTCGATACCCATAGATTAGTGGAAATCATCGATAATGGTGGTGGTTCTTATACGATGAAGACGATGGGTGATAACCCAGAAGCGCATAAGAAATTTATCACTGAGACATGGGACTCAAAGTACCTCATCGGTAAAGAAGTATATCATTCTGATGCTTTAGGCAGTTTCTTAGCGATATCTTCTAGCGACGCTGCATCTAAAGCCGGTGGAGTCGCTTGGTTTTTCCCAGTGGCGATCTTAGTCCCCGCGCTTATCTTAACCGCGATGTATGTCTATGATCCAATCAAGAATTACATCAAAGAAAGTAAGAAAAGAAAACAGATGATTGAAGAAGCTATTGATAAAGCCGGTATCGACCGTAACGATGAAAAAGCCGTGGAACTCTTCCGTATGAAAGAAGAGATGAGACTCGACTATATCGAAGAATATGAAGCTAATAAAGCGAAATATCGTAAAGAACTAGAAAAAGCGAAAGAAAGAGCCAAGAAAGAAGCACGAAAGGAAATCAGTAAAGGTGAAAAATAGAAGAATCTATATGTGGATTGTTCTTAGCTTATTCCTATTATTAGGAATCTTGTTAGGCGCTTCCTTAACGACATTCTTCTTCTTTCTAAACACGCATCTAGATTCGTTAATGATCTTCTCTTATTTATGCATATTGACTTTCATCATCGTTCTTATCGTAGAGATGTTCCTCATCAATAAATACAAAAATATCCTATTTAAAAAGGGAGATAATTATGAAAAACAAGATTAAATTATTTAGCGTCCCTCTCTTATTTGCATTCATTTGCTTATTATTAGGGATCATCAGTGCCGTCCTCGCATTAATGAATATCAATAATGTGCTTTTCATCGTTATCTCTATTGTCCTTATTATCGGCGCGGCTATCTTATTCTTTGTTCATATCGGCTTACAAAAAGCGGGTGTTAGTCAATTAGATGAAGATAAAACCGCGATTGTTAAAGCCTTAGATAAGATTTCTAAAAGTGAAGAGACAACTTTACTCAATGTTGATAGCAACGATGAGCAACTCGTCGATATCGCCAAACGTATTAACAAAATCTATCTCAATCAGAATGTCTTAGTTCCGAATAAATTCTATAAAGGGAACAAATTCTATGATGAATTAATTAAATTAATGAGAAGAAATGATTTAGATGATTTTGCTTATGTCCGTTTAACCGGTATTAATAAGAAAATATATGATGAATTCATAAATGGTTATAACAAGCGTTATGTGCATCTAGCGAAAGAATATATCGATATTGTTATTCCTGCTCCATATGTTAGAGAAGATATCTATAACAGATGTAAAGAGATGTTAGAGAAATATAACTCTATGAAAGCTTATATCGCTTATTCTCGCGATTATTCTTTATATGACATCATGAAATTTATGGATGAAAGATATAAACTATCTAATCCACGTTTATTAGTTTATGAACCAAATGAGAAATCATTTAGAAGCGTATCTCATAAATATGCCTCCATGGATTTAGCCAAATATCGCATCTTAAACGATTATTTAAAAGATATTTATTATTTCTTACCGTTTACTCATATCGGCATCAAATATAATGATGAATATTATCGTTTATGTACATTAGGAACACTTAAACAAATCGACCAAGTCGATGAAAGTGAATTCGTATATTTTAAGAAATATGACTTATTCAATTTCAACGGGGATAAGATCTCTCTTGTATTAGCCTCTACTGAAAGTGTGACTTTTGATGCCTCTACTGAAGAAAACGTTGAAGAATTCTGTCGCATGATTAGACTTCTGATGGTCCATGAACTCGCGCATGATGAATATGATGCGTTAGAGAGAAGATATGAACGATTAGAACTATTATCCAATAACCTCTCTTATGAAGTGGATGATGATTATCATATTAAATACGCTTCTAAGAGACTGGAAAATCATTTCAATCATTCTCTTCTTGGAGAGACTTGCTATAAAGCTTTATTTAACCGTAATGAACCTTGTAAGAACTGCCCAATGCGTGTTGATGATAAGAATATCTTTGTTTTAGGAAGTGGGAAATATCAGGCTAAACTATCTTCTAACGGGGATAATGAGACGATTTATCTACTTAATCAAGAAAAGCCTTATATGCCGTCTAAAAAGGATTTATCGGTCAAATTATTATCGCTTATCAATAACAACTCTAAAGGCTATATCTTGGTCTTTAAACTCGATAATTTACTTTCAACCGCTTCTCGAACAAAAACCGATGTTGAAGTTATCGTCAATGAAATAGTGGAGATGCTTACAGTATATGGCTTAAACGAGAATCTATATCGTAAGGAAGAAGATGAATTCGTCTATATCTTAGAAGAAGCGGTTGCCGCGGATGCCTTAAGAATTGCGAAAGAAGTATCCAAAGCCTTCTTAGAGAAATTCAATACAAATAATGGAGAAGTAGGATTCGCCCCTAAAGCGATCATGCTTTCTTATCCACTTGAAGTTAATACTTTATTCTCTCTTGATGCCTTATCTAGAAAGCTCTTTGGTTCATTCTCTGATAAAGGTAGATTATATCGACTTGATGAACCACCAGTGCCGATTGATAACCATCGTTATTTCATCGAAATCTTAGAGAGAAGTTATAAGGAATGGAACATGCCTATCAAATATAATCTCATCAAAGATATCAAGGGAAATCGACATCTTTCTTATGTCGAACTTGATTATCATGATGATAACGGTAACCCAATTCCTGAAAGCGACATAACTCTCTACACTAAGATTGATGGAACCTACCTCAATTTGATGGATAAATTCATCCGCGCGTTAGACTTCTCAGTGGAGAAATATGAATATATTTTACCTATAGGTAAAGAGGGCATTAATTTAACTGAGGCTAATGCCTTAATTCCATATTTCAAATCCATCAAAGTAGACCCATCTAGATTGATCTTAGAAATCAAAGAAAAAGATGCCTACAATTACGGCGAGACAGTGAAAAAGATGATGGATTTAGGCTTCAAATTTGGCATTATTGTAAAAGATAATCTCATTTATAAAATAAATGTGCTAGAATATAGTTACATTAAGATAGATGGCTCTAAATTGGATAATGATAAAAATTATCAATTTAAGGTCAACAATTTATTAAACCAGAAAGTTCCTTTTATGGTCCAAGAGAAATACAAAGACCTATTAGGAAATGTTAGGTATGTTTGTAAATAGTTTTTGATTGCTGAGGAGTTACAAAAACAGATATGGGTTTACTCAAATCTAAATTGATGTTAAGGCTTACCCTAGCGGTATCTGTTTTTGGTGTTGCTGTTGGTGGCGTATCCACGATGGCGTGGTTCCAGATTAATAACAATACAGTTCCTTCTACACCAATTCAAACTAACAATGTTCAAACAGAAGCAACTGTTTATCAAAATAATGATCATCCAAACGACGATACTTATCAAACTACTCCAACAGCCGATTCAAGCAACACTTTAAGTTATAACCACAGTAAGAACAACACTGCGACAAATTACTTTATTAGGCAATATAACGCCCAAGGTAATGAAACAAAGACATTACAAATGTACTCTAATGCCGCTAATGTTGATGATAACGCGTTGTTTCAAAATATTAAATTTGACGGTGAATGGAACATCTATGATTCAACGTCTAACAGTTATTATGGATATGATTCTATTGATGACAAATGTCCTATTAAGCAGATTTGTTCAAAAGGGGATTATGATCATATCGTTGCTACTAATCTAACTGGTTACTATGACATTTATTTCAGAAACGACAATACTATTTGGATTAACGAACATAGTGAAGTTACAGCTGCCGAAGCAGTCGGAAATGAAACTGGTTACTATATATACGGAACTACAACTGATGAAAATTCTTCATTATACAACCATTCATCGTTAGCTGATGGCATTCCGATGTATGTTAATGCATGGTCCGGGGCTAGAGATTTGGGTTATATTGCTGGCTTGCGTCTATCAGTAGGCGATGTTTTACATTTGGCTTCTGGTGAAACAATGAATAACTATACACAATCAACAACACCAGCGGCAAACCCGGCGGAAGAAACAAATTTATTAAATAAAGACGCTTATTTCAGTTTTAGCGAAGGAACTATTACATGTAATTCGCTTGGGTACTACTGTATTGCACTTAATGAAAACTCACAGATATATATCTCTTCTTGGGACGGTAAAGAGGTTGATGGAAGAACGAGATACACTTATGTCTACAAAATCACTTTAGACAACCAAGGTGCAAGTTCACCAGGTACTAGAATGATTTATGAAAGATATAATGCTGGCTTTTATTTAGACTCTGCTACGATTGCTCAACAGATGACAACAACCTCTAGCGGAATTAGTATCCCAAATAAGCCCGGATATACTTTTGGTGGGTATTATACTGAACCAGATGGTGGTGGTACTCCGATTATTAATCAAAGTGGTAAAATCGCCAGTGTCGCATCCGAGTTTTCTCGAACATTTGCTCAAAATAGCACAATATATGCAAAATGGACTGCTGTCCAACAACAAAACTTGGCAAGCGGAACCCAAAATAACAATATTGAAAAGAAATCGAGAAGGAATGCAAACAGAACTCTTACAAATGTTTATGTTTATGGCGAAAATGGCACAGGTGTCTGGGGAGATTTAGCTGAATTATCATTAGTAGGATCGCATTGGCGCGGCTTTTGTAAATTAACAGCCGGAAAAAGTTTTAAAATAAGAGGCAAACAGGGTAATGATTATACATGGTTTGGCTATAGATCCCAACTTTCATCAGTTTTTGATGAAGGTACCGAAGGTAATATAAAGGTCAAAGCTGATAGTACTAGTGTTTATTATTTTTGGCTTTTAGCAAGTGCTTTAAACACTTATGATGATACTTCTGCAATTTGGGAATATAGCGATAGTGGTGCTTCGAAAGTGTCGACACCAGTTCTTAGAGGCTCGATTAATAGCGTTAGTTATTGGGGTTCAAATGATCTTGCTTTTACGGTAAACAACTCTGCCCAAACATTTACTTATACAACTACGTTATATCGTAATGATGAAATAAAAGTTTACTATCATAGTGGTGGGACAGATGACCAAAAGTGGATTGGTTATGAAAGTAGTTTATCTTCTGAATATTTTATTGGCCGTGATAATGGTGCCGACACTTCAAAAAAAGGGACAAATATCAGAATTAAAAAGAGTGGTAGTTATTCTTTTACAATTGGTATTAATATGTTTACCAAAGATAACAACTCTGATTTATGGCAATCTGGGAACAATTCAAGCATTTCTTTTACTGCAATAACCACGACAATTACCTTGGATCAACAAAGTGGATCCGGTGGATCTAGTAATGTAACAGCTACTTTTGATGCCGCTATGCCTTCTGCTACCATGCCAACTAGAACCGGTTTTGTTTTTGGAGGGTATTTTACAGCTACTGGTGGCAATGGGACTCAATATTATAATGCTGATGGTTCTTCTGCAAAGGATTGGGATTTTACGGATGCTACTAAAACTCTATTTGCTAAATGGACTGCTGTTCCAACATATACTTTATCTGCGTCCGTTGATTCTGGCTCAGATGGTTATGGTACTGTTGGAAACAATATTACTGGTATTAACTCTGGGACGGGTTATACTGTATCTTCCAACGTTATAACAGTTGGTGGTAGTACAACTTTAACTGCTACTCCTGCTCAAGATACAGCAGAATTTGATTATGAATTTGTTAGGTGGATAGATGTTTCTACTGGGAATGAATTGGCAAGTAGTGGAACTATTACTGCTAATCTAACTGTTAAAGCTGTTTTCTCACGAACCACACAAACATACACAATAACAATTACAAAAGTTAATGGGGCCTGTGGCACTGTCAAAGATGGAACAGGAACAGAAACGAACTCTTTAACTGATGTACCATATGGCACTTCAATTTCTATTGGAACAGGTGCTAATTCAAATAAATTAACAGTAGGTGGCACTGTTTTGACAGCCGCGCCTATCTCCGACACTGATTATTACCATTATGATTTCACTTCGTGGGCAAAATCGTCAAATAGTGCTATTGTTGAGAGCGATATAACAGCTACAGCTACATTTTCACAAGATGGTAAAGTGTATACCATTTCATTAGAAGATGGAGTTGGAACTACAACTATTTATGCTAAGAATGGACAACAAGGCTATTATTTGCAAGGAAATACATCAGAGCGTACAGTTTCTCAAAAAATGGGAACATCAACTAATGGTATTGATACACCTACAAAAACTGGTTATGATTTTGCCGGATATTATGCTTCATCTGCCCTCACTGGAACTGCGAAAATAAATGGAACAAGTGGTAACAAGGCATATATACGTAATGAATCAGAAACCCCAAATCTTTCTAACAATACCACATGGTATGTTAAGTGGACAAAAGTCATTTCATTGAATAGATTAATTGGAGAAACCGGAGATACCTCTGTTACTGTGACTTATGGAAAAGCATTGCCATCCGTCGCTATGCCTGAGTCAAAAACAGGATTTACTCTAGAAGGTTACTACACAAATTATAATGGTGGTGGTAAAAAGTACATTAACGCAAATGGTACAAGTGCTAACGTATGGACGGAGCTTGGAACCGTTGATACTTTATATGTCTACTATAATCCAGCAACGATTAATTTAGTGTATGACGCCGACGGTTATGATAACGGAAGTTCTACAACCACAACAACGGCAGGTGTATATAGCAATGATTTAACAACAGTTACATGGACAACACAATCTTTTGTTGCAGCGTCGGAATTTTATATATGTAGGCCATCTACCTCTAGTTATTGGAAATCAGATATGCTGACAAATAATGTATATTTGGTTGATGATGGAACCAACAATAACAACATTAAGTGTTTGTATAAAGGAACATATACCGTTGTTCTAACTTTATCAAGTGGAGCAATTAATATAACCATGAATACAATAGATGCTACACAGTTTTATGTTGTGAATGGATCCGGAACAAGAATTGCTACTCAAGACACTTGTACAACATCAGATAGTTTGTCTTTCACAATTACTAATGTTGTTATCCCTCAACGTGGAACGTTGTTCCATGTTAGAGACAGTAAGTCATCTGGGTGGAAGGTTTTAGGAGGAACAAATTCCACAACTCTTAGTAGAAACTTTACTTTTGTCTCGGACAGTTCCCTAAATAGCAATAACTTTTATAATTTAAGCACTGATTATCAAGGCAAAGTTGATATCACATTTACAATAGCTGATGGGGTAACTTCTTGTACTATAGTTAACAATTCTGTTGAATTATATCCGGCGCAGTTTATCGTTCAAAATGCTGCTGGAACTGCAAAAGGCAATACTACAACATATGATTCAGTCAATAAATATGTGAAAACAAACATATCTTTGGCTGCAAATGAAGAATTTTGTATAAAAGTTTTAACCGCTGATTCTGGTGTTATTTATGACGGCTTCTGGGGATATCCTAATATTTCGAGTCCATCAATCACTGTTAACGATGTTTCAGGATGTGATGAAGTACTTTCGTCTTACTTTGTTGAAGGATCAAATACATTCGAAAACGAAGATCATACTACAGTTTCTTATATCAAGGCAAAGTATCATGGTGTTTACACCATTGGCTTTAATCTCGATACCCATCAAATCATTTCTATTTCAGTTATTTTAGATTCTGATAACTTTGTACTAAGAGGGTACGGAGAAGCGTTTGGAAACTACGCAGATGGGCATGATTTTAATGCTGCTGACCAAAAATCATCAACAACCGCAGATGGTAATAATGTGCTTGATTATGTATCTTTTACAATGAAAATTGATGATAGATTCAAAGTGTACGATTTAGCTACTTCTACATGGTATGGTTTTAGCAATCTATATAATGATTCTGCAACCACAAATTACATTCAATACTTTAAAAATGTTGATACAAATGTTGAAAGTAGAGTCGATTTGGATGTAGTAGTAAGATTTACTTTCACTCCTACCAATCCAGCTAACAGTACGATTAGCTTTACAAGTTGCACTGAAAACACTAATATCGGTTTCGATCACGCTGCGTATGCTGGTATTTATTTAGAGATTGCATCTGATAGTGGTTTTACCACTAATGTGACTAGAACTATGATGCATACATTATCTTCAAACACCTATAGGGCGCAAGAAGGACCAATTTATATAACGGCCTCCGATCAAAATAAAGTATATATTCGTATTGTCGAAACACATTCAAATAGATTTGTCCATAGTGATGGCCAAACTGACCATAACACGCCAAATAGTGAAAATCTTCAAAGACTTACGGAATATTTCTATGTTTATCAAGCAACTCCTCGAAGAGGTTTTAGCAGTATCAACAGCATTGGTGATCAACCAAATACCGATAACGATTATGATAATGACTGGGAATCTGGCGAATGGTACAAAGGAAATGGTATCGATTCATATATTGAGGTAAGTGTCTCTGGTACATGGACAATATCATTGGGTAAGAATAATGACGTGGTCCATATTGATGTGTATAGACCTTCAGCAACAGTCGCCGTCGAACATAATGTTCCTTATTATCTCATTGGTAGAGGCATGCCTGGCAGTGATATACGTGATTGTGATTTCACAACAAATAAGAGTGAACAGCTATGGACATTCGGAGGAAACCCTTCCAATATTCCATGTTATGTTGGTAAATATACTGAAGATAATGTTAATCCAGAAGTTTATTATGGAACTGGTATTACATTAATGGCTGACGATACATTCGCTATTGCTACTGCATCAAGACAATTACCTCAAGCTAGTTTCTATGCGACTTCAGGAACTGGTTATTCTGTTGGTGCAAACGGTATTGTGGAGATAACAGTCTCTGGAGAATATCAAATTTATATTGATTCGAATGAAAAGATTCATATTACCAAAACAGGTAATGCTGCGTCTTGGACCAGAAATAATAATCTTGTGGCTTCTACATCTTCTTATGCGGATAATGTTATTTCTATTGGTGCGAACCTTGATTACTCGCTTCTTGATGCTTATTCCACTAACGGATATGTCTTTGAAGTTGAATTAGCGCATACATCTTCGATCGCTGCAACATTGACATACAATATCACCGTTAACTCGGTTTCAGCATATGTTGAGATAAAGAATGGGGATATAGATTCAGACGCTGAATATGATGGCCTTCACTTAATTACTAGTGGAACATATAGTGACTTTACTAGAAGCATTACCGCTTCAACTACTACATATACTTGTATACGCATATCCGTTACACCAAGCTCAATTGCTTCAATGGTTCAATCTGGTACGTATGTATTTTCAATCACTATTGGCTGTTCTTCTCAGGAGACTATTGCAGCATGAAAAAATTAACAAAGGCATTGCTAATCATCTCTTCCGTATTTATGACAGTTGGTTTAGGTGTGGGCATTACCTATGCTGCTTCTTATGTTAGTCCAGATGATGAAAAAGTTATTCAACTCGGTTCAATGGAAAGTAGTGACTATAATTTCCAAAATTTAGCTTATTATTTTGGTGGTGGTACTGGCGTTGATAACAGTCATCCTTTATTGATTAATAATTCTTATCAGTTAAGAAACTTCTCCAAACTACAAAATAGTGGTGCATTCAAAGGGCAAACCTATTATTTCGCTTTAGGAACATCATTCCAGTATGAAGGATCAGTGATGGAACCAATAGGCAATGCTTCATATCCATTTACAGGCACATTTAATGGTAATAATTTTGCTATTACTGGACTTAATGTTGCGACATCAACCGCTCTTAATGTTGGAATGTTTGGCGAGGTTGGTAATAGTGGTGCTATTAGTGATTTTGTTCTGATCGGACCTTCGGTTTCATATACTGGTTCCGGGGCGATTAATATCGGCATTGTTGCTGGTAGTGTACATAATTCTTCAACGGTTCAAAATATTGCAATATATGGTGGAACAACATCTTTTGATAAGTTCCGTGCGAAAATTATTACAATTGGCTCACCTACAATAACAACTAATGGCGCAGTAGTTGGTAGTGGTAGTACAACTAACGTTGGTTTTGTTGGAGCAATTTCATCCACTCCTAGCTATTCACCTGTGTATGTTTATAGCGGTAGTCCTCTACAGGTAAACAAAACAAATAAATTATATTTAAATGACACAACTGTCGCACTTGATGTTGCAAATAATTAAGGGTAATAAAATGAGTGTTAGAAGAAAGAAAATAGAACTAATCTTCGCTACATCTGTAGCTCTTCTTGCTGTAGTTACGGCAGGTGTTAGTACTTTTGCGTGGTTCCAAGCTCAAGCAGATGTAAATATTGAAACTAGTGGTGATTCAGCAACAATTACTGTTTCTGCTCCTGATATGGTCAAGTTTTATTACTTTAAAGGTAATGGTAATCCTGGTACAAGTGAGTATACAGGTTATTCTAAATCTGGTGCTGCTTATGGTAATAAAACTAACTTGGTTAATACCGCTACTTCTCCAACGCAGTTTAAAACAAGTACTATAGATGATTATACAAGTATTACTTCGAGTTCTTGGGGACTAATTAAAAAAGACTCTAGTGATCGCACTCCAGGAGAAGCTTCAGCTGCAAATTGCTTTGATTTTTCAAGGATGCGTGTAGGCTGTTATTATAGCTTTATGATTGAAACCAGTTTGGCAACAACAAAAGTGGATATTAACTATGACTGGAGTGGTGGGAATGGCATTACAGGTGACAGTTTTGGCACTAAAAGAAGGGTTAACAGCAACAGCACTTCTTATCCTATCAATCTATTAATGGCTATCAATGGTTATTGCGTAGCGACTAACACAAATGATGGAGCTGGTTTTATAACAAATTCTTTGAATTCTTCTCTAACTGATAAAATTACTTATAGTGGTGATAATCAAACAAGTTCTTCTTATCGATTATTAGGAACAACAACACCTGATGCGGGAGAAATAACATCCACAAATAAATATATTTTCTTCACTATATTTATGGGTATGCCGGATAAATCAGATGCATTTTCATATGTTTCTACAGATGGCGACTATCAATATTATCAAGCAGATGGCACATATGGAAATTATTCTGTTTTTGATGGACTTAAGACAACTCTTACGTCAATTTTGGTGAGTTAATGAACAGCGGAGAAACATTGGGAACTAACAGTAGAAAAATCTACCTAGCTATATGGGGTGATTTTAAAGATGCACACAAATGCTGTGAAAAATATGGCAGACAGAATCGTAACTTATATTGCGATAATGCAACACCAGAAGGATACGGGGTTTGGCTCATTTGCCATCATAGTTTAAATAGAGAAACAAATAATAGACATTTTAACGAAATAATTGATGATGAGACCATAGTTGAACAATATATCAAAGGCGCAGTTGATGTCGATAATGTTAAGCGTGATGATAAAAGAGTTGTTTTTGTTAAAATAGGCAAAAGATATGTATTTTATGGGGTATTTACTGCTGAGCCACGTAAAAACGAGAACGAAATAACCTATACGCGTATTGCTGATACGTATTAGTATAGAGCCACTTTTGATGCAATAATCACAAAAACATACAAAATGTATATTTTCTTGAATAACTGATTAGAATTGGTTATTCTTTTTATATATGGAGCATTGATATGGATACAAGGTTTATATTATTGGGTTTAAAGACATATGGGATGAAATGTTTGGAAAAACCAATTGAATTGCAGTTTTATAACAAGACTATTGATAGCGGTGTTTTTAATAAGCCGTTTATTAAATCAATATATGGTACTAATGGGGAAGGTAAAAGTGCAATTGCTCACACTTTAAACTTATATAAAAATAGTTGTATTTCTGCGAATTACTTATATGGGGAAAGTTATATAGGTAGTTTTAAAGAAATTGTTAATAAGAATAAACAGAAGATATTAGTGGATTTATATTTTGCTTCTATAGATAAAGAAAATGGACCAACTATTTTCCATCACATCGTTGAATATATTTTGAAAGATAAGGATTTATATATTGATCATGAAGTTTTATATATGTGTGGGAAAGAATCTTGGGGTTATAGTGATAAAGAAACAAAAGTATATGAAACTAAGGGTGGAGAAATAATATTTCTTCATCGATATATCAACAAATATAAAGACGAAATAATTAGAGATAGCAGGAACATGTTGAATAGAAATAGTGCTTCTTTACCATTTGTATATTTTTCTTTTAAAAGAACTGGTGAAGAAGATGATGGAGTACTCTCATTTTACTATGCTTGTTTACAAGTGTTGTTATTTGCCTATTCAATCAATGTCTTTTTAGATAATAGTGATATTCATCAAGTGACTCTTGCGAAAGCAATGTCGTATTCAGATAAATTAAAAGACAATATCGACGAAGCGATAAGTACTTCACGCTTTGTATTTGATAAAGAAGTTGATGAAGTTGATGCAAACAAAATTGATCAATATCGTAAAGAGATTAATAAAGTTGCGTCATTTATTAAGATATTTAAACCAGAATTAGAGACGATTGATATTGAAGAGAGTGTTAATCGTGGGACTATTATGTGCAAAAAGGTATTGGTGTATAAAAACGGTAGCAGTGTTTCTATTGAATACGAAAGCAGTGGGGTGAAGAAGCTCTTTAGGTTATATCCGTATTTGAATTCTATCGATAGTGGAGGAATATCTTTTATTGATGAATTTGATTCTAATATCCATGATGTTTATTTATGCAAATTGGTTGAATATTTCCTTAATTATACGAGTGGGCAATTAATATTCACCACTCATAATTTGGGACCAATGGAATTATTAAGCGAATATAAATTAAAACATGCAATTGATTTTATCAATGATGGGGAAATCACATCTTGGACAAGAAACGGTAATTATTCGGTTGTCAATTTATATAGGGGCGGAGCGATTAAGAACTGCCCATTTAATATTGACGCTGCCGACTTTGTTAAGGTATTCGGTGAATGATATGGTGCCGCTAACGCTGATATTTGTTTTAGAAAGTGATGGTAATGATAAGTCAGATAATATTTATCTTACTGATTTAATTAATCATTTTTATAAGTATGAAAATGACAATTATTCACAGGTATCTAGACAGAATATATTTTTAAGTGGAAAGACCAACTACAAGAAAGTGAAAAGCAAGATTAATAACTACAAAAAGATATATGGAATAGATGGTGGAATAAGCAAAGTAATCTATATGATTGATCTAGATTCAACAGATACAACTTTTAAAGATGGGTCAACGAATAAGAATATATCTGATTATTGTTCAACTAATGAATATGATCTTATTTGGATGTGTAAAAACGTTGAGAATGTTTTCTTAAATGTTGAATCTGATGCGATTGAGAATAAAACAGAAGCAGCCAAATCATTTGTTCGTTCTAATGTGAATAATTATGATATAAACAAATTATCAAAAGAAACAATAGAAAAAGGCTGTAGTAACATCTTACTTATTTTAGATAAATACCTTAAGAGAAAATAGCAGTGGCCATCTTTCTCTATATATAATCCTATATCATTATTAGCAATCTCGCGCATTATGCGCGTACGCATATAAAGATTTTTTGTTAATTGAATAATTAATTGCAACTCTTCGGAAAAATAAGTCTCGCGTACACGCATAATGTGAGGAACGAGGCTTT
>SVBE01000003.1 GCA_015059065.1 Erysipelotrichaceae bacterium | reverse complement strand
TAAGTTTTACCTCCACCCCAGACTATCTGGGGGTTTTAACTCGCTCATCGTGTTGCACGATGGCTCAGACAAAAAAAGACCAGTTGTGATTCTGGTCTTATTCGTTAATGGATTATGAATTATAGCGCCTTGCTATCGTCGAGTTTTTCAGAAGCGTTATCATCGATAGTTTTATCGAGTTTTTTATCTTCTACAGCGACATTGCTATCATTGAGCTTTGGTTCGTCTTTGCTGATATCAAGAATGAGGTTATCTTGGAATTCTTTTTGTTCGGCTTTTCTCATATCGAAATTGTCATCGAACTGTTTGCCTTCCACTGCATTTTCCACGTTTTCCATATATGGTTTTAATGTCTTATGTTCACTGACGGAATCAAGGACATTCAAGGCGAATTCTGCACGGGCTTTTTTGTTACCAGATAAGCCTCTTAAGACTTCTTCTTTATTCATGTTCTTTGTATATTTGAAGTTAGGAATTATCTTTTTAAGGTAAGCAGTTGTCTTTTTATCTAAATCTTCAGTGTTGCCGCTGATAACTTTGCCAGGTTCACGGAAGGTCTTGAGAGATTCTTCAAAAGCTTTATATTCATTTGATTTATTTCTGAACATTCTTGTGAACCAGTTGCCGTTCACTCTCTTCATCGCATCATCGATATTTTTATCCGCGATTTTACTAGTTAAACGGCTTGTGACATCAATACGCGCAAGATTTCCACCGAATTGGTTTTTGCCCATTTCGCCAGATCTAATGACGACAATATTTAATGGGTTGATGTTATTGATCACATTCTCTTCATATTCAGCTTGGTCATAATCGTTTGGATTACTTGCGTTTAATTTCTTCGCAAGGTTGATGAATTCCCCTTGAAGAGCTTGGTTAGGATTCTTGATAAAGTTTTTAATTCTAGCATCTCCCGCCTTAGAAACATCTTTAATATCCTTATAAGAAGATACTCCGTGTGAATAATAATGGTCTTGGGCTTCAACCGCGATGAATTCCGCTCTTGCAGTTTGGATGAGTTCGTTGACATCATCTTTAGAAGTTGTGCCTTTCATCCCACTACGGGCAATATATTCGACGACATCATCTAATAATTTTTCTTTTTGGCCATGATATTTTGGATCCTTCATCAATTTGATGAGACCAGCTGTTGAGCAATCATATGCGGCTTTTAATTCTCTTTTATTCATAACTTTTTCCTCCTAAGGACAAATATATAATACATTATCGACTGTCACAGAAGTGCCACAAAATAGAAAAAAATTTTAAAAAAGAAAAACCCTCGGTTTCCCAAGGGTCAATCAGTGTTAGATTGTTGTATCGCCATCCGTGCAGTGGACAGTAATCGAAGCAGCTATTCCTGTGCCCCATTTGATGTGTTCAGTTGGTTTAGCAAGTGCGTCCCATTCTTCTAATGTGCCCGTATAAGTTACAGAAGTTATCGCTGGAGAATTTTCAAATAAATAATCATCGATAAACTCTAATGAATTAGGAAGGGTCACACTGGTTAAAGCTGGACAGTTATCAAAGGCACAGAGATATAAATCAGTTACTCCATCAGGAACTACAAAGGAAGTTAAAGCACTACATTCTGAGAAAGCATATCTACTGAGATATTTTAACGAAGAATCTGCCGCGAAACTAACCGTCGCAAGAGTCTCACAACTCCTAAAGGCATTATCTTCAATACCCACTAAGCTATTAGGAAGGGTCACAGTAGATAGTTTAGAGCAATAAGAGAAGCTATTTTCACTAATGCGTTTGATACCTTCAGGAATAACAATGGAAGTTAATTCTGTGCAATCACTAAAGGCGTTGTTTGCAATGACCTTCGTATCATTATGGATATTACAATTAGTAATATCAGTGTTGATAGGTCCTAGCAGTAGGAAGTGTGGATTATCAACATTACCTAAATATTTGCCGTTATCATAGACAGTATATGTTAACGAAGTGCAATCACGAAAGACTTCATCCTGAATTTTTTCTAAACTATTAGGAAGGGTAACGGAAGACAAAGATGTACAATCCTTAAAAGATGCCCCCTCAATAACTTTTACTCCTTCTGGAATAACAATAGAGGCTAATGCCGGGCAATTATAAAACGTAATCTCTTCAATCTTGTCTAAACCAGTAGGAAGATTGATGCTAGTTAACGCGCTACATTCCATAAATGCTCCTCTACCGATATGATTGACGGAAGAAGGAATTGTAATCGTTGTTAAGCCTGTGCAAGATTCAAAGGCAAAATTGCCGATATCAACTAATCCATCAGGAAGAGTCACTGAAGTTAATGCCGTATAATCTCTAAAAGCATCCCCTAGAATAAACTTACAACTACTATCAACTGTGAAAGATGTTTGAGTGTCATCATCATAATGTGCTAAAGCGAGATAAGGATTATCTATATTGCCTAAGTAATAACCATTATTATGTTTGGTATATGTAGTAGATAGAGATCCGAAAGTATCAAAAGCCCCATATCCGATTTCTGTGACAGAATTTGGAATATTAATAGAAGCGACTCCTGTGCAATCTAGGAATGCCCATTCACCAATCTTTTTAACTGTATTTGGAAGAGTGATTGAAGTTAAAGATGTGCAGTTATTAAAAGCAAAGTAGTTAATATATTTAACCCCTTCTGGAATAGTTACTGAAGTTAAAGATGTGCAGTTATTAAATGCTTCATCATAAATAAATCTACAACCCGATTCAATCTCACAAGAGGTGATATCGGTATTATCTGCTTTTATTAACGCTAAATAAGGATTTACCTTATTTCCTAAATAATTCGCGTTGCCTTTACTAGTAAAAGTTAAAGCATCACAGTTATTAAAAGCTATTGGGTCGATATATTCAACCGTATTTGGAATAGAGATAGAGGTCAATAAATCACAGTTTTCAAACGCACCATATTGAAGGACTTTGTCCTCGCTAAGAGCGGTGACTGGTTTTCCTTCATATATTTCTGGAATCACCACTTCTCCACTTATAGAAGTGTGTTTTGCTCTCACTGAATATGATTCTCCATCTTCATTTAATAAGAATCTTAATTTTTCAGGTGTACCAACATATGGAACCGCGCGTTTAATCGAATAATCACAAACTGTGCATTTGCTAGTTTCTTCACCCTCAGTTTCAATTCCAGGGGCGGTAGTCACTTTCCACTCACCCATGGTATGAGCAGCTTCACTACCTTTAATATCACATCCACATGTCGCTTCATGCCAGTGGTTAGTGTCATCATATGTCCAGGTGGAAGCAAAAGTATGTACGTGAATAGAGCTGCTGGATTCAGAAGAACTACTTTCTTCTTCAGAGCTGCTGGATTCAGAAGAACTACTAGGGACAATTGAACTGATTGGTTCACTAGAGCTAGTAGGAGTAAGTGAGCTACTTGGTGTAACTGAACTACTAGATTCAGGGCTACTGCTAGAAGATGAACCACCTTGTTTTGGAAGATTAGTTAACACAAGGGGGATAGTAATCGCCGCAGCAACCGCAACTACAGCAGCGACCGCGATGATAATGACATTTCTTTTTTTCATATCTTAGCCTCCATAATAACGAGATAAACCTCCCATTAACAAATAGGAGGTCTATTACCTTAATATTATAATTCAGGTTCTTGTTCTTTTGCTTTGTCTTGGGAAGGACCTTCGTTGACTTTGATGACAACGCTTTCTTTCTCTTTAGTGACGATTTCGACATTCACATCTTGAGGGAGAAGGAAGGTGACTCTTCTTTGCATGCTTTGATCAGCGAAAGAGTTTTCTGTTTGTCTATAAATCTTATCGGATTCATTACAAGTCGCGAGGACGTTTTCCGCGAATTCCATTCTATCTTTATCAGCTTTAGACTTCACTGAACCTTTCTCATTCTTGTGATCGATATAGGCTTGAGTGGCTGTGCTGAGTTTATCTTTATTCATGAAATCCTTGGATTTTGGATCATTGTATGCCTTAAAAGCATCCATCATCGCCGTGTATTCCTTAGAAGGTCTTCTAAACATTCTTTGTAAGATACTACCTTTATTTTTTTGCTCAATGGCATCGATATCAATCTTGCTGCCTTTAAAACCCATCTTGTCATTGAAGGCGGTTTTCCAGTTTTTCATATAAGCAATTTTGAAGTCATTAGTAATACCCCTGAAGCCGCGTTTTTGAGTTGGATCAGAGATCTCTTTAGCACTGCCGAAATTATTCTTGCCTTTAACGATGTCTTCGACATCCATTGGTATGCCTTCTTTATCATAGAAGACTTTGCCAGTCATGAGGTGTGCTTCGTTAGATAAATCGACACCGGTCTTCTCTTTAATCGTGTCCATCATCTGTTTTGGACTTGGTTCTTTGCCCCATCCGTATTTTAAATCTCTCACCTTGCTAGAGACATCCGCCATATCATTATAATGGTCAGAAGAGAATCTGCTGTCATAGAGTTTATTAATTTGGGTTTCGTTTAATGTTGGGAAAGCGATTTTATCTAAACTATTAACATCGTTAAGCGCATATTTAGTTTGGTACATCATATGGCCTAAACTTGCGACACTTTTGATATTGCTCTTGAGCTCATCAGTGAAAATGCCTTTGTTATTCTCGGAGCTGACGACACTATTGATGTTAGAGGCGTAGCTCACCTTCTCATAATTATCTAAATAGTATTGACCTTGTTTGATTGGATCATCACCCAAGTCATAGAGTTCTTTGCCACTGGTTTGCATCATCTTATGATATTGCTTATAGATGAATTTATCAGGATCTTCTTTAAAGTTTCTATATAATGTTTCATTATATGCTCTATCTTCTGGGGTGCCACCAATGCGGAGAGAACCCATCGCGGTGAAATTCACACGAGTGGAGCCATATTTATTTCTTAATTCATCCCAGATTTGTCTTTGTTTATCATCTCTTTCTTTAATCTTTTGGCCGAGGCGATACATCTTGGCAACTTGTGGATCGTCTAATTTCTTTGCAAAATTAGGATCTGGTTGAATCTTTTGATCATCTGGAAGATATTTATTTAATTCGGCGACAATTTGTTGGTTTCTCGCGATGATTTGGGCTTTTTCTTCTTTAGTGAAGCCTTCTTCAACTTTATTATCGAACTTGACCCCCATCTTCACGGTCTTTGGGGATCTCCTTCTTCCGGTTTTTAATATTCCTTTAACTGGTGGCATAATTTGATTCTCCTATTATTGAGCACGAAACTATTATATATGGGTGTGCGCCACAGAAGTGCAACAAAAAATAAAAACACCTGCATTTTGTTTTTTGCAGGTGTTAATTAATCTCCTATTCAGCTTCAGGAATTTTGATATATGGTTCGTCCTTCTCATTAGCGAGGCCGATATCCATCGATTCATCCATTTGTTGAACGATTGAATCGTTTTCAATATCCACATCATCTTTAAGTTTTTGTTGGAATGCGATTTGATCTAAATCGATGACATTGTTTTGCTTTTCAGGAAGATCTTCATATTTGACATCTATTCCCTTATTCTCGTCCACAAGCTCATGGAATTTTTCATCGGCACCTAATTGGGCTTGAACTGTTTTAAACACGCTGAGGGAGAAATTGACTTTCGCTGTTTCGCTCTCATTGAATTTCGCAAATGCGTTTTGTGGGAATGGTTGATTTGGTTGCCAGTTTGGAACCTTGTGTTGGAGGTAATGAATCGCGGAATTATATAAGTCATGATCGTTACCATATTCTTCATTATTTGGATTATTATAATTCTCGTAAGCTTCTTCTAGTTCTTTCCACTGTTTGGAAGAAGATGAGAAAATCGCCCACCATTTATGAGAATTGGCAGTTTTGAGGTTATCCGCTAATTGTTGTTTGCCACCAAAGCTAGCTTCCACTTTTGATCTAAGAGCGATGGATTTAGAAACTTTATCTACTTCAAACACTTGCGCGTTGAAATCATCGTTCATCATATTAGCGATATTTTTGCAGTTTTCCTTAAGTGCATCATCACCTTCGAAGTTGACTTCTGCTTCATCGAGTTCTTTTGCAAGTTTATTGGCTTCGCCTTTAAGATATCCCGCTGGATTGCCTAAGAACATTCTCGCTCTCATATTGGCTCTTTCTGCTGGACTATGATTCATAATTTCAGCGATCTTTTGACGGGCTAAATTGACCACACCTTCAAAGGCGTAATCTTTATCCATCCCCATATCGTGATTCAAAATATATCTCGTCGCATATTCTAATTTGCCATCTAATGTTTTATAGTCATCAATGTTTTGATAGAAATCAGCCATGGAGACATATCTTACTTGGCTTAAATCTTTCTTTTTTCCTTTTACTGGCATAGTTACTTCCTCCTAACTACGGCATTATTATATAAACACATGTGCCACAGAAGTGCCACTTTTAATATAATTTTTTGCAAATAAGAAAAGGGCCCCTTTTTATCAGGAGCCCTAGTAGAAAGAGAAACAATTCTCTACATTGATTATTTCAAATTCGCTTCCGCGTCAGCCTTATTCTTATAGACATCAGCTTCATTTCTTCTCACTTTTCTCAAATGAGTGTCGAGTAATAAAACCATATCATAATGTTTCTTAACATAGATTGTTCTTATCACTTTCTTATTCTTATAATCGATGATGTATCTCGGGAAGAAGATGAACATCACTAAGAAGAATAAGCAGCAGAGCAAGAGTAATCCACCGATGATGATTAATGCTAATGCCCACACTGGGAAAGCATTAGGAGCAGGAGTGACAAAGGCAATTTCTGATAATCTATCGGTTTCAAAAGTGAGCTTGCCCGCATCAATCTTGAAGTTTTCAACATAAGAGATATCGTCCTCACTATGGATGTGGAGCACTTTTAATCCTTCAATTTCAAGTCCATCTGGAAGAGTGATTTCCACGATGATAATCATTCCTGGTTTGATATCAGATGGTTGAATCTCTGTGACCACATCACCCACAGTTCTCATGAGTTTGACATCATAGACACCGCTGATCTTTTGATTGCCGCCTAAGAGTTTTTGAATATTGTTATATCCAGTTGTACCTTGTTGGGCTTGGACAGATGTTTTCACTTCCACTTTCACTGTGACGTTAACTGGAATTAAATCGCCATCTTTACCTTCAACTTTTACTCCATTGTCCACGACTGTTGGTTGGTGGGCTAAAATATTGTAAAGTTCAATATCATCAGACAAGACTTTCTTATTAGTCACTAATTCTTTTTGCGCATCTGTTAAGGCATCATAAGCAGCTTTAGCCGCATCGATTTTGCCCTTGCAAGTATCAGTTAATTCAACTTTACCAATCGCATCGATTAATACTTTCACTTCTTCTGCTTTAACATAATCAGCATATAACGCCTCTGCGTCTAGCAAATCTTGGTAATTGGCGACATATCCTTTTTGCGCATCAGTTAAGGCATCATATGCGCCTCTAGCTGCATCGATCTTAGCTTTGCATTCATCGCTTAATTCCACTTTACCAATCGCTTCGATTAAAACCTTAACAGCATTGGCTTTTTCATAATCGTTATATAACGCCTCTGCGTCTAATAAGGTTTGGTAATTAGTTACTAATTCTTTTTGATCATCAGTTAAAGCATCATATGCATTTCTAGCAGCATTGATTTTGCCCTTACAAGTATCAGTTAATTCAACTTTACCGATGGCATCGATTAAGGCTTTGACTGCGTCCGCAGCTTTTTGGTCTTTGAGATGTTTTAAAACTGCTTCCGCGTCTTCTAATGTCTTATAGTTTGTCACATCTGGTTTAGCAGCATCTTCTAAAGAATTGTAAGCAGTCCTTGCCGCGACAATTAATTCTTCTTTTTCTAAAGTGACATCGCCAATCGCGTTAATCTTTTCGATAACTTCATCAACATCAACAATTAATTGTTCATCGTCTGTGATAGCGCTTGTTAAAGACATAACAGCATCTGCGATTTCTTGAACTGTCTTGTTATCATCATCTCTTACTTTTTCAGCAGCTTTAATTGCCCCGTCTAACACCAAAGCAACCGCTGGATAATTTTCTTTAATGGAATCGCAATAAGTTTTCGCTTCTGTAATTTTGTCCGCTAAAGCAGTTTTATCGTTTGGAGAAATAGTTACTTCAAAAGAAGTGGGGTCAATGTTTTCATAACCTGTATCGCCAACAACTTTATAAGAAACAGTATGTGCTTTCGCGTCAGAGGCTAATGGAATATCACTACCCCATTCTCCTTCATCAACCTTATAAAGCATAGTTCCATTGGTCGCAGAACCAGCATTCACTAATGCTTGTTCTTCACCAGTATAGTGTAAACCAGTAATCTCTGTTGGAGCGGTATATTCAACAGGTAAAGCATTGATTGTAACTTTGTTTGAACCTTTATGCACATTGAGGCCCATTGTAACCTCATAGTAAACAGTTGAATCAGTAGGGAGAGTGAATTCAGGGTTTGCATCTAAATCATATTTCCCTTCAGTTAAGCCATATTTAATCGCATGATCCAAAGTATCGTCGTCTAAAGCGAGCGCAATAGAATGGGCGTCTCCATCATAATCGCCACTATAAGAAGTTGAAGTCACCGCATTAAATACAACATTGTTATCGCTTTTACGGAATAATCTATTGTTGTTAGAAATGAAAATGTTATTTGGATCAATTGTTGCATCATTATATGCATAGAAATCATAGATTGCATTGGTATCTAGGGTGTGAATGCCAATTCTTGATGCTGAATTAATTGCCCCTTTGATATAAAAATTATCTGGTTGGGTATCGTGCTTTACATAAATATCAGCAGCAGACCCATCAGTGAGTCTGTTTCCATAGATATAAATATTGCCGGACACATTTAAAGTGGCTTCCTCACAGATACCTGCGATAGTCGATTTCGCAACATTATCTTTGATAACGATATTCCCACCAAGAGTCATAGTCCTATTGTTTGCTTGATGAAAAATACCACCTGCGACACCATTAGGTGCAGTGTTACCAATAATTGACACATCAGTAAGAGAAATTGTCGAATTCATTCTTGACTTCCAGGAATAGCTAATACCTCCACCATTACCAGTTGTCGTGTTTCCAATGATCGTACCACCATACATATATAATGAAGTCGTGTTGCCTTTACTATCTCCACCCGGAAGATAAATACCACCACCAGTAGAAACTCCATTACCACCAGTGATATATCCGCCTGTAAATGTTTGATAATCAGCAGTCAACGAATCATCAACAACAGCTAAACCCGTTTCATCAATCGTATATTTATGTTCGGTTGTGTGGTCGCAGTCATAAAGGTATAAGGAACTGGCTTTTCTTACTTCAATAACATTGCCATTTCCTTCTCTTATAATGCCATGTCCGTTTAAACATAATCTAGTTCCACCTGCTGGTTTCCATGTTGAGGAAATAGTCACATCTTGCGTTAGATAATAGTTACCACTATCAGGAAGCGAATCAGCGCTGGTCCATTCTTCAAAAGTAACGGAATTATGCGTGTGACCATCCGCATACACAACGACCGAATTGTTGCCTTTTAATGAGCTGGTTCCTAGCATTAATCCAGAAGTTACACCAAACACACATATAGCAGAAAAAGCTATCTTGTTAAGCAATGAAAATTTCTTCATGTTTCATCCTCCTTTATGACGAGTTACATTTTCACATTGTATAGTTTAAAACATCACGTGCAACAAAAGTGCAACAGGGGTAAAAATAATTATCTAGACTGTTTCGCTTGTTGTGATTCCTTTTATCCCATAATATGATTATTTGAAAAGGGATTTATAATTTTATATATGGGCAGGAAGAATAAACGCGCGAATTATTTATCTCCATTAAAGGTTATTAAAGACAATCATTTATCGAAAAAAGATGTTTTGGCCATCAAAGATAACATCTCTTTAAATATGTCCACTATCCGATTAATAATCGCGATGTTCATGCTCATTTTTGGTATCGCTATCATCATTATCATGGGGGTTGAATCTGGCTGGAAACAAATTGAAACATTTGGCCTATCTTCATTAATCGCCCAAATCATTTTGATAGTAATGTCTTTACAAGCAGCGATTCTCATCATTGCTTCTTATAAGAACAAAAACTTCAAAAAAAGCGCTCTATTAAACCGCATTGCCTGCATCTTATTATTTATTGGAATCACAACTCAAATGTTGATGGGTATATACGCTGATGCAGAGATGGGTTTCACTAATCGTCCGGAAACCTTATCCGCTTCTATAATCTTTATCGCGGTCTTGCTTTTAATCCAACCTTCATACTGGATTGATGCATTAATCTTAAATTTAACAACATCTATTTCGTTGATTGTTTTAACAATCGTGTTAAGTATAACTACGCAAATGGAAGGTTTGCTTTATTACATTTTAACCGCGATTGCTTTCCCTGTTTTTGCCTATTTTGTCATCACTCTTCTCTTCTACGCTGAATGTAAGAATTATCAAGAGAATATTGAAAACGAAAGACTTACTGATAAGGCCTATTACGATGACCTTACTCACTGCAAGAATAGACATGGTTTAAAGCTATTCTTAGACGAAAACATTTCTAATTGGAAAAAGAAAGATAATCTAAACCTATTAATTGTGATGTTCGACATTGATAACTTTAAGGAATATAACGATCAGTTCTCCCATTTAAGCGGAGATTACTGTTTAAAATCTGTCTGTGATGGAATTAGAAAAGCCTTCCCTTCCCCAAGCTTAGATTTCTTCCGTTATGGTGGAGAAGAGTTCTTATTATTCTTAGAATTATCCAACGAAGAAGATCCAAAATATGTCATCGAAAAGATTCGTAAATCAACAGAAAATCTTAAAATCGAATCCGCGAAAGGCTCCCCAAAAGAATATGTCACTATCTCAGTAGGTGGAACATTCATTAAAAACACCGATCACTTTGTCTTTGATGAACAAATATCCATCATTGATAAATGCTTATATCAGGCTAAAAATAGCGGCAAAGATGTTTCCTGCTTAGATGGTAAAATCATTAGATAAAGGCAGCATATAAAAAGACCAAGGATTTGAACTGAACCCCTGGCCTTTTTTGTTTTGTTTAGCTTTTAGCCCATTTAGACGGCTTCGCTTGGATAACATTAGTTACTCGCTAATTGAACACAATGTCGCATAAGCAAGAGCATAATAGGAGTATTTGTGTATTTTGCCATTAAGTACAACAGTTTTCCCGTTGCTAAGCAGGTTATAAGGTCCTTCATCATATATCGAAAATTCATTTACCACCAATGGTTTTGATCCGTCAGAAATGGTAAAAGATGCCCGCCAAAAGTCACCCTGTTTACCTTTACTAAGGTTAGATACTACACCACTAACGTAGTAAGAATCATTCGTACCATGGATGGCGATGAATTCAGTAGGTGTAAGCGGGTCTTCTACAACACTTCCGTGTTTTGGAACATTGAATGTAACTGAATCAGATAAACCTGTTGCTTCATTGGTCACAGTAATAACCACACTACCGTCATCGCCTTTGATTTTGACATTACCTTCTGAATCCACAGTAGCGAAATTTGTATTAGATGATGTCCAAGTCAATGTTGGATCAAGCACATAATCTAAATCTGGATTACAAACAGGCACTAATTGGATTTGATTATTTTTATACGCTGTGCGAGTTTCATCGCCATCAATGCTTAAAGTTTGAAGATCGGTTTTGACGATGACGCTAGCCTGAGCCACAAAGTGTTCTCCTAAAAAGCCAAACGATGCGGTTAGAGTTGTTTCTCCAAGAGCAACAGGGTGTAATTTACCGTTTACAATAGTAACGACACTTTCATCGCCGGAAGTAACTGTTGCCGCTCTAGTGAAACCGAAATTATCAGTAACAGTGAAGGAGACATCTTCTCCATTTAACACTAGAGAATACGAAGCTTGATTGAATGAAATTGATTCCACCCCACCAGCAAGAACATCATAAAGATGAGTGTCTTCATTTAATTCAACGTGATGAGTCAATAGATTGACATATGTGGATGGATCTTGAGAGTAGCTTCCACCTTCAATTTTTAATGTTACGGAATTAGTATCAATGAATGAGCCTGGTTCACTAGTTTCTTCAACAATATTATTAAGGACTTGTCCGTTACCAACGATTCTGATAGTTGCTCCAGTAGATGTGAAGTTAAATGGAGCAATATAAGAAGCGGAAGGATATGTATGACCACCAACATTATGGCCATTTAAATCAATAATAAATGATTTACCGTTAAGGGCAGCTTGGCTAATAACAAGACCGTTTTCATTATGATTTAGTTTAACTGTTTGACCGTTTTCCAAACAGCAGAACACGCCTTGAATATCGCTAGCAAAAGGTTGTTCATTTAAATAATAATTAACTAAACTATCTCTTTCTGTTTCATCAGAATAGGCAACCGAATATGTACCTGGATTATTTGTTACATTGCTCTTTGCATAATACAAAAGATAATCTTCAGGCGCTATTGGTCTAACTCCAACAAAGTCTGCATCTTTATATAAGGTATAACCATTAGCAACATATTTACCGAGATATTCAGTACTGGTATAACCATAAGTTCCACCTTGTAAAGTAAGTGTTGCAGGATTAGTAGCTGAAACATTCGTTGTTGTATCGTTACCTTTGATAAAGCCACCAGTTACAAGGGCAGTACCTCCATAAGATACCTCACTAACTACGTATTTGTCACAAGATAGAGCAGTATGGTTTGCACTTACAATATTGCCACCACTAATAGTGACATCACCAAGGTTAAGTAAAGTTGATGTACCATTTGTACTTGCAGTGTGATTAAGTTCACCGCCTTTAATATATGCTCTACTATCGGGGTTATTTTCAATAGTGTTCTTGCCACCTTCTAATGATCCTGATAATAAATTAAATTCTGCTGTATAAACGCCAGGTGTATAGCCCGATTCGTTACCTGATTTGATCAGCGATGAATTATAACCAAGAGACTCAGAGTCATCTTTTGATAATAGCTTTAATGTTGGTCCATCTTCCCCTAGTTCACCAATGGATAATGTTCCTTTGTTATTAATTAAATAAGAGGTGTCATCCGCGAATAATAAACCATCACCAACAATGGAGAAAGTATTTCCTTCTTCAACAAGGAATCTACCGTTAATTTCTTTACCAGTAATATCTAATGTGAAGTCTCTATCCACGACGATAGTATCCATCATGATGATATATGCGTTTTCAACTTTAGAAGCTTTTTCTAACTGAGAAATAGTCTCAACAAAGAAACCAACTACTGGTTTACCTGGCTCGCCCTTTTCTCCTTGTGGTCCTTGAGGACCAGTTTCACCTTGTGGGCCTTGTTCGCCTTGGGCTCCTGTATCACCTTTAATGTTGCCAACTGGATCGCTCCAACCATTTTCACCTTTAACATAGAAATTCCAGTTAGAGGTATTTATATAAGTGTCTCCTACTTTACCAAGTTCGTTTGATGGTTCGCCTGAACCTGTAAGAACCGAAGTACCATCAGCACCTTTTTCTCCTTGAGGACCTGTATCACCTTTTTCACCTTTAGGGCCTTGTTCACCTTGAGGACCCTGAGCACCATCTTGACCGTTTTGACCAGCAGGACCTTGAGGACCAGTTTCACCTTGTTCCCCAGTATCACCCTTGTCGCCTTTAGGGCCTTGAGCACCTGTATCACCCTTGTCGCCTTTGTCACCTTGAGGGCCTTGAGCACCATTTTGACCATTTTGACCGGCTGGACCTTGTTCGCCTTGTGGTCCGGTTTCGCCCTGCTCACCTTTTTCTCCTTGTGGGCCTTGTGGACCAGTTTCACCTTGCTCTCCGGTATCACCTTTGTCGCCTTGAGGGCCTTGTTCACCTTGTGGACCTTGGGCTCCGTCTTGACCATCGGCACCATCTTTGCCATCTTTTCCGTCTACGCCATCTTTTCCATCTTTGCCGCTTTGACCATCTTGGCCTTTAATATTTCCTTGCAAAGTCCAGGCACCATTACTTTTTACATAATAGTTCCATGTATCTAAATCAATATATGAGTCATTATCTTGCCCGATATCATTGGAGGGTTCTCCATGATCAGTTAAAACAGATGTTCCATCTATACCGTCTACGCCATCTTTACCATCAACGCCATCTTTTCCTTTTTCACCAGGAATACCTTGCTCTCCTTGAGGACCCTGTGGACCAATTTCACCTTTTGCTCCACAAGCACCTAAAGAAAGAAGCAATAATGCAAATATCGGTAATACTATTTTCTTTTTCATATGATGCACCTCGCTAATCAACCTTGACATTATATTTTATCTATATAAAATGTACCACTTTTTTATACGCCTATAAGAAAGCACAGGCGTTAATAACTTTTTTTCACAAAATTATTTAGTGATTACAACATCTTCTTCAACAGGGGCTTGGTCTTTTGCTTGCTGTTTTTCTTCTTTAACGACTTTGTCAAATGGTTGAACTTCTTTGATATCGTTTTCAATTTGATTAGCGAATTCATCTTGATTTAATTCGACATTATCATCTTGAACTGGAAGATCTTCGTATTTGATATTCAAAGCTTTATTCGTGTCCACTAAGGAATGGAAAGAAGCATCGAGTCTATTTTGTTCATTAGCAGCCTTCATCACACTGATGGTGAAACTGATTTTAGCCTTTTCAGAAGCGTTGAGTTTATCGAATGCGTTTTCTGGAAGTTCAACATCTTTTCCCCAACCTGGGAATTTGTGTTGGAAATAATCTATTGCCGCACCCATCAAATTTCTAAAATCACAATATTTTTCGTTGTGTGGATTTTGGAAATCTTCATATGCTGCTTCTAAGTTTTTCCACTGTTTAGAAGAGGAGGAGAAGATTGCATACCATTTATGAGATTTGACAGTTTTAAGAGTATCTTCTAATGCTTTTTTACCACCTAAGTTGGCTTCCACTCTGGCTTTAACGCCGATGGCTTTTGAAACCTTATCAACTTCTTCTTCATCAATTGCAAATTCATCGTTCATATGTTCTGCGATGTGTTTGCAGTTTTCCTTCAACTGTTCTTGACCAGGGACTTTACCAAGTTTGTTAGCGAGCTTGTTAGCTTCGCCCTTGATATATTCGGTTGGATTACCTAAGAACATATGGGTGGCCAATCCAACTTTTTCTTTTGGGTTATTTTTAATTGCTTCAGCAATTTTTGCACGTGCAAGGTGGAGAGCGCCAGAGAAAGCATAATCTTTAGTTGTGCTCATATCGTGATTCAAAAGGTATCTAGTCGCATATGCTACTTTTTCATCGATGGATTTGATCTCATCGAGATTCTTGAACATATCCGCGACGGACACATATTTAACTTGATTTAGGTTTTTCTTAACTTTTGGCATAACTGGTTTCCCCCTTGTTATGAGACTATATTACAACACGCGGTGCCACAAACGTGCCACAAATAATATTATTTTATTATTTTTGGATAGTTGTAACTATTTGGATAGATAATTATCATTTTAAGTTATTGATTGAGTTATTTACCTTTTTTAGAATTATGGTGTTTATAGGAGGTGGTCTTATGCAATTAGCAAATAAAATCAAACAATTAAGAATCAAATGTGGATATACCCAAGATGAATTAGCGGGCAGACTTGGTGTTTCTTCTCAAGCAATTAGCAAATGGGAAAACCAAATAACGACCCCTGATATCACTGTTCTTCCTCTTCTTTCTGAAGTATTTGGAGTTACTATCGATGAGCTATTTGATTTATCGATTGAACAAAAGCTTGAAAGAATTGAAAACAAATTAGACGTTGAAGAAGAATTAACTGTTAGAGAATTTGAAGACATTGAATCATTCTTAAAGAGCCAACTCAACCAAAAAGAAAACGCGCGTAAGATTAACTATCTTCTTGCCTATTTATATACCCATCGCTTTATGAGTGATTCTAAGAAGATATCTAAATATGGTAGAGAAGCGATTAGATTAGATCCGGGTCTTAGAGAGAACACTCAATGGATGATCAATAAAGCCGAAGCAGGAAGTTGCTGGGACTGGGATATTAGTAACCACACAGGCCTTATTAAGTTCTATAAAGAAGTGGTGAAAGAGAATCCAGAAGTTATTGATCCATATCATCATCTCATCTGGAATTTGATTGATGACAACAGATTAGATGAAGCGACTGAGTACGTTAATAAGTTAAAAGAACTCTATAGTAAGCAGAAAGAAGTTCACCCTAATAACATCATTGTCGTTGAGGCATATCGCGCAGAGATTGAACTTAGAAGGCACAATAAAAAAGAAGCCGATAAAATCATGGAAGACCTCTCTAATGAATATGGAGAATGTGATGGATACTTCTTTGAATTAGCCCAGTATTACACAAAGAGTGGGCGTTATGAAGAAGCCGTCCAACTATATGAAGACTCCTTTAGTAAAGATAAGAGAAGACCGCGTTATTCAGATGCATTGCTCGGTATCATTGATATCTATGACATCATGGGTAATACCGATAAAGAAATTGAAACTTATGACAGTTTACTAAAACTCTATAAAGAGGAGTGGAAAATGAGTGATGATGAAGCCACTTATCTTGATGCATTAGAGAAGAAAAATAAACTGCTTAATAAAAATAAATAGATCATAAAAGCGCTATAATGGTTTTTCACCATTTAATATGCGTTTGATTTCTTCTTTTACATATGCAATATCGCTATTAGATAATAATGGAATGATCTTTTGAATTTGGTTTGCGGTTTTATTCCACCACTCTAACTTTTCTAATAATTCAATCATTTCATCATCAAATCTTTTTCTAATAACTCTTGCCGGATTGCCTACCACAACTGAATATGAAGGAATATCAGAGGCCACTACTGCATTAGCCCCAATAATACATCCATCCCCAACATGCACGCCTGGAAGGAATGTAACGTTTTGACCAATCCAAACATCGTTGCCAATCACCGTGTCGCCTTTATAAGGTAAATCTTCTTTTTTAGTTGGGTCTTGTTTCCAACCATTAAATATATAGAAAGGGTAAGTCGATACCGAATTCATTTGATGATTCGCACCATTCATGATGAATTCTACACCTCTACCTATTTGGCAAAACTTGCCAATGATTAATTTATCACCAATAAAGTCGTAATGATGCGTGACATGTTTTTGAAAGTTTTGGCCATCAAAATATGTATACTCACCAACGATAATGTTTGGGTTAGCAATCACCGTTGGTTTGACATACACCACACTTTCATCTCTTGATTTTAATGGATGTATTTTTCTCCAATCTGGTTTATCGGCCTTGTCAGCCTTTATCATCAATTCTTTACTTACAGCATCTGATAAATCTAAAAATTCGTTCGCGTTAACTTTGAAGATGATTATTAATTTAAGAACAATATCAAAAGATATATCTGTTTGTCCTGTCTCTATCTTATTAATCATCGATTTATGGGTGTAGCCAAGAGCCTCTGCAAATTCTTGCTGAGTCATGTTGTTTTCTAGACGAATCTTTTTGATTCTGTCCCCTAATACTTTATATGCCATATCTTCTCCTTTTATTAATTGTATTCTACCTTATTTATAATATATGTTCTACCAATGGACAAGAAAAAACCGAGATATTTCACTCAGCTCTTTTTAATTATTATATCTATATATTTATTGGTTTAAAAATTAGTTCAAAAGGATATATGCTCTAAAGCCACGGACTGAATAATATGAATCCGCGCTATTATGAAAATAGAAGACGTGGCCATATCTTTTTTCACAAAATAAAGCACCACCTTTGCTTCTAATACTCTCCGGGGTTTTTATCCAACTTGATGTTGCTAAATCAAATTCTTCGATATTTTGTAAAAAATTATAAATGTCTAAATCCATTAATAAAATGCCGTTTTTGTTTGCTTCTTCTATCGCACTAGACATAGGAGCGTTTTTCTTTCTACTTAATCTAGCCTTCTCATCATAACAAAGACTTCTTCTACCCTTAGGTGTTTCTTTAGAAAAATCACAAAGGATTAATAGATTTAATGGCGCAATAAAAGCAACATCTACTTCTCCACCGGTTTCTTCCATATATTTAATTGAAGCTAGTGTTTTGGGATTATTGATTTTAGTTAAAACATCATCCCATTTGATGCCTTCATGTCTATATAAATGTTGATCAAATCTGCTTTTTATTGTTTCTAAAACATCATTCATACTTTAATGATATAGTAAGGAACAATTAATAAAAATATATTTATAAAAGAAATGCGCCACATGGCTCGAACACGAGTAAACATGTAGTTATACAAGCTCGTCCATCCGTTTTTGTCGTGTTTAAAGTCATTCGCGAATAAAAAACCAGGCTTTTACACTTGGCTAATTCTTTTTTTGATTATGTTATTTTATGAAAATGTGGATTAAAAAAATAAAGTATAAAATGTAGAAATGTTTAAGGGTGACTTTATAGTTCTTTTTCCCTGTTCCAATATTTTATTCCCCAATTATCCAAATTCCATTCATCCGTATAAGAGTTACATTCGTAGTCTATATAATAAAGCAACTTATTTTTTACCACAAAATTAGTGGGGTAATAGTCAATATTTAATCCCTTTTCTTTCGCTAATTTTGCCATTTCTTTTAATTGAGGAATATATTCTTTTATTGAATGTTTTTCCTTGATTAAGTCCGAAATAACATCGCCTTCAATATATTCTTTGATGATGATTTCTTTTTCTACATCAATATCAATCATTTTAGGAATGCGAATTCCAGCATCTAACAATCTCTGATAGTCATTGTTCTCTGCTTCAATTTTGTTGCCAAATTGATAATATTCACAAGGTTCATGATGGATTTGTTTTAAAACATATTCTTTATCGCCAACTTTTGCTAGATATGAATATCCACCTTTTCCTTTTCCTAATAATCTTACTAATTTGTAAGTGACACCATTAACGGTTCTCTCTTCTTTTTTCCAATAGAAGGAGTAATGGTTTTTCTTTTTAAAACCTATCTTTTGATAGAATTCTTGTCCAGAATTAACTATTGCTCTTTTTGCACCTAATTCTCTAGCGTGATTAATCGCGGTGTAGACCGCAGCTTTTCCTAAACCTAATTTACGATAAGAAGGAACAACACACACTGGTTCTAAATATGCATAATCTGTTCTTATATCATACCAAGTAGAAGCACTGGCTACTAAATCACCTTGTTTATTTTTAACAACAATACATAAATATGGATTATAATGAGGTCTAGTTCCAGTTGATTCCTTATATTGTTTTAAAAATACTTTTCTATCATTTCCATGATCAAACCCTTGCCAAAATAGCCACTCTATTTCTTGTGAATTTTTTTCAGCGTCAAACGTTTCAACACTAAATCCTTCAGGCAAGGAAATAGCAAATTCCTTATCAAGATTAATTTCACAATCTATTTCTTCTGCTTCTTCTTTATAGAACCCTTGTTTTATCGCTTCGTCTATTTCTTGTTTATTGTCATCATGTAGTGAAATACCTAAACCCTGGTCATCTTTTAGATAATCAAAAGCATATTTCAATAGTTCAGGATATAAATGGTGATAATTGGATAAAACAGCAACAAAAGCTTCACCAAAAAACATATCAAATAACGTCACTCCAACAAGATGAACATCATCAAACCATAAACCCATTTCATTTAATAATTCTTTGTTGGTTAAAGGATGCTCATACATCCATTCAAATCTGGCCCAATTCCAATTGTTGTGGTAATTATTCTCTTTGTTAATTTCAATCAAAAAATCACAAACTTGTTGATAATAACAATGTTGAAAATTTACAAATCTAATCATTTTGCTTTCAATAATAATTATACAATGTTCCGAACAATGAAAAAGACCTCACGAGGATGTCGAGAGTTCGAGACAAGAAAACCGCCCTTTCGGATGGCTGTCTATGGATGCGTCGTTTTGTCCAACTTCGGATAAGTGACTTTGGACTACAACAGCAGCGGGTAATTATGGTGGATCTGAATTAGAAAGCAATAAAAAATCTTCCTAAACGGAAGACGGTCGCATCGAGCCACTTACTCCAATAAGTTTACGAATAGTCTCTATGACTCTTTGCTGTCGTATAAGTAACGATGTGGAGGCTTATACTTACCAAGGATGGACTATCACCCTTCTGTGCTTGAAGCATTTCCCGTAGAATTGCCTCTTTTCTATAGTAACCTTACAAGTAAGGTAGCGGGCAATTATGGTGGACCTGAAGCGTTACGATAATAACTCGCTACCTCTTATATTTTCGGGACAGGGATACTTGTATGTCCCGTTTTTATTTGGGACTGGCTTCAATTCCGTTTTCAACAACATCTGTGAAATGATGTCTAAACCCTATTATATAGATGTTTAATGCTAAAAAACTTGTAATTTATGCTACTTCTAGCTCTTTTTATCGCTTTTGAATAATTCTTACAAAAACGGGACACGAAACTTTGCTTGCCGGTATCATAGAGGTGCACTTATGCCAAAAAAAACAATTTCATCTATTTCCGAAATAGCTTTAGGCAAACTAAAAATGCCTCATTATATTATGTTATTATTGATAAGTAGTTATATCAGTCACTCTTGCGGCGTTAACACCATCTGGTAACGGATTATTGATCAATTGTTCATAAGTATAATCCATAGTTAACGTTGCCATATTTGAATAAAACTCATTACCAAAAATATCTGTGGCAACAAAAACATAATAATAAGTATTTCCACTTAAAGGTATTTCTGTAATTTCTTTATACCAATCTTCAAAAAGAAGTTCCGGAAGAATAAATTCTTCGCCATATTCTACTTGCCAAGTATCGCTTACTTTTTTTAGGCTTTCCCCTAGCTGAACTGCTTCACCGTCCCATGGGTTAGTTGGATCGTTTGGAAGAAGAATTTCTCGCGATGAAGCTTTGCTTCGTGGCACATCAAACCTTTTATCAGCACTGGCTTCAGGATAATAGTTATAACGCATATTACCTTTTTTACCACTTATGATAATAGGCGCGAGATATTCAACTTTATTTTCGGATATATAAAATGGGGTGTAATTAAGCGGATGTCCGTTATATAGACGTCTCGTCCCTTTAAAAATAGATTCAAAAGTTAAATCATCCCAATCGCTGTTCATTTCATAATCGGAATATAATACGTGTTCTATTCCACTATTATCTTTTTCGATTATTTTATAAGTCATCGTCGATAAATATTTTTTGCTTTCTGGTGTTAAAGATATTTTAAAAGCGCCGTCATCAGTAATAGATCCTTTATTTGAAAATGATATTGTTTTTTGTGGCACGTCGAGATAATAAGTAGAAAGAAAATTATTATAATTTTCTGATACTTCAAGGGCTAAATAATTATTTATCTCTTCTTCATCAAGATCAATAGGATAATAAAATGATAATCCACCATTTTCACGATTACCGGAAAGACAACAAATAACCGCTTCATCAATGACATCAAACACTTCGAAAAACTTTTCAAAATCGTTGATATAAACCTCAAGCGCAAAATCGAGGTAGTCGACCATGTTAGTACTGCCCATAAAGACATTATCATATCCAAATTTTTCACATCTCTTAGTTGCCGCAATTGCCCTTGAAAAGGCATTCTGCTCCCCGACATATGTTAATAAATCTTTTCCAAGATCATCGAAGTGCTCCATAATTGAATCTAATTTAGTGAGGTCGATAAGAGATAGAGTTGAAGTATTAACATCACCATTTTTACTACATTTACTCATAAAAGATTCACAGATGTCTTCGCCTATTTCAATTAAGTCGCCTTTTTGTGATAAGGATTCAACAAGCGCTTTATAATCCCAACCACCTGAAGGAACTATTTCTTCAGAAGCGACCATATATTTCGCGAATTCTTTTATATAATATGCAGTTTCTATACCCGCCATTAAGCAAGCATCAAAGCCAATTATATCGAAATTACGATATAGATTCGCATCTTTAAAAGCTGTTTTTATTTCTGAGAGAGTCAAGGAATCAAAATTATAGTTTTCATCAAAGCAAACGCCTTTCGCGCTTCCTCCACCATGATCCCATAAAATAAGCATATTGGTTTCTGAAAGGTAATTTGATTCACCCCAAACAAGGAAATCTTTAAATGTGTCAGAAGAACCCATATTCTTATCCAAAGAAGAAGATATTAATTCTAAATGACCATTTTTCACAATATAACGTTCAGAATTAGTCGCAGAAATGCCGTGTTTTTTCCAAAGTTTGGAACCCCCGGTTTGGATCACAATTTGGGTATTATCATCCACTTCAGCAGATAATAATTCATCAATGTTTTTGCTTGCCGATCCTTGTTTGCTCTCTAAATTAGAACCGCACATATAAATGAAAAGCGTCTTACTGCCTTTTTTAATGACATTAGGTGAAGTTTCTTGACTGGAGGAAGTATTAGGGGTATTAGAGTTGCTACTACTTATAACGCTTTCGCTTTGTGATGAGCTTATATTATCTGAGCACGCCACAAAAACATTCATCATTATAGATAATTGTAAGATGTTAAGAAGTAGGTGCCTTTTTTTCATTTTAATAATGCCTTTTTCGCAAACTATATCAAAGCGGGAACATTATACTTTTCTTTAATAACAAACAAGAAAGAAATGATAATCCCCAATCGTATAAACACCACCTTGCCAAACAAATTCACCTTTATAGTTAAGGACCCATGAACTATATCCTCTGCCATCATCCTGGAATGTGAACGCTACTCCAAACGTCATTTTATAAATATTGTCTCCGCGATCTCCGATACGACCAGTCCCTGTTGATGAAAAACCTGCGGAAATTAATTCATCCTGAGGGTTGGAATAACGCATCCTGCTTGCAAAATCCTTTCTTTCATCTTCGCTCCAATCCCTAAAATGCTGTTTATAAATATTCTTAACAAAAGCCACGTGATTTTCATAACTAATAGGTACTGTAGGACCAGCAGGACAATAAGAAGCCACTTTGCGGCCAAGAATATAGCAATAAGGATGATATTCAGGATTTGTATCCACATATAAATAATCATCCATGGTCGGTGGTCTATAGTCTACTGGTTTCCTATCAGCGTGAATATATAAATATTCTCCACCAACATCTTTGTTGAGGTCTTCGGTTAACGCTAAATCAGAATCCTCTCTTCTCCCAACAATGCTTATAGAAGTAAACGGATCACCTTTATCGTAATCAGTTGTGTAATATAATGAAATAATTGTTTTATGTTTTTTGATGCCACTATTCATATCATACGAACTTTCCATATCATTAATTCCTGTACCTACAGCATAATATCCAGAAGGTACCGCTGGTTGTTTACCACTCTCATACGCTACTACTCGCATATTTTTAATTGCCGCATCAGGATCTGTAGTCGTTTTATAGCCAAGGTAAACATATTTTCCACCCGAACCCGCATTTAAATCTTTATAAATTGGAGTATATCCATATTGTTTTAAACGGTTAATTGCTTGATTGGAATCTTTGTGGGCCGATGTCATCAATCCTCCGATATAAGTAACATTATTAGGCTTATCTTTATTTGACACCAATTCCCAGTGAGGTTCACCTTTTATCTCACTGGCAGGGTGGCCTGTTACTTCAAGTAATTTGAAAGCATTTAACGCTTTGCCATATTCTACTGTTCTATTGTTATATAAAGTTGATTCGTCGTGTGAAACTTTATAATGGAAGGCAAATGCCCACATAGCTTTGGTTAGTTGATATTCAAGCGCTACCCTTGTTGAAAGACGGAATTCATATGTTTGCGAATCAAAATTGTAAGTGTGAGCACATAATTCATCATATAAGGTTATAGGGTTTGAACTATTCTTTTTATCGAGCAGACCACAAATACGTCCAAATAGTTCTTCTAATTTTTGAACTTTACCAGGATATGAATAATAATCTGGATTATTGATATCAAGAGCCTTCTGATTGAGATAATTCATGACGCGCACATTGTATTCGGCAGATTCTCTGTCTGACATAGATGTGGTTATCGGCATATAAGCTTTACGAAGTCGTTCTTTTTCTTTTGCGACTTCTGCGGCGGATAAACCAGCAAATGATGGCACTTCATCAAGCTGACCCCTAACAACTGCATCTTCCATAGCTAAATCAAATGCTGCGCGTTGTTGTATGGCGCTTACATCAGTTAATGCATTATTAAAATCAATAAGAAGTGTTTCAAACTCATCAACTTGTTTTTTGAGGTCACGAATCTTGGCTTCTCTTGCCATTGCAATTAATTTAGAAATGCTGGCTTTAATATCGTTGATACCTGTTTGTATGTTATCAAGTTTCTTATTCATTTCAGTAAGTTTTTCCATCACTTGAGCATGATCTGATTGAATAGTGCCAGTCATTTCAAGAATGGTTTTACCAATACTTGCCACCTGTCCAATAATACCGCCATAATAACAGATGGTACCAAATGTTGTATTAAGACCCCTTGTATATTGTTGGATAGCGAGGAGAGTATCATTATTTAAAGAAACGGCTTTACCTAGTGTCTCAACAGAATAATTTCTTGAATATGAATAATCTTTTGTTGTTTCACTTCCCCAAGCGTTAATAAGGTTGCCAGCAAGTAAGGTGATTCCACCATCAAATGAATAATTCTCTTCATTCATATCACCTCGAGGTGTGGATATGACGAGTGTTGCAAGATTATCATTCTCTTTCGTTATTGATTTAACGCTACCATCAGCAAAAAAGCCGCTTAACACAACACTATTAGTATCGATCGAATCGGAAATTGTTCCGCTATAAATATACAGTTTTGTAACGATTTCAAAATTGTCACCAGATTCCTCAATCTTATCAAAAACTGGATAGAAAGTGGCCTGAGACAACTCCACAGTTGTTTCATATTTTTCAAGGGTCATAGTTTTACCACTTATAGCATCAACGAAATCATTAATACTCTCAGCACCTGGAGCAGTCATAGTGAGTTCAAGTGTATTATCATCGACCTTAACAAGACCTTCAACAATTGCCCCATCAATAATTATTTTATCTTCAGTAAGAGAATCAACATCTGCCACACCGTATATTTTGAGATTGCCACGTACTTTGCCATCAATATATTGAAGAGATGAGGCATCAAATCCTGCATAGTCAAGGATTATATCAATTTTAGTTTCAATATCGGTATAACCATTTTTAATCCCAGAAGCTTTTATACCAAGAACGCCCCACTGATATGCACCAGCTACATTTCTTTCTATTTCACCTTCAACATTAAGAGTGAGATTATGGCTAGATTTGGAAATAATTTCAAGATCAAGTTTTTCAAAAGCATTAGTTCGGTAAAGATCGGCTTCACTGATGTCGTCTTCAAATTCGCCACCATCAATAGTAAGGGCAACACGAAATTTTGAACTTCCTGAGTATACGCTTTGTAAGTCAGCTGTTAATGACATATTTGCAAAATTAACATTGACAAAAGCATATGCATTAACCTCTTTAAGCGAAAGATAATAACGTGTTGTATACTCTGAAGTTTTTTTATCGATAAAAGTGATGGCATAATCACCATTCTCATCAGTGGTAACGTTTTCAACAACAGCTTTTTGGGTAAAAAGTTTTGTGTAATCTATCTCTTTTTCCGAATCATCATTAGGGGAATTAGAATTATCTTCACTATTAGAATTAACTCTCAATTTTTGAAAATCAGTGTATTCGCTTAAGAATTCCTCATAGTAAACTTCGAAGTTATTAGTCGTTAAATCGTTGAGTTTTACATCTTTTGCACTAATTGTTGTAGTATATCTACCATCTTTGTTAAAGGCAACATCAGCTGCTTCAACTTCAATAGTTTCTTTGGGTGTGTCTTTACCACCACTACAACCAACAAGACTTCCTACCATCATCGACATAACTATCACTGTCGAAATAGGGGCATTTTTCTTCATTTTTTTACGTTTCATTATAAAATCTCCTCTTTTTAATTATTTCTTTTTAAATATCGCTAATAAATCTGCCCAGCTCTTCTTCTTAATACCAAACCAGATTAACGCAAATATTCCAGTGCTGGCAATAACCGTAGAACCAGCAGCGATACCGACAATCGCTCCTACAGGAAAATTGTTATTATTATCACTTGGTGGTTCCGGGGTTGGTTTTGGATTTGAGTCAGGATTTGAGTATGAGCTTGAATCTGGATTTGAGTCTGGTGTTGGTTCTGAACTTGAATCAGGATTTGAGTATGAGCTTGAATCAGGATTTGAGTCTGGTGCTGGTTCTGAACTTGAATCTGGATTTGAGTATGAGTTTGAATCTGGATTTGAATCTGGTGTTGGGCCTGGAGTTGGATCTGGAGTTGGAGTTGAAGAATCTTTCACTAAAACAGTTAATGAGACTTCGACATCTTTATAATTCTTGTCTTCTGGAGTATAGATGGCAACATGTTCCCTATTACCAGCATCACCGACTAAATCATCAGGAGATTTCCATGACCAATTAGTTGGAAGAATAACGCTGGATAATTTATCTCCTGAATTTGCCTCTAGTCCAGTTGGGATATCATATCCCGTTGGAGTAGCTTGTTCGACCTTAACTGTCAACACTTCCATTGCGATGTGATAATTTGGGTCATCAATCGTATAAATTGCATCATAATAGTTATTTCCAACCCTATCCAGCTTCGTCTTTGGTTTGTCCCAAGTCCAACCAGATGGTAAATCAATATCCGCTAATGTTTGGCCATAAGTTCCTTTTAAATTAGTCGGAATATCATAATCAGTTGGTACGATAGTCGAAACAGAAACAGTTAATGTAACCTCTATTGCCTTATAATTTGGGTCATCTGGATTATAGATGGCAACATGTTCCCTCTTACCAGCATCACCGACTAAATCATCAGGAGATTTCCATGTCCAATTAGCTGGAAGAATAACGCTGGATAATTTATCGCCATAAGAAGCCATTAAGTAAGGAGGTTTAGAATAATCCGTTGGAGTTGCTTGCGTAATACTAAAATCACAAGTGGCACTACCGCCAAAATAGTTATCCGTTTCTTCTATCGTCGCTCTTATAGTATAAGTTCCGACATCAGTTGGGACATCAGTGGAATAATAACTATCATCAGCTTCAACTTCTTTATATTCATAAATAACTTCACCATTTCCATTATTACCTGTGAGTACTGGGGTTGATGGTTCACCATTATATATCCAATTAGAAAGACTGAGAGCTGGATTTATATCACCTTTTTCAATGGTAGAACGGACAGAAAACACGGCTGAATCAGTGTAGCCATAATCTGCTTCTACATAATATTCAATAATATATTCGCCAGCGTTAGTTGCAGTTGGAATATCATCAGAAAAAGATTCTTCACCTTCAAATCTATATTTAATTGTTCCACCAGTAGCAACGCCTGCATTTATAAGTGCCTGAGGTTCTTGATTATAGACTAGGTTTCCTATGGCTTTTGGACTAGTTGTTATTTTCGAATCAGCTTCCATAATGTTAAAAGTGATACCATATATTTCATCATCATCAGCATGATTAGCATCGCCAACAACTTTCATATAGACGGTATAGGTACCAACATCCTTGGCTTGAGGATAATCTGATGAAAATTCCCCGTTTTTACCGACTCTAAAATAATATGCTCCGCCTTCGACTATAGCAGATCCTGGTATAATCAAATATTTATAATTGCCAGTATAACGGTAATGGTCATCGTCATATACTTGTGGAGCTTGTATTATCATCGGCCAAGCCTTTTCAATCACGAATTGTTTGACCGCTGTTGCACCACCAACGGTGACTCTTGCTTCATAAGTTCCGGCATTAACACATTCATCAACTGGATTACCGTTTTGAAAATATGAAATAGTTGGATTAGTAAAGGCTAATGTATTATATTCGGATTTGATTGATGCCGTTTTGTGGTCATCTCCATCATATTCAGCATTATTAGCGTAAACGGTAAGTGTTAATCCTTCATTTTCCACACAATCTTCGCTTGAACATGAGGCAGTAATGGTATTTCCGTTAGCGACATATGACCAAATATGCACATGCATAATAGTCATATATTTCCAACGATTTGTTGCATAATTAGTTTGTTGATCATCGCTATAAGTTGGGGCTTGAGTAGAGTTTCCCAAAACAACCATATTATTAGGAATTAATAAAGTTCCACTAATACCATTACCAGGATAGCTTCCAATGGCGTTTACAGTGCCTCCATAGACGGTGACTGTACCACCGCCACCAGAATTACCATTACCAATACCACTAGCGCCTAGACCACCAGTCGTATTAATCGTTCCTCCATAGATGGTGACTGTACCACCGTTTCCAGAGTTACCACCACCAATACCAGCACCATTTTCACCACCATTAGAGGTGATAAAACCACCATAAATGTTAACAGCGCCGCTATTAGAACCTAGAGAAGAACCTCCAATACCAGCAGAAGATTTAATACCATTAGCAATAATAGTACCCGTTCCTAAGGCTTGAGTATAAATGTTTAAAGTCGCACCTTCAGATAAATGTATGCCTTTATTTGCCGCTAATGTTTTTCCATCGCAAATGATTAAATTAATAGTTCCAGAAGCGATTATACGTTCTGATATAGAAACGTTATTATTAACGACATACCAACCATTAAGCCAATTTTTCTTAGTAGAGGTCACTACTTCATAGTCATCACAGCTTTTTGCTTCACTTTGTACAGAATCATGGATTCCATCCCAAGTTTTATAGATATATGAAATGGGGTTAGCCGCATAGGCTGTTTGTACTTGCTTATCTACAGAAAAGTGGCTGACAGCAAAAGTAGCACTTCCAAATAACAAAGCGATAATAGAGGAGATAATTAAAAACGTTTTTCTTTTCATAGAATATTTACTCTCATTAATACATTAATGTTAATTTATAAAAGAGAGGGAAGCAAGCACATTTCCCCGAAAAAACGGGAATTTTCACTACTAGGGAACTGCTTAGATACGAAACTTCAAAATAAAAAATCTTCCTAAACGGAAGATGGTCGCATCGAGCCACTTACTCCAATAAGTTTACGAATAGTCTCTATGACTCTTTGCTGTCGTATAAGTAACGATGTGGAGGCTTATACTTACCAAGGGTGGACTATCACCCTTCTGTGCTTGAAGCATTTCCCGTAGAATTGCCTCTTTTCTATATTAACCTTACTAGTAAGGTAGCGGGTATTTATGGTGGATCTGAAGAGGCTCGAACTCTCTACCTCATCGTTGCGAACGATGCGCTCTCCCAGGTGAGCTACAGACCCAGTGCCATATTATATTAAGGCATTTATCTTAAAATATCTAGATAATTATGCTTCAACAAGTTTGGCTTTCTTGCCGATTGGCTTCGCGTTTTTAAGAATCTCAGTTTTAACTTCGTTGATCATCTCTTTTTCATCAACTTCTTCGAACTCAATTTCATCTAATACATCTTGTAAGTGATATTCGTGTAATAAGTATTCTCTTGTTTGTAAGCCAATAATAACGCTTAAAGAGGCATTAACCACACCTTGAATTGTGGAACTCACCACTACAGAGATAACGCTTGATAAGGCTGAAACTTTGCTAACAGCGTTTGAAATACTGTTCGCAATACCACCCACAAAGTTAGATGATGTCGCAGAAATACCATATGCAGTTAAAGAATTAGTAAGAACAGTTAAATATATTTTCATGAGCTTAGAATCACTTGGTCTAAAGCCATAGAGATACACTAAATCTTTGATAAGACCAAGCTCATACACTGCGACGAAAGCGGTGTCGACAAATTGAGATTGTGAGAACATTGTCACTAAACCAATCTTTAAAGCATGATCTCTAATTAATTTACGAGATTGTTTCTTCACATCACCATCATAGATTTGGCCTAACAATGATTTAATCTGTTTATCGTTATTTGATACACGGGCAATGGCTAATTCACCAACGAGCTTTTCGTTGTACCAAGTCGCTCCTTCCACTTTCGCATTGTAGTCAATCATCTTATCAGCGATTTCTGTTCTAAGTTGTTTGTTGTGCTTCTGAGCGTTTCTCACCGTTCTATCATTCACATTGGTGATGAAATATTTCATCTTATGGATTTTCGTTACTGGAACGATGAATAAGAAGATGAAGATGAGTACAGAAACACCGATTGCGACATATCCAGCAATATCGTTGATTTCATACACCCTTAAACAGATGAGGAATAAGCAGGTGAAGACGATAACTCCAATTCCACCAATGAGGAAAACGAGACCAGCTTTGATTAGTTTACCGTTCTCTGGTTTTGTGTATCTTGCCTTATATTCTTCAAACGACATCTTTTCGTTTTCTTTATTTTCTGCCATAAATTAATCTCCATCTATTTCATCAAAATCCTCGACAAAAGTCGCCTTTTCTTCGATTTCGTCGTATTTTGTGTCACTTATTTTTAATGCTTCAAATTTATTGTTAATCTTGTTAACACGATTATCGAGTTTATCTTTAGAACTGCTCGCTCTTCCAAGTTGAGTAGAGAATGTCTCCCATTCTTTAGAGAACATGCCAAACTCTTTACCTAATTTCACAAGTTGATTAGTTATCTCTCTGACGTTCTTTGCTCTTTCGCCTTCAATACGAATCATATTGATGGTTACTAATATCGCTGGAAGAGTAGACGGGGAAGTTAAAATGACTTCGCATTGTCTCGCATATTCCACGACCGATTCACAGTTTTGATGGATATAGGCAAAGATACCATCGTTAGGAATGAACATAATCGCTTGAGGAGCGGTTTTACCATCGATGATGTATTTGTTTTTAATCGTCGTGATGTGTTTCTTCACATCGGAGACAAATAGTTTTTGTAAGTCTTCTTTTTCTTTCTCGTCAGTAGTTTCAAATAATCTCGCATAAGTAGCAAATGGGAATTTAGAATCGATACAAATCATCTTGTTTGGTTCTGGCATAAAGACCACCGCATCTGCTCTTACCTTATTCTCTTCATCTTTCGCATTCTTAATCGTATATTGTTCTTTATAACAACCAATCGTGTCGCCGAAAACATTATGGAGAACCATGGATAATTGATATTCGCCGTATTGGCCTCTATTTTGATTGTTCTCTAAAACATTCTTTAACGAGACGACATCCTTAGAGAGTGATTCAATATTCTTTTGAGCCTCATCGATGACTTTTAATCTTTCTCTAACCTGAGACATTGATTCAGTAGTAGTTTTGAAACCCTGTTCTAATTGTTGATCAACTTTCTTATTGATCTCACTCATCTTGAGAGTCATTTGTTCGTTTAAAGAATCAAATCTCTTATTGATACTCTCAGAAATGTTCTTTTGGAATCTCTCTAGTTTCTCATTGTTTAATTCGTTTGTTTTATTATCATGCTCTGCAATCTCTTTCATCTGCTTGGCTACTGATAATTCGATATCGTTTTTAATCTCATTATTCAATTCGTTTAGTTTATGTTGAATCTCCCAAATCTCTTTTAAATTGAGTTCTGGTTCTTTGACATTCCTATGGGCTTTCACTTCATAGATAAAGAAGGCGAGTAAGCCTAAAAGGGTAATTGAGACCAAAATGATGATAACGATTTCCATAAGAATACTTTATCAAAATTATTCTTATTAATCACTCTTTAATTGGAGTTATCCACAAAATGTGGACAATGATAATATTTTGATGAAGAAGGATGAGAAATTGTTTACAATATTCATACAATGAATAATAGAGTCATCACCGTCATCGATTTGAAAGCCTTTTACTCATACGTTGAGTGTCTTGACCGCGGACTTGATCCGTGGACCACTCCTTTGGTCGTGGGTGATCGCTCCAGAAGCGTGAACACCATCATCCTCTCTGTCACTCCATACTTAAAAAGTAAAGGTGTTCCTTCTAGAGTAAGAATGAAAGATTTACCAAAGGGATATAATTATGTCTTTGCCACTCCAAGAATGGAGAGGTATATCGAAAAATCTTGTGAAGTGATTAATACCTTTTTAGAATTCGTCAGCGAGGAAGATATGCACGTCTATTCAATTGATGAAGCCTTTATCGATCTCACCACCTATATTCCTTATTATAAAAAGGATGGAAAGAGTCTTGTCATTGATATTATCAATAGAGTTAAAGAGAAAACGGGATTACAAGCGACCGCTGGATTAGGAGATAACTTCTTCCTTGCAAAAGTAGCCTTAGATGTCTTTGCGAAAAAAGCGAAAGATGGTATCGGTGAACTCCATTATGAAGATGTTAAGACCAAATTATGGCCAATCACTCCTTTAAATAAGATATGGGGTATTGGACCAAGGCTAGAAGCAAGGCTTAATAGATTAGGGATGCATAATATGGGTGATGTCGCGAATGCGAATAGAGATTTAATGCGCGCGAAATTCGGCATTATGGGTGACCAACTTGTCGACCAGGCTAATGGTATTGACGAATCTGATATTCACGAAGATTATGAGCCAAAAGAAAAATCATTATCCTTTGGCCAAACATTACCAAGAGACTATAACGTCAAAGAAACAAGACTCATCATCCGTGAATTATGCGACGACCTCGCGGGAAAGATGAGAGACGGAAAGATGAAGACAGACCTAGTCGCAGTGGGTATTGGTTATTCCTCTGATCAAGGTGGATTTTCAAGGCAGATGTCGTTAATGAAAGCTACTGATGATACCGATGAACTATATCAAGCTTTGATTGATTTATATGACCGTAATGTCACTAACTTACCAATTAGACAAGTCCATATCTCCTTTGGTCATCTCAACCACAATCACAATGTGGAACAACTAGATTTATTTAAAGATCCAAAGGCACAAGAAGAGAAAAGAAATCTACAACTGATGATTGATGAGATACATAATAAATATGGGAAAAACCTGTTATTAAGAGCTAGTGCTTTAACTGATTACAGCACCGCAAAAGAACGACATGAATTTATTGGAGGGCATAAAAGATGAGCGATCGCGGAATGAAGAAATGGAATGCTTATAAAACATTAGAAGATCATATGCCTGCGGTAGAAAAAACAATGCAAAACCAATATAAAAAGGCAAAACCACAGATTTCTAGCGAGGAAGCTGATGAAATAAATTATCACCTTGTTAATTATGCCGGACAAGAAGTTATCATCACATATTATCGAGATAATGAAATAAAAGAAATTACCACTACTATAAAGAAGATATCTCCCGAAAATAGAGAATTAATATTACCTGATAGAAGCAAGATTAAGTTTTCTGAACTATTAGGAATTAAAGATAACGACTAAAAAAAGGAACTGTCAACGCAGTTCCATTTTTCTTTTTACAGATATCAATTAATGATTGAAGACGTTAATTAAGATTGCGATTAAGAAGAAGGTAATCGCGAAGATGAGAGTGAGAATGGAAACAACTTTCTCCATACCTCTTTCTTTAGTCTTGACGAAAACGTTAAGTCCACCACCAGTGATAGCACCAGAAGCACCTTCTGATTTACCACCTTGGAGTAAGCATAAAACAATGATGATGATGCTAACGACTGCTAAGATAATGTCATACCAATTCATATTGTTTTCTCCTTCGTGCCTAAATATATTACTCGATATCAAACTTGTTTATCAATAAAAAATTATTTTTTAGTTGATAGAAGCCTTCATCTCTAAGACGATATCACGTAGCTCTGCCGCTCTTTCAAAGTCGAATTCTTTCGCAGCTTTACGCATCTGTGATTCAAGGTCTTTAATCTTTTGATTAATCTCATTACGAGTTCCGTGTTTAGATAGCTTAATAATTTCATCGATTTCGTTATCGCTGTTATGGATTGGCGGGGTGATCGCTTTGATGATTGTAGTTGGAACGATACCATTTTCATCGTTATAACGAGACTGTATCTCTCTTCTTCTATTGGTTTCAGTGATTGCTTCTCTCATTGAATCAGTCATATTATCTGCATACATGATAACTAAACCGTTCGCATTACGAGCCGCTCTTCCTGTAACTTGAACTAATGATCTAGTGCTTCTTAAGAAACCTTCTTTATCAGCGTCTAAAATACAAACCAAAGAAACTTCTGGAATATCAAGACCTTCTCTTAATAAGTTGATACCTACTAAAACATCGTATTTACCCTTACGGAGTTGATAGATAACTTCACTTCTTTCTAATGTCTTAGTTTCATGATGTAAATAGACTGCTTTAACGCCTTTTTCCTTGAGATAATTAGTGAGGTCTTCTGCCATATTGATTGTAAGAGCGACAATCATCACTCTTTCATTCTTTTCAATACGTTGTTTGATTTCAAAAAGAATATCATCGACTTGTCCTAATGTCTTTCTCACTTCAATGCGAGGATCTAATAAACCTGTTGGTCTAATGATTTGTTCCGCAACTTCATGATTACATCTTTCTAATTCATAATCTCCTGGGGTCGCAGATGTACAAATTGTCTGTGGCATCATCGCTTCAAATTCTTCAAAATTAAGTGGACGATTATCTAAGGCAGAAGGAAGTCTAAAACCATATTCCACAAGGGTGAGCTTTCTACTTCTATCTCCGTTATACATTCCTCTTAATTGAGGAATAGAGACGTGAGATTCATCGATAAATAAAAGAAAATCATCTGGGAAATAATCTAATAAGCAGAATGGACGTTCTCCTGGTTTTCTTTTATCGATATGACGGGAATAATTTTCAATGCCTGGGCACATTCCAAACTCCATCATACTATCCAAATCTTGGTTGGTACGCATGGAGAGTCTTTCTTCTTCTAAAAGTTTGCCTTCGCCTCTAAAATACGCTAATCGTTCTTGTAATTCTTCTCTAATTGACTCACAAGCGCTTCTAATTCTTTCTCTTGTTGACGCGTGATCATAGGCTGGAAAGATTGGGTATGTTTGAAAAGTATGAACTACTTCTCCTGTAACAAGGTTATATTCATAAATCTTTTCAACTTCGTCTCCAAACGTATCAATTCTAATAACGTGGCCATCAGAAGCATTCGCTGGCACGATTTCAATTAAATCGCCTCTAGTTCTAAAACAGCCTGGAGTCAAATCGAGATTATCTCTTTTATATTGAGCGTCCACGAGGCGTTTAAAGAAATGGGAACGATTGATAGTCTCACCAACACGGATATCAAAAACGAGTTCTTTATACTCATCCGGATCAGTTAATCCATATATTGAGGCCACAGAGGCAACGATGATCGTGTCTCTTCTTTCGATGATGGAGTTAATCGCACTTGTTCTTAACATCTCAATCTCATCGTTCATCACTGCATTCTTGCTGACATAAGTATCGCTTTTAGGAATATAGGCTTCCGGTTGATAGAAATCGAAATTTGAGACGAAATATTCAACACGGTTATGAGGAAATAATTCTTTAAATTCAGAGTATAGCTGGCTCGCCAAAGTTTTGTTATGGACGAGTATCAATGCTGGACGTTGCTCTTTAACGATGATGTTGGCCATGGTAAAAGTTTTACCTGTACCAGTCGCGCCTAAAAGAACTTGAAGCTTTTTACCGGCATTTAAACCATCACATAACGACTTAATTGCGGTAGGTTGATCACCTGTTGGTTTGAAATTAGAAACTAGTTGAAATTCGTGCGTTTCGTCCATTTTTTAATGCAAATCCCTTATTTTTTACTTTTTTTATTTGTGTTTGGAATGAATCCTTCACCGTAAACAGCGTTTGTCTGAGTGAATGTTGTAAAGGCTTTTGGATCCGTCTTAGCGATAAACTTTTTGAATTGATCAAACTGTCTTCTATCAAAGACGACACGAAGGATTATTCTGTCTTCATTCTTATATCCACCTTGGGCTTTAATGATTGTTGCGCCTCTACCCATCTCATCTTGAGCAAACCTTGATATCTCTTCCCATTTATCAGAGATGACATCGGCTTGAATACTCGCGGTTTGGTTAACATAGATATACTCAATCATCAAAGACGCCGCGAAGGCTGAAATAACACCACATAATGAGTTAACAAAGTTTTCACGAATTAAGATGATGGAGAGGAGAATGATGGAAGCATCAACTGCAAAAGAGATGACGGACTCCTTGGCTCTTGTCTTTTCGGCAATCATCACAATGATAATGTCGACTCCACCAGTGGATCCACCACCGAGGAAAGTTAAAGCCACACCAGAGCCAACAAAGACACCACCAAAGACACCACAAAGGATGATATATCCAATAGAACCATCTCCAGCAACAACCGTGGCTATTTGTTGGAAAACTGGAATACGGAGGAATAAGGCTAAAAAGGCTGGGTAAGCGATAGATGAAACAAGAGTTTTAAAAGCAAATTCTTTACCGATAAAGAACAAGCCCACAAAGAACAAAAGAACGCTTGCTCCACCAACGATAATATCAATGTATTGATCACCACCACCGATAAAGTGTTGAATGATGATAGCAATACCGCTTAATCCACCGGAAACAATCTCTAATTTAGTGAGGAAAACACCCGCTCCAAAAGCAAGAATTGCCGAACCTAAAATAACAAGAAAAACACGAAACGCTTTTATTCCAAAGTCTCTAGACATTACTTTTTCTTTTAAATTACCCATGCTGTTTCGCCTCCTCTTGTAAATATGCATATATGAATCCATCGATATTGCCGTTCATCACAGACTCGACATTGACTTCTTCATAATCTGTGCGGTTATCTTTTACAAGCGTATATGGGCAGAAGACATAAGAACGTATTTGGCTACCCCATTCAATATTCTTCTTTTCACCGACGATGGAATTGAGCTTATTCTGTCTTGCTTCAACTTCTAATAAATATAGACGGCTTTTTAACATGCTCATCGCTGTTTCTTTATTTAAGAGTTGGCTTCTTTCAATCTGACAAGAAACAACAATACCAGTTGGTAAGTGAGTAATGCGAACTGCAGTTTCAACCTTGTTGACGTTTTGTCCGCCTGCGCCACCACTTCGATATGTATCAACCTTTAAGTCTGAATCAGGAATTTGAATATCAATATTCTCATCTTTAAATTCAGGAATGACGTTAACGGAAGCAAAGGAAGTATGTCTCCTTTTATTTGCATCGAAAGGAGATATTCTCACTAATCGATGAACACCTTTTTCACCTTTTAATAATCCATAAGCATGTTTGCCACTTATTTTCATCGTTACAGATTTAATACCTGCTTCTTCACCAGGTTCAAAGGAGATGGTTTGCATTTTAAAACGATGACTCTCAGCATATAGCACATACATACGATGCAACATATCCGCCCAGTCTTGAGCTTCTGTTCCACCCGCTCCTGGATGGATTTCAATAATCGCGTTAAGGTTATCAAATTCACCAGAAAAGAGTCTGCTAACTTCAAATTCTTTTGTCTCTTGTTCTAGTTCATTTAATGATTCTTCAATCCCTTCTAAAATTGATTCATCACCAAGTGATAATAGTTCGTTTAGGTCATTATAACTGTTTGTTAAATTATTAAAAATATCGTAGTTTTGCTTGGAATTATTGAGTTTTTCAATGATTTCTAAAGCGCTTTTACGGTCATTCCAAAAAGTTTCGCTTTCGCTTTGGGCTGTTAATTCTTTAATATCTTTTTCTAATTGAGCGAGGTCAAAGAGAAGACCCGAGTTGACGGATTCTCTCGCCAACAGCACCAAGTTCTTGTCTAAGAGTAACGAGGTCTTTCATTATTTGTCTTCTTCTTTCTTTTCAGCTGGTTGTTCAGCTGGTTTATTATCTTCCGCTGGAGCGCTTAATTCGGCTTCAGGTCTTCTTTCAACTTTGATATTAACGAGGTTTAAAACGGAATCGACAGAGGCGATTTCTAAGCATTCTCTAAACATGCGGTAACCTTCGTTAACGTAGTCTTGAAGTGGGTTGACGTTCGCATAGCTTCTTAAATGGATACCTTCACGAAGTCTTGCCATCGCGTCAATGTGTTTAGTCCAGTTGTTATCAATACAGTGGAGGATGACGTTACGTTGCACTTCATCAACCGCTCCTTCTGGCCAATCTTTTTGTCTTTCTAAATAGTAGTCATAGATGACATCACCGAGGTCTGGTCCACAGTCTTCAACTGGAGATTCATCATATAAGTTTTTATTAAGTGAGCCGTTTGGTAAGAATCTTGGTTCAACTTCTTTGATGAGCATTTCACCACTGACAAGTTGATCGCTACTTCCTAATGGAACGGCTTTATTAGCTAAGAAGTTACCCGTTGTGGAGAACACTTCATCAACGATATCATCGATCGCTAAACCATCGATAATACGGTCACGTTTGTCATAGACAATTTGTCTTTGTTTAGCTAAAACATCGTCGTAATCAAGAAGTGATTTACGAGTATCGAAGTTTTGTCCTTCAATTCTCTTTTGCGCGCTTGTGATGACATTAGTGATCATCTTTGCTTCAAGAGCTTCATCACCATAATTCTTTTCAATGAAGTTACGGATGTTATCTGCAGCGAATCTCACTAAGAGAGTATCGTCAAAGGAAACATAGAAACGAGAGAATCCTGGATCACCTTGACGGCCACTACGACCACGTAATTGGTTATCAATACGTCTTGATTCATGTCTTTCAGTACCAAAGACACATAAACCACCAAGGGCTCTTACTTCATCATCGATTTTGATATCAGTACCACGACCAGCCATGTTAGTAGCGAGCGTGATTGCGCCTTTACGACCTGCGAGCGCGATAATTTCCGCTTCACGTGCGTGATTCTTCGCGTTTAACATTTCGTGCGGCAAGCCTTCTGCAGTTAATAAAGCAGAAATTTCTTCAGAGGATTCAACGGAAACAGTACCAATCAAGATTGGTTGACCTTTCTCATGTCTTTCTTTGACTTCCTTAACTAACGCAGCGAGTTTTGGTCCTTTATGGGCGTACACATAATCTAAGGCATCAATTCTTTGAATTGGTCTATTAGTTGGGACACAAACAACGCGCATGTTGTAGATTTTTCTAAACTCTTCTTCTTCAGTTTTAGCAGTACCTGTCATACCAGCCATCTTTGTGTATAAACGGAAGAAGTTTTGGTAAGTGATTGTCGCAAGAGTAACTGTCTCTTGTTTGATTTGCACGTTTTCTTTAGCTTGAACGGCTTGATGTAAACCATCAGACCATTCTCTACCTGGAAGAACACGACCTGTGAATTGGTCAATGATTTGCACTTGGCCTTCTTTATCAACGAGATAATCAACATCTCTCGCCATAATGTAGTTTGCTTTTAAAGCGTTATGAATACGGTGAACTAAGTCAGCATATTCAGGATCATATAAGTTTTTAATACCGAACATTCTATCGGCTTTTTTGTTACCATCATCAGTTAAGTTGACCGTTTTCTCTTTCACATCGACAACGTAATCAACTTCTTTCTTTAAAGTCTTAACGAATCTATCCGCGACAGTATATTGAGAAGCAGTAGCTTTCGCACCACCAGAAATGATAAGTGGAGTACGGGATTCATCGATTAAGATGGAGTCAGCTTCGTCAACGATACAGAAGTTGAGTCCACGTAAAACTCTCGCTTTGCGAGATGTCGCCATATTATCTCTTAAGTAGTCGAAACCTAATTCAGAGTTAGTGGTATATGTGATATCGCATAAATACGCTTCTTTCTTTTCAGAAGCAGTCTTTTCTCTCATGTTGACACCGACAGTAAGTCCTAAGAAACGATAAACTTGACCCATCCATTCCGCGTCACGAGTTGATAAGTATTCGTTAACAGTAACAACATGGACACCTTTACCCGCTAATGCATTGAGGTAAACAGCCATAGTACATGTTAAAGTTTTACCTTCACCAGTTTTCATTTCTGCAACATCACCATCATTAAGAACTAACGAACCGATAATTTGCACTTTATAAGGATGTTCATTAAGTGTTCTTCTCGCTGCTTCACGAGCGACCGCGAAAGCCTCAACTTTGATATCTTCAAGAGTTTCACCCTTTGCAAGTCTATCTTTAAAGTAAGGTGTTTTTGCTCTTAATTCGTCGTCAGATAAAGCGCGCATTTGCTTTTCAAGCGCCATAACTTTATCCGCTACTCTTTCATACTTTTTAATTGCTCTATTGTCAAAGAATCCCATAAATACATCCTTTCATAAACTTACTAGCAGAAATGTGCTGCCTTATAACTATACCATAAGCGTTATATTATAGTCCAATGCTTTAAGCATGTTTGCTAATATGCGACTTATCATCTTTTGTTTTCGCAATAACGAGAACTTTTATATCTTTTGGTTGTCCTTGTCTGATCATCTTTAAACAAGCATCGATTGTTGACCCAGTTGTGTGGATATCATCGACGAGCAAAACCTTTTTGTTTTTCACTAATTCTATATTAGACATTTTTAAATATTTACCAATATTTGTTCTTTCGTTTTTCTTCAATGATGATTGTTTGATATTTTCTGTTTTTTCAATCAATCTTACAATTGGATTATTAAGATGAGAAAATATCTCAACCACATGATTAAATTCTCTTTTTAAATCCTCGGTTTTATATGAAGGAACAGGAATCACAATATATCCTTTATATAATAGAGATAGTTCTCTTCTAATCTGTTTTAAAAAGACATCAGAAAGTGCGATATCATAGCAGCCTTTTAGCTGATATATTAACGATCTCATCTCATCGTCATATTCATATATCGCTAAACATTTAGTTTGATCATGTTTAAAAGCAATAAACCTTGGATATAATTTCTTTTGACATGATTCACATAAACAATAATCGTCATGCAATAAAGAATAAAATGTTAAGGATTTAAAAGATTTTAGACATATTTTGCAGACTTTTGTTGGCTCTTTTAATTTCTGCAATTGCGTTTTCAATTTCTTCATTGCTTTCATTTGCTAAAAATATTACCTCCCCATCTGGATGTTCCTTCTTTCTTCCTACTCGACCAGCAATTTGTATTAAAGCGTGCGAATTATATAATGTGTGATCCGCTTTAAAGATAATCACTTGTAAATCTGGAAATGTCACACCTCTTTCTAGAATTGCTGTTGTCACAATATAACGGTATTTGCCCTCTTTGAATTCCTGGAGTTTGTTTTGCCTATCACCAACTTTAGAATGTAAACATAGCCCTCTTTTAAAAAACAACTTTAAAAACGAATATAACGATTCGCACATATCGATTGTAGGCACGAAAATAAATACAGGTTTTGTCTTTTTTAAAAACTTTCTCAAAACATCTATTAATTCTATATGAATAAACACTCCTTTTCTCACGATTAAGCGAGGTACAGGAAGTGGATGCATATGGTATCTTGAAAACAGCTCTTCTATCTCTCCTCCATTTTCTTTATGAAAGGATAAGGCATTATCTGTTGGAGTCGCGGACATCATAATATAATTTCTTCTTATCGATCGACGAAAGAATGCTTCCAGCACCTGATTTCCATTAAAAGGAAAGGCATCAATCTCATCCACAATCAATAAATCAAAGTATTTATCATATCGATATAATTGATGGGTAGTTAAGACCACTAAATCGCCTTTCGTATCTTCGGTATGACCTCCATATAAACAAATAACCTTATTTCTTTTAAATATATCTTTGAAACGATTATATAGTTCAATCGCCACATCTCTTCTTGGGATAGCAAAACCTACTGTTTCACCACATTCAATCGCGTATTTAATCACCTTTAATACTATTTCTGTTTTTCCTGATCCACAGACAGCGTGCACTAAAGTGTTCTTATTATTCTTATAATTATCAATGAGCTTTTCTGATAGCCGCATTTGATCTTCTGTGAGGTCATAATCTAGCTTGTAATAAGCACTTTTAGGATAGGCGATATCTCCCGTTTCTTCTCCTCCAATAAATGTGATGCATTTTCGACAGTAAAAAGAACCTCCTCGAACCCCCAGATAACGAGGATCAGTATTACCACATACTGGGCATTTATAAATTTGATTAGAATATTGATTACTGTTCATGATTTTGATTTAATATTAATAGTGATTCGCACATGGAGATCCTTCGTTGGTCTTGTGAATCATTTTTTTCTTTTTATAGGCTTCTTCTTGACTACTGTTTGGTTATTTGTTTAAATGTTTATACCGCGTCTAATTGGCTCTATGAGGCCTGACGCTTTTTTTCTTTATATAACTTATATTTTCTTGTTTCTTGCGGCTTTTTTCTTTTAATAATTTCAACAATTGTTTTATCACTTTTATCAATTCTTAAACCAACTAGTTCCTTGTCGCTAAAGTCTGGTCTAACCCCTCGTATAGGCCTGGTATGAACAACGGACTTTTCAATATTGTTTGAAATAGGAACATTCATTTCTTTTCTATGATGTCCAGGCGTAGTTCCGAAAACAACCGCATCATATTTATTCTTTCTTCTATGTTTGCTATAGATTAATGACGGATGCCCGCCATTTGGATAAGATGCATAAAATTTGCCCCTTTTAATAATTGTTTTTCTTTTTTTGCTCACATTTTATCCTCCACGTTTACTAAAAACAGTTCCCGATCTTTTTGCTCATAGTGAAAACGTCTTCTAAAAATGAAGATGACCGTTTTAGCTTTGAGAAAAAAATCCCCCATACTTATATATAGGGGAAAAATTGCTTTTTTCGACGCAGAAAATTATTTTTCTATTAAATTTACTCTTCTTTCGTGCCTTCCGCCTTCAAAAGCTGTGTTTAGGAAGATGTCAACACGACGAAGCACTTCTTCCTTATTCATGAACTTCGCACCAAAGGAGATGACGTTCGCATTATTATGTTGTCTCATTAACGAGGCAACTTCATCGTTATAGCCAATTCCACATCTTATGCCTTTTACTTTATTCGCGGTCATCATAATGCCTTCGCCAGATGTGCAAACAAGAATGCCATAATTAGCCTTACCTTCAGAAACAAGTTCTGCTACCGCTCTACCAAAGATTGGGTAATCACAACTCTCTAAAGAGTTAGTTCCACAGTCTAATACTTCATGACCTAATGAAATTAGGTGTTCTTTAACTTCTTCTTTTCTTTGGTAGCCACCGTGGTCACAGCCAATCGCAATAATCATATTTATTCCTCCAATGCTTTAAATATGTCTTCTGAAGGGATTAAGCCTTCTCTTACTATCTTTGTTTCTGGTCCAGATAAATCTACAATCGTGCTTGGCTTTTTGCCGTTTGCTTTGCCTCTAACAACAAAGTCAATTTCATCCCCAAACACTTTCTTCACTTCTTTACTAGTGAGACATGGGGGTTGATCCGCCCTATTAGCACTTGGAACGAGAAGTGGTTTATCTAAGTTATATAAGAAATCTAATGCTTTTTTATTATTAGGAACACGAATTCCGATGACCCCTGTCCCACATGTAACCCATTTTGGAACCACTTTTCCTTTTACTTTTAATAATAATGTTATTGGCCCAGGCATAAATTTATTAATTAATTTAACTGCCCTATTATCAACTTCTGCATAAAAAGAAATGACATATGGGTCATATAGCATTAATGTATATGGCTTGTTTGGTTTTCTTTGTTTGATAGCGTTTAATTTCTGATAAGCTATCTCGTCATCAAAATAAACACCTAGTCCCATCACTGTTTCTGTTGGAAAGGCGACAACACCGTGTGATCCAAGAGCGATTTTTGCTTTAATGTAACGTTTCATATTAATCACTTTCTATAATAACAAATCTAATCTTATTACATATATCTTTATAAAAAGAAAATTTATTTTTTGGTAAATATTTATTAATTAATTCGGTTAGCTTTTCTTCCATGTCTTCTTCAATTTCAAAACCAACTATAAAATGTGGATTCAAATAATTAGTAATGACAGAAAGAATTCTTTCATAAAAGAGATATCCTGGCTTTGCTAACAAGGCAAGCATTGGCTCATATTCGCGAACTTGAGGGTCGATATTATCTTCGTTTTCAATATAAGGCGGATTGCAAACTATAACATCATATCTATCTTTGATATTTGAAAACAAATCTCCCTCAGCAAACTCCACTTCCTTATATTTAAATTGCTCAGAGTTCTTTTTAGCAACATCAAGAGCCTTAGGAGAAATATCGGAAAGAGTTAATGCTGTATGTTTATTAGAAAGGGATAGACCAATCGCCCCTGAGCCACAACATAAGTCTAATAACGAAATATCTTTATCTACGAATTTCTCATCGATCTTTTTTCTCATTATTTCAACGAGTGATTCGGTTTCTTGTCTAGGAATCAAAACGTTCTCATCGACATATAATTTATGCCCGCAGAAATATTGATATCCAGTCACTTGTTGAACTGGCTTTCCCTTCCTCAACAAAGCTAGTTTTTCATTATCAAAATCAAAATCAATTTCATCGTCAATATGCATAAAAAATGCGGTAAAATCAGCAAAATTACCAACAAAACACAAATATTCCTTAATTACAGAGTCACTTAAAAAGGGATTATTTTCTTTCTTTAAAAGGAAGTATATTTGACGATAAGTTGCGATCATTCTTCACCAGCGATTTTCATAGCTTGGTCGTAATGGATTAAGGCATCGATGATATCATCAATATCCCCTTCCATCACTCTATCTAATTGTTGAATTGTAAACCCAATACGGTGGTCGGTAACACGGTTTTGTGGATAGTTATAAGTTCTAATCTTTTCGCTTCTTTCACCGTGTCCAATTTTTAATCTTCTTTCGTTTCCAATCTTCTCTTGTTGTTCTTCAAGCATTGTGGAATACATTTTAGTACGAAGCATCTGCATCGCGATTTCTCTATTTTGAATTTGTGATTTCTCGGTTTGACAGCTCACGACAATACCTGTAGGAATATGGGTGATACGAACCGCGGATTCGGTCTTATTAACGTTTTGTCCACCTGCGCCTTGAGAACGATATGTATCAACTTGTAAATCTTGAGGATTGATTTGAATGTCTATTTCTTCTGCTTCAGGCATCACAAGAACAGTAGCGGTTGATGTATGGATACGACCACTGGCTTCTGTACGAGGTACGCGTTGCACGCGATGCGCGCCACTTTCAAATTTTAATCTAGAATAGACAGAATCACCTTTAATCATAAATGACACAAGGGCAAAACCGCCCGCTTCAGATGGGTTTTCATCAAGCATTTGAATCTTCCATCCTTTTTGTTCGGCGTATCTTGTATACATTCTAAATAAATCGCCTGCGAAGATGTTTGCTTCATCTCCACCTGCCGCACCTCTAATTTCCACGACGATGTTCTTATCATCATTTGGATCGCGTGGTACGAGTAGACCTTTTATTTCTTCTAATAAAGAAGCTTCCTGTTCTTGAAGTGTTTTAAGTTCTTCTTTTGCCATCTCGGCGATTTCAGGATCTGAATCATTGCTCATAAGCAAAGCATCATCTAAATCAGAGACGACCTTTTGATATTTGTGGAACGCTTCCACTTGTTCAGAGAGATAGCTTCTTTCCTTGGATATATCACGAAAACGCTTGATATCCTTGGTAACAGTATCACTCATCAATTCTTCGTCAATTTCTTTTAATCTTTTTTCCGCCGTTAATAGGCGTTGTTTCATGTTTTCTTCCATATTTTCTTAACCGATAAGTATTGTATCATTATTCCTCCTAGTTAATAAAGAGACATTTCTTTATCGTTAATATGAATATTAACTCTTTTTGAAAATGTCTTATTGTTGTATAATCTTTAAGAAGTCTATGGCATACAAAGCATTATATAGAACATATCGACCAACCACTTTTGAAGAAGTTGCCGGCCAACAACATATTGTTCGCACCTTCAAAAATGCCCTCTCTACAGGTAAGATTTCTCATGCCTATTTATTTGCAGGACCACGTGGTACTGGTAAAACTACAATGGCTAAATTATTAGCAAAGGCTCTTAACTGTGAAGAAGGTTTAGGCTGTCAGTGCAACCACTGTAAGAACTGTGAAGCTATCAATAGCAATTCACATCCAGACGTTTTAGAAATCGATGCCGCCTCTAACCGTGGTATTAATGAAATTAAAGACTTAATTGAGAAAGTTAAATATTCCACCATTCTTGGTAGATACAAAGTATATATTATCGATGAAGTCCATATGATGACTAACGAAGCTTTTAATGCTTTATTAAAAACGTTAGAAGAACCACCAGAACACGTCATCTTCATTTTAGCGACAACTGAGCCTCATAAATTATTACCAACCATTCTTTCAAGATGTCAAAGATATGATTTTGGCAAAGTCCCTAATGAAGAGATGTCCAAAAGAATTCAAACCATCTTAGAAAAAGAAAATATTGAATATAACCAAAACGCAGTTGACCTCATCATCTCTTTAAGTGATGGAGGAATGCGTGACGCTTTATCAATGCTTGATCAAGTTCTCGCATATTCAGGCAACACTCTAAATGAGAATGATGTGTTATCAATCTTCTCTCTAGAATCAAAGGCAGAGAAATTATCATTAATTCATTCACTTCTTAAAAACGATGTCAGCGATGTTCTTAACCGTGTCCAAAAATATTTAGCTAAGGGCACCGACATCAAGAGATTAACAAACGACTTATTATCAATATTCAAAGACGCTTTAATCTATTCTCTTACAAATAAAAAAGATCTTTTAGAATCCATCAGCGATAAAGAAGCTAGTGAGATTATTCTCGCCACTAACACAAATACATTAAATGCTTATATCCAAACTTTGATGGAATCACTAAAAGACTATAAGAATGTCGCGGATGCTAATACTCTTTTTGAAGTTACTTTACTCAAGATGGCAACATTAAATAAACCATCACTTCAAAGACCAATATTCCCTGAACCACAGTCAATTCAAAAAGAAGAAAAAATTGAAAAACAACCTATTTTTGTTGAAGAAATTAAGCAAAACCCAGTTAAAATTGAAACTCCTGTAGTTGAGGAAGTTAAAGAAGAAGCTCCACCATTACAAGAAGAAATCAATCCTGTTGGCACGCTTTTATCTTTAAAAAATACTTTGCATGATGGCGTTTATAAAATTGATTCTGACACAGTTATTAAAATTATTGTGACCGGCAAAAAAGAAATCAAAAACGAGTTCCTTGATAAATGGTCTCAATTAAAGAAATATACCACTCACCCAGAGTATGGAAAGATTGCCACATTGCTTATCGATGCTCACCCATTAATCGTTTCTAATGAAGTCTTGCTATTAGAATTCCCAATGACAAACTTAGTGGAAAAAGCTAATGCTGAGGGCAATCAAAAGATGATTCAATCGTTGATTAACCACGTCTTCCATAAACACTTATTCGCTTATAGTGTTTCAAGAAAAGAATCGGTTGATTATCAACGTCTATTTATCGATTTAAAAGGAGTAAAGAAACTCCCAAGACCAGATGCGGTCAATTTAGAATTTGAGGTGAACAAATTATGAACATGCAACAAATGATGATCCAAGCCCAAAAGATGCAAAGAGAGCTCAACAAGGCAAAGGAAGAATTACACAACAAAGAATTCAGCGTGAAAAAGGCTGGACTAGTGACTATCGGAGTGATGGGTGATAAAACCATTTCTGAAATCACAATCGAACCAGATGCTTTCAACGCCGAAGACAAAGAAATGATTGAAGAAATGATCATCTCTGGCATCAACGAATTGCTCGAACAAATCGATGCCGAAGAAGAAGCAATCAATGAAAGAATCACAGGTAAGTCCGGAGGATTAGGTTTTTAATGAACTCATTAAAACCAATTAATAGACTAACAGATTCACTTGCTAAACTTCCCGGAGTTGGAAGAAAAAGCGCGGAACGTATGGCGTATGCCCTTCTTGATAAAAGTGAAGAAGACCTCCAAGAATTTTCTAGCGCCCTTCTTTCTTTGAAAGAATCTATTAAAAGATGCCCTAAGTGTGGACTCCTCATCGATAGCGACAGTTGTCCAATATGCGATGATCCAAATAGAGATAATAGCAAGATTCTTGTCGTCTCATATTACAAAGACGCTTTAGCGATTGAAAACACAGAAGGCTATAACGGTTTATATCATATCCTCAATGGAGAAATATCTTTAAATAAAGGAATTACTGTTGATAATCTCAACATCTCTTCGTTAGAAGAAAGGGTGAATAACGGCGTGGATGAAGTCATCATCGCCACCAACCCCACAATCGATGGGGAAACTACTGCCTTATATATCAGCAAGATTCTTCAAGGAAGCAAAGCTAACGTCACCCGTTTAGCGTATGGCCTTCCAATGGGTGGCAACCTTGATTACGCCGATCAGATCACATTACAAAAAGCCTTAGAAGGAAGACACAAGATTTAGGAGATAATTATGTTTGTTACAATCGAAGGACCTGAAGGTTCAGGCAAATCCACCGCTACTGAAACAGTCATCAACAAGCTTAGAGAGCTCGGTTATGATGTTTTAAAAACGCGTGAACCAGGTGGTACCCCTATCTCTGAACAAATCCGCAATGTCATCCTTGATAAAGAGAACAAAACAATGGATGGTCGTACCGAAGCTTTATTATATGCGGCCGCAAGAAGACAACATTTAGTCGAAAAAGTTTGGCCTGCTGTTAAAGAAGGCAAAATCGTCATCTGTGACCGCTATATCGATTCATCTCTCGCCTATCAAGGTGGAGCGAGAAATCTCGGTATTGAAAACATCATCAATATCAATATGTTTGCTACCGAAAACACTTGGCCAGACCTCACATTATTATTCGATATCCCACCAGAATTAGGTTTAGAAAGAATATCATTAAACAAAAATCGCGAAGTCAATCGTCTTGATTTAGAAACGCTTGAATTTCATAAAAAAGTCCGTCAAACCTTCCTTAATTTGGCAGAAAAATATCCTGAACGTTTTGTGATTATCGACGCTAGCAAGTCTAGAGAAGAAGTTGCACAAGATGCATTGAACGCGGTATTAGCACGTTTATGCAAGTAGAAAAATATTTAAAAAATTATCAGCCAACAATATATAAAACCTTTGTCAACGCATTAAGCGACAATAAGCTTTCTCATGCTTATTTGCTCGTTGGTAACAAAGGTGTTCCATTATTAGAAATCGCCACCTTTTTAGCGAAGTCTTTATTATGTGACGATCCTTCTCCACTTGCTTGTAACAACTGTATCTCTTGTTTAAGAGTTGATGATAATAACTATCCTGACTGTATCATTTTAAATGGAGAAGAAAAACTAATCTCCAAAGATGCAGTTGATAACATCTCTCATCAATTTGAAAAAACACCATTAGAGAACAAAGGCATCATGGTCTATGTCCTCAATGGTATTGAATATATGAGAGAAGAAGCGATTAATGGTATCCTTAAATTCTTAGAAGAACCTCAGGAAGGTGTTTATGCTTTCTTGACTACAAATAATGAGAACGCGATACTGCCTACTATTGTTTCACGCTGTCAAACCCTTCACCTCAAATCAATAGACCGCAAAATAGTGATTGAACAAGCAATCGATTTAGGTGTCGAAAGAAGCGATGCTGAACTCCTCTCTTATTTCTATAATGACGGCGAGCTCATTTATGAGATTGTTAATGATGAAGATGAAAGCGCTAGTTATTTCACCTGTAAAAAAGCTTTAGAAGAACTATTAGATGCCTTAAAAAATGGAGACAACGAATACGCTGTTTATTATGTGCAAAGCAAAATATCACCACTAGTGAACAAAAAGGAAACTTTCCGCTTTTTCTTAGATTGTTTAATCGCGGTTTTTGAAGATTTGTTAAATATTCAAAATAATAGAGAGATAGCCTTAACAAATTATGATACAATACTTCAAGATATACTCGCGAACAACAACATCGATATATCATCTTGTCTATTAGAACTATTAAAGCAGAGAAATATGATTGGTTTAAACCTCACTATTCCTCTTCAATTAGACCATATCATTTTATCCATCGTAAGGAGTGCTAACCATGAGTCCAAATAATAACTTTACATATTTTGTCGGTATCACTTTTGATAACGCTTCCCGTTCATACTTTTTTGGTTATGACGATAAATCATTAAAAAACGGCGATAAGGTCGTCGTTGAAACAGTGAGAGGCATGGAGCTTGGCACTGTCACTATTGCCCCAATCGAAATTGCCAAACTAAAAAGCGAATTAGAATTAAAACCAATCTTAAGAAAAGCTTCAGAAAGCGATATCAAAATCGATGAAGCAAACAAAAAAGACGCAGTCGAAGCATTAAAGATCTGTGAAGTGGAATCAAAAAACCTCAATCTCGATATGAGATTAATTTCCTGTGAATACACTTTAGATAAAGCAAAAGTCATATTCTCTTATCTCGCTGATGATAGAGTGGACTTCCGTGAACTTTTAAAAGTGCTCGCTCATAGATTACATACCCGTATTGAACTTAGACAAATCGGCACAAGAGATAAGGCTAAATCCATCGGGGGATTAGGCGTTTGTGGTCGTGAATTATGCTGCTCTTCATTCCTCAATGAATTCGACGGCATTTCCATCAATAGAGCAAAGAACCAAATGCTCGCGATTAATGTTCCTAAGTTAAGTGGACACTGTGGCAAACTTATGTGTTGCTTAAAATATGAAGACGATATCTATACGGACTGCAAAGTCAATTTCCCAGAACTTGGCAAAACTTTCTTCATCGATAAAGTTGAATATAAGGTGACAGGTATCAACGTAATTTCAGAAACGATCAAATTAGAGAACCAAGAAAACATTATCAACCTCACCTTAGAAGACTTTACCAAACAAACCAATTTTAGAAGTAACCGTAACAAAGATAATCGTGAACGTGATAGTAGAAATGATCGAAACGAAGTAAAGGCCGAAGATAATAACGAAAATAAAGAAAATAGAAACGAAAGACGTAACGATAACAGAAACGAAAATAGAGATAACAGAAACGATCGTCGAAACGATAGACGAAACAATAGAAACCAACGTCATAACAACAGAAGAAACGAAGATAAGAAACCAAGCGATGAAACGAGATAAGAATTTTGCGGACAATAAACCTCTTCTATATCTGCTCGCGACTCCAATTGGTAATTTAAAAGAATTGTCCCCGCGTGCACTTGAGGTTTTAAACTCGGCAGATTTAATCGCTTGTGAAGATACGAGGAACACTTTTTCCTTACTCTCCCATTTCAACATTAAGAAAAACCTTGTGAGTTTAAGAGAGCATAACGAAAAAGCGATGAGTTTAAAGATTGTTGAGGACATCTTGAATGGCAAAAAAGTTGTCTATGTCAGCGATGCTGGCTATCCATGCATTTCTGATCCAGGCAGCATCCTCGCTCAAGAATGTATCAACCACGATATCGCTGTCTCCACTATTTCCGGAAGTTCTGCTTTTATCAATGCTTTAGTCGCGTCGGGGTTAAATAGCGATCATTTCTATTTCTATGGCTTCCTTTCTAGCAAGGATTCAGAAGCCAAAAAGGAACTAGAAGGATTAGAATCTTTCCCTTCCACTTTAATCTTTTATGAGAGCCCACATCGCATTGAAAGAACAATACAGTTATTAAATGAATATCTAGGAGATAGAAAAGCAGTTATCGCTCGAGAATTAACCAAGAAGAACGAAGAATATATCCGTGGATCATTACAAGATTTTTTAACACTCGATTTCTCTTCTATAATCGGTGAAATTGTCATCGTTATTGAAGGCAACAATAAGAAAGAAAACATCGAAGATAAAAAGATAATCGAGCACCTACAAATTCTTCTTAATAAAGGGATGAGTAAAAAAGATGCAAGCGAAGTCGTCAGCAAGATTGATAACGTTAATAAAAACGATGTTTACGACCTTGCCATCAAAATAAAATAACAGGGTTTTATAAGGAAAATCTGCACAATGGAAGCATATTTTGTAAACAATAAACCAAAAAGAAACTTTAAAATAGATTTTTCTTTTTTAAAAAATATAAACTCGCTTTTTTATTACGCGGTGCTTCTATTACTGGTTGGTTTTGCCTTCTATTTTTTGATGTTAGTAGAAAACGGTTTCATCCTCTCTTATGGAGGGGATTTTACCGCGCAATACGTTCCAATGGGTTATCACATTTGGGATTATTATTACAGCATCTTAACCACTGGTCATATCACCTTATTTGATGAAACCATTTATCTCGGGGCATCAACGATTGGAAGCGATGCTTATTATGGTTTATTCTCTCCTTTTAATATCATCTTATTAATCTTCCCAAGACCGTGTGTTCCATATGTCATCGGCTTGATGTCAATTATCAAACTAATGGTCGCTGGACTACTGTTTAGATACTACCTCAAATATATGGGCTGCAAGGAGTTCGCCGCAAGACTAGGTGGCATCTCTTATGCCTTTGTCGGATGGATGGCCTTTTATCTTTGGTATAACAATTATCAAGATGTATTAGTCTTCTTCCCCATTGTTTTACTCGGTATTGAGAAAGTTATAAGAGAAAAGAAACCATGGCTATTAGCGTTTGGCTTATTCTTATTAACTATCAGCAATTATGTTTTAATGATTTCTTATATCATCGCTGCTTTCTTCTATGCGATGTTTCGTTATTTCCAAACGATTAGAACAAGATCATTAAAAGATAATCTCTGGGTCATTCTATTTGGATTTTTAGGATTCTCGTTTGGCTTATTACTCACGGGCACGATTTTAGTGCCAGCCTTCTTTGCCACAATCAATTCACCAAAAGTATCATCCAATAGCTACTGGTTAAATGTTAAAACAGCTTTTAAGGATCGTGATTTTGGTCTTGTCTTCTCATACATCTTCAATTGGGAAAAGGCGAAAGACCAACACGATGTGGCCATTGGCATAAGAGCGTATTATCCAATCCTTAACTTCTTCTTCCCTGCCACAACAGATAGAAGTATGCCTACTTTAAAGTATACAGGTTGGGATTTTGATGACCTATGCTGTTCATTATGGGTCTATCTACCAAATATATTATTCTTAGTTCCAGCATTGATTGATTCAGCAAGAAGAAAGAAATTCTCTCATTTAATCGCCGCGGCATTACTAACATTAACATTATGCACCCCATTCATGTATTACCTATTCATGGGAATGGTTAATGCTTATGCAAGGTGGACATTATTTGTCACTAGTTCGATTATCACCTATGTCTCTTTATATATCAGCGATTTAGAGCATAAGAACAGACACTATATCCATTTTGGTTATGCTTTCGCTATCGCAGGAATTATCGCAACCTATATCTTAACTTTAAAACTACCAGAGATATATCAACAAACCGGTTCACGAGGAACTGTAGTCAAAAGATTCCTTGTAAAAGATTTTGATTACACCCATCTTGCCTATGGCATTGAACTCGGTTATGCCACATTAGCCTATATCTTATTATTTATCTTTTATAATAAGAAGAAATTCGTTCAAACATTCTTAACTTGTATGGTGGTTGTGGAAGCTGTTGTAATGGGCACATTAGTGAGCAATTTCCATGGCTGGGACACAAAGAAAAACAATGGTTATTCGATAAATAACGAACTACATGATGTCATCAATAGGATCAAAGGAGAAGAAAAGGTACATAATCGTTTCTTCACTTCTTTTAATGATGCTTATTCAGATGAGAACACGATGATGAACGGCTATAGTAGCGGTTCATATTTCCATTCTTTATATAACTTCAATGTCGACTATTTCACAAGATGGTCAAGAATGAGATCAGGTGTTAATTCCGTTGGGGGAAGATATCGCGGAAAGATTCAAGACTTAGATACCTTCTTAAACATGAAATATTATGTTTTAAATAAGGGTGACTTATATTCAAAAAGCGAAACAATAAAACAAGCATATGGTGCTTATCGCGGTAATGTCCCTCTTGGTTTTGAGGAAGTGAGTTCTTTAGAAAGTGAGAATTTCACGGTCTATAAGAATCCTCTATATCCTGATTTCGGCTTCTCTTATGACACGGTATTTGCCTATAACGAAGAAGGCGAAAAAGATTTCAGCAAGATATACACTCCTTCATCAAGAGATGAATATTACATCGTCTATAACGGCATGGCTTATCTAAAAACTGCAATCATGAGTTATGAAGATAGCAAGGAAATCACCACATTAACAAATAAAAACATCTCTTTATATGAAGAAAACATCTATAGCAACCCAACTATTCACGATTTATCGATATCGGGTTATAGTTCTTCTTCCTCTGCGAAATATCAAGTGAAATTCTATAAAACAGAAGGCACGGGAAAAACATACCCTGTTAAAGATATTGTTTCTATTCCTAACACCTTGCCTGAGGTGACATACGAAGAAATCAACCCAATGCATTATTTCGCCTTCATCACCAAAAAGGATGGTACGGCCTTCGATTATTTTGACGAAGGACAATCTTTATATATCCACGCGCCTTTCAGCGGTTCAGTTAAATATGATATCTATCTAATCGATGAAAACAATAAGATTTTCACTTATGATGACCACAGCGACCACTCCACAGATAATCCCTCTCCAATTAGAGGCTTCTATACAGATAGAAAAATTAAAGCTATCGCATACTGCGGAAAATATGGTTCGTCCAACAGCGTCTTTAGAATTAAAACAGAATCAGGCAAAGATTATTTTGAAAGATTAAACAATAGGCTTCAATATCCAATCGAAGTTATCTCATATAAAGCTGATAAATGGTCCTTTAAGACCAATTATGATAAAGAGAGATTTGTAATCTCTAAAGAGGCTTATGACGACGGATGGCACGTTTATTCTTATAAGAACGGCCAAAAGAAAGAATTAAAGAAATATTTAAGCATGGGTGGATTTGTCGGCTTTATCTCTGAAGTCGGAGAATGTGAATATACAATGGAATACGTCACCCCATATCGAAATGTTGGAGTGGCCATTTCTTGGACATCATTCATCGTTTATCTAACTTCTTTACTCGTCTATCAAAGATATGTCTTCGAAGGTGAGAAGAATAGATTCACAGTTAGTAAAGAAAAAAGAGCTTAGTTATTACTAGGCTCTTCTTCTGCATCATATTTAAGACCCACGACCCGTTCAGCGGGAAGGGAGAAGATAATACCAGCCGCTGGAGTTCCTACGCCTGCGGCTTTATAAATGGCATTCATTACCTTATCGGCGATTGATTTCTTTACGAGGATAATAGCGATTTCTTTTTCTGGAGTAATAGCAATGCCGTATTTCTTTTGGGCTAAAATAGAGCCCGCTCCACGTCCGTGGATAATGGTTCCCCCATTCGCACCAGCTTCTCTCGCTGCCACCATCACCGTTTCTGTAAATCCGGCGTTAACTACTGCGAACAATGTTTCAAAATTTGCCATATTTTATCCTCCTATAAAGTCTGGCTTAAGAACTTATAAAGTCTTACGCCTTGAATCGCATCCATCTTAGTGGCGAATGCGACCCCTTTATTTCTTCTGCTTGCTAAGAAGAACGCTGCAAGCTCTTTTTCAATATCTTCCAAGCGGCTTTCTCTAATGATAGAGACCACTACTTCTTTTCTTGAGTCTTGGATGTGGAGAGCCTTTTTCACTTCTTCACTAGCGGTACCTATACCGTTTTGTACAAAGGATACGCTGCACCCCATTTCTTCAAATACTTTAACCACGCTGCTCGCCACACCTGCGTTAACAATTGTGAAGTAAACATATAATTTGTCGAGGTCTTTTTTCTCTTCAAATTTTGTTTCTTTAACAGCCTTCTTTGGTTTAACGCCGTGAGCAATTTTTTCAACCGTATTTTCTTTAGCCTTTTTAGCTGGTTCAACTTTTGGTTTTTCAATAACTTTAGTTTCGCGTGTAACTTCAGGTTTTGGCTCAGGTTTTTTAACTGGTTTAACCTCGGCTTTAATCGCGTCTTTCTTGATTACCATAGTTTCTTTTTTCTCTGCTTTTTTCACTTCTTTTTCTGGGGATTTTGCAGGTTTTTTAGTTTTTTTGTCTTCTTTTTTAGCCATAAATACCTCCTTTAAAAGTGAATAATCTGTGCATCATTAGGATCAGCGATAACTCCACGAGTAACACGGAGTTGAATGAGCTTTTTAACTTGTAGATATACACCTAATAATTGAATAGTTAAAATTGGCATCATCGCGATGAGGGCCACAACACCGAAAGACTGGGTGTAATATTCGACAGATTCAATTGGTAAGTTGTGTTTGGATTTCGTGATACCGATAATCATTGGTAAAACGAAAGAAACGGACATTGGACCAGAAGCAGTACCACCTGCATCAAACGCCATCGCAGTATATAAATTTGGAGTTGCAAACATCAACGCCAAGGATAAGAAATATCCTGGAACGATAATGTACATGATGTTGAAATTGAAGATAGAACGAATCGCGGATAAGGCAATAGCCGCTCCAACACCAATGGATAAGGCAAATAATATCGTACTCTTTTTAATGTAGCCGTCAGAAGCTTCGTTGATCTGTGTGGTTAATACGTGAACAGCTGGCTCACAAACAATGGTTACAAGACCGATTACAAAGCATATACCGATTATTAACCAGTCGCTGCTAACCGCCCCTAAGGCCATACCTACACGCGTGCCAAACGGTGACATAATCGCTCCAACGCCTGTAAGGAATATCACTAGACCAATATAGCTCATGATAAAACCATTGATGAGTCTAAGAATCTCCGCTTTCGGAAGTTTGATATAAATGGCTTCATAAATAAAGAAGATGAGAAGAATTGGAGCAAGAGCCATACCAACTTCAATTAGTGACCCTAAATGAGTGGCACCTGAAGGCAATAAAGCGCGAACGATATCACCAAAAACACCACCAATATCAGCGTAAGCATTAGGATTTTCAATCTTATATGGATCAAAGCCGCTTCTATTCACCAACAAAAGAATTGTCATGGTGATAATTGGACCAATTGAAGCCATACCGACAAGACCAAAACTATCTTCATGTGGATGTTTACCACGTGCAATAGCAATACCTGTGCCTAACGCTAAAATGAATGGCACAGTTGCAGAACCAGTTGTAATGCCGCCTGCATCAAAGATAAACGGCAAAAACTTACGCGATGTATCATCGACTGCAATTAAGCAGATGAGTAAGAAAACAATCAAATAGAAGAATAAATACCACACCTTCAAAGAAGCGTGCTGGGTAATACGAATAACGCCGATAACAACGAAAACACCAACGCCTACCGCAATTGAACCAATTAAAAGGAAGGAATTGATCTCAATTTGGCTAGAGACGATGATAATCGATGGCTCAGCACATGTGATAAGCGCGCCTAGCAAGAACGAGAATACTACGATAACAAAATATTTGGGTTGGGAAGATAAAGAGTTTCCCATATATTGGCCAACCTTAGTTAAACCTTCAAATGTGCCAGTCTGGAATATCGCTAAACCGACAACGAGAAGGAATGCTCCAAAGAATAAAGCGAAGTAATCAAACCCATTAAGGGCATACATAGCCGTTCCATTATTAAACGGAACAACTGATAATAAAATGACGATGACAATCATCGGCATTATGGATAATAGAGCAGTTAATAAGTTTTTCGAAATCTTCCTAAGCATGTGTATATTTTAACAATACACGCAAAAAAAGGAATACTTTATTTTATAAATAAATCAAACTCTTTTGGCATTGGAGCCTTAAATTTCATGATTTTTCCAGTATACGGGTCCTTTATATCAAGCTCATAAGCATGTAATCCTAATCTTCCGATTGGATTAGATGGATTGCCATATTTATCATCGCCGATAACGTGATGGCCGATATCACCAAGGTGGACCCTAATTTGATTTTTTCTACCCGAATCAATGTTGACATCGAGAAGCGAGTAGTTGTCTTTCTCCTTAATAACCTTATAGTGGGTCACCGAATATTGTCCGTCTCCACTTTTTTTGGAGGAATACATCATATTATGGGCGTTCTTTTTTAAATATGAGGTTATCGTTCCTTGTTTTTTATCTAATATGCCGTCTACGATTGCATAATAGCCTCTCTTGCTCACTAAATCGTTCCAATTATCTTGATATTTCTCTTGTGTAGCTTTGTCTTTAGCAATCATTAATACCCCTGAGGTATCTTCATCTAATCTATGAACAACGAAAACGCGGTTATGTTTGTCTTTCTGTTGAACATAGTCGCTAAGGATGCGATATGCGGTTGATCTTTTCTCATTATCACTAGCGATAGATAATAATCCACTTGGCTTATTGATAACGATGATATGGTCGTCTTCGTAGATTATTGGGAGTTTGCTTCTAACCACCTTTCTTTGTGGTTCTTTATAGATGATAACTGTGTCACCTTTAAACAGCTTCAAATTGAATTGAGTAACAGGGGAGCCTTCAATGGTTACATGCCTATTTGTCAAAAGAGATTTTACGGAATTTTTGGATTGTCCTGGATGGGTTTCAAAAAGAAAATCTAAAAGCTCACAATCGTGATTAACAACGAATTCACGATAGGAATTTTTATCAACTTTTTTATTAGGAAACCTTTTCTTATTTTTGTTCATTGCTAACCTTGTTTTTCACCATTTCTAAAAATAGTTTTGCCACATTAATATGCGTAGTCTTTTCAAACTCTTCAAAAAAGGCATTGGAATTGATTTCACAGAGTATTGGATCTCCGTTTTCATCATAGAGAAAATCTATGCCAGCATATTCAATATTGAGTTTTTGCGAGATTTTTTCTGCAAAATCCCAGCATTTTTTATTACCGCTGTAATTTAATGAGAAGTTTGTCGTGCCGTAATTACTACGGAAATCAGATGGATTATTTCTTTCGATAATACCGATTACTTTATTGTCGATAACTAACGCTCTTAGGGAGCGACCTTTGCTTGATTTAACGTACTCTTCAAATAGCAATGGACCACGATAATTCTCTTTATAAAATTCTCTTAATTTGTCTTTTGTGTCTATAAGGTATACGCCTTCTCCTAATGAGCCATATACTCTTTTTGCAACAAGCGGTAATCCAAGCTCTTCAACAACGTGGTCAAGGAACTTATAATTGCTCTCGCTTAATTCGTCTACATAGACAAGTGGAGCAGGCAATGTTTTGATGATTGGAAACCCTTCGTTCGCACATCTAATAAGAGTGAGCATCTTGTCATCGCATAATTTGATGAAATCGGCTTTATTAAACAATCTATAGCCTTGTCTCTCTAATATTCTCGCCCCATAAATATCTTTGTCTAAATAGAGGACGAAATCATATTTGGGGATAGATAAAACAATCTCGCCGTTTTCAATCTTCGCGAGGTGACCATCATTGATCACAACATCCAAATCAATTCCTAGGTCTCTAGATTCTTCTAGAAATCGATCAATTTTATATTGGTTATGACCGATTGATTGATTAACTACAATCAGCCCTCTCATTTTCACGCTCCATCAACATGCGTATCGCATATTGGTTCTTTTTTATTATTCTTTTTTTCAGTTTTGATATCTTTAACTGGTTCGCCAACTCTTCTCGCCACATAAGCCTCAAAGACCTTGAGCTCCTCGAGAGTCCAGAATTTGGCCATATAGTATTTATCACCCATACAGTCGGCAAGAATTGGTGGGTAAACGCCAGTCGCGCATAAATTATCATGGAATGTGCGAGCGATATCTTCATCAGAATAGAAATATTCGTTCTTAAATCTACGCGAGGCCACACCAGCATAGAATTTTGGATATGTCATCACTTGACGATTTTCATCAAACGCCATTGAGTCAGCCCAGATTTGATAACAGTTCACAGAATTTGCGAAGTTTAATAAATCTGGAGTGTATCCTCCTGGTGGTCTCATATTTGTTTCTAAGGCCACAATTTCATTCTTTTTACCTAAGCCCTTGATATCTTGGCTCAAGCGGAAGAATTCAATGTGGAAGAATCTATTTCTCACATTAAAAGCTTTGATGACACGAGGTCCAATTTCTGCAAGGTCATCAGGCACTTTTGGTAAGCAATAATAGAAGACATCTAATTGTTGTTGCAAGATATCAGCAATAGATGGTGGGAAGAATTCACTTGTCGCGAATAAGACATTGCCTTGTGAATCGCTAACACCATCAAAAGAAACAATGTTTCCTGTGACAAATTGTTCGACAATATATGGAACATTTGGGTCTTTTTCATTAAAGAATCTATTTAAATCATCTAAATTCTTGATTTTATAGTCGCCTGCGGCTCCCACACCTCTATCTGGTTTAGCAAAAATTGGGAAGCCAACTTCGTCAGCGAACTTCTTAAGGTTTTCATATGTATCAACGAGAATGTATTTTGCAGTTTTAACACCCGCTTTTTGGAAACAGGCTTTCATCATCGATTTATGTTGATAAATTTCAATGTCTTTACTGTTCACCCCGGTGGTGATATTGAAGCGATCTCTGAGCCATGCATCTCTTTGGAGCCAATACTCATTATTGCTCTCTAAATAATCGATGTGACCATATTTGTTTTCAAAATAGGCAACTGCTCTAGCTTCTTCTTCGAAGTCTTCCATGTTATAGCAAGCATAATATTCGGTTAAATACTGCTTTAATTCGTTGGAAAGTTGATCATAAGGACAATCCCCGATGCCGAGAACACGGAATCCGTTTTTCACCAACCCTTGGACAAATCTCCAGTAGGTATTTGGGAAATGGGGAGAAATAAAGACGAAATTTTTCATAAAATTTTACACTCTCTTGCGTAAAGGTATTATACATTTTTGATTAAAATAATTGAATATATTTATTTTTACCAATAAAATAAACTCGCTATGATTGATTTAATTAGAAAATTTAAAATAGTATTCTCACATATTAAGCAGTTTAAAAAATATGCGATTATTACCCCAATCTTAATGATTGGTGAAGCCGGTGCTGAATGCGCAATTCCTTTCATCATGTCACTTCTCGTTTCCACTATTGAAGAGGGAAAAGGGACTGTCGATATGGGCACCATTTGGATGTATGCCGGTATCTTAATTGGATTAACAATATTCTCAATTATCTGTGGTGTGTTAGGCGGTATCTTTGCAGCCAAGGCTTCCACTGGTCTAGCAAGAAATTTAAGACATGCATTATATGCCAAAGTTCAAGACTTTAGCTTTGCTAATATTGATCACTTCTCCGCCTCTAGTTTAGTGACGAGAATGACCACCGATATCAACAATGCTGTTATGGCGTTCTCTATGGTTATTCGTATCGTCGTAAGAGCCCCATTAATGATTATCTTCTCTGCTGTTATGGCATTCATCTCCGGTGGAGCGATTGCTTGGATATTTATTGGCATCATGCCTATAGTTATGTTTGGTTTAATTCTTTTAATGATTAAGGCTATGCCAATTTTTAGAAGAGTTTTCAAACGTTATGATGCATTGAACCAATCGGTTAAAGAAAACGTTGAAGGTATCAGAGTCGTTAAATCCTTTGTTAGAGAAGATTATGAAAAAGAGAAATTCGCAAAAGCATCAAATAGCATTGCAGGCGAATTCATCAAAGCAGAAAAGATATTGGCGTTCAGCAACCCAATCATGAACACCAGTATTCACTTATCTAATATTTTAGTTTTAGCGATTGGTTCTTATTTCATCCTTGAAAATGTTCCTGTTGGTGGAATTGGTAACATCTCTGTCGCCACTCTTAGTGCATGTATCACGTACGGCGTTCAAATCCTCGCTGGATTAATGATGGTGTCTATGATTATCGTCATGATGGCGATGTCTATTGAGTCCATGAACCGTATTGGACAAGTCCTAGAAGAAAAGAGCACAATCGTCAACTGTGAAAACCCGGTTTACGAAATGAAAAACGGCGATGTTGAATTTAAAAACGTCAACTTCCGTTATTCAGAAGAAGCGGAAAATAACGCGGTCAGCAATATCAATATCAAGATTAAATCTGGCCAATTCGTCGGTATTATCGGCTCCACTGGTAGTGGAAAAACATCATTGGTTAATTTAATTTGCCGTTTATACGATGTCAGCGAAGGCGAAGTTTTAGTCGGCGATACAAACGTTAAAGAATACGATTTAGAAACGCTTCGTAATAATGTCGCGGTTGTCCTTCAAAAGAACGTCTTATTCTCCGGAACCATTAAAGACAATTTAAGATGGGGCGATGAGAATGCGACCGACGAAGAAATGATCCATGCTTGTAAAATTGCCCAAGCTCATGAATTTATTGAAAAATTCCCACAGGGATATGATACATATATTGAACAAGGTGGCACGAACGTTTCTGGCGGACAAAAGCAGAGACTTTGTATTGCGAGAGCCTTGCTTAAAAAACCTAAGGTGTTGATTTTAGATGACTCCACTTCTGCAGTTGACACTAAGACTGACGCCATCATCAGAAAGAACTTAAAAGAAATTGTTCCTGATACGACCAAAATCGTTATTGCTCAAAGAATTTCTTCTATTGAAACCGCAGATCAGATCATCGTTATGGATAATGGACAAATCAACGCGATTGGCACTCATGATTCTTTGTTAAAGAACAATGAGATTTATCGTGAAGTTTATTATTCTCAAAATAGGAAAGGAGGGGAACAATAATGCCACCAAAAAAAGCATTTGGTAAAGCTAAAAAAGGCACACTATCATTCCTCCTTAAAAACTTCCTTAAATTATATAAGTGGAGAATGCTTTTGGTTGTGGTTTGTTTAGGCTTTAACGCGGCAACAAACTTCTCCGCTTCCATATTTATTAGAAACATTACTGATACCTTGACCAGCAAAGTATTGACCAAGGCAGAAATGTGGCAACAAATTGGTATCTTATTAACTATAATGGGTTCTTTATATGTCGTTGGTATCTTTGCTAGCTATACTTGGAACCGCGTAATGGCTGTCACCACTCAAAAATATTTAAACGAGATGAGAATTAGAATCTTCAATCACCTCGAGACATTGCCAATTCGATATTTTGATACCCATAAGCATGGTGACATCATGTCATTATTCACTAACGACATCGATACGATTAGACAATTCTTCGCTCAAGCAGTACCAAATATGTTGATGGCAATATTCTCCATCGTTGGTATCATCGCTGTTATGTTTGTCTATTCATTATGGCTTGCTTTGGTTGTTTTCTTTGGAACATTCTTCATGTTCATCAACGGCAGAAAACAAGGTGGAGCCGCTAATAAATTCTTCGGCAAACAACAACAAGCGGTTGGTCGTGTTGAAGGCAATATCGAAGAATCTATCAATGGTTTAAAAGTCATTAAAGTCTTCACCCATGAGGAGAAATCAATCGAAGAATTCGATAAGCTAAACGACGAATTATTTGAATACGCAAATAAAGGTAATAAAGCCGGTAACATCATCGGTCCAATCATGGGTAATATCGGCAACTTTATCTACGTTCTCTGTGTTATCGTTGGCTGTGTCATTATGGTACAAGGTTGGAACAATATCTCTATCGCTGATGGTGTTGCCCCAATCACGTACGGTGTTATCCTTGCCTTCTTATCCATCGCGCGTGGCTTCTCTGTTAACGTCAATAACTTAGCCCAACAACTCATGTTCGTCGCAATGTCAACCGCGGGTGCTTCTCGTATTATGGATTTGCTTAATGAGAAAGAAGAGATCGATACTGGTTATTGTGACCTTGTTCACATCAAATACCACGAAGACGGAACATTTGAAGAAACAGAAGAAAGAACTAGAGACTACGCTTGGAAACACCCACATCAAGCAGATGGCTCAATCACATACACTGAACTTAAAGGCGATATCGTATTAGATGATGTAACCTTTGGTTATACAGAAGATAAGATAGTTTTACATAATGTCTCTATTTACGCCCGTCCAGGTCAAAAAATCGCCCTCGTTGGCGCGACAGGCGCAGGCAAAACCACTATCACTAACTTGTTAAATCGCTTCTACCACATCGAAGGTGGAAAGATTAGATATGACGGTATTAATATCACCAAGATTAAAAAACACGAATTACGTCGTTGTTTAGGTATCGTCTTACAAGATGTCAATCTCTTCACCGGTACAGTTATGGACAACATCAGATATGGTCGACTAGATGCAACCGATGAAGAATGTATCGAGGCCGCGAAGATCGCGAACGCATACGACTTCATCACTCGTTTACCAGAAGGATTTAATACGATGCTTGATGGTGATGGTTCTAACTTATCACAAGGTCAAAGACAATTAATCTCTATCGCCAGAGCAGCCGTTGCTGACACCCCTGTTTTAATCCTTGATGAAGCTACTTCCTCTATCGATACTCGTACGGAAAAATTAGTCCAAGAAGGCATGGATAAATTAATGGAAGGAAGAACGGTGTTTGTCATTGCTCATAGACTCTCCACTATTCAAAATGCCGATGCGATTATGGTTATGGATCAAGGCAGAATTATCGAACGTGGCAACCACGACCAACTCATCGCTCAAAAAGGCGTTTATTATCAACTATACACAGGCGCTTTCGAATTAGAATAATCGAGGTTTGCATAGAAAAAGCACACAAAAACCGCATTAATTCTGCGATTTTGTTTTGTTTATATTTTATTATCCTTTATACGCTAATAAAGCTGGGAGAAGAACTTCTAAACAGTGGTTTTGCACACCGCGTAAGAATTCGCTGCTCGTCTCTGGATAAACTAGTGCGAGAAGCACATTGCTGCAGTTGACAAGCATTACTTTAATCAATCCGTTAAGCGCGCTTCTTAATTTTGCTTTATCGTAAGTCTCGCCGTTTTTATCTAAGATTTCTGAGAACAAATTGTAAGCTGCATCTTCTTCGATTAATCCAATTGCTTCAAACCCAAGATCTTCAATTCTCTTGGCTAAATCAATGAAGTTTTTCATGTCGACACCGAATAATAATTGGAACATGGTCGCAAGGTTTTCTTGATAGCCGTTATCGACATAATGTTCTCTAGTGGCCATATCAGGAGCGTAACCATAATCTCCAGGTTTACCAGTTGCAGGTCTAATCAATGAAGAGATAATGAAATCAATAAAGCCTTTCTTCTTTGGCATTCCTTCCATCGTGTTTGATGGAGCAAGAATAATGCGTGGGTCAAACGCTCTTGCGGTTTTATCGATATCATCGTTTGTGATATAGACATCATGTCCTGCTCTTACAAGACCATAACACTCTGGATAGAAGGCTGGGACGATGTCTTCTTCATTAATGACATTATGAATTGATTCATGTGGTTTCTTTAAATTTACATCGATAACCGCAGGGGCTTCAAATGGATAACAGAACAATGTGTCATCAGTGATAATTGGATTTTCTTCATCAAGAAGTGTTTCAGCGATGATATTAGCAAAGGCTGCTGTTCTTGAGTGACCAGTCATCCAGATTTTATATTTGCCGCTATTATAGTTATTTAAATATGATCTAAATGCTGTGAGCATCTTGTCTGCACCTGATTGGAAGCCAGAACCATTTCCGGTTTTTCCAATCGTGACATTATTTTCCCATGGCTTAAGATAAAGCGCGCATGCGTTGATGGAGAAAACGTCATATTCACCAATCTTCTTATGGGCAAAATTATATTTAACAGAATCTTTTGTCTCTGGGGTGTCATAATCAGGAGAATGTACAACATTATCAAAGCCGATGCTTGCAAAGAAATTATCTGTATTTTCTTTCGTATCGCTTGAAGCATAATTTGCAAAGCTCGCTAAAGCTAAATCTTTACTGAATACTTTGCCAGAGGCGTTGAAATATTCATCGCTATAAGACACTTTTCTTGTGATTTCAAATGGTTGATCTTTTTCATCAAGCACTGTGATTGTGTCAAAACGAATCAAGCATGTGTTTTCCGTAGGTTCAGGTGGAAATGATGTTGAGGCAGGAGGTAAAGCAGAAGAGCTTGAAGAAGACCCTTCAACCTCACACGCTGTTAAAGGTAATACTAATAAAGGTAATAGAAATATTATTTTTTTCATAAGATACCCTCTCTTTGTTTATTAATGTATATATTATATAGTGATTTACCTTAATGATAAAAAAGAAGACAGCGTTGTCTTACTTTCTTCTCTTTTTTGTATAATTTTAGTTTCCGCGTTTAAGGAATTTATTTAAATCGCGATAGACATCTTTAAGTTGAGGATACATTTTGACATATACCTTTTTATATAAAGTGTCGTAGTTCTTATGGGCTAATTCATTTGGATAGAAGGTTTTTGTTTTATGGACCATCGCATGAGTGGCTTCTTCTATATTCGCGAATTCTTTACAGGCGAGGAAGACGCTTAATGCCGCTCCTAGGGTTGAAGTTTCAAATGTTTGAACGCGGGAGACTGGTAAGCCGAAGACATCCGCGGTAATTTGACAGATATCGTCGGACTGAGATCCACCACCAGAAATCATGATATGGTCAACTTTTTGATGTTGACTATGTTCAATGCTTTCTAACCCTTCTCTTAAGGAATAAGCAATACCTTCGATAATCGCTCTATAGATATGGATACGTGTATGAACATCTGAGAACCCAATAATCGCCCCTTTCGCGAATGGACGGGATAATCCTGGTCCCCAATATGGTTGAACGATAAGTCCTTCGCTTCCCGGTGGGACTTTTTGTAATTCGGCATCGAGGAGTTCTTCAATCATTCCTCTATCTCTTTCATTATCAAAATCTTTCGCGAATTCTTTCGCATACCAAGTTAACATCCAATATCCACGATAGATTTGCACTTCCATATTATGCCATCCTGGCACTGCAGCTTGATAAGCTGGTAAGAATGGTTCTGGTTCATGATATTTTTGATTGCTAACTTCGACAGTTGAGGCTGTGCCATAGCTAACCGCGGCTACTGTAGGATTAAGCGCGCCTAAACCAACTGTTTCACAAGCTTTATCGCTTCCAGTCGCATATAACTTAATGCCTCTTGGTAAACCGATTTCATCAGCGATTTCATCTTTGATGGTCGCGATCACTTCTCCTACTGGCACTAATTCACAAAGCATACGATTAGGAATGCCAAAGAATCTGCCTTTTAAGGCTTTAAATTGATACCATTTGCCCTTGCGGTAGTTGATTGGGTAATGTCCCACCATACAGGCTACAGAGTCCGCTAATCGGCCTGTAATCTTATATACTAAATAAGTTGATATATTAACGTACTTATAAGTTCTGTTCCAAGTCTCTGGCTCGTTTTCTTTTAACCAATGGGCTGGTGTTCTCGCACGGTTTAAAACAATCGTTGGCCACATTCCAATAATTTTAAATATCGCTCTATGATGGAGAGGTATTTTTTCTTTACCTTTTGCCATTCTTTGATCAAGCCAAAGGATACATTTTCGTAGTGGTTTTAAATTCTCATCAAGTTGAACAGATGTATCTCTAAAAGTGGTGACTGTCGCCCCGACGATATGTTGTAATTTATCAGGGTTCTCTTTGCAGAGTTGAATTAAACATTGTTTGGCGTTAATCCAATAAAAATCCGCATCTTGTTCTGCATATCCACTGACGGGGGAAACGTAAGGTGGACGATATTTTATCTTAGATAAAGCAACCGTTTCACCTTGTTTGTTGGTTAAAGCCGCTCTTACGGATTGAGTACCGAAATCTAAAGTGAGAACTAAGGAATCAGAAGCCATTATGCATTTTCCTCCACATCACCAGTTGGATTGATATGGGCATAGCCAATATTCACTAAGTGGTCAGCAGTTCTTTCGAGTTCACTGATTAAAGAAGTATAGAATGGGGATAATTCCATCACGCATTCATTCTTGCTGATTCTTTCATAATGGGAATCGCCTAATTTGGTCTTTAATACATCGGTTTCACCTTCTACATCATGGAGGCGTTTTAAGGCTTCTTTATCGTGATAGACGAAGACTTCGTGAGTTAAATCAAACATCTCTTCAATCTTCTCGTACATCTCATCGAGTTCCAAAACAGCCTGATCGGAGAAATGTAAATCATTGGAATACATCTTATCCGCGAGCTCATAGAAGTTATAGGCGTGGTCACCAATACGTTCAATATCGTTGATGATATGGAAATAAGAACCAATCTTCTTTTCTTCAGCGAGGGAAACATCGTGAGACAAAGCGATCAAGAAGTTAGTAATCGCATTGTTGATATAGTCGATATTATCCTCACGAGTGATGAGTTCTTGTTTCTTTTCAAAACTTTGCAAAGTCATCATCTCATAGCCAATCTTAAGATTAGTTCTTGCTAATTCAAGCATATGGATGATTTCATTCTTAGTTTGACCCAACGCTAATGAAGGGGTGATCAATAAACGATTGTCGATATATTTGAGGACAGATTTCTGTTTCTCAGCTTTTTTATCTTTGATAACTGCGATAGATAATTTTTCAATTGGCTTGATAAATGGTAACAAGATACCGATGAAGATGATGTTATAGAAGATCAAGAACATTGCGACCGTAATCTGTAAGTTACCGCCGAACATAATTGCTAAACCATTTGATAAACCACCGCTTGTAGAGGCTTCAATTGGCCACAAGATGGCTAAAGCCATAAGGGCTGTGGCAATTCTCACAACAAGACAAGTCCACGCGGTTCTCTTCGCATTAATCGAACCACCGATAGAAGCGATCAATGTCACTACCACTGTGCCGATTGTCGCACCTAAGACAACATAGAATGCGGATGATAATTCGATCGCTCCGTTACCAACCATGACGATAACGATACCAGTAGTCGCAGAAGATGATTGCACGATTGCAGTGATGACCGCACCAACAAGCATCAATAATAATGGATTAGAGATGACCGCGAATAATTGTTGGCAGGCTCCAGAAATGTCTGGGCTATTGAATGCCCCTTTCATCGTTTCTAAACCAAAGAATAAGATACCTAAGCCAGTTAAAAGTTCACCTGTGTTTTTCACTTTTTCGTTTTTGAAGAAGGAAAGGATCACGCCAACAACAGCTAAAAGTAATAAATAAGTTGAGAACGGGAACGATGATAAGGAGACCAATAAGCCAGTCACAGTCGTTCCGATATAACCACCAAGAATAATGCATAAAGCTTGGAAGATGGTCATCACACCAGCGTTAAGAAAACCGATAGCCATGACGGAGGTCGCACCACTGGATTGAATTAATGCTGTAGTAGCAGCACCGATACCGATACCTGCTAATCTATTATCCTTAATTTTATTAAAAAGACGACGAACCCCTCTGCCACTTAATTTCTTAAGTCCGGAAGACATCATCGACATGCCAGTAATAAATAAAGCAATACCGACAAGTAACTGTATAATATATCCAACTGTTTCGTTCATGCGTTTTTATTATTTCACAATGCTAGTCATTTTTCCACACCCATATTATCTGCGTGAGAAAACTACATATGCATTAATCCTCTTTGTTTCGATATCTTAAAAAGAATAGATGGGCGGTCAATAAAGCGATATAAGCCACCATCACCGCGATGGCAAAATAGTTGATGAGAAGCACCCTTGCCAAAAATGGTGACATTCCCACTGTCGCAACGCCTAAACTAGCGATATAGAAAGCCTTTTTGCCAAAGGCAATAAATACAATAACAAGGATGGAGGCGATGTAAAAGATAATCCCCATTACAAGGAAAGCAGGTGACCTCGTATTCGCCTCAACCATTCTTTGACAAAATGAATAGTATGTAGGGTCTCCTCCGGTTGACCAGGGGTTAACAGGGATAAAAGACATGATCAGGGTTAGTGTTATAACCGCAATTGTCACAATATTAAGGGTGTTAAATCTTTTCTTTTTCATCGCAAATCTTCTTCCTTTTCTGGATCCTTTCTAAAAAATCTTCCGTTTTTGAAAAAATCAACAATGATTATTAGTAAAAGAAGGATTAAATACGACATGGCAACAATCATAGAAAATAACCTCGTCGGCCAGCCATTAATACATAGCAACAACATGAAGATTGTCGCCCCAAAAATTGAAAACTTATAAAATAACTTCAAATTAAAAATAATCAATGCAATCGATGTTAAGGTGAGCATTATATAAAAGACAAAAGGGATGATTCTTATACTCTCACCATTATTAGACGCTTCCGCGACATAAGTGGTCAATGAGTAAAGCCCATTATCGCTTGGGCTTAGAGGTATAAATATAAGGATAAAGGAAACACCTAAAACAATAAGGGAAACGATATCCAACCAATTTAAGCGAATCTTTTTCATGCCACTATTATTGCATAATAGGACAAAAAAACAAATAAATCATCAAAAATGAAGAAAAAAGAATCGTCTTTATTGATGATATCAATATTTTTGTGATAATATGACTTTGATTGGGGCTTTTTAACAAATAGCCCGGTAAAAACATAAGGAGTTTTAAAAATATATGAGTAAGATTGATCTCAGCAAATACGGCATCAACGGTACCCGTGAAGTCGTTTACAATCCTTCCTACGAATTGTTATTCGAAGAAGAGATGAAAAAAGAGTTAACTGGTTATGAAAAAGGCCAATTAACTGAATTAGGTGCAGTCAACGTTATGACTGGTATCTACACAGGTCGTTCCCCAAAGGACAAATACCTTGTTGTCGATGAAAACAGCAAAGACACAGTTTGGTGGACTACCCCAGAATATCCTAACGACAACCACCCAATGACCCAAGAGACTTGGAAAGTTGTTAAGGAATTAGCATTAAAGGAATTATCTAATAAGAGATTATTCGTCGTCGATGCTTTCTGTGGTGCGAACAAAGACACTAGAATGGCGGTTAGATTCGTGATGGAAGTGGCATGGCAAGCTCACTTTGTGAGAAACATGTTCATTAAACCAAACGCAGAAGAACAAGCCAACTTCGAACCAGACTTCATCGTCTACGCTGCTTCAAAAGCTAAGGTCGAAAATTATAAAGAATTAGGCTTAAACAGTGAAACATGTGTGGCCTTCAACATCACTAGCAAAGAACAAGTTATCTTAAACACTTGGTACGGCGGTGAAATGAAGAAAGGCATGTTCTCTATGATGAACTACTTCTTACCATTAAGAGGTATGGCTTCAATGCACTGTTCCGCCAACACTGATATGAACGGTGAAAATACAGCCATCTTCTTCGGTTTATCCGGAACTGGTAAAACCACATTATCCACTGATCCAAAGAGATTATTAATCGGTGATGATGAACACGGATGGGATGATAACGGTGTCTTCAACCTCGAAGGTGGTTGCTATGCAAAGGTTATCAACCTCGATAAAGAAAGCGAACCAGATATCTATAGAGCGATTAAGAGAAACGCTTTATTAGAAAACGTCACTGTTGATGAAAAGGGCGTTTGCAACTTCGCTGATAAGTCTGTCACTGAAAACACTCGTGTCAGCTATCCAATCGATCACATCGAAAAGATTGTTAAACCAATCAGCCATGGTCCACATGCACAAAACGTCATCTTCTTATCTGCAGATGCCTTTGGTGTTCTCCCACCAGTCTCAATCTTAACTCCAGAACAAACTCAATATTATTTCTTAAGCGGCTTCACAGCCAAACTCGCAGGTACTGAAAGAGGTATCACTGAACCAACTCCAACATTCTCTGCCTGCTTCGGTCAAGCCTTCCTTGAATTACACCCAACTAAATACGGTGAAGAATTAGTCAAACATATGGCTATCACAGGCGCGAAAGCCTACTTAGTCAACACTGGTTGGAACGGTACTGGCAAACGTATCTCCATTAAAGATACTCGTGGTATCATCGATGCTATCTTAGATGGCTCTATCACTAAAGCCCCAACTAAGAAGATTCCAGTCTTCGACTTTGAAGTCCCAACTGAACTCCCAGGTGTTGATCCAAAGATCTTAGATCCAAGAGACACTTATGCTGATCCAGCAGAATGGAATAGAAAAGCACAAGATTTAGCTTCTAGATTCCAAAAGAACTTCAAGAAATACGAAACTAATGACGCGGGTAAAGCCCTCGTGAAAGCCGGCCCACACGCTGAATAAGAAAGGAGCATATATGGGAGTCAAAATAGTCGACACCACATTAAGAGATGCTCACCAATCGTTATTCGCTACTAGAATGACGACAGAAGAAATACTTTCTGTTGCTCCAATTCTCGATAAAGCCGGATTTTATGCTTTAGAAGTCTGGGGAGGCGCGACTTTCGATGCCTGCCTTAGATTTTTAAACGAAGATCCATGGGAGAGATTAAGAGCGATTAGAAAAGCTTGTCCAAACACGAAATTACAAATGCTCTTCAGAGGACAAAATATCCTCGGTTATCGTCACTATTCCGACGATGTCGTTGATATGTTCTGCAAGAAGTCCATTGAAAATGGCATTGATATCATCCGTGTTTTCGACGCTCTTAATGATTTAAGAAACTTAAAACAAGCAGTTGTTTCCACTAAGAAATATGGTGGACACTGTCAAATCGCCCTCAGTTATACCACTTCCCCAGTCCATACTGTGGAATACTATACTGAGCTCGCAAAAAGAATTGAAAAAGAACTAGGTGCAGATTCAATCTGTATCAAAGATATGGCGGGTGTTCTCACTCCACAAGATGCGAAAGCGCTCTTCACAGCCTTAAAGAAAAACACCAGGCTACCACTTGAATTACACTCACACTGCACAGGTGGTATTTGTGAGATGACTTATATGGCAGCGATTGAAGCAGGATGTGATATCATTGACTGCTCAGTCACCCCATTATCAAACGGTACTGGCCAACCAAGCGCCCAAGCGATGAACGTCGCTCTCGCTGGCACTAAATACGATCCAAAACTCGATAAGGAGAAGATGTTTGAAGCCGAACCATTATTAGAGAAAATCAAAACCAAGAACCTCAATAACGGTAAGATGACTGTCAAATCATTATCCGTCAACCCAAACATCTTGAAATATCAGGTTCCAGGCGGCATGTTGTCTAACTTAACTAGCCAACTCAAAGAACAAAACGCCATGGATAGATATGATGAAGTGTTAAGAGAAATTCCTAACGTCAGAAAAGATTTAGGTTATCCACCACTCGTCACTCCACTTTCACAGATGGTTGGCACCCAAGCGGTGTTAAACGTCTTAAGTGGCCAACGCTACAAGATGGTCGCTAAAGAGATTAAGGACTACTGTCACGGAAGATATGGTCAATGGCCAGCTCCAGTGGATCCAGAAATCTTAAAGAAAATTGTCGGCGATGATGAAATTATCAAATGTCGTCCAGCCGATTTATTAGAACCTGAATTCGAATCCTTGAAAGAGAAATATAAGGACATTGCTAAATGCGATGAAGACGTTCTCTCTCTCGCCTTATTCGAATCGGTCGCTACTGAATTCCTCAAAAAGAAATATAATCCTCAACCAGAGGAAAAAGATGAAGTTGTGGAATTCAACTTATATGTCTAGGAGGTAAGTTATGTTTTACGCAGTTATGGATGGTAGCCAAACTTACCAATGGGGCGATTCTGCAATCGCTGCTGTCGTGGCAATCTTGATGGTCTTCCTCATTTTAGGAGCCATCATCTTAATCACTCATCTAGTATTTAAAGCTCTTGGATATATCGATCTTAAAAAAGAACTAGACGCAGCAAAAAAACCTGCAAAAGTCGAAGAAAATGTTGCAAAACCTGCGCAATTTAATGAAAACGATGAAGATATGGTTGCTGCTGTATTAGTCGCGACAATCGATTATCAAAGCGAAATTAAAAAAGATGTCAAATTAGTTAGTGTAAAGGAGATAAAATAATGAAAACTTATCGTGTAAAGGTAAACGGAAAAGTTTACGAAGTGGAACTTGAAGCCGTCGGTGAAAAATCTGGCAGTGTCGCTCCAGAAGCAAAAGCTGAAGCCAAATCTGAACCAGTTAAATCCACTGGTGGTCAAAGCGTCAACGCTCCAATCGCTGGTAAAGTTGTGGCCATCAAAGTTAAAGTTGGTGACACAATCAAAGTCGGTGACGTCGTTGCTGTTGTCGAAGCGATGAAACTCGAAAACGAAGTCCCATCCCCAATCGCTGGTAAAGTGGCCTCAATCGTTGCCAAAGTTGGTAACGCGGTCAATAACGGCGAACCATTAATCACATTAGAATAGTAACAATGAATATCTGGTCTTTAATTGGTGAGTTCTTTGAGACCAGCGGAGTCGCCGGATTCTTCCAAAATGGTGGATGGATGAATTTGGTGATGATTCTCGTTGGAGTCTTTTTCCTCGTACTCGCCTTAGTATTCAAATTTGAACCTTATTTATTAATACCTATCTCCTTTGGTATCATCTTAACCAATATTCCAGGAGCTCATATCTTTACAAAGACAGCGATCACTGATGCGGAAGGCACGGTTATCGACTATCAATATTCTGGTTTGCTTGGTTATCTGTATTACGGAGTTAAATACGAAATATATCCGTGTTTAATCTTCCTTGGTATCGGCGCTACTACAGACTTTGGTCCACTTATTTCTAATAAGAAGACAATGTTATTAGGCGCGGCTGCCCAAATTGGTATCTTTGCCGCTTTCTTCCTAGCCATTGCCTTAGGCTTTAACGGTTACGAAGCAGCCTCTATTGGCATCATCGGTGGTGCGGATGGCCCAACCGCTATCTTAGTTTCTTCTAAGATGTTAAACGCTTCTGGTGGCGCTTCCTTAAACTTATTAGCCCCAATTGCCTTAGCAGCCTATTCCTACATGGCTCTTGTCCCTGTTATCTTCCCACCTATCATCAAGCTCTTTACCACTAAAAAGGAAAGAACAATCAAGATGCAACAACTCAGGGAAGTGAGCAAGAGAGAAAAGATTCTCTTCCCAATTATCGTTACATTAATCGTGGCCTTAATCGTTCCAGGAGCAACACCTCTTATCGGATGCTTAATGCTCGGTAACTTAATCAAAGAATCTGGTTTAGTGCCAAACTTAGTCCACACAGTCGCAAACGCATTATTATATATTTGCACAATAGCGTTAGGACTTTCTGTCGGAGCAACTGCTCAAGGTGCCGCATTCTTAACTGTGGAAACTCTTAAGATTTTCGCTTTAGGTATCGGAGCCTTCATCCTCGCTGGTATAAGCGGACTTCTTGGTGGCAAACTCATGTGTGTACTTACAAAAGGTAAAGTTAACCCAATGATTGGTATTGCGGGTGTCTCTGCTGTTCCAATGGCAGCTCGTGTCGTCCAAAGAGAAGGTCAAAAAGAAGACCCAAGCAACTTCTTATTAATGCATGCGATGGGACCAAACGTCGCTGGTGTTATCGGAAGTGCGATTGCCGCTGGTATCTTAATGGCCATCTTCTTATAATCAAAAATAGATTCAATAATTACGCCACAAATGTGGCGTTTTTATTTACTTTGGTCTAAACTAGTTATATGGCAACTAGAGACCAGAAAAAACGCACCAAGAAAATATTGTTTCGCATCATCGTTATTATTATCGTTATTGCGATGTTTGCGACAAGCGCGGTTGCGATCGTATTAAATAGTTAGGAGGGGTCTATGGCAAATAAAAAGAAATCTAATTCTTCAAACAAATACCAAAAGAAAGCTGTAAAAACCGCCACTAAAATGGCGAAAAAGAACCCTAAAGCTTTTTTTATTATATTACTAGTGCTAGTCCTTGCTGTTGGCATCGGATTAGCGGTTTATTTCTTATTCTTAAAGGATAAGATTGGACCACAAGGTGGTAGTTCATCTGAACCAACCACAAGCCAAACTATTTCCAGTTCTTCAGAACCACTTTCAAGCGAGACGATTTCTAGTTCAGAAGAACGTTCATCAAGCGAACCAGTTTCAAGTTCAGAAGAGTATTCATCAAGCGAACCAGTTTCAAGTTCAGAAGAACATTCGTCAAGTCACGCTCACGCAGAATATAATCCAAAATTAGAAACACCTTCTGGCATGAGCATCAACTTCTTAGAATTAGGTTGTTATAACACTGGTGATTCAACTTATATCAAAGCTGGTGATGTCGATATTTTAATCGATGCGGGCAGCATTCAATCAAGTGCGGGCACGATTAAAGAATTCGTCAACAAATACTGTGAAGACGGCAAATTAGAATATGTTATCGCAACACACGCGCACAAAGACCACATCGCAGGATTTGTCGGTACAAGCAAGATTTCTGGAATCTTTGATTCATATAAAATCGGTACTTTAATTGATTTTGCTTTGACTAACTCTGATACCACTTTATATAACAACCATGTCACAAAAAGAGACGCAGCATTAGCAAGGGGTGATATGGAACATCATTACACCGCTGCACAGTGCGTTGCAGAAACTGGTGGAGCAAAGAAAGAATACACAATCAACGATTATGTAAAGATGACAATTCTTGATCAGCGTTTCTATCACGAAACAACCAGTGATGAAAACGATTATTCCGTCTGTGCTTTATTCACTCACAATAATCAAAACCACTATTTATTCACTGGTGACTTGGAAAAGGACGGAGAAGCCTCTTTAGTGGCGTTAAACGAATTACCACACGTTCAACTCTTTAAAGGCGGCCACCACGGCTCTAAAACATCAAATACCGACACCTTACTTAGCAAGATTACACCTGAGAACGTCTGTATATGTTGCTGCGCGGGCAACGATGAATACACCAAGAACGTTGATAATCAATTCCCAACCCAAACAGCGATTAATAACATCGCTAAATACACAAGTTACATTTATGTAACCACGGTGACAACAGATGGACATACCGGTTATACATCAATGAACGGTAATATCTGTTTCAAATCTGAGAATGGTAAAGATTACACCATCGCAGGTAGCAACAACTCTGTGATATTAAAAGACACAGAATGGTTTAAAACGAATAGGACTTGGCCAACAGTATGATTAAGCATATAGACGTAATTGATTCCACATCAAGATATTTGATGGACCATCCAGATTGGTTTGATAATCTAGATGTTATTTCTGCATCCCATCAAACCGCAGGATTAGGAAGGACAGGTCATAGTTGGGTTGATAATAATGGTGAGAACGTTCTCTTTTCCATCATCATCAAAGATAAAAAGCTCGTTGACTCATTTAAACTCTTGTCGATATCGATGGGGGTTATCATCCTTGATTTCTTAAAAGGATATATGTATGAAGACAACTTATCTTTAAAGTGGCCAAACGATGTGATGGTTAAAGACAAAAAGATATGCGGCATATTACTTCAAGGAAGACTTCCAGACTATGTCGTAATCGGCGTTGGTTTAAATGTAAATCAAACAGAATTTAAAGGCGTAGAAAACGCGACTTCCTTATCATTAGAACTCGGAAAAACGTTTGATATCGAAAGGATGAGAACAGTATTTATTGAATACGTTGTTTCACAGTTGAAAAACTACGATTCCTTTAAAAACACAATCATAGAAAATTTCAATAATCACAACTACTTATTAAGAAAAGAAATTACTTATTTTAACGCCTCAACAAATAGTGAAGAAGAAGGCATTGCGTTAGGGATTAACGACAACGGCGAACTTTTGGTTAGCAAGGGCGAAACAATCACCCCACTTTCATCTTCAGAAGTATCAAAAATTAAATAAAATTACCACAAAATACGCATTATTTTAGAAAACAGGAGGAAATATTAGATGATTTATACAGTGACGTTCTCACCAGCGATTGACTATGTTGTTGATCTTAATAGTTTTGTTCCTGGGGAATTAAATAGAACGATTAAAGAGGAATATTATCCCGGAGGAAAAGGCGTTAATGTTTCAATGACTTTGTCTAATCTAGGAAGAGGTAGTGTTGCCACTGGTTTCCTCGCTGGATTTACAGGCGATTTCATTATTAGAGAATTAGAAGATCACCATGTGTCTTCGCGTTTTATTGAAGTAGAAGGCAACACTCGTGTGAATGTGAAGATTAGGTGTAATGGGAACGAAACCGCTATCAACGGTCAAGGCCCTAACATCGGTGACTATGAAATCGAGCAACTCATTAAAACATTAGAAAGATTAGGAAGAAACGACACCCTCATCATCTCTGGAACAATTCCGTCTAGTCTTCCAAACAATATTTATGAATTAATTCTCGCAAGAGTGGTTGATAACGATTGTTTAATTATTGTTGATGCTGAGGGCGATATCTTACTCAACTGTTTGAAATATCACCCATTCCTCATCAAACCAAACAAAAGGGAATTAGAGAGCGCATTAAAGGTTACAATCAATAACGATGAAGAACTAATTGCCGCTGCTAAAGAAATGATTAAAAGAGGGGCAACAAACGTAATCGTTTCCTTAGGTGGAGACGGAGCCTTATTAGTTGGTAAGGATATTGAACCAATCAAAGTAAAAGCACCTCAAGGAAAAGTGATACATACAGTAGGCGCGGGCGATGGCTTGGTTGCTGGCTTTATCGACGAATATCTCGATAGTTATGATATGATTAGAGCCTTTAAAAAAGGTGTCGCAACAGGTAGCGCGACAGCCTTCAGCGAAGACCTCGCTAGCAAGGAATTAGCGGAGTCTTTATTCGAGCAAATGGAGTAAAAAATATACCCTTATCTAGCAAAAGCACCTTAGTGTGCTTTTTATTTTGTACTTAAGTATCATAGATACTTTATATTGCGCGCATAAATTTTATTACATACATATGCGCTAGCATGATATAATACACCCGTGAGTGCTTATAGGAGGTATTTATGAGCGAAAAGAAATATGTTTACCCCTTCCAAGAAGCCTATGGATTAGGAAAAGAAATTCTTGGTGGTAAAGGCGCGGGTCTAGCTGAAATGACCCACATCGGTGTGCGTATCCCAGAAGGATTTACAATTAGCACAGAAGCATGCACACTTTATTATGATCAAGGTAAGAAATTACCAGACTTCCTCATCGATCAAATTTATGAGGCAGTCAAAGGTGTTGAAAAACAAACAGGAAAAACTTTTGGTGGCACCACTAAACCATTATTAGTCTCTGTTCGTTCTGGTGCTCGTGTCTCTATGCCAGGTATGATGGACACCATCTTAAACTTAGGCTTAAACGAAGAGACAGTCGCCGCTTTAGCAAGAGAAACAAACAACGAAAGATTTGCGTATGATAGCTATCGTCGTTTCATCTTAATGTTCACTAACATTGCTAAAGGACATCCACGTACTGATATGGATAAGATGTTAGACGATCTCAAAAAAGAGAGAGGCTACAAATTAGACACTGAAGTCACTGCGGAAGAATTAAAAGGTTTAGTCGTCAAATACAAAGACTACTACAAAAAGACATTTGGTGAAGAATTCCCATCCGATCCAAAAGTTCAATTAATTGAAGCCGTTACTGCGGTTTTCAGAAGCTGGGACAACCCACGTGCGAACGTTTATCGTATGATGAACAACATCCCATATTCTTGGGGCACTGCTGTTAACGTTCAATCCATGGCCTTCGGTAACAAAGGTGAAACATCTGGTACAGGTGTTGCCTTCTCCAGAGACCCAGGTACTGGTGAAAAAGTTATTTCCGCTGAATACTTACCAAACGCACAAGGCGAAGACGTCGTTGCCGGTATTCGTACTCCACTTCATATCGAAGAATTAAAGAAGAGAATGCCAGAAGTCTACGAACAATTCGTTGCTACTATCAAGAAAATGGAAGCCCATTACCGTGATATGCAAGATATGGAATTCACTGTTGAAGACGGTGTCTTATACTTCTTACAAACTAGAAACGGTAAGAGAACTCCTGCTGCATCCTTAAAGATCGCTTGTGATTTAGTCGATGAAGGCTTAATCACTGAAAAAGAAGCCGTCTTAAGAATCGATGCCTTAACATTCGATAAATTATTATTACCAGGCTTTGATAGAGATGAACTCAAGAAAGCCACTCCAATCGCCACTGGCTTAGCTGCTGGTCCAGGCGCTGGTACTGGTAAATTAGCCTTCTCTGCTGAAGAAGCAGAAGCCAGACATCAAGCTGGTGAAAAGGTCGTCTTAGTGAGAGCTGAAACTTCTCCAGAAGATATCGTTGGTATGGTCGCTGCTGAAGCGGTCTTAACAATGAGAGGTGGTATGACTAGCCACGCTGCTGTCGTTGCCCGTGGTATGGGTAAATGCTGTGTCTGTGGTTGTTCCGCTGCTATCATCGATGAAGAAGCTAAGACTGTTACTATCAACGGTAAGGTTTACACTGACCAAGACACATTCTCAATCGATGGTTCCACTGGTAACGTCTACTTTGGCGAAATCAAAACTGTTGAACCAGATTTAACTAGTGGTTACTTCGGCCGCTTAATGAAGTGGGTCGATGAAAATAGAGTGTTAAAAGTTAGAACTAACGCTGACACTCCAAGAGATGCCAAACAAGCCAAGATCTTTGGTGCACAAGGTATCGGTCTCTGCCGTACTGAACATATGTTCTTCGACAAAGACAGAATCTTCTCCATGAGAAAGATGATCCTTGCTGACAAGGTTGAAGATCGTGAAGCCGCTTTAGCAGAACTCGAACCAATGCAACAAAAAGACTTCGAAGGATTATATGAGACAATGGGCGAATTCAATGTCAACGTCCGTTTATTAGATCCACCTCTACACGAATTCTTACCACAAGAAGAAGGCTTAATCGAAGAGTTAGCCAAAGCGATCGGTAAGAGCGTTGAAGAAGTCCACGACAGAATCGACGAATTACACGAAGCTAACCCAATGATGGGTCACCGTGGTTGCCGTTTAGCGGTCACTTATCCAGAAATCTGCAGAATGCAAACTAGAGCCATTATCAAGGCCGCGTTAGCAGTCAGCAAGAGAACTGGCAAAGCCATTGAACCAGAAATCATGGTACCACTCGTGCTCGAAGTCAAAGAATTAAGATTCGTGAAGAAGATCATCTGCGAAACTGCTGATCAATTAATTAAAGAAGCAGGTGTCAATATGCATTACCATGTTGGTACAATGATTGAAATTCCACGTGCTGCCTTATTAGCAGACGAAATCGCTGAAGAAGCTGAATTCTTCTCCTTCGGTACTAACGACTTAACGCAAATGACATTCGGTTTCTCCCGTGATGACGCCGGTAAGTTCTTACCAGCCTATTACGAGAACAAGATCTTTGAAGAAGATCCATTCAAGACCCTTGACCAAAACGGTGTCGGTAAATTAGTCGCTAACGCTGTTAAACTCGGTAGAGCTACTAGACCAGACTTACATGTTGGTGTCTGTGGTGAAACTGGTGGCGATCCAAAATCCATCGAATTCTACCACAAGGCTGGTCTCGACTACGTCTCCTGTTCACCATTCCGTGTTCCAGTTGCACGTTTAGCCGCTGCTCAAGCCAACATCAAAAACCCAAGATAATTGAGTTTTGAGCAAAAATTCATAACAAAAACCCACTTTTTCGGAAGTGGGTTTTAATTTTTCTACGATATTTTTATAAAGTGTAAATCCGGGTCGTTTTCCTCGTTATAAAGCGGTTCGCCGGAGACCGAACACACTGATATTCTGTCAGGATAATAAACAATCTCTTTATATGTTTTGTTGCTATCGACAGCAACACTTTTTGCCGTCACCCCATATTTAACGAACGAGTCAGTATTATAGAAGGTATGAACAAATAGGTGTTGGTTGCCTTCCACATTATTCTTAAAGAATTTCTTAAACGAATCTGGTAAATTCGTAAAACTATCACCACATAAAAGAGTAATGCCATATGCACGTCCAGAGCCATCTGTTGGGTAATAATTACCTGGTATATAGCATATTCTAGGTTTGAACCCAGTATCTGCTTCGGCTTGATAATAAGTGTAAGAGCCCAAATAGCTGTTATCTAAATATTTTATGATATACGTCTTATCGTTGTTTAAGGCGAGTGTGCATCTTTCTTCTGTTGATAATAAAGTATATTCGCCATACCATTCATCTAGCACATTATTATTGCTACAACCAAATAAAGACCCTAAAGCAGTAGCTTGTATACCTAACAACAAGATGTTTATCTTTTTCATACCAATATTGTAAAACAAAAAAAGCACCAAGCAAAATACCTGATGCTGTTATTTATAACGAGTAATTATAGATATAAGGAAGCGGCTCCAATGATGCCAGAGTCATAGCCTAATTGGGCGATTAATAATTCTGGTTCAGGAGTGTTTTCATAACCCCAATTTTGTTTAGCACAATAATCTTTTAATTTATTGATGAGGTTTTCACCTTGCTTAGCAACACCACCACTTAAGATGAAGGCGTTTGGTCTAAAGATGTTATTGAAATTAAGTATTGTTTCACCTAAATATTTGATATATTCATCAACGACTTGTTTGGCAGCAGGATCGCCTTGTTTTTCGGCAGCGAATGGAATCGCTCCATTAACATTATTAATATCGTTATCACATAGTTGCCACATAAGTGATTCTTTGTGGTCTTCCATCGCTTCTCTTGTGAGTCTCATCAAGGCTGTTGCAGAAGCATATTGTTCCGCGCATCCTCTTCTACCACATCCACATTGTCTACCATCTAATACAAGGGTGACGTGACCTAATTCAGCACCTTTGCCTTCGTTGCCTTCATATAATCTGCCGTCGACGATTAATCCGCCTCCAACACCGGTTCCTAATGTGAGCATGACAACATTTGGATATTTCCATTTAAAACCAAATCTTGCTTCGCCTAGAACAGCCGCGTTCGCATCGTTAGTGATACGGGCTTGTCTACCCACTCCTTGGGTCACAAGTTCCACAAGTGGAACATTATACCATTTTAAGTTCGCAGAGCTGTCTACGGTGCCTTTTTTGATGTTTACTGCACCTGGAACACCGATACCAACACCATTGATATCGTTTGGCGAAAGATAATTCTTCTTCAGAAGCTCTTTAATGCCATCACATAATTCTCCAATAGTCTTTTCATATGGATCGCCTAATGTGGTTTTAACGATTACGCGATCGACGACCTCACCCTTTTCATTAACGAGTCCACATTTCATCGACATACCGCCGATATCAACACCTACTGCGTACATACTTTAATCTCCTTTATAGTTGTGACATACTCCCACCCCTTATAGAAGTGGGGGTCTTCTTGCTAGATTTTGTTAAATTATAGAAACGGAAATTATTATCTCCGTCGATGTATCCAACTTCTTTGTCTTTCACAATGATGGAATTGTCATCATCAACATAGCCGACTTTAACATCACCATATGAGATTACTCCATCATCTGATATATCAGCGAACTTATGGCCGTTGATATATAAGACATTACGTCCAATATAACCAACCATCTGGTCACCGATATAAATGTTTTTGTTAAACGAATCTACAATTGTGGGCATATTATTTAAGTATCCTTGTTAACTCTGTGAAATAATGGGGTTCCATAACCGCAGCAGCTTTCTTTAATTCCTTTTTATTTGTGGATAAAGCAAAGACCGTGCTGCCGGAACCAGTCATACAAACGATTTTTAATCCCATATCTTTTAATTTGTCTTTAATAACTTGAATCTCTGGGACAAGTTGAATCGCTGCATCTTCTAAATAGTTATCTAATGAATTCGCGAGAAGCTCGTCGTCACCTTCTTCTAAGGCTTTGACAATTGAATCAATATCAACGTGTTTTCTCTTAGTGGAATCAGATAGTTTAAACACTTCTTTTGTGGAACAACCTTGCTTTGGCTTAACGATTAAAACCCAATAATCATTCTTGATATTGATTGGTTCCATTTTCTCTCCAACACCACGGCAGCGAACTGGTGTATTTTTGATAAAAAATGGGACATCTGCGCCGATTTTTTTAGAAATTTCAATTAATTCTTCGTCTGTCGCGCCTAATTTTAAGATGTTATTAACAGCCTTTAATGTGTTTGCTGCGTTGCTGCTTCCACCACCTAATCCCGCTTTGATTGGAATGAGTTTATGGATCATGATACGGTATTTATTTTGGAAGCCATATTTAGCCGCGAGTTCATCGACCGCATAGGCCGCTAAATTATGTTGAAACACCATTAAAGAATAGTCATCCATGGTGACATATGTATCTGGTTTATTTTTGATTTCTTTGATGATTAAAGTGTCATGAAATTGAATTGGCACCATCACCATATCAAGGTTATGGTATCCATCTTCGCGAGATTCGGTCACGTCTAAACCAATGTTAATCTTCGCGTTGCTCTTAACTGTGTAATTTCTCATATATTCATTATTGTCCTTTTGCGCGAGAAAGTGAAACTAATTTGTAATAAGTTTCAGGGGATACTTCTTCTGGTCTAATTGTAATAGGTAATTTTAATTCACTTAAAAGAGAAGCTGCTTTATCTTTGTTCATTAGTAGCAAGAGGTTGTTTAACAAAGTCTTTCTTCTGTTGGTAAATAAGGTCTTGATGATTTTATATCCTTTTTCATCAATTAATGAATCAGGGGATATATCAATTTTAAAAACAATAGATACACATTTCGGTCGGGGATAGAAATCGTTTGACCCCACTTTAAAAAGTGTTTTAGTTTTTCCCTTCAAAGAGATTAAAACAGATAAAGGTCCATAATCTTTTCCTTTAAGGGAAACAATGCGTCTATAAGCGTCTTCTTGGACCATAAAAACACATTGCTTAAGATTCTTGCTCTTCAACAATATCGATTCAATTAAATCTGAGGTGATGGAATATGGAACATTGCTGATAATTCTTTGGTATGAATGAAAATTCATTTTTAAAGCATCTTGGTTGATTACATCTACCTCAGGATACAAATCTTTAAGTACTTTACAGCTTTGTTCATCAACATCCACGACAGTTAAACTATTCGATCTTTCAGTTAAAAAATGAGTTAAAGAGCCAATACCTGGTCCTATTTCTAATACTTTATCTTCATCATTGATTGTTAATGAATCCGCGATTCTTTTCGCGGTGTTTGGGTTAGTTAAATAATTCTGGCCTTTATCCTTACTAGGGATGATACCAAATTCATTCAACACCTCTAAACAACTATTTTTATCAATCTGCATATTTAATTATTTCTTCTATTTTTAATCCTAATATATTAATAATTTCTATTAATTGTTTTTGACTATATCTATTAATAGATAATTTATCACAAATATTATCTCTTTGTCTTTTTGAATTTATGCCGGCATTATATAGATCAATATTTGTAATAATTTGTCTATTCTTCTTCTCCGTAACAAATGGTTTTAATAAGTTATAAAGCACCTCAATATCGCATTCTGCCACTCCATGTTTATGATGTTTGTCACAGTCTTTAATGTTCACTTCAGCGTTTTCGCACTTAGTTATAGAATTTATTGTTTTCCTTATTTGTTTTCCGGCTTCATCGTCATCGGTTAATATGAGAAGCTTTCTTTTCTCACCCAATAATTTAATTAATCCTTTATCTACATCGTATCCGTTAGTAATAATGACAGAACAATCAAATAGAGAAGATACTTTTGATTTATCACTAGTGCCTTCAACGATGACGATGTGATCGATATATGGTTTATTCATCGATATGTAAAACCTTTAATGCGTTTTGGTATGTAACATCTTCAATATGCTTTGGTGATAGCTCTTTAATTTTCGCAATCTCTTGAACGACATAGGAGATGTTTTTTGGTTCGTTTTTATTACCTCTAAATGGATGTGGGGTGAGATATGGGGAATCTGTTTCCACCACTAATTTATCTAGAGGGACTTCATATGCTACTTGTTTAGGTGTCTTTGCATTAGTGAATGTCACAGGTCCACCCAAAGATATTGTTAATCCTAATTTGATGAATTCTTTCATCGATTCAACAGAGCCAGAATAGCAATGCATAAAACCACCAAACTTAGGTGGATATTGTTTTAATATTTCTAGACAATCTTCAATGGAATCACGGTTATGAATAGAGATTGGTAAACCCACATGATTAGCAAGTTCAATTTGTCTAATAAAATATTCTTTTTGAATCTCTCTTTGAACAGGGTCTTTAATCCAATGATAATCTAATCCAATCTCTCCAATTGCGACAACTTTTGGATCTTTTAAATGCGACATCACTTCATCGTAATCTTCTTCGCTTAAATCAAATATTTCAGTAGGATGAAAACCAATAGCCGCATAGCAATTATCGTACTTTTGCGCGATTTTTACCGCTAAAAGTGAGGTTTTTTTATCATAACCAACAACTAAAAACTTTTTCACTCTCGCCTTTTCAGCATCAGCAATTATGCGGTCTATTTCTGGGTATAAGTCCTCGTGATTGAGATGGCAATGAGTATCAAAAATCATTTTATTTTCCTACACAGAATCTGGAGAATATTTCTTTGGTAAAATCAGTTAAAGAATCCTCTCCTAATATCTCTGATAAACAGCTATACGCTTGATGCAAAGAGACCGCGATTAAATCAGTTGATAAGTCGTTCTCCGCATCTATTTTTGCTTTCTTTAATTCATCAATTGCTTTACGTAATAAACCAAGTTGGCGAGAGTTATTAAGCGCGGGTGTTTTAAACGTTGTTTCGTTGATATCAAACAAACGATATATCTCTTTCTTCAAACTCTCTAAATCATTATTTGCCGCAGAGACATAGATATGATTATCTTTATCGTTAACCAAATCAGCTTTGTTATACACGACGATATGTTTACGATCTTTGATTTTTTCTAAGATTTGTTTATCTTCTTCGTCTAATCCTCTACTCGCATCAATGACTGCGATGACTAAATCCGCGTCCTCAATTGCTTTAACACTTTTATTGATGCCGATGCTTTCGATGACATCGTTTGTTTCTCTAATACCCGCGGTATCAAATAAATTAAGAGGAATACCTCCTAAATTAACTTGTCCTTCAACCACATCTCTAGTCGTACCTGGTATCTCTGTAACAATTGCTTTATCTTCTTGTAATAAGGCATTTAATAAGGATGATTTACCAACATTAGGTTTACCCACAATCGCGACTTTTAAACCGTCTCTAATGATTTGGGCTTTTTCACCTTCGTTAAGGAGGTTACCAACTTTATCAGTGACCTCGTTAACATAGTTAATAATCATTTCTTTGCTCGCTTCTTCGATATCTTCATATTCTGGGAAGTCGATATTCACTTCGATTAAAGATAAGATGTCAGCGATTCTATTTCTAATGGCTAAAACAATATTGCTGGTATCGCCTTTTAAAGAGAGCATGGATATTTGTTTTGCTTCATCGTTTATCGCGTTGATAACATCATTAATGGCTTCTGCTTGCACTAAGTCGATCTTGTTATTTAAAAACGCTCTTTGGGAGAACTCGCCGTTAGTGGCTAATCTTGCTCCTTTAGATAATATTTCTTTAATGATTTGATTAGCGATGAGCATGGAGCCATGACAGATGATTTCTACACTATCTTCGCCCGTAAAACTTCTCGGTCCTTTATAGGCGTTTAAAACAACATCATCGATGATTTTATCACCAGCTTTAATTTGACCAACAAAGACATCCCTCTTTTTAAGACCTCTAAGGTCTTTAGAGAACACTTTTGAGACAATCTCAAAGCAGTCCTTACCAGAAAGACGAATGAGCGCGAGAGCGCTTTTAAGTGGGGGTGTGGCTAATGCAATTATTGTTTCTTCCATAAAATATTTAAAAGCGCCTATAAGGCGCATTTAATTAATCAACGTAAATGATTTGAACTTGTCTCTTAGAACCTTCACCGATGCTCTCAGTTTTGATATGAGGCATATTGGCGCATGCATTATGAATGGCTCTTCTTTCATCGGATGGCATTGGATCAAACACGAAGTTGACCTTAGTCTTTTGGACATCGTGAGCATATTTTCTCGCTTGTTTTTCTAAAACCCAGTATTTGTGATCCTTATATCCGTTGATGTCGAGAAGGATTCTAAATCTCTTACGGAATTTACCATTTACCGCTAAACGAGTTAACTCATTTAAAGCTTGTAATGTTTTTCCGTTCTTACCAATTAAAATTGGGTTATGAGTGGAATCGATAACAATATGCATGATATCATCATCTAATTTAGTCTTCACTGTGCTTTCAATTCCAAGGGAATCGATAACGTTTAAGACATAGTCTTCCGCATATCTCACAACATCAGAAAATTCATAAACTTCAATGATGACTTTTTTTGAAAATAAACCTTTGGTTTTTCCTGTGTCTGAATAGAGGATTTGGCTAGTAGGAATACCTAATTCCTTAGAAGCTTCTTCTAATGCTTCTTCGACAGTTTTACCTTGATATTCTTTCATCGATAATTCTCCTTATTTTTTAGATTTTTTGCCGCTGATAATTTTTTGGGTAATTAATGTTTGGGCGATTGAGAATAATGCACCAAAGAACCAATAGATACCCATAGCAGAGGCGAGTGAGAAGCCCATGATAATAATCATGCCCATCATCACATATGTGAATATTTTCATATTCCTATTTTGGCTATTTTGATTTGGATTTTTACCAAGTTTAGCCACATCTTTTTGTTTTCTCTTTTGAATCCATTGTGGTAATAACATAGAAACAACTTGTGCTAATGCCATTAAGAGGAATAACACTAAAGCAGTCTCAGCAGCACCAGTAGCCCAGTTGCTCGCGTTGAATAACACGGAGCTAATAGAGTCTGATAAGTTGAGGTTTAAGAAGCTACCAGTGGATAACCATGCAGAACCTGTTAATGCACCCCATACACAGATGAAGATTGGGAACTGGATAATCATGATTAATAAACTGGATAATGGATTAATTCCATTCTTCTTATAAAGAGCAGACATTTCTTGAGACATTCTTGCTCTTTCTGCTTGGTTAGTATTCGCATTTGGATATTTGTTTTGAATCTTGGCAATTTGTGGTTGTAATTCATTCATCTTCGCACTGGATAAAGTGGATTTGAATGAAACGAGGAACATAAAGCCTCTAACAATAAATGTAACCACTAAAATCGCAAAAACTTGTGCCCATCCAACTGTACCGTTTAAGCCAGTACCTAATCCATTAAATGCTCCACATAAGATATCAACAAATGCACCAATTGGCCACACTAACAAACCTTCAAAGAATCCTTTGCTCCAAGCATATTGATATGTTTTTGCTTCGATTTCAACTGGGTGTTTAGAATCGTTGTTATAGCCATAGTTGCCATATTGACCATCTTCAGTAGCGATACAAGAACGATAGTTATTAATATAAGTGTTCATAGAAGTCTTATATTGTTTAATAAAATCGTTGGTTGGACATTTGTTAATGTCGTCAATTATGCTGTATGTTTTGTTGTTATATAAATCCCATTTATCCCAAACTTTTGGGTTTTCTTTATCAGAATAGAATTTAAAATAGCCATACTTCTGAAGTGACTCATTAACTTTGTCAGCTGTTGCACTAGCGTCTAACCCAACATAAGTTTTAACTTCGTCTAAAAGCAAAGAATCCATTGTTGCCCAATAATCTTTATGTGGGACTTCAACATTATTCTTCTTACATGTTTCAAAAATGTTATTTAAAGCTGGGTTGGCATTATCCATGCTAACCGTGTAATAGACATTGGTAAAAAATGTGTGTTGAACAGCACCTTCTGGCTTATTGGTAGCGTCATAATATTTGGTAATGCCATCATCATATGCATAAAGCATATTAGATTGATCTTTCACAGTACAAAAAGATGCGGTACAACCAGATAATAAGAGTATACCCGCACAGAGGGTCGTAATTCCTAATCCTAATTTTGTTTTTCTTTTCATTTTTCTATTTCTTTAAGTGATTCGAGTAATGCGTTTTTATTTACTTGAAATGTATTATTGAGAAATCCTTGTTTTGCGACGACGATTATATCATGCTGTTTTGTTGATGATTTATTAAAATCATCCATAATCGCTCTCAATTGTCTTTTGACTTTATTTCGAGTAACGGCATTACCTATTTTTGTTGATACTGAAACTCCAAATCTATTGTGATCATATGCACTTTTCAAATAATAGATATGGAATTCATTTCTTTTTATTCTCTTCCCTAACTTAACTAAGGATGAGAAATCTTCATTAGATTTAATTCGATATTCTTTCTTCATTAATTAAGCTGTGAGTCTTTTACGACCTTTTGCTCTTCTTCTAGAGAGAACACGTCTACCATTCGCACTTTTCATACGAGCTCTGAAGCCAGCTCTATGTGCATGTTTAACTTTACTTGGTTGATAAGTCTTTTTCATCAATTACACCTCCTGTAAATTGTGCATTAATAATACTACAAGCATTTATATATAAATGTCAAAAGAATTGTCGTTAACGTCTGTGACCTACTCCCACCACTTATAGAAGTGGGGGCTTCTCGTTCGATGGCCCTTACGAGCCAAGCATAGGCGAGCTAACTCCGTGGGTCCCACGGTTATATCTATCAAAGAA
>SVBE01000021.1 GCA_015059065.1 Erysipelotrichaceae bacterium | reverse complement strand
GGGGCGGCTAGTAATAGAGGGCTAATATCTGCCCGACTATGAAAAACCACCGGATTGTCCGGTGGATATTTATTGTTTTATAGAAAAAATGTCTTAAAAGATGATGAATTTTGGGTTGCCTTAATATTTTTTAGGTTTATATTATATTTAAGTTTGTCTGGGGCAAACTAGAGTATTATTTATGGCAGCCTTTACAAGTTACATGACATTTAACTGGGTTTTGATATTAATCTTACTCGCTTTTGTCATCGTTTTAAAAATCACTGTCTTCCTCGATAAGAAAATCATTAGACGTTTATATATTTTAATCGGGGCGGTTTTTGCTCTTTCGATTATCGTATTTATCGAATTCTATCTTGCGGGACTTGGTGGTTATAATGTAGCGCGTTCGATAATGATTGCTATTAGATATAGTGCGACCCCATTCATAATTGCGTTTATTCTTTTTACCCTTGTTCATAAAATGCGTTGGTATATCCTTATTCCTGCTGCGATATTTGCGATATTTAATATCGTTTCAATCTTTACAGGCATCGTCTTTAGCATCAATGATGCCGGAGAGATGGTGAGAGGTCCATTAGGATATCTTCCTTACATTGTTGTGGGCTTATATAGTGTTGCACTCGTCTACATCTTGATTAGACAGAGCAATAAAACTGCGACAGATATCATTCCGATTTTGTTCCTCGCTCTCGCGTTTGGCTCTGGGTTAGTTCTTCCATTTATTATGGGCAAAGAATATTCTAAGATTTTCTGTCCAACTGTCGCGGTCGCTCTTTTCGTTTATTATGTGTTCTTGATATTGCAGTTAACAAAGAAAGATGCGTTGACGGGATTATTCAATCGTCAAGCTTTCTATTCCTATATCAAAGCCAAACACAAAGATATCACCGCGGTAATCTCTATCGATATGAATGGTTTAAAAGCCATCAATGATAACGAAGGACATATCGCTGGTGATAATGCTTTAATCTCGTTATCTGAATGCTTTATCAAAGCGAGCAAAAACAAACACTTAGTATTTAGATTAGGTGGCGATGAATTTTTCATTCTTTGCCTTAAAACAAGCGAAGAAGAATTAAAGGAACTAGTCCAAAGAATAAAAGACGCTGTCGGAGAAACTAAATATAGTTGCTCTATTGGTTATTATTATATCGATGATCAAAATAAGAGCCTTGAAGAATACGTGAAATTATCCGATAAGATGATGTATGAAGATAAAGCGCGATATTATCAAAAAACAGGTATTGATAGACGTAAGGAATAAGCATTTCAAAATTGAGATGCTTTTTTCTTATCTGTGGTAAAATAGTTGTATGGAAATAAAAACATCGCGAATCATTATCGCTGGAGGAGTTTCTTTGCTCGTCCTTCTTTCCGTTGGCTTTGGCTTTACCGGCCTACTTAGACAAAGAAGCAATAGCACACAGTATTCCGCTTGGATGAAGAATATCAATGACTCTACCTCCCTTAGAGATATCAATATGCCAGGTAGTCACGATACGATGGCGTTATATTCTATTGCTGATTTAGCAGGACAGTGTCAAACCTTATCGCTGAAAGATCAACTCAATTTAGGGGTGAGATTCCTCGACATCAGATTAAAGGAAGATCACAACAAATTAAAAGCAGTACATGGCTTTATCGATCAACGCGCTTCTTTTGAATATGTCACTGGAGTAGTGGAAGAATTCCTTAAAGCTAATCCAAGTGAAATGATCATCATGTCCGTTAAAGAAGAAGCTGATCCTTCTAATAGCGATCTCTCTTTTGAAGAAGCTTTAAAACCCTATTTAAATAAAGATGTCTATTATTTAGAAAATGATATTCCAAATAGTTTAGGAGAAGTTAGAGGCAAGGCTATTCTTTTATCTAGATATGGTGGATCAACAATTGGCATCCCCGCTTATGATGGATGGAAGGATTCAACAATATTCACCCTTCCTAACGATATCTATGTCCAAGATACTTATAAGATTACTTCTACTGAGGATAAGAAGAATGAAATTATCAAATGCTTCAATGAAAAAGGTCATGAATTAAAAATCAATTTCTTAAGCGCATATAAATCAGGTGGCTTCCCACCGAGTTACGCGCCGAGCAGTGCGAATGACATCAACCCATGGATCAATGAAGAAATCTCTAAATATAAAGACCGTGGCATCGTTCTCTATGATTATGTCACAGAAGGCAACATGCAAGCCTTCTTTAAGGGGGTCTTATGAGAATAGTGAAAAACATCTTACTCTTTTTCCTCTTAGCCCTAATTATCGTCGTCGCGTTTGCTTTTGCCTTTATTGAACTTCGTACGCTTTTTGCCGGGGATTTTACATTATATAACAATGTTTTTACGGGTGGATTAGCCTATTTCTCCCGTGGATTATATTATTTATTAATCATCGCTTTATGCGTTTCTATCATCGTCTTTAACATTAAGCATAAGAAGATTTGCATCATCCTTTATGCGGGGTCAATAACTCTATTTGTCGGTTCATTATTCTCCCTTTCTTTCTATGATTATTTGATCGCTTTACCAATCATCTTAATCAACTTGATTTTAGTTGTTATCACCAGCGCTGGTTTCTTCAAAAAAGAAAAAGAAGAGGTATCCTAATTTCTCAACTTAAATATAACTTCATAGAACAGATTCTTATATATCAATAGTTATATGATTAACTAATGTACGCGCATAAAGGATTACTCAAAAAGAGACATCAAGTCATTACCTAAGATAAGTGAAAAATATATTGATAATTAAAACTAGAGAAGAATTCAGAGATTGGTTGACCGCCAATTCTTTAAAGGAGAAAGAATGCTGGTTGGACTGTCCAAGAATGAAACCGGATGGTGTCACTTTTACTTATCTTGACGCGGTCGAAGAAGCTCTTTGTTTTGGCTGGATTGATAGCGTGTATAAAGTCGTCGATGATAAAAATTATCAACGCTTTTCTCCACGTAAGAAAAATAGTCCCTGGACTGAGCTGAATAAAGAAAGAGCGAGACGTCTCGTTAAGCTTGGATTAATGACTAGTCGCGGTAAAAAAGTACTGCCAAAAGGGCGATATAAAGAAGATGAAATAATCGTCAAAGAATTAAAAAAAGCCAGGGTTTACAGTAAATTTAAATCATTTCCCCCTCTATATCAAAGAGTGAGAATGTATAATGTTGCCTTTTATCGAAACAAGAACAAAGAAGATTATCTCATTTCATTAAATCACCTTATTGAAAAGACCAAGAAAGGTGAAATGTATGGCGAATGGAATGATTATGGAAGACTGTTGAACTATTAATTAGGAGGATATGTTTATGAACGTTGTCTATTTACAGTCAGGAGGACCAACCGCGGTTATTAACCGTTCTTTAGCAGGAGCTCTTCGTTACTTTAAAAAACATCATAGTGGTGGACATTTCTATGGATGTAAAAACGGTATCGATGGATTGATTAAAGGTGACCTTGTCGATATGAGTGAGATGCCTATTAATGATATTGAAATATTAGAGGTCACTAATGGAGCGTATCTCGGATCTAGTCGTACAAACTTATTGCACGCTTCTGAAGAAACTTTTAAAGCGATTGAAGAAGTGATCAATAAATATCAACTCGATGGCATCATGGTCAACGGCGGTAACGATTCGATGTGCACCGCGAGCATTCTATCTAAAAGATTTAAAGTGAGATGTATCGGTGTTCCTAAAACTGTCGATAACGATTTATTTGGAATCCCATATTCTCCAGGATATTTAACTGCCGCGAATTATGTCGCTAACTGCGTACTATCAACAATCTTAGACTCTAAAGCATACAAGAAAGGGAAGATTACATTAATTGAAACAATGGGTAGAGATACGGGCTGGCTCTCTTTAGCGGCTTCTATCCTTCCTAAAGAAGTTGCCCCTGATGGCATTTATATCCCTGAAGAAGGATTTGATATTAAACAGTTTGTTAATAAAGCTAAAGAAATATATCAAAGCAAAGGATATGGCATGTTTGTGATATCAGAAGGTATCGCTTTAATGAATAGTGAATCTATCGACTCCTTTGGTAATCGACAAGTCGAAGGCTCATGCGATGTCATCGCTGAATATTTATCAAAAGAAAAGATTTCTAATAGAGTGGTGAGATTATCCATCCCTCAACGCGCTTCTCGCGCCTATCCTAATAAATTAGATGATAAGATTGCTAGCTATGCAGGTAGTGAAGCGATGCGTTTAATAAGCGAAGGTGAGACTGGCTTTATGGCGGGTTATTCTCTTAATGGAGATGAATTATCTCCTCAGCCAATTGATCTAGATACTGTCGCAGGTAAAACGAGATTCCCATCTAAAGAAGATGTTGAAGATTTAAAGAAGAGAATCACATTAGAACCATATATTATTTTAAAATAATAAAACAATAAAATTATAGAAAATTAGCACTTACACTTGCAGAGTGCTAAAAAGGGACTATAATATTTTTGGTAACCCATAAGGAGGTCATTTATGAAAGAAACAAAGAAATTTGAAACAGAATCCAAACAACTGTTATCGTTGATGATCAATTCCATCTATAGCAATAACGAAATATTCTTAAGAGAACTCATCTCCAATGCCTCTGATGCAATTGATAAATATCGTTATTTATCTCTCACTGATAGTGAGCATCACCCACTTCGTAACCACGAGATTCACATCTCTTTAGATAAGAAAAAGAAAACGATCACCATCTCTGATAATGGTATCGGTATGGATAAGAAAGATTTGGAAGCTAACTTAGGGACAATCGCTAAAAGTGGATCAAAAGAATTCTTAAAGAAATTAAAAGAAAATAAAGATGATATCAACATCATCGGTCAATTCGGTGTCGGTTTTTATTCCGCTTTTATGGTAGCGAATAAAATCGAGGTTTTAAGTAAAAAAGAAGGCGGAAATGCATACCTTTTCACTTCAAATGGTGAAGATTCTTATACCATTGAAGATAGTGAAAAAGCAGAAGGCGGCACTTCTATCACCATCTATTTAAAGAAGAACAAAGATGAAGTTGATTATGAGAAATATCTCGAAGAATATGAGATTAAATCATTAGTGAAAAAGTATTCTGATTACATCCGTTATCCAATCACCATGGAAGTCACTAAGAGCAAACCAAAACTCGATAAAGATGGTAAAGAGATTGAAGGCAAGACTGAAGAATATAAAGAGAATGAAACTCTCAACTCCATGATTCCGCTTTGGAAGAAGAATAAGAGTGATGTCACTGATGAAGAATTAAATAATTTCTATAAAGAGAAGTTCTCCGATTTTGAAGATCCATTATTATCTTTATTCGTCAAAGTTGATGGAGCGATCACCTATGATTCTCTTCTCTATATCCCATCTCATCAACCATATAACCTTTATAGTGATACCTATGAAAAAGGCTTACAGTTATATTCCAAAGGTATCTTTATCAAGGATAAGGCTGCTGAATTAATTCCTGATTATCTCAAATTCGTCAAAGGACTCGTCGATTCCCCAGACTTCAATTTGAATATCTCTCGTGAAATCTTGCAGGTCACCCCAATGATGAAGAAGGTCAGTGAGAATATCGAAAAGAAGATTGTCGGTAAACTCAAAGAGACCAAGGATAATGAATTTGATAAATATCTTAAATTCTGGGAAGCCTTTGGAGAACACATCAAATTTGGCATCTATCAATCATATGGATTTAAGAAAGATTTATTGCAGGATTTATTGATCTTCAAATCATTTAAAGATGAAAACAATAAATACATCTCTTTAAAAGAATATGTTGATAATAAAGCCAAAGATCAAAAATACATCTATTATGCTTCAGGCGAGAATGTGGAAGCGATTAAGAATCTCCCTCAAATGGAGAAATATAAGGCGAAAGGTATCGATGTCTTACTCTTTGACCAAAGAATTGATGAATTCGCGATTCAGATGTTAAGAGAATATGAGAAATTAGAATTCAAGAACATCTCTGATGATTCCGCGGATGAGCTAAACGAAGAAGAGAAAGGTAAGATTGAAGAATTAACAACATCCAATAAGCGTTTGTTAGATAACCTCAAAGAAGGTTTGAAAGATAACGTCACTGATGTCGTCATCTCTTCTAAACTCGTCGACTCCCCAGTTTGTTTATCCACGAAAGATGGTTTATCTCTAGAAATGGAGAAGACTCTTAACGAACAACCAGGGATGAAGGAAGATATCAAGGCCCAAAAGGTTCTTGAAATCAACCCAAATCACCCAATTTTCACTGCCTTATCTTCTATCCAAGATAACGATGAAGAAGTTAAAGAATATGCTTCCTTGCTCTATGATGAGGCTCTTATCTTAGAAGGTAGAGAAATCAGCGATAGAAGTGAGTTTGTGAAAAAGCTCAATAACTTATTCTCTAAAGCGATTAATAAATAACAAATAAATGTTATTATTGGAAAAGAGTCACAACTGACAGTTGTGGCTTTTTTGTTATCAATATTAATAAAACAGATAAAGCGATAAAAGAAAAATAAAGAGAATTAAAAAGGACGCAGAACTCGCTAATTAAAGCCGTATGTGCGTCCTTGGATTTATTAAAACAAATCAATTATATGTTAGTCAACTGGAAAGCGAAAAACGCAACCCATTTAATATTTCCACGTTTGTGGAAAAGCCACAATAGTTATAATATCAATGTTGTTAAATAAGGTATGGATTTTTTTGGCAACATCAACAAAAAGAACATCAACGGGAAAGAATATATTATCACTTCTAAAAAAATGAGAACCATCCGGGGCTTGTCCTGTTAAGGTGCCTACCATAAGATTCTCTACCACTAGTTTTAGATCGGTTGCCCGATTGAAGACTGAGCGTCATTCATTTTGGAACGTCTTGCAGGCGGTGTTTATCCTAACCTGTAGCTACTTATATAGTACAGCAGATACAACATTTGTAAATATGAAAATAGCTTGAGTTCCCGGATTTTTGAAAGGGGTTGATAAACTTATCAATTAAACAGTTTAAAAAAGCTATAAAATAGGCATT
>SVBE01000018.1 GCA_015059065.1 Erysipelotrichaceae bacterium | reverse complement strand
TAAGTTTTACCTCCACCCCAGACTATCTGGGGGTTTTAACTCGCTCATCGTGTTGCACGATGGCTCAGACAAAAAAACCTTCCGTTTTGGAAGGTCTTGTTTTCTTATTTGTTTTCTTGCTTTTTATCAAGTCCGTATTTACGGTTGAATCTATCGATTCTTCCATCAGCTTGCACATAACGTTGTTTGCCAGTGTAGAATGGGTGGCAGTTCGCACAAGTATCGACTCTGATTTCTTTTAAAGTTGAACCAGTTTCGAATGTTGCACCACAGCTGACGCATGTGACTTTAGTACGGTGGTATTCTGGGTGAATTCCTTTTTTCATGACTATTTCTCCTTCCGCCTTGATTTTGGTAATCAAAGTAAGTTGCTTAATGATATTAACAAGATAATGGACATTTTACAATTACATTTTTATAAAATACTGTATAATCAACTTAATAAGGAAGGAGCATTAATATGATTAGTAAAAAAATTGCTATTGAAGTGTTAAACGCCGCTTTATCAACTGGTGCGGATTATGCGGAAATCTTCTTTGAAGACTCTCACGCGAATTCACTCTCAATTGAAAACGGAAAAGTCAATGTCTCAACCAGCAACTCCATGTGCGGTGTCGGACTAAGATTACTCAAAGAAAACAAAAGCGTTTATGGTTATACCAATAACCTCACTAAGGCGGGATTAATTAAACACGCCTTATCTCTCGCTAAATCTTTTAACGGAGAAAGACTATTAACAGTCACAGATTTTCAAAATATTAAATGCAAAAATAGAAACCCAATCACCGATAGTTTCGATGATCACTCAAGAGAAGAAAAAATCGCTTTATTAAAAGGCGGTATTGAAGAAATTAATAATTTAAAGGACCCACGTATTGTTAGAACAATCGCCGGTTTCTCAAACAATTACCGTTTCGTTCAACTCTATAACTCTAAAGGAAAGACATTCAAGAGAGCGACTGAATTTGGGCGTGTTGGATTCACAGTTGTCTGTGCCGACGAAAACGGTTTTGAATCCTCTTTCGAAGGTCCAGGAACTCAAGTTGGATATAAATATTTCACAGATGTCATCAATGTGAAAAAAGTCGCGAAAGAAACTGCGGAAAAGGCCTTAAAAATGTTAACAGCAGCAGAATGTCCAAGTGGCAAAATGCCAGTTGTTATCGGTAATGGCTGGGGCGGTGTCTTATTCCACGAAGCTTGTGGCCACCCACTTGAAGCTAGCGCGGTCTCTAAAGGTTTATCACCATTTGCAGGAAAAGTCGGTCAAAAGGTTGCCTCTTCTGTCGTCAGCGCGGTTGATGATTCCACTATGCCGGGCGCATGGGGTTCAATCGACATCGACGATGAAGGCAATTTAGGCACAAAACGTTTATTGATTAAAAACGGTATCTTACAAGATTATATGATTGACGATTTCAACGGTCGTAGAATCAATAGAGAAGGCAACGGCGCTTGTCGTAGACAAAACTACAGATTCTGCCCAACTAGTAGAATGAGCAACACTTATATCTGTAACGGCAAATCCACAAAAGAAGAAATCATCAAAGCCACTAAGCTTGGATTATATGCCGTAAGCTTCAAGGGCGGTTCTGTTGACCCATCCACTTCCGAATTCAACTTCGGTTGTTCTGAAGCATACATCATTAGAGATGGTAAGATTTGTGAACCAGTTAAAGGCGCGACATTAGTTGGTAAAGGTCACGAAATCTTAGAAAAGATCGATATGGTCGCTAATGACTTAGACGTTGGTCAAGGTATGTGTGGTGCTGCCTCTGGTTCCATTAGAACTAACGTTGGACAACCAACATTAAGAGTCAGCGAAATCACTGTTGGTGGTAGAGGAGGAGAACTCAAATGAGTAAATACGATATCTTTTTCAAACTAGCGAAAGAGGCGGGTATTGAAAACTGCGAATTAACAGTCAGCGAATCTTATTCATTTGGTTTCGCTATCTTCCACGCACAAGTTGAACAATACGAAGTCAATAACGGTTTTGCCATTGCTGCTAGAGGTATTATCAACGGTAAGGCTGGTTCTGCTTCTTGTGACGTTTTCAATAAAGAAAAAGCCAAATACCTCGTCGACGAAATCGTTAAAAACGCGAAAGTCATGGAAGATGATGATCCAGTATTCATCTACCCAGGCTCCCCAAAATATAAGAAAGTCAACACAGTCAACAAAGAACTTAGAGACATTCCTGAAGATAAAAAGATTAAGGATGCATTAGAACTTGAAAGATTAGTGAGAGCAAAAGATCAACGCATTGTTGAAGTCGCTAACATCTATTATCAAGAAGACCATTCATCTTTCACCATCATGAATTCTTTAGGTCTTAAATTAAGTCAAAAGAACAACAACTTCTTCATGTATGCCGCAGCGGTAGCAAAACAAGGCGACGAAGTTAAGAGCAATGGAGCGTTCTTCTTAGATAACGACTATAGCAAGTTAGACTTAAACAAACTCGCTGACGAAGCAGTAAATAACACCGTTTCTCAACTCGGTGGCGAAGCTTGTGAATCAAATAACTATAAAGTCGTGTTAGATAGAGATGCGTTCTCTTCTTTAATCAACGCCTATATCTCTTCTACTGATGCTGAAGAAGTACAAAAGAAAACATCTTTATTCATCGGCAAACTTGGACAAAAGATCGCTTCTAAAAAAGTCACTATTGAAGATGCCCCATTAGCGAAGTCTCTCTTCGCGAGAAGCTTTGATAATGAAGGTGTGGCAACATACAACAAACCAATTATCAAAAACGGTATTCTTCAAACATATTTATATAACTTAACCACTGCCGCAAAAGATGGTGTTGAATCAACAGGAAATGGTTTTGGTTCTGCCGCAAAAAGCGGGGTTTCGCCAGTGTTTTTACGTATGAAACCAGGCAAATTATCATTGAATGAATTATTTGCAAAAGTTAATAACGGTGTCTATATCACTGAGATCAACGGCCTCCACGCTGGACTTGATCCACAAACCGGAAACTTCTCACTTCAATCCGCTGGTTTCTTAATCAAAGACGGTAAAAAAGATCGTCCACTTGACGTGATCACGATCTCTGGTAATTTGATTAAACTATTTGAAGGTATTGAAGAGGTTGGTAATGATTCTAAGGTCTTCGCCCAAGCGGTGGAAAACCCAAGTGTCATCGTCAACAAACTTGCTGTCGGTGGAAAATAATTATTTCTTCTCTTCTAACAAGTAGCCTTCTAATTCCCATTTAGGGTGTTTAGCAATTACTTTATTAAGGGCTTCATTATAAAGTTTCAGTTCAAACTTCTGACGACTTTCCGAAGTCCTTTTATATGCTTTTAAAACCTTATTTACTGCTAGCATAGTTTCGCTTTGAGAATCATCGAGAAGTCCACTCATGAGAACATAGGCTCTAATAGAAGCCATAGAAACATCTTCACTGATTTCTCTTCTCTCTGACATAGGGACTTCTTTATCATAGAATTCCTTCGCTACTTCTGGATCGTTGTTCATGAGGTGAATATAGATCTTTTGAGCCTTCGCGCGGACATAGACACGATTAGAGATGTCTTCACTTTTCAAGATGTCGTCAAGCATTGTTTCTGCTTCCATAAACTTGCCTTGATCTAAAAGAATATAGACTTTGTTAAGGTTTAATTCCGCGGTGAAGTTAGTGATCTCTTTGAAGGTTTTAATCTCCACGTTTTCTTCTCCGTGATCAATCGCGTATTCAACGCGTAAGAGTTCATTGAAAGCTTCTTTGTTTTTTGGGTTAGAAATAAGTCTTAGACGATAGCCATCATTCATGCTGTCCAAACGGAATGGAATAATGTTATAAACTGTGATCATCGCGCCGACAACAAGAATCACGAGTAAGAAATAAGCGATGTTTCTCGTGCTGTCTTGGTCTTTTAAAGAAGAAAACGCTATTACTAACGCGATCGCCTCAATCGCGAAGAACAAAGAACCAAATAATAGATATGGATTTGGATTGTTTTTCTTTCCTTCTTTAGGTGCAATCTTTGTTTCACCAGTTAAACCATCATAGTTCTTAAATCTGAATTTCTTTTTGCTGCCATCAAATAAGAACATAAAACCAAGGACGTTAACAGATAGAATCTTATATCCGCCGATTTTTGCTCCAAGAACATGTCCTAATTCAAATAGAATGGAGTTGAGTAGCACACCAGATAAAATCGCTCCTAAGATAAAGAGCAAATACATTGGGGTTTCAAGCCCAGAATGAGCCGCGTGTTCTCTTAGAACAAGCAAGCCAAACACAATCGCAAACGCGAAGATGATGAGATAGACGATAAAGCCAACAATGTCTTCTTTTTTCATAAATGATAACTCCTATAATTCTTTTTGAACTAATACTTGGACTGATCTCGCTACTTCTCCTTCGCTGAGGAAGTCGAAACAGGATATGAGTCCTTTAATTGTTTTATTCTTCGTCGTTTCAAGATAAGTCATGATTAACGAGGTGAACGCCGATGAATAATATCGCACGATATTCTTCTTATGATTTTTATCCACTTTTTTCGATAATTCAACTGATTCGACAAATCTTGTGAAACATTGATAGCAAGTGTTGAAGATGAATTCACCGAACAAATCCTTCGCCGCAGACTTAATCGTTGCATCGATAAATGCTGCGTTGCCTTCATAATAATTAAAGATGCAAATAACCATTTCTTTTGGATTTTTAACATGTTCAATGTTCTCTATTTTTTCATCTAAAAATAAAAGGTTAAGAAGGTCATAAATATCATGGAAGTGATAATAGAACGTTTGACGGTTTACGTGGCACTTATTCGTGAGTTGAGTCACCGATATCTCTTCTAGAGGATATTTCTCCATCATTGCCTTTAACGCGAGAACAAGTTTTCTCTCGGTTTTCATTATTCATCGCCTCCTTCGTTATAGTTATCTACTAAATAACTGGATACAAAATATATTGAGAAGAATAAAACTAAGATTAATAACAGGGTAAGGTTATTTTGCCCATTAAACATATTGAAATAAAAACCCATGATGTTCTTTTTTAAATTGATTGATAATAGCCATATCGTTCCCATAGAAGCGATTACAAAGGTGAAAAGGGATGAACAGGAGATGATGCGATATTGATTAAGCGGACCAATAAAGGACAATAAAACAACTGGGACGGTAATTGCAAAAATTGTCCCAAATAACGTCACACAGGCATTGATATCGTTGATACCTGTATACGCTACTTCGTTAAGCTGTAAGAAATATAAGATTGCAATTGTAACAAGCGATAGGGTTGATAATAAAGATAAGGAAATGATTTTATCAGCCAACCTTATTTTATGAACAACAGTATCATTGTCAAATAGGATTCCAATTAATATCGTAACTGTAAATATCGATCCTAATCCAACAGAACGGTAATCGTAACTATGCCCAAGCAAAGAGAATATTGAAAGCATAATCGCAACCAGAGAAACGAAAATTGTTTTATATACCTCGACCACAAAAATCTTTTTAAGCTTATTGGTAAAAGAAATCGATTCCTTATATACATCTAAAACTGTCGTATCTTTCTCAGAAATAACGAGCTTAGCTTTTGATAATTCAGAGAAAGAGAAAGAACAATTAGAATTATCGATACCATCAACGCTTGAATATAACGAAACAATATTTCCCTCTTTCTGTAATTTTGAGACGAGCTCACATTTTTGCTCTTTGGATAAATCACCATAAACGACATATCCATCATCGATAGAATTAGAAATATATCTCTCCGCGTTTTTTAAACCTATCGCTTTTGCCTGTTCACTCGCGGCGATCGCGTTTCCACTAGAGAATAACAAGACTGTTTTATTTTCGTTTTGGAAGTGTTTAATCGCGTTTTTTAAATCATCATTTATTTCATTTTTTGCAACAATTACACCAAAAACACTGGCAAATTCCGCATATTTGTTTTCATTTTTATTAAATTCGTATTTTCCTACTAAAAAGATTTCATAGCCTTTTTTAATATATGGTTCAACTTTGTTTTTCACTAGTTCTTCCGCGCGATATTTGAAGCTACCGTTTCTTCCTAAAACATATTTACAGTTCTTATAATTAACGAGATAACTATCATCTCTAACCTCAACCTCACTATCGAAATATAGAGGAATATAACTGAGTTGTTGAAGCATATAAATTAATGGGTCATCGTTATTAACTTTTGAAGACATCGAACCTACGATATCAATTATTTGGTTATCGTTCTCTGTTGATAAGCGAAGTACTTCTTTTAACGAATACTTGTTGTTGAATAAGGATTCACCTTCATCGATAACGATATAATCGCTTCTTGCAAAATCGTAAAAAGCGCCAACACTTCTTAAAGAGGTATTCTTTTTGTTCAATAATTTCCTTACTAGTAACAATGAACAGAGAAGAAACACAAGTATCCCATCAATTGGAAGAATTAAAAGGGAATATCTAAGTATCGGTAATACAAGTTGGTTAGTAATATCGGTTTTACCCTGTACGAAATAAGAGATGATTAATAAAGTTACAACAATAAGAATAGCCGCAACAGAAAAACACGTTAATAAAGCAATGACTTTATAAATAAAGGCTTTTGGTTTTTTGACAATGTCTAGTTTTTGCACACTTATATAATAATATCTATGAAAAAAACTTGCATTAACAAGTTTTCTTTCTTTTGTTTTTGAAGTAGTTTGTGATGATTTTTGAACACTGTTCTTCAAGTATTCCTCCAACCACATTTGGATGGTGATTGATATTGTTTGCTTCAAGAACATTTATAGAGGAGATAACCGCCCCACCTTTAGGGTCTTTAGCCCCATAATAGATGTTTTTAATGCGAGATTGAATAATTGCCCCCATGCACATGATACAAGGCTCTAAAGTGATATAAATATCACATTCAGGCATTCTCCATGATCCAAGTTTTTTATTAGCTTTTATTATCGCAAGCATTTCTGCATGCGCATATGTTAAATTCTTCTTATCTCTTTGGTTATGCGCTCTTGCGATAACCTTATCATCACATACGACAACCGCTCCAACAGGAACTTCATCTTCTAATGCTGCTTTCTCTGCTTCTTTTAAAGCGAGATTCATAAAGTAGTTATGATCTTTTTTCATAAAATAAAACCGTCACACATGGATTCAATGTTTAAGGCTGCTACATTCCTGTCCTGACCTGGTTCGCACGAAGCCATCGTAACGGCCTAATTATTATATCACTATTATTTGATTGGCTTAATAACTTTTAATCCACCCATGAATGGTTGAAGGACTTCAGGAATTAAAACGGAGCCATCTTCTTGTTGATATTGTTCTAATAATGCTGGGAAAATACGACTTGTCGCTAATCCGGAAGCGTTTAAAGTATGGCAGTATTTAGTTTTGCCAGTTTCTTTATCACGATATCTAATCATTCCACGTCTGGCTTGATAATCTCTTGCATTAGATGCGGAAGAAACTTCTTTATAGATGTCGATTGATGGAATATAGACTTCAATATCATATGTTCTCGCCATGGAGTGGGAGATATCACCAGCAGCTAATTTAGAAACTCGGAAATGTAAACCTAATTTCTTCACTAAGTTTTCAGCTTTGCCAACCATTTCTTCAAAAGCAGCATCGCTACCTTCTTGAGTGGTATATTGTACCAACTCAACTTTATTGAATTGATAGCCTCTAATCATGCCTCTTTCTTCAGTACGATAACTGCCAGCTTCTCTTCTATAACATGGAGTATAGGCGAAATATTTCTTTGGTAATTCATCTTCGCTTAAAATTTCATCGCGATGATAGTTAACTAAGGCTGTTTCTGCAGTTGGAAGAAGGAATCTTTGTGGTTCTAATCCTTCAAGCCAGAAAACATCTTCTCTGAATTTAGGGAATTGACCAGCAACATAGCCTGATTTCTCGTTTAATAAGTGAGGTGGTAGGATAAATGTATAGCCATCTTTTAAATGCTCAGAAATAAAGAAGTTAATGAGAGCCCATTCGAGCTGTGCACCTAAATTTGTATAGATCCAAGCTCCACGACCTGCGATTTTCGCGCCTCTATCATAATCGACTAAACCAAGAGATTCTGCGAGTTCCACATGATCCTTAGCTTTGAAGTTAAATTCTGGCTTCTTTCCAAAGGATCTTATTTCTTTATTATTCTCTTTTCCACCGCCGAGAAGATCTTCATCAGGGATATTTGGTAAAGCTTCAACAAACTCTGTAATTTGATTTTGTAATTCGTTAAGTTTTTCCTCAAATTCTTTGTTTTTTGCAGCAATTTCTTTCACTTTTGCGAAGATTTTGGTAACATCTTCACCAGCTTTCTTAGCCGCTGGAACAGAGGCAGATAACTTATTCATTTCCGCTTTATTGTTCTCTACAGTTTTGAGTAAATCTTTTCTTTCAGCATCCCACTTTAATAGTTCGGTGAAATCAGTTTCCCAAAGTTTCTTAGCAAGTGCCTCTTTAACATATTCTGGCTTTTCTCTAATTAAATTAATATCAATCATGATAAACTCCTTTCATGTTGCTAATTAAGTCCATATAAATTGTTTTGAGTTCGTTACCAAATTTGGTTAATGTCATCTGGGAAACGACCTCGTATGCTTTTGTTGTTGTAGGTTTAACTTTATTCTCTAAGCAATCTTTCACTAATGAGGATAATGTTTCGGAGAATTCGCCAACCTGCGCGGTCACGCCTTCATCGATTATACCTTTGAAGACGGCCGACTTTCTCGCGATGATTTGGCATTTAGCTGCCATCGCTTCATATACGCTTATTACACCAGCGTTACGGTATCCAGGAATCATGAATACTGAGGCGTTTAATAATGCGCTGCGGTAAACATCATCTGGAACATCGCTGATGAAGTGAACGTTCTTTGGGGTTGTTTTAATAAACCTCTTAAATTTTAAATTTAGTTCAGTTGATTTTTTCATCTGTCCAAAGTAGTAGAACAAATGGTTAGGACACTTTTTAGCCGCGTTAATAAAGGAATTAATACCTGCCATATTTGCATCGTATTCACCGACTGCAAAGACGAGTTTTTTGTTCTTGTCTTCTCTAAAATAACGGAAGAATATTTCTTTCTCATCGTTTCTTGAGAAATCAAAACGCGACATATTAAGGCCTGGTTTTAAAACCTTGATCGGTGTGGTCACCCCACTATTTTTAAGGAATTCCACATTTGCCTCGCTAGGCACTAATACTAAATCTACTTTATTTAAGAATTTTAAGGCTTTTGGTTTTAATGTTGAAACCTTACCCCTATCATTAATTGTTTCATCAATATATGAGGCTTCTGGGTCATCTTCAGCGTATAAAGCAGAAGCAACAACAGGGCAATGGTATTCTTTAGCGTCATCCACAATCTTTTCATCATTTGGAGAGATTAAGTGAATAATATTAAACGTATCTAAAAGATTCGAAGTATGTTCGACATCAACCATCTCGAGGGCGCCTTTAATCGACTTACGTAGTCTTGCGCCTTCGAAAATGTTGTTTGCTTTTTTAGGTTGAAAATAAACCAGGGCTTTCATAATGATTATTCTTCAGTATTCTGTTCGTTATTGTCTTCGGTTGCTTCTGGTTCTTCACCTTCAGCTTCTTCAGAAACTTCTTCGTGTGGAACAATGGCGATAGCAGCGACTTTTTGTCTGCCTTCAAGATTAATAATCTTGACACCTTGTGAATTTCTACCGATAACGCGAATTTGTTCAAGTGGCACTCTAATGACTATACCGTGTGTGGTAATCACCATTAAATCTTGATCCGTTTCAACAGCGCGGATATCGACTAATTTACCAACTTTATCAGTTGCTTTAATTGTTGCGACACCTTTCGCACCACGTTTAGTCTTACGGTATGATTCAGCATCAGATAATTTACCATATCCTTTATCAGTGATCGCTAAAATGTAGTGACCTTCTGTTTGAGTGGTAACGCCGATTGCCTTATCGCCTTCTTCAAGTTCGATACCTTTAACACCGCTAGTATCTCTACCCATTGGTCTAGCTTCATCGGAATAGAAACTACAAACTTTACCGTTGCTAGCAGCGATACCGACGATTTCATTGCCGTGGATACGTTTAACATTGAGCAAGGAATCGCCTTCTTTTAAGCTGATGGCGATCTTACCGTTTTGTCTTATGTTTTCATATTGAGATAAACTTGTTTTCTTGATTAAACCATCCGCAGTGAAGAACATTAAATATTCATTTTCTGGGTAGTCGTCACAAGCGATAATCGCTCTTAAGTTTTCACCTTTTTCAATATTGATTAAGTTGACCACTGGGATACCTTTTGCATTCTTAGAGAATTCAGGAATTTGGTATCCTCTAATACGGTAAACTTTACCAAAATCAGTAAATAAGAGGAGATCTGTATGGGTTTTTGTATAAACGATATTTTCTACAACGTCGTTTTCATTCGTGGACATACCTCTTACTCCACGACCACCTCTATGTTGGGCTTTGAAAGTGTCGGAAGATAATCTCTTCACATAACCGCTTCTAGATACAGTGATAACGATTTCTTCTTCTGGAATTAAATCCTCATCATCGATAGTCGCGGCCATATCGGAAATAACAGTCCTTCTTTCATCGCCGAATTTATCTTTGATTTCGTTGAGTTCTTTAACAACGACCTCGGTGATATTTTCTTGAGAAGATAAGATTCTATGGTATTCAGCAATGTTGAGTTCGAGTTGACTCTTTTCCGCTTCTAACTTATCTGTTTCAATACCAGTTAATCTTCTTAAAGTCATACCTAAGATCGCTTGAACTTGTGGTTCGGTAAATCCATATTTCTCCATTAAGCGATTAGTGGCTTCTTCTGGGGTGGCGCTATCTTTGATGATGTCGACGATTTCATCGATGTTATCGTGACATTTAATTAAACCGATAACGATGTGAATTCTTGCTTCATCTTTTTCTAATAAGAACTGTGTTCTTCTCGCCACAACTTCTCTTTGGAAGTCGAGGTAAGTTTGTAACATCTTGTTTAATGGGGCCACAACAGGCGCGCCGTTAATTAAGCAGAGCATGATGATACCGAAGCTCACTTGTAAGCTAGTCATCTTATAAAGTTGATTCAAAATAACTTCTGGGATGACATCTCTTCTTACTTCGATGACAACACGAACACCTTCTTTATTTGTTTCATCACGGATATCAGTGATACCGTCGATAACTTTATCTCTTACTAAAGTGGCGATATTCTCAATCATGGTCGCTTTATTCACTTGATAAGGAATTTCATCAACGATGATTTGTTTCGCGCCTCTTTCGCCTCTTTCTTCAATATGGCATTTACTTCTAATAACGATAGAACCAGTACCAGTTTCATAAGCCTCTCTAATACCGCTTCTACCTAAAATAACGCCACCGGTTGGGAAGTCAGGGCCTTTAACCACTTGCATCAATTCTTCAGTGGTGATGTTTGGGTTGTGAGCAATTGCAGTCACACCATCAATCACTTCTGATAAATTGTGTGGTGGAATGTTTGTGGCCATACCAACAGCGATACCATTAGATCCATTAACGAGTAAGTTAGGGAATCTACATGGTAAAACCACTGGTTCTTGGTCCACACCATCGTAGTTGTCGACAAAATCAACTGTATTGCAGTTAATATCTCTGACTAACTCGAGGGCTAATTTCTCTAATCTCGCTTCAGTGTAACGGTAAGCGGCAGCCTCATCTCCATCCATACTACCGAAGTTACCGTGACCTTCAACGAGGGTATAACGCATCGCAAACGGTTGCGCTAATCTGACGAGTGTGCCATAGATGGCCGCGTCACCATGTGGGTGATATTTACCCATGACGTCACCAACGATACGAGCACATTTCTTAAACGGTTTATCTGGTGTGTTACCAGATTCATTCATAGAATAAATGATTCTACGGTGAACTGGTTTCATACCATCACGCGCATCAGGAATCGCTCTTGCGACGATAACTGACATCGCATAATCTAAGAAACTTTCTTTAACTAATTTAACGATTTGAACATCTTCAAGTCCGGAGGCAATACCTGCTTGAAGATCTTGCTCAGCTTGTTCATCAACTTTTTCTTCTTGTTCGGAAGATTCAGTTGGTTCTAATTTCTCTTCATCATCTAAAAACATAGCTTGTGCCTCCTATTAAATATCAAGGTTCTTAACAAACTGCGCGTTGTCACGAATAAAGTCTTTACGTGGATCAACATTGTCGCCCATTAAATCAGTGAAGATTTGTTCAGCGGCAATCGCGTCATCAAGAGTCACTTTTAACATTTTTCTCACTTTTGGATCCATTGTTGTTTCCCAAAGTTGTTCTGGGTTCATTTCACCAAGACCTTTATATCTTTGGAATGGATATCCTGGTTTGAGATTTAATTTAGTTTTAATTTCTTCTAATTGGTCATCATTATATGCGTAATAGTTTTTACTATGATATTCAACCTTATATAGAGGAGGTTGAGCAATATAAACATAACCTTGCTCGATGAGTGGTCTCATAAAGCGATAGAAGAATGTTAATAATAAGATACGAATATGACTACCATCAACATCAGCATCAGTCATGATAACAATTTTATGGTATCTAATTTTACTAACATCAAATTCTGGGTCGATACCACCACCAACAGCGGTGATCATATTACCAATTTCAGCATTAGCAAATATCCTCTTTGCTTGTGCTTTTTCAACGTTAAGGATTTTACCTCTTAAAGGTAAGATAGCTTGTGTATTTCTATCTCTACCTTCTTTAGCGGAACCGCCAGCGGAATTACCCTCAACAATGTATAATTCACATTTAGTTGGATCTTTAGATGAACAATCTGCTAACTTACCTGGAAGAGTGTTAAGTTCAAGAGAGCCTTTTCTAACAGATTCACGAGCTTTTCTCGCCGCTAAACGGGCATTAGCAGCCATAATAATCTTATCGATCATTATTCTCGCTAATTTTGGATTTTCTAATAAAAATCTATTTAATTGGTCACCGACGATAGAAGAAAGAATTTTTCTTACTTCAGAGTTACCTAACTTAGTTTTAGTTTGTCCTTCGAATTGTGGGTTTGGGTGTTTAACAGAAATAATCGCTGTTAAACCTTCTTTGATATCATCATATGTGAGGTTATCTTCGTTATCTTTTAATAACTTGTTATCTCTTGCATATGCATTGATGACACGACCCATCGCGAGTTGGAAGCCTGATTCATGCATACCACCTTCGTGAGTATGGACGTTGTTACAGAATGAATAGACCGCTGCAGAATAACCATCATTATATTGAATAGCAACTTCTGCATAAACTCTCGCTAATTTACCGTTTCCAATATCGGTGTCTTCACTACCTTCACAGTAAATAACTTCTGGGAATAAAGGAGTTTTGTTGTGGTTGATATATTGAACGTATTCAATAATTCCACCTTTATAGCAGAATTCTTCTTTAAGTGGGGTTTCACCACGTGCGTCAGAAACAATGATTTTGATCCCTCTATTTAAATAAGCAACTTGTCTTAATCTATCTCTAATAATTGAATAATCATAAACAGTTGTATCTAAGAAGATGGTTGGATCTGGTTTGAAAGTAACGATTGTACCAGTATCAGAACAAGTACCAATTTTCTTTAAATGGTCAACTGGATGTCCACCATTTTCAAATCTCATATAATAGATGCCACCATCTTTATGAACTTCAACATCTAACCATTCAGATAAGGCATTGACAACAGAAGCACCAACACCATGTAAACCACCGGAGACTTTATATCCGCCACCTTCACCGAATTTACCACCAGCGTGTAAGATTGTATAAACAGTCTCAACACCAGATAAACCTGATTTAGCAACGATATCAACAGGGATACCACGACCGTTATCAGTAACAGTGATTGTGTCACCTTTATTAATTGTGACGTGAACTTCTGTACAGTAACCCGCTAACGCTTCATCGATGGCGTTATCAACGATTTCCCATACAAGGTGATGTAATCCAGCGGCACTTGTCGTACCGATATACATACCAGGTCTTTTTCTAACTGCTTCAAGTCCCTCTAAAACTTGAATGTTAGTAGCAGTATAAGCCGCATCTGCTTTTTCTAATTCTTCTTCCTTTTTATGAAATTCTGTAACTTCAATTTCAGGTTCAGGTTGAGCAACTGGAGCAGCTTCTACCACTTCTTTTTTCTCATCTTCCATTTCGAAGACCTCCTTTATTTATTAATTTGATAAGTTTTAACATTATCATTTATTGGTTTGGTTGTTGTGATGAACACTTGATCAAACTTTTGTATAAACTCTATTAGGTGTTTTTGATGCGATTGGTCGAGTTCACTCATCACATCATCAAGGACCACTATTGGTTTCTTATCCTCATCCTCAATTAAGAAGTAAGGGGTAAGTTTTAAGGCTAATGCCACTAATCGATTCTCTCCTTGGCTCCCAAATGTGCCAATTTCGCGCCCATTTAGGTTGATATAGAAGTCTTCGCGATGCACCCCAATAGTTGTGGCTTTATTTTTTAAATCGCTTTCTAATGCCCTTTTATAAGCATTTACTGCATCCTGGTAAAAGTTTTGGTTTGGAGTGATGTAAGGTTTATAGATAACTTCAACCTTTATATCTTCACGCGCGATTGCGCGCACAATTTTATTAAGGATATCATTAATATCCTTCATGTACGCTACTCGGTAATTGACGATAGTTTGTGAAGTCTTGATCAGAAGCTCAGTATTAGCCTCAAGAAGAGTCATATCTACATTACTACTTTTTAAAATATCGTTCCGTTTTTTTAATAACTTCTCATATCGAGAAATATATTCTAAATAAACAGGTGATTTTTTCGAAAGTGAGATATCTAAGAAATTACGCCTTACCTTAGGTAATCCGCGGAATAATAAGACATCTTTTGGTTCAAATACAATCACATTAACAGAATTAGATAATTCGCTTATTTTATTAATTGGTTTACCATTAATAAATACTTTTCTGCCATTCTTTGTGATTAAGACTCGAATTTGTCTACTTATTTTACCTTGGATAACGGTCGCGTCAATCTCTGCTAAATCAGTTTCTTTTTTGATTAAATCTTCATCATCTGTACCTCTAAACGATCTCGCTAATGATAGATAATGAATCGCTTCAACCACATTAGTTTTTCCTACCCCATTATCTCCAACCAACACATTAATCCCTTTTTCAAAATTAAATAGTTTGTTTTGATAGGATCGGAAATTTTTAATCTGGAATTTAGTGATATTCATCTTTTCTCAATTAGGAATGAGGAACCATCAATCTCGACTTTCATTCCTGGATATAATTTTCTCCCTCTTCTTGTTTCAAGTTCGCCATCCACAAAGACTTCATTTTCTTGCAGATACCATTTCGCTTGACCGCCAGTTGAGATAAAATTTGCCAGTTTTAAAAATTCGTTAAGAGTGATGTATTCTTTATTTTCGTTTATTAATACCTTATCCTCCATTTTTACCTCGTGAAGTTATTATACATTATATAAATAAAAAAGGGAATATAAATTCCCTTGATTTTTATAGTGAATAAATAGGCGATTTTATCAATAATAAGTGCGGACTGGAGTCACGATTTGAATCACGGAGTCATCTTGAGGGTTTTTGATGACAAATGGCTTCATTTCACCGATAAATTCAAGGACCACATCTTCGCAGTTCATCGCTTTAATAGCTGTTAACACATAATCAGAGTTAAAGGAGATTTTGATTGGTTGACCAGTGTATTTAAAGTTTTCAATTTTATCAACAGCGTAACCAATTTGAGATGACTTAGCAGTGATTTCCACTTTTTCTTCATCAGCGTATAAATCCACAACATTCTCTCTTTCAACAGAAAGAATATTAATTCTTTCAATTGTTTTAACGAGCTCTTGTGATTTAACTTCTAAAGAGTGATAGATGTTGTGTGGAATAATGTTTTTAGTGTTTGGATATTCGCCCGCAACAAGTCTAGTTGCAATCACATTTCCGTTATAAGCAAATAAGGCTTTTTTATCAGAGATGGAAATCTTTACATTTTCACTTTCAGAAACCAAACGTGCAACTTCTTCCATCATCTTCGCTGGAATATTAGTGTTAAAATTGATTTCTTGTGGGATTTGGAGCTCTTTTCTCGCCATTCTAGCAGAATCAGTCGCAGTTGCTACTAAAAGGCCGTTAGACGCCTCTAAATTGAGAGCTGTTAAAATTAAACGTTGTTCTTTTAAAGATGCAGCAAAAGCGGTTTGGTTAACTAAAGATGTGAATTCTTGTTTAGTCAAAGATAATTCAGTACCATCTGGTTCTAAATCTAAATCAGGGTATTCATCTGCTCTAACACATTGGAGATTATATTCAGAACGATTGTTGCTGATAACCGCATTAGTGGAATCGATGACTTCAAATACAACTTCATCACTTTCCATTTTTCTAATGATGTTAGTGATTAAATCTGCAGTAACCAATACACAGCCTTCTTTATAATTTCTAATAATATCTTTTTCGCCTTGGTTATAAGGAATATAAGATCTAATTGTGAAATTATAATTAGACCCAGTTATAAATAAGCCTCTTTCATTTAATTCAATTTTTAAATTCACTAAAGAAGCAACTGGTGATGCTTTTCCACCAACAGCTCTATTAGCGGTTGATAATCCTTTTAAAAACTCTTCTCTCAAAATTGTAAATCTCATATTTTTTCTCCTTTTAGGTTTATTTATATATTATTTATTAATAATAGTAGTTTTTGTGGATATGTTGATAACTCAATAAAACTACCAGGCTTGGAATCATTCTATCATATAATTTTACGAATATCTTTTATTTAATAAAAATTATTTATTTATTCGTTTTCTGAGGTCTTCAATCGCGTGTTTTAATTGAGCGTCAGTTGTCAACTCTTTATCAACATGTGAGATAGCGTTAATCACAGTGGAATGATCTCTACCACCAAACATTTCACCGATTTTTTCAAGTGAGATATCTAAATCATTTCTAATAATATACATTGCGATGTGTCTAGCGAGGGCAACTTGGCCTAATCTTGATTTACCAACGAGTTGTTCTGGTGTGAGGCTGTAATACTCAGAAACAATATTAATAATTTTTTGTTCATTTATCTGAGTTGCGATGGTTTTTCCACCCACTAAAGTTTGTACAGCTTCAGCAGCAACATCCATTGTAATTCTTTCTGAATCTTTAAAATTTAACACGTGGAAAATTAACCTATTTAACGCACCTTCGAGTTCACGAACATTCTTAGAGAATTTATCAGCAAAGAAATATAAAACGGAATTATCAAATTTAGTGATATCCATACCATTGGATTCAATCTTGTTCTCCAAAATAGAAACGCAAGAATCACGATCAGGTTCACGAATAGTTATGACAAGTCCTTGGTTAAATCTAGTGATTAAACGATCTTCAATATCTTTTAATTCATTTGGGTTTTTATCAGAGGAAATGATGATTTGTTTACCATCATTAATCATACGTTGGTAGATAGAGAAAAACATCTCTTGAGTTTTAACCTTCCCTTTTAATAATTGAATATCATCAAAAAGCAAGACGTCGAAGTTACAAACAAAGTTTTTAAGTGATTCAGATTCGCGATCACCACGGACAAATTGAATATATTCTTCAACAAAGTCATTCCCATTTACATATAAGATTTTCGCGCCTGGATTAACTTCTTGTTGTATATAATTAGCAATCGCGTGCAATAAGTGAGTTTTTCCTAATCCGGAATTTGAATGAATAAACAAAGGATTGAACATTGTTCCAGGATTTTTTGCAACGATCATTCCAGCTTGGGCAACTTCTCTATTAAAATCACCCACTATATAGTTATCGAAAGTTAATGTTTTGTTAATTTTACTGTAAGCGAAGAAATTTGGTTGTTTTGGTTTCTCTTCTACTGTTTGTTTATTTTGATCACCAATAGTAAAAACTAATTCATATTCATTATCACTTAACTCATTAATCGTGTCCTTGATCACCGCGTAATATTTGTTCTGCATGAGTTGCACGCCTAACGCGGAGTCACACACGACAGTTATTAAATCCTTATTAATATCATTTATATAAGATTTTTTGAAAAATGATTCAAAGACTTTTGGCTCGTTGATTCGCTTTTCTAATTTGTTAAGAGTTTTATCCCATAATTGGGTCATCTCTGATAATGTTTTAGCCATAATTATTCTCTACCTGTGGATAAAATTATGTGTAATTAATCTTGTTAAGTCAATACCTAAAATGTGGAAAAATCACTTATCCACAATTTATTTATACTACAAAGAAAATATGTAGGATATAGTTAATACAAAGTATTAACAATGTTTAGTTTATAATCCATTTTTTCTTCTCCACAAATTGTCCACAAAATATGCTTTTTAAACATTATTCACAGATGTATTGTATGTGGAATTGTGGAAAACTCTTATATCCTTAATTAATATATATGAGACTTTAAAATGTGGATAACTTCACTTGTAGGTTTACAACAATCCACAATTATGTCAATTCTAAAAAAATACGTTTATCTCCCCTAGCAGAAGACCCCCATCTTGATTTGGCCGTATCGTCGCGTTAGCCATCAAGATTAGAATAACCTCTATAAGCGGGGGATGAATGAGAGAAAAATACAAAGATATTACTGATTTATATATGATATAAATATCATATATGTTATAATATAGTTGTATGAATAAAGCCTATAAATTCCGTCTGTATCCAAATAAGAAGCAAGTTGAACTACTCAGCAAATGTTTTGGCTGTAATCGCTTTACTTATAACTATTTTCTAGAGATGAAAATAAATGCTTATAAAAACGGAGGGGTTAATCTTTCATATACCAAGATGGCTAATATACTTGCATTAATGAAAAGAGAAGAAGAGCACGCGTTTTTAA
>SVBE01000017.1:499-20757 GCA_015059065.1 Erysipelotrichaceae bacterium | reverse complement strand
TAAATAACTTTGGCTTGTTATAAAAATCCTACTTATCTTTGGTGTACATACTTTTCCCTACTAAACTTTGGCATCCTCAAATAATTAGAAGGCCTAAAGCCTTCTTTTTTTTGTTTCTATAAAACGCTTGACTAGCCTTATTATAAATTGTATTATTTTTAAATGATAAACGAAATATTACTATCTATTGTTACTAGCGCTAGTCTTATTCCTAGGGAAATGACTTTTTTCGCTAATAATGCTTTTTTGGAATCGCAAGGGGATTTTCAAACTGTGCTAGTGACTACTCCAAGTGGTAAAAATTATTATGTTAAACAATACATCGGTTTGCTTGATAATCCAGGTACAAATGAAATTATTACTCCCGCTAGTTATTATTCGTCTGCGACGCTTGAGCCCGGTTATGGCCCTAGTTATACTTACAATTGCCATAGTTTTGCTTGGCTATATGATGGCAATGTTTCTAATATCCCATCTTTAAATGATAGGTGTTGTGTTGATGATCCTTTACCATTTATCAATTTATTGCCGTATTGTTATTATGATTATGATGAATATCTAAACCCATCTCAGATAGCAGATGCTTCTTCAATTTGTGTTGGTGATATTATTGTTTATTATGATGTTGATCAAAATAGCAGTGATTCTACCATTTCCCATTCTGCTGTAGTTACTGAGTCATCATCTAATATTAATAGTGTTATGGTTAGATCTAAATGGCGTTTTGGAGGAGTATATAATCATACTATTTTTGCATGTCCTGACTATACACCTGCGCATTCTGTGGGCCAGCAAAGCAATGATGAGTCAAAAATAGGTGTCTTTAAAATATCTCATTCATTACATTACGAATATGTAAGTCCGCTAAAGCACAGTGTTTCAACTAACTGTTGCGGGAGAAATATGGGCCTCAAAAATCATTCCTTTGTTTATTTAAATGGCAGTTATTACTGCAGCAAATGTAATTTTCAAACAAACATATTGCCATATTCATATGGAGGAGATATAGATGAATAGGAAAAAGATATCGTTACTACCGATTCTTGCCACTTTATTTTTTGTTGTTTCCTGTGGAACTAGCACTCCTTCTAGTAGTGAATCAAGTAAACAAGAAAATATATATCAAAAATATTTTGATTATGCTGAAGAATACCTTGCTCAGAAAAAAGAAATACATTTAATGGAAGGTGCAATCGAAGAGTATTCCCTTAGTGAAGATATCACTATCTATAGTTCTGACCGTATGGATAAAGAGGTTAGTGAAACAATTTCTCTCTCTGAATTAAGAAAGCAAAACGTTAATTCTTATGACAAAAAACAATATGTATTTTATTTTTATTATATAGGCTTGCAAACTTATAGCCCTTATATATATCTGAACGATTTTTATAATGATTATTTTAACGATTTTTTACTTTCTGCACAGTTTAAAACTTCTGATCCTCTTCCGTATGATATTACTATTTATAGTAAAGAGCAAGAATATCACGTCAATTATGATGGTACACTTTTCTATCAAAAAGATGACATTTCTTATGCTTCTATAGAACATTTGTCGCTTGCATTTTTATTTAGTCCTACTAGCGCGTTTTACAATGCGTATTTTTCTAGTCTTGTGAGAATGACTACTATTTTAGATCACGAGGTAGATTTAGAGTATCAAGGAGAGAGGGTCAATTCTATTAATTTTAATGATGGCCACCTCGCAGGATATAGAACAGTTGGCAAAGAGAAAGTGGATAAAGATTTGTTATTTGGTCATTATCATATTGATGAAGATAAATTAATTAAGATTTCTCGATGTGATAAACCAGATAATATTGCTTATCTTGATTTAAATGGCAATTTATTATGCAATGTAAGTTCGAGAACGATTACGGGATATAGGCAGATACACGCTATTGTTATGACTGACATGATTGATATACTCCATATAGATCTAGATATGGATGCAGTACTATCCTTATTTAATCAAGAATAAGAGCATCCTAGTGATGCTTTTTCTTTGTTGTTCTCTTATAATTAATTTATAAGCATTTATATAGAGGGTTTTTATATGGAAAAATATCGTATTAATATGTTATCTGCCGCGACAACAGTCGATGGACAAGGTGTTGGTTCTGCCTATATGGAACAAGTTGCACTCGTCAAAGAATGCGAAGAATTTGAAGTTGCCGAAAATAGCGGTAAATCCGATTTCCACATCTACCATATGCATACGGTTAATCCAAAATACCGCATAAGATTTACTAAGAAACATGTCAATGTGGCGTATGTTCATTTTATTCCTTCTACTTTAGACGGCTCTTTAAAGATGCCTTGGTTAATCTTTAAAGTCTTTAAAAGATATGTTATTGGTACTTACCGTAAGGCTGATGAAATAGTGGTGGTTAACCCTGCTTTTATTCCACCTTTAGAAGAACTCGGCATTAAAAAAGAAAACATTACTTATATTCCTAATTTCGTCGATCATGAAAAATTCTATAAAATCAGCGACGAAGAAAGAAATGCTTTAAGAGATAAATACGGCATTCCTCATGATGCATTCGTCGTCATGGGATGCGGCCAAGTGCAGACGCGTAAAGGGGTGCTCGACTATGTCGAAGTGGCGAAAAGAAATCCTGATAAGATGTTCGTTTGGGCAGGTGGATTTTCATTTGGTAAGATGACGGATGGCTATAAAGAACTTAAAGCGATAATGGATAATCCTCCCGCGAATGTGAAATTTATCGGCATTATTCCACGTAGTGAGATGAACGGCATCTTCAATATGTCTGATTTATTATTTATGCCATCTTTAAGCGAACTTTTCCCAATGTCGATATTAGAAGTGGTGAATTCCTATAAACCAGTCTTATTAAGGGATTTAGACCTCTATGAAGAGATCTTGTTTAAAGATCAGGATTGTTATGCGATTGGATCTAATGTGGAACAGTTTGATGAACAGGTCAAAAAACTCGCAAGTGATAAGAAATATTATGAACATTATTCCAAAGGTAGCAGAGTGATCTCTGATTTCTATAGCAAAGAACACGTCAAAAACATTTGGAGAGAATATTATCCACGCATCTATAACAAGTGGAAAGCGATTAAAGGCAAACGCCTTGTGATGGAAAAGAAATAATTAATCCTTTATATATACCAATTTGCAAACAATAAACTTTAGGTTTATTTTAAGTGTATGGAAAAAAAGAAAAAGATTCTCATTGTTGGTGGTGGTATCTCGGGCTTAAGCGCGGGCATTTCCGCGATTCAACAAGGCTTTGAACCATTAATTATTGAAAAAAATCCTCTTCTCGGTGGCCTCTGCATGGGGTGGAAGAGAAAGGGTTTTGATGTCGATGGTTGCATCCACTGGATTACTGGAACGAAAAAAGGAACTCAATTATATGACATGTGGAAGAGTGTTGGAGCTTTTAAAGACGAAGAGATATTCCATATGCCAAGCTGGGGTACGATTGATTATGAAGGTACTCAAGTTCCTTTCTTAACCGATTTAACGAAAGCTGAAGAAGCTTGGATAAAAATATCTCCTGAAGATAGTAAGCATATCAAAAAATTCTTTAAGACTGTTAAAGCTTATATCGATGTCGAACTTCCAACAGAAGCTCCAACGGCTTATTTATCATATAAAACATTATTTAAATTTATATTTAAACTCATCAAATATTTCCCGACTTATGAATTAGGTTTATTTTCTTCATGCGATCATTATGCGAAGAAATTTAAACATCCCGCGTTAAGATATGCGATCACACATATTCAACCAGGTAAAGGCAATCTTTATTCAATGATGTTTTCCTATGCGAATATCGCGAGTGGAAATGGGGGTAACATCAAAGGCGGGTCTTTAAAATTCGTGGAAAATATCGCGAATAAATATTATGAATTAGGCGGAGAAGTGATGCTAAATACGACCGTGAAGAAAGTCAAATTCTATCATCGTCGCGCGATAGGGGTAATCCTTGAAGATGGTAGAACGATAAACGGTGACTATGTCATCACGTGCTGTGACGCGAACTATGCCCTGATGAATTTATTAAAGGGAAAGTTCCCAGTTCATAAACTAGCGAAGAGATATAATCATCCAAAGAAACATCCCGCGCCTAGCTGCGTTCTTATTCACTTCGCCGTAGAAGATATGGTGAATGTTGATACTCCATATAATTTCTCTTGCGAGCCATTCTCTGTTGGAGGATATAAAGTCGACCATATCAATATGCGTTCACTTTCTTATGATCCGATGTATGTCAAAGGTAATAAAACGGTCGTTCAAGTGATGATCGATCAATACAGCAAACATTTTGATTATTGGAAAAATCTCTACAAAAACCAGGAAAAATATAAAAAAGTAAAAGAAATCATCGCGAAGATGGTGATGGTGCAGATCGAGGCTAAGTTCCCAGAATTAACGGGCAAGATATCTTTATTAGATGTCGCGACTCCGATGACATTCAATCGTTATGTTAATGCCTCTAGAGGGACATATATGGGCTTTTTATATAACTGGTATTCCTCAGCGTTAATGATTTCTGGCAAGGTTCCATTCTTAAGGAAATTTTATCTTTCTGGACAATATGTCCAATGTCCAGGTGGACTCCCTCTTGCACTTGTTGCTGGAAATCACTCGATACAAAGGATAAGATATAAAGAAAATAGTTTATTTAAAAGATATTTCCTTAGAGGAAGAATGCGCGCAAAGGAGAAATAATTATGAAACATTTGAAGAAAACATTATTCATCTTGAGTATGACAGTTGTTCTCGCTTCTTGTTCAACAGGTGGTAAGCCCTTTGATTGGAACGACGTAAAGAATAATGGAACAGGTATTTCTTTAGAAAGCCCAAAAGTTGCTAGATGCGATCTCAATTTTAATAACGATGCATTTAAGAATGCGATGACTAAGGCTGATGAAATAGCGGTGAATAAAGGCAGTGTTTATTCCTTCTTAGGCGAGATGAATAAGGTGACTGATTATATGTCATCTTTAAGAGAGAAATTAACAGTAGCTCGTGGCAAATATCAAGCGACTGCTGATGAAGAAGCAAACAAGAAATATGATGAATTAAATGAATATTATTTATCATTCTATACTTGGTACTACACTTTCTTAGAGCATGTTAAAGGCTCTTCAAAAGAAATTTATAATGCTTTCTTTGAAGGAATGAGTGAAAAAGAAGTTGATGAATACATCAATAATTTCTTATATACCGAAGAAACTAAAAAATTAGATACTGAGATTACCGCTATTGAAGATGAGCAAGAAGAAGCTTATAACCAATTCATTTTGGATTACCGCAATCAATCGATCAGATATAACGATAGTGGTTGGAACAAATATTTAAAGGATTCCTTAACTCGTTACCGTGAAGTGATTGCTAAAGGTAATCGTATTGCATCAATCTATGGTTTTGATAACTATTTAGACTATGTCTACAAATATTATTATAGCCGTAACTATAAGTATGATTTCGTCGACGAATATACAAAACTCATCGATCAATATGTCGTTCCAATGACGATGTACTATGAAAACGGTGTTGATTCCTCCGTTGTGAAAAAAGGGACAAATAAGAAAATCTTTGATGCCTTTACTAGTGGCAACATCGCTAACGAGACATATTTCCAAGGCGACCTTCTCGATTCCTATGTGGATATGATGGGTGGCGATATGCTAAAAGCATATAATCACCTTAAGAAAGATGGTTATTACATCTTCTCTAACGATAAGAATTCTTTAGGTACTGCCTATGTTTCTTCAGGAATGGATGACCCATTAATCTTCTTCTCTAAAGATTATCAAAATATCAGCACAATCGTTCACGAATTTGGCCATTATAACGCTGCATATAACAATGAGAATAATGGTTCTTTCCCATTTGATATCGAAGAGACTCACTCCCAAGGTAATGAGATGTTATTCAACCGTTACCTCTCCGATTATTATAAGGACAGCGAAAATCTCAAAGTTTACCAATACATTCAAGACTATGAAGTATATGAGATGCTTTCCAATGCGATTTTACCAACCGCAGTAGCGACAGTTGAATCATATATCTTTGAAAATCTTGATAAAACAGATGATGCGATTCTTACTGGTGTCAATTCCATCATGGCTAGATACCGCGCCTTATACGGCGATGGATATGATATGGTGATGGCCTATTGGGCTGCTCCAGTTGTCAGCGCGACTGGTTATTACATCTCTTATTCTACAAGTGCAGTTGGTGCCGTAGCTATTTATATTCAAGCAAAAGAAGATTATCAAAAAGCGATTGCTAATTATAAGAAATTCGTCGCTTATCCAGAAGAATGTCAAGATGTTGATACCTTCTTCACTTATAGTGGCTTATATTCTCCAATGCAAGAATCTACATTCCAGAAATTTACTCACGAGAACTTATATTCCTTCTAATGAAAAAAAATAAGGATATCAAAATATTATTTGTCGATATCGATTGGACATTATTTGACCATCATACTTTGTCTTATCCTATTAGCGGTCTTCTCGCTTTAGAAAAGGCTCGAGAAAGAGGGATAAAGGTCATCATTTGTTCGGCCCGACATTATATGTCGTTCTTCCATCTCGATGCGCTTAATAAGATTCCTCACGATGGCTATATCTGCTCTGGCGGTGGGATTGCTTATGCTGATAATCAATATATTTACCGTCAATATATTGAAAAAGATTTAGCGAAGAGGTTTGTTGATAGAGCGAGCAAATTAGGATATGAACTTCAAATCATTGGTCCAGATTATTCCTATCTCACTCTTCCAGAGAATGATTTAGCCAAAGCTTATTATCAGTTCTGGTATGAATATCATCCGGAAGTTCATGAATATGATGGGCGAGAAGTGACAAGCATTCTCCTATTCTGTAAAGAAGGGGAAGAAAAGCAGTTCATGGATCTTCCTCTCCATTTCTTCCGTTTCTATGATAGTGGAGTGGACGTCACTGAAACCCCTTATATCAAGAGCACAGGTATCAAAGCGATATTAAAACATTACGGCTTTAAAAAAGAAGAAGCGATGGGTATTGGCGACGATATTCCTGACATTGAGATGTTTAATGAAGTCGGCATCGGAATTGCGATGGGAAACGGCAAAGAAGAAGTGAAAAATAACGCGACTTACGTAACCGATCCAATTGACCAAGACGGCTTATTTAAAGCGTTAGAACATTATAACATTATCTAAAAGATCCTCCAAAAGGAGGATTTTTGATAGATTGGTCGGAACGACCAGATTTGAACTGGCGACCCCTACCACCCCAAGGTAGTGCGCTACCAAGCTGCGCTACGTCCCGAATAATGCCATTATAGCAATTTAATTGAAATAATGTTATTTTTATCTATGTTAAAAATGAGGAACGTATTATGAATGTTAAAAAAACTCTATTAATTCTATTACCTATATTAGCGTTTACTGTCTCAGCTTGTGGAAGTGCGGCCTCTTCATCAAGCTCTGATCCTGCTTCTTCCAGTGAGAGTTCTACTAGCTATGCTAACCCTAAAGAATCATTCTCTTTTAAGATTAAGGAAAAGGCCAATAGACTCTGGGGACTAGATGAAGATGCGGTGGTGGAATTTGATTTCAAATATAATGATGATTATTTCTTCGCTGATGCGACGAAGAGAAATGATGATTTAGGTCTTCTTTCTTTAGGTATGGCGGGAGTTAACGGCACGAAAGAAACAATCAATAATTTCTTTAACGCCATCCATTATACGAAGATTTATAACTCTCCATCTTATGATAAGAACACTTATCATAGCATCGCTTATACCATTGCCCAGAAAACAGTTAATGATTATGTGATTGTCGCGACTTCGGTTAGAGGTTTCGATTACCATTTAGAAATGGTTGGTAATTTCTTCCTTGGAGAAAGTGGCGACCACAAAGATTTCACTGGAGCGATGGAAGCTGTTTATGCTGGCTTAACTGATTATTTAGCTAGAGAAGTTCCTGCTGGTAGCAAAGTCAAACTTTGGCTAGCTGGTTATTCACGTGCCGCGGCGGTCACTAATTTGCTCTCAAAACACGTCTATGATAAAGCCCTAGAGGGAACATTAAAAGGTGTAGATAAGAAAGATATTTATGCGTATTGTTTTGAAACTCCATCATGTACCGTTTATAACGGACAAGAATCCTTCTCCTTTATTCATAATTATATGAATTCCCGTGATTTTATCACTTTTATTCCACCTAAACAATATGGCTTTAAAGTTTATGGTGATGTTATTGATATCTATCAAAGTAATGTGGCAGAAATCGTTAAAAATTTTGATTCTCGACTCATTTATACAGAATTTAAACCATATTATCTTTCCTTAGACCTTTCCTCTGAAAAAATCGTGGAGTTTAAAGAAAACCCAAACGGAGAAAAAGACTTAAAGAAATTCATCGAAACGATGCTTGCGAAAGCCACCGAAAAAACCTCTGATTATGATGTAGAATCGGCGACTGATTTATCAACTAGAACAAAATATGCGAACATTGTTGAAAAGCATATTGAACCAACCGCTGATTTGGTGCTTTCTATTACTCCTGAGCAATTAGAAATCATCATTCCAGCAATAAAAGAAAACGCTTATACTATCGTTACATCAATACTCCGCGCAGATTATGACACTTTAGTGGCGACAGTGAAAAGTATTTTAGATGAAGTGCAAGTCGCTTATAACGAAGAAGAATTGCGTTCTCTCTTCACTGATCTAAGAGGTGTCATCATGCATTATTTAGCACAATATTTTCAAGATATAACTGGCCCAAGCGTCGTAAATTCGGCGGTTTCAATGGTGAAGAATATCATTCCAATTATCGGACTACATTTATTAGAGACAAGTTATTCCTTGATGAAATATTTGATTGCTAATAAATAATATTATTTATTCGTTATAAAAATAGGAGAACGTTGTTCTCCTTTTTCTTATGCATATTTTTCTAATATCGAGATTCCAGTTTGCACCATTTTGGTCATCTGACTTCTCTGCTCATGGGTCGTTTCTTGATGATGGACAAAGCTATCAGAAACAGAGACGATAGATAAGGCTTTTACTCCGTGTTCTTGAGCGAGCTGATATAGGGCAAATGTTTCCATTTCTACTGATAATATGCCTTGCTTTTGATACTCTTTCCAGGCGTTAGGATCCTGGTCATAGAAGACATCGGAAGTGAGTATTTTTCCTTCGTGATATTTGACACCGATTTTATCCGCTTCTTTTTTGGCAATTTCAACGATATCATTATCAGCTTTTAAGACGACATCGTTGCTAAGTCCATGAAGTTTCGGCCAGTTAGAATCGGTGACTACTTCGCTGGCAATGACGAGGTCAAAAAGGTTTAATTCTGGTTGATAGGCTCCACATGTTCCAGCGCGGACGATGACCTTGACGTCATAGAATTTAATGAGCTCATAGGCATATATGCCTAATGATGGTTGTCCCATGCCGTGCGTCATAATAGTGATTCTTTTATTATTCGCAGTATAACCAGTATAGCCATAAGCGCATCTCACAGTGTTGATTTGCTTAACATCGTGAAGATATTTATCGGCAGCATTTTTGCTTCTTTTGGGATCGCCAAAAAATAACACCACTGGGGCGACATCTTCTTTTAATGCTTCAATATGTGCGGTTGCCATATTTTTATGATATCACAAAAATAATAATGCTATAATCAATGCATGCAAAAAGAACTAGATTTAACAACTTCTCATCACAAAATATTGCTCACCATTTCCTATTTGAATGGTTTGAAATTATATCCTCTTCCTGAAGGTGTTTATCGCATCCTTATCGGCGATGTTTCTGATGAGATCATTATTTATAAAGACTGTCCGACTTACGGGACGCTTATCTCCTTTAATAGCAAGAAGGTCTCGCGATACATCATGATGTTATGTCGATATGGCTATTTAGGGAAGAAATATGATGAGAAGACTAATGAACTATATTTAGAGGTAACTCCTAAAGGAGATATCGCTTCGAAAAAATATTTCAAAAGATATCAAGGATCCTTAAAAAAGAAGACTCCAAAGGGTAAACCAGTCATTGTCAAAATTGATTGATTTGTCTCTGCTAAGATGTGGAAAACTATATATTTTATATAAAATCGTGACAATTCATTATTAAAAGTTGAATTATAACTTTTATTGCTTTATCATTATTTCAACTAATTGAATAATTTTTGGAAGGTTAATATATATGAGATTTGCTTGGGATGAAGGAGTGATGCCAACAGGAACATTCGTGTTCTCTACTGTTGTTATTGCTTTGGTTATATGTGCTTTATTTGTTTTATATTTCAAGGTCATTAAGAGAAAAGTGGCTTATATCGTTTTATCGTTATCATCATCGCTTTTCATCTTAGGATTCTTATTCGTGTCTACTCCAGTTATGATTCTCGCTGGATCAGTGATGGCTTTTTCTGTCACCACAACATTATTTGCTAACTTAGGTGATTTAAGAAAGTTTTTAGCAAACCCATTTAAGAAAAGTGGCATTAAGACTTCCACATATAAGGTTGAGAAATTGTTCGACAAAGATTCGATGTATAAAGAAATTGAGAAAGCAACGATCAATCTCTCTAAGACTAGAACTGGTGCGATCATGACTTTTGAAAGAAATACATCTTTACAAGATGTGATGAAAAATGGTGTTCCAGTCAACGCCCCTGTAAGAGCGGAATTATTAGAGACCATCTTCTATCAAGGCACTCGTCTCCATGATGGTGCGGTCATTATCCACGGCAACGAAATTGTCGCTGCGAGCGTTTTCTTCACTCCAACAACACAAGCCTTTGCTGGTAAATATGGTTCTCGTCATAGAGCGGCGATTGGTATCAGCGAAATCTCTGATGCGGTGACAGTGGTCGTCTCCGAAGAAACAGGTCGTATCTCTTTAGCGGTCAACGGCCAACTCGTGAGCTGCGAACCTGCCACATTCCTCCGTGTGTTTGAAACCCACATGGATTTAAACAAAGCCAAAGAATAATCCATGGATTATAAGGAAATATACGATTATATAGTGAAAATCCAGTCAATCGCGAAGATTGGCTTGGTTTTTTCTAAAGACCCTTATGCTTTAACCAATTATCAGCAGATAAACGATATTTCTGCGGATTTGTTAGAGCATTTTATGGAAGTAAAATTAGATCGTCCTAATTATTTCCAAAGAGATATTTATCCAACTCCATCCATTTCGGTGAGAACTATTATCTTTAATGAGGATAAAACTAAAGTTTTAATGGTGAGAGAAAAAGAGCTTCAAGCCTATTCTCTTCCTGGAGGTTGGGCGGATTTATATGACACTCCAAGCGAAACGGCAAAGAATGAATCTAAGCAAGAAGCAGGAGTGGATATCGAGATCATTAGACTAGTGGGTTTAACTTCTCGTACCCCATTTAAGAGCAATAAGAATGTTCCAGAATATGTCGCAATCTTTGAAGCGAAAGCGATCAGTGAACTCGGTGAACATGAATATGAGACGGATGATGTCAATTGGTTTGATGTCGATAATTTACCTCTCATTTCGAGAAAGACGAGCAAAGAAGAATTAGAAAGATTTATCTTTGCCGCGAAAAACGGAGAGACGATTTACGATTAATATGATTTATTTAACTTCGATGCAAATCGCTTTTATCGTCGTGGTCCCAGTCGTCGTAATCGTGGGATTATTTCTTTTAATCCGTTTTCCTCTCGCACATTTCTATCAGAGGGTGAATTTCAATAATTATGTCTATCACCGCGTATATCGCATCGTTTTAAATAATGATTATTATTTAATTAATAATTATGTCTTTTCCATCGATGAAGTTCATCAAGTAAGAGTGGACCACATCATCTTCGCGGAGAAATACATCTATATCTGCGTCGACCGTTATATCGAAGGCAATTTGATGGGGAATGATACAAACGCTTCTCTCATTCAACTTTCTAGAAACGGGGATAAGAATTATGTCGATAATCCCTTCTTATCATTATCTCAGACCCTTAGACAGCTCTCTTCTGCTACTGGTTTACCCACAGAGATGATGATTGGTCTTATCATCGTTAACGATGATTGCCAAGTGAAAATTGATAGCAAATCCAGTCAATTATTCCTTTTAAATAGAAAACAACTCGCGAGATTAATCAAGACTATTGAATCACGTGATATTCAAAAGATTAACGCGGCAGAATTAGATAAGGCTGTTAAAGCTCTCCATGAGAGAAATGAAAATAAACAAACTAAAGGAAGGTAAAAAATATGTTTGGAAAAGAATTAGCGCATAACGAAAGTTATTACAAGGAATATGGAGAATATAAGCTCTCCAGTTCTTACACTGTTTATGAAGCTTATATTGAAGAGATGCATGATAAAGAAGGCAATCTCGTCAAGAACAAAGATGGTTCTCCACGTTATTATTATGTGGAAGATAGAGATGTGAAAACCATCCAAGAAGATTTATTAGTCAAAGAGATTAGAGAAGGCTTATATAAAGATGTCTATCAAGTTAACGGTGACTATGTCGAAAAAGTGGAAAGAGATAATAAACGTGTTTATTATGTCGTTGATAGTAGCAAGATTAAAACTCTTCCTGCAGGTAGCAAAGTCACTATTAAAAATGGTTTATACCGTAAACTCAACACAGTCGGTTATGTTTTAGTGGATGATTTCGATATTGAAAATCCAAAAGTGGTGGGAGTGAGAAAATTCCTCACTGATGACCATCAAAAGGAAGCTAAAGAAATCGTCGATAAGAAAGTTAAAAGGTTTTCGGAAGACTCTAATAACAATTAATCGCGGGGGGTAAGCCCCGCTTTTATTTTGGTCAAAAAATGAAGTAGACTGTATAAAATTATACAATTAAGGTGGCAAAATACTGAAAAATAATTAGTTGATTGTATAAAATTATGCAATGTGTATAATTAAAGTATGATAAAACTATTTCATGGCTCCGATAAAGAGATTGTAAAACCAATATATGGGTATGGTAGGTCTGATTGCGATTATGGATCTGGCTTTTATTTAAGCGATGATGAAAGTACCGCGATGATGTGGGCAGGACAAAATGAAGAAGGCGGTTATATCAATGAATATGAAATTGAAGTTGCTGATCTCAATGTTCTTTGGCTCAATCACAATAACGATGAAGATGTTCTCAAATGGATGGCTTTATTATGCTTCAATAGGATTGACCAAGAAACAAGACTTAAAAACAAAAAAGAAATAGATTATCTCATTACTTACTATAAGCCAGATTTAACAAATATTGATTTTGTTGTTGGCTATCGCGCGGACGATTCCTATTATGATTACGCTCGTGACTTTTTATCTAGCGATCTTCCTATTGAATTACTTAAAAAAGCGATGATGTTAGGAAAACTAGGTTTACAGCATGTTTTAATCAGTAAAAAAGCGTTTGAATCAATCGTCTTTATAAGGTCTTATCGCGTTGAACATAATAATTATTATAACCAATTAGAAAAAGCCGCAAATAATGAGTATGAAGAACTATTAAAGGAAAGAGAGATAGAACATACCTATCTGAGGGATATTATTCGTGAAGACATTAGACATCAGTCAAATAAAAAATAAATTTGGACGTTTGTTATCTTACGCCCATTATCAGTGCGCATTAAGCGATGAATCTATCAATGCACGAGTAGTGAATAATAGATTTTTTGATTTCCTTGAATATAATCGTGTTGATAGTTTCTTAAAAACCTCTCTAGATGATATTTGTTTCAATGAATTAGGCGGTGGAATAAAAAGATTTGATGATCAGTTCTCTAAAGAATATATTTACGCAGGTGAGAGTTATATCACTGTAGCTATCTCATTATCTATTCCCTTAAGAAAGTTATTCATGCTGTTTCCGCTTCAAAAGATGATTGAACTATTTCCTACTTATCACGAAATGGGCAATTTTCGATTAATCGAAAAAGTCAAAAATGAATTATCTTCGATTACTACTTTAAAGGTGTTGCTTGAACGCGATAAGATTAGTGTATTTAATCTCTCGCGAGCGTTATATATAAATCGTTATACCCTTAACAAAATTAAAAACAATCAAAAAGAGGAGAAGATATTGACTTATCAAGAGACTCTCGATTTAAGTGCGTTCTTTAATGTTGATCCCATATTCTTTACATCTAGTCAATGCGTTCCATATTATGCCTCGCTTTGGGATGATGATTTGTTCGTGGCTTTATTCCTCACTAGTGTGAAGTTGGCTGTCACTGATAAATATCCTCTGTTCTATATGGATAAACCATTGAAACTTAATAGTTATATGCTACTAACTCCATCCTCATTGGTGTTCTATAGTAAAGGTAAGATAGCAAAACAACTTCCTGAATATAAATTTGATTTTCTTATCGATATGACAATTAAGTATTATAAAGATATATGTTTCCAACAGGGAAAAGCATATTGCTAAATTGTTTGAATAATTACATAGTAATTAATTAGCACTCTATACGATTCTTTGAATGTAGCTTAAGTTATATTTTGAAATACTGACATAAAAAAATGGGGAGATATGTTCTTCCCATTATTGTTTATATTATTATTCGCCTTTCATCCCGAGAAGTTTGACTTCACCGTTGATGACAGCTTCTGAAACGCGAATGGAATCAAATATCGCTTTACCGATATGATCTTCAGTAACCCCTAAATCAATAGCGTATTTATTATCGATGAAGAGGTTGAGGTTCATGATATAAGGGAGATAATTGACATCGAGACCAGATTCAATTCCTTTTTCTTCATATTCTTTAAGGATTTTCTTTGTGCCCATTCTCATCATCCAAGCAGGGATAGAGACGATGCGACGTTCATCTTCCATACCTCTTGCGGCATAGACAATCTTAAGGAATCCTCTCCAAGTGTAGTTGACCATGCCGATTGGCCAAGCTTTAAAACCTTGACCATCGATTTTTTCTGTGGCTCCGACGATAGCTTGACCGACTTGACGGACTGTAAGCATCGCGCTTCCTCCACCTGGATACATCGTAAATGGTAATTTATCCATACCTTTAATTTGTTCGATTAATACTGTCCAAACTGGTTGTCTTCCTGGTTGAGTACCAAAGATATATGGGAGTTCAAGAACTGCCGCGTCGAATTTATCATCGACAAAGGATTTGACGACTTCTTCTTGTTTTACACGCGCACGTATATACGGGTTCCTCTCTAATAGTCCTTGTGGGAGTTGTTGTTTATAACCATATTCTTCTTTATTGAGCATGGAGAAATATGAACCGAGAACAATGGCTTTTTTGATTCCCGCTTTTTTGCATAATGGGATGAGCCTTTGTAGAGGCTTAATATTGTATTTGTCATACCATTCATAAACCGGATGTGGGCATTCCACTCTTTCATCGATACCAGAAGCGAAGACGAAAGCATCACAGCCTTTGATTAATTTGTTGACTTCTTGATCGCTGATTTTATTGATATCACAGTAGTGGAGGTCCATCTCTTTGGCTAATGGGGCGCCTTCTGGGGCTGGAGGTAGGGCAACTGCAACGACCTCATGTCCTCTTTCGATAAAAATTCTCGCGGCTTCTGAACCTAATAAGCCAGTGCCACCTACTAAAAAGACCTTCATATATGTATCTCCTTATTATTCTTTAAATATATAGATAATATAATATCGCATTTTTATATTTATTTAATAAACAATTGTACTAAAATATATTAACGATGAACGGTTGGTATATCTCAGCATTAGTCCTCAGCATCTTGAGCATCGTGATTTGCGTTGCTTTATTTGTGGTGCCAAAAAGGAAATACGCTTTAATTCTACGCTTCACTTTTGATGTGGTGACTATCGTTAATTCTGTCTGCCTATATATGTATATCGGGGACAAAGTGTTATTATCATTAGTCGCTTCTAGTGCGGTGGGAGCCATTAGAGATGTGGTTTTCCTCTTCAGAGATAAATATAAATGGGCGGATTCCTATTGGTGGCTTCTTTTATTCACTGTCGCATTGACATTATTCTCCGTCCTTGGTTGGAGTGGATGGTTAACCCTTTTACCAATCATCGGTACGATCATTAACACGTACGCGTTATATTTAAAGGATTATAGGAAGATGAAGATCATCACTTTATTTGGTCAAATCTGTTTTATCACCTATTATGCATTCCTCATTCCAGAGGGTGATATTCTTATAATTCTTAATCTTATAGTATCTTCAGCGATGCTTATTTCCGCAATTTTTGGCCTAACAGCCCATTATATTAAGCAAAAACAGCTCAAAAATAATCCACAAAACGAGCAATAATTATCCACATCTCCACAAATTTTGATAAAAAAATAAAAAAAGTGAAAAAAGTGGTTGACTACATAATTTTATTAGTAGTATAGTATTTAAGCACGCGGTCCGAGAGGGCTTAGAATTATTACAAAGTAATATAAGCGTTGCAACTGATCTTTGAAAACTAAACAGATGTACAAACATCATTAACGTCAATTTTTTAAACAATACAAAACCAGATAATTATTTTGAACTAGAATACAAACATTGAGAGTTTGATCCTGGCTCAGGATGAACGCTGGCGGCGTGCCTAATACATGCAAGTCGAACGAGGGTGCTTGCACCCTAGTGGCGAACGGGTGAGTAACACGTAGGTAACCTGCCTTTTAGCTTGGGATACCCAGAGGAAACTTTGGCTAATACCGGATAACAACAGATGAGGCATCTCAACTGTTTGAAAGGCCCTGCAAGGGGTCACTAGAAGATGGACCTGCGGCGCATTAGCTAGTTGGTGAGATAACAGCCCACCAAGGCGAGGATGCGTAGCCGACCTGAGAGGGTGATCGGCCACATTGGAACTGAGACACGGTCCAAACTCCTACGGGAGGCAGCAGTAAGGAGTTTTCGGCAATGGGGGAAACCCTGACCGAGCAACGCCGCGTGAGCGATGACGGCCCTATGGGTTGTAAAGCTCTGTTGTGAGGGACGAACTGTAAGCTTAGGAAATGAAGCTTACTTGACGGTACCTTACCAGAAAGCCACGGCTAACTACGTGCCAGCAGCCGCGGTAATACGTAGGTGGCAAGCGTTATCCGGAATTATTGGGCGTAAAGAGTGAGCAGGCGGCATGACAAGTCTGAAGTGAAAGCGTAAGGCTCAACCTTATACAGCTTTAGAAACTATCAAGCTAGAGTACGGGAGAGGTAAATGGAATTCCATGTGTAGCGGTGAAATGCGTAGATATATGGAGGAACACCAGTGGCGAAGGCGGTTTACCAGCCCGAAACTGACGCTCAGTCACGAAAGCGTGGGTAGCAAATAGCATTAGATACACTAGTAGTCCACGCCGTAAACGATGAGAACTAAATATTGCCGCGAGGCAGTGTTGAAGCCAACGCATTAAGTTCTCCGCCTGGGGAGTACGATCGCAAGATTGAAACTTAAAGGAATTGACGGGACCCCGCACAAGCAGTGGAGCATGTGGTTTAATTCGACGCAACGCGAAGAACCTTACCAGGGCTTGACATATTGATTACTACCCTTTAAGAGATTAGAGGAGACTATAAATACAGGTGGTGCATGGTTGTCGTCAGCTCGTGTCGTGAGATGTTGGGTTAAGTCCCGCAACGAGCGCAACCCTCGTCCTTAGTTGCTACCATTCAGTTGGGCACTCTAGGGATACTGCCGACGTAAGTCGGAGGAAGGTGGGGATGACGTCAAATCATCATGCCCTTTATGTCCTGGGCGACACACGTGCTACAATGGCCGGTACAAAGAGATGCAATACCGTGAGGTGGAGCTAATCCCGTAAAGCCGGTCTCAGTTCGGATTGGAGTCTGCAACTCGACTCCATGAAGCTGGAATTGCTAGTAATCGCGAATCAGCCATGTCGCGGTGAATACGTTCCCGGGGTTTGTACACACCGCCCGTCAAACCATGAGAGCTGGTAATACTCGAAGTCGTTATCCTAACCGTAAGGAGGGAGACGCCTAAGGTAGGACTGGTGATTGGGGTTAAGTCGTAACAAGGTATCCCTACGGGAACGTGGGGATGGATCACCTCCTTTCTATGGAGAAAGTGTTACAGGTCAATGACTCTGTAACGTATGTACAATAAACCTAAAATTTCTAGGATTATCGTGACGAAGATGGTGAATGGAATCTGTTTAGTTTTGAGAGATCAGACATCTCTCAAAAGTTGTTCTTTGAAAACTGAATATTACAAACATGATCTTTCTGTTAAAGTCGAATTATAGTGATTTCATCATTATGAGCGATAGTAACAAAACAAAATAAATCATTTATTCTTGAAAACTAACAACAAAGAAACCTAAATTTTACGAAGTTAAGTTAATAAGGGCGTACAGTGAATGCCTTGGCACTAGAAGACGATGAAGGACGTGATTACCTGCGAAAAGCGACGGGGAGCTGGAAGTGAGCTTTGATCCGTTGATATCCGAATGGGGAAACCCAATGCAAGTTATGTTGCATTATCCTCCCGATAACCAATACAGGGAGTGAAGATAGACCTAGGGAATTGAAACATCTTAGTACCTAGAGGAAAAGAAAGAGAAATCGATTCCGTCAGTAGCGGCGAGCGAAAGCGGAACAGCCCAAACCAATCTTAGGATTGGGGTTACGGACCACAATATGGGATTAACAAGTGATAGCTGAACAGTCTGGGAAGGCTGGCGAAACAGGGTGATAGCCCCGTAAGCGAAATTATGAGTTACCTTAGTGGATTCCAGAGTACAGCGGAGCACGAGGAATTCTGCTGGAAGTTACCGAGACCACTCGGAAAGGCTAAATACTAACTAGTGACCGATAGTGAACCAGTACCGTGAGGGAAAGGTGAAAAGAACCCCGGGAGGGGAGTGAAAAGAATCTGAAACTGTATGCTTACAATAAGTCAGAGCCCGTTAAAGGGTGATGACGTGCCTATTGAAGAATGAACCGGCGAGTTATGTTTGCGTGCGAGGTTAAGTCGTAGAGACGGAGCCGTAGTGAAAGCGAGCCTGAATAGGGCGACTTAGTACGTAGACATAGACCCGAAGCCCGACGATCTATCCATGAGCAGGTTGAAGGTGAGGTAAAACTTACTGGAGGACCGAACCGACGTTCGTTGAAACGCCCGCGGATGACTTGTGGATAGGGGAGAAATTCCAATCGAGTCGGGGGATAGCTGGTTCTCCCCGAAATAGCTCTAGGGCTAGCGTAAGGTTTTAACTGGTGGAGGTAGAGCACTGAATGTATGATGGCCGCATTAGCGGTACTGATTGCAATCAAACTCCGAATGCCATCAGCGGTATCCTTGCAGTCAGAGTGTGGGGGATAAGCTCCATGCTCAAAAGGGAAACAGCCCAGACCGTCAATTAAGGTCCCTAAATTTATGCTAAGTGTTAAACGATGTAGAGATGCATAAACAACTAGGATGTTGGCTCAGAAGCAGCCACCATTTAAAGAGTGCGTAACAGCTCACTAGTCGAGTGCCTCCGCGCGGAAGATTTACCGGGGCTAAGCATAATACCGAAGTTACGGATTTTAGTTCTACTAAAGTGGTAGGGGAGCGTTCCATACGGGGCGAAGCAAGATCGAAAGAACTTGTGGACTGTATGGAAGTGAGTATGCCGGTGTAAGTAACGATGATATGTGAGAATCATATCCACCAATTGACTAAGGTTTCCTGGGGAAGGGTCGTCCTCCCAGGGTTAGTCGGGTCCTAAGGCGAGGCCGAAAGGCGTAGTCGATGGATAACAGGTTGATATTCCTGTACCCGTATATATGTGATGTAATGACAGAGATGGTTAACCGTACCAATTATTGGATTTTGGACCAAGCGAGGTAGCTTGTGTGTAGGCAAATCCGCACACTTTAAGGCAAATACGTGATGGGGAGCGAATGGACTTGTCCTAGTAGCGAAGTCGGTGATACCAGCTTTCAAGAAAAGTTGCTAACTATAGTATATACGGCCCGTACCGAGAACGGACACACGTGGTCAAGATGAGTAATCTGAGGTGAGCGAGATAACTGTTGTTAAGGAACTCTGCAAAATTACTTCGTAAGTTCGCAAGAAGAAGTGCTCTCGCAAGAGAGTCGCAGTGAAGAGGCCCAAGTAACTGTTTACCAAAAACACAGCTCTATGCCAAGCCGCAAGGCGATGTATATGGGGTGATGCCTGCCCAGTGCTGGAAGGTTAAAAGGAGGAGTGCAAGCTCTGAATTGAAGCCCCAGTGAACGGCGGCCGTAACTATAACGGTCCTAAGGTAGCGAAATTCCTTGTCAGGTAAGTT
>SVBE01000017.1:0-489 GCA_015059065.1 Erysipelotrichaceae bacterium | reverse complement strand
GAAATCTTATTACCTGTGAAGATGCAGGTTACCCGCGACTAGACGGAAAGACCCCATGGAGCTTTACTATAACTTAATATTGATTAATTGCGATTCATGCACAGGATAGGTAGGAGACTTTGATATCGGGGCTTTGGCTTCGGTGGAGTCGACGTTGGGATACTACTCTTGAATTGCGACTAATCTAACTCACTCCCTTACCGGCGAGGAGGACAGTGTTAGGCGGGTAGTTTGACTGGGGCGGTCGCCTCCCAAAATGTAACGGAGGCGCCCAAAGGTACCCTCAATATGGTTGGAAATCATATATCGAGTGCAATGGCATAAGGGTGCTTGACTGCGAGACAAACAAGTCGAGCAGGGACGAAAGTCGGGCATAGTGATCTGGCGGTTTCATTGTGGAATGGCCGTCACTCAACGGATAAAAGCTACCCTGGGGATAACAGGCTGATCTGGTCCAAGAGTTCACATCGACGACCAGGTTTGGCACCT